>JBBQTB010000011.1:0-137882 GCA_038213375.1 Bacteroidales bacterium | reverse complement strand
GTCCTTTTATTCCCGGAATCACTGTCCTTTTATTTCCGGAATGACTGTCCGCCCAAAAACGGAATGACTGTCCTTTTATTCCCGGAATCATTGTCCGCCAATTCCCGGAATGACTGTCCTTTTATTTCCGGAATACGCATTTGATAGAAGTCATTCAATTTTTGTGGACAATAAGGCTGAAATTTGGGGTTCATCTGACCCAGCATTTCTTGGTGACAAAACAAAACATAATCCAGAAGACTTATTAGTTGCCTCACTTTCATCATGCCATATGCTTTGGTATTTGCATTTGTGTGCAGAAGCAGGAGTAATCGTAATTGATTATGTGGACAATGCGACAGGAATAATGGTTGAAACCTCAAATGGAGGTGGACATTTTACAGAAGTTACATTAAACCCAATTGTTACTGTTACAGAAATTTCAATGACAAAAAAGGCAAATGAATTACATAAAAAAGCAAACGAATTATGTTTTATTGCTAACTCTGCAAACTTCCCAGTTCATCATAACGCAATAACTAAAACGACTGACAATTAGCACACATAAAAACAAAGAACATCTAACACGGGCTAATGGTGATTGGTTTGCCAACGCACAAGGCCCACCAAAAACCAACCAAGCCAAGCCCTGTCTGATAGCGTTCAATGTAAAAAGACGAATATTCTCTAAAATTAAAAATTATGACACGAATTGACCCAATAATTGCAGTAAAAGATATTGAAGCAAGTGCCAAATGGTATCAACAAGTATTTGGATTTCAGAATGCCCATGATGGAAAAGACTTTGCCGTTTTACAATCGGAAGAAAATGAAATTATTCTTTGTCTTCACAAGTGGGGAGAACACGGTCATCCTTCATTGACAAACCAAAGTATAACAGCTGGGAACGGTTTATTACTTTATATTAGAACTGACAATATGGATGCTATTAGAAAGAATGTTGACGAAGTTGGCTCCAAAGTAGAAGAAGAAGTTCACCAAAACCGAAATTCATTAAGAAAAGAATTTTCGTTAAGAGACTTAGATGGTTATTATCTTACAATTACAGAATTCCACAAATATGAAGGATAAGTAAAGGGATTATAAGTAAAAAAAGCAATTTACATACTCAACCCAACCAATAAAACTTATATAGTAATTGTGGTTCACAGGAATTTAAACGAGAACAACGAACCGCACACAAGCGATTGGCAAAAAAGCGGACTCAGTGCTTAAATGAAGCTTTGTGCTTCGTATCAAGTATAGTGCTGGCAGACAGTTTAGTGCTTCGAATGGAAAATCATAAACACCTTTAATAAACAATTACATTTGTGAGTAATTCCACTTCTTCGCCAAGCGCCAAACATTGGCAACAATTAGAAATCCTGACTCCGAAAAACATAATTTAAATTAATGTGTTTATAAATAATAATTAATCTACTAATAATTAAATGAATAACATGCTATGAAGAAGCCAACTATATTATTTATTCAAGGTGGAGGCGAAGGTGCGTACGAAGCAGATAAGCACCTAGCCTTATATCTGGATGATTCTTTGGAAAAAACATATGATATTAATTACCCCAAGATGCCAAATGAGAATGATCCTGATTATCATCTTTGGAAAGTTAAATTTGATCAAGAACTTAAAAAAATTGAAAGTAAAGTGATTCTGATGGGGCATTCAGTTGGTGGTTATCTCCTATTAAAGTACCTCTCTAAAGAAAAGATCGATAAAAATATTCTCGGTATTTTTTTTATCTCTATACCTTTTTTAGGAGAAGGAGGTTGGCAATATGAAGATATGACATTAGATAAAGATTTCGCTTCAAAACTACCACCCAATACTCCAATATTGTTTTATCACAGCACTAATGATGAGATAGTACCCTTCTCACATCTCGCACTTTATGCTAAACAACTTCCACATGCTACAATTCGAAAAATTGTTGGGCGCGGACATCAGCTTAATAATGACTTGGCTGAAATTGTTCAGGATATTAAAAAATTACGATAAAGTCGATTATGTAAAGGGGAATTTCAGACACTCCTAAACTTCTCGAGGAGCCGTGCTTAACACCTATCAACAACTTTCAATAAACCATCTTTTGCACACTTTTTTAAAAAATTTAAAAAAATATTTGCGTAGTTATATAACTACATGTAAATTTGTAGTCAAATAACTTCGTAATGAACCTAAGACGTGACGTATTTCAAGCAATTTCAGACCCAACAAGAAGGGCGATACTTTTGTTGTTGGTTTCTCAATCAATGACAGCAGGAGCTATCGCTTCCAACTTTGACACTGCAAGACCTACAGTTTCAAAACATTTACAAATCCTTATAGAATGTAAATTGTTGAAACAGGAGCAACAAGGCAGAGAAATATATTATCATTTCAATCCGGAAAAGATGAAAGAAATAGCTGATTTTATTGAACCATTCCGCAAAATGTGGGATGACAGGTTTAATAAATTAGAAAACATTATGAAAAAATAAAAATAAAAAATATGGAACAAAAAACTAAAGTCATTGCTGAAGACGGCAAACAAGATTTGCTAATAACAAGGGAATTTGAATTGCCATTAGAATTACTTTTTAAAGCGTATGTAGAACCAGAAATTGTTGAGCAATGGATGGGAACAAAAGTATTGAAACTTGAAAATAAAAAACATGGTGGTTACCTTTTTGAAACAACCGACCCTAAAGGGAATAAATTCAGATTTAATGGGACAATCCACGATTTTGTTTCCAATCTAAAAATCACTAGAACTTTTGAGTTTGAGAATATGCCTTTTGGTGTACAGCTTGAGTTTTTAGAATTTGAGAAACTCACCAACAACACTAGCAAACTTTTAATGCATACGGTATATCAATCGGTGGCGCACAGAAACGAAAATCTAAAATTGCCTTTTACATACGGTATAAATATGTCACATAACAGATTACAAGAAATAGTAAATAATTTAAAATGAAATGAAATGAAAAAGAGTAGCAAAATAATTTATTGGATTTCAACAGTCTTATTGGCTTTTGGCATGTTGGCAAGTGGTATATCTCAACTATTCCATGTAAAAGAAATGGATGAATTAATTGCTCATGTTGGTTATCCATTATACTTCATGTACATTATTGGAGTATGGAAAATACTTGGGGTATTCGCTATTTTAATTCCAAAGCAAAAATTGTTGAAAGAATGGGCGTATGCAGGGTTCTTTTTTTTAATGACGGGTGCTTTGATATCACATTTGGCAATTGGAGATGGAGGAAAAGCAATTTTTGGACCACTTTTTCAGACCATCTTTATAATTCTGTCTTGGTATTTTAGACCAACAGATAGAAAAATTAATTCTAATAATTAAAATACAAATGGTATGAATCCGGAAGTTGACTGGTTTTTTAATAAAACAACAAAGTGGCAAGAAGCATATTCAGAATTAAGAATGATTGTACTTGACTGTGGTCTATCAGAAGAATTGAAGTGGGGCTGTCCTTGCTACACATTTCAAAATAGTAACATTGTTTTAATCCATGGATTTAAAGATTACTGTGCATTGTTGTTTATGAAAGGTGCTTTGATAAAGGATACAGAGGGTATATTAATCCAACAGACAGAAAATGTACAAGCATCGCGACAAATACGGTTCACACAAACGCGAGACATTGTGAAAAATGAAGCAATCTTGAAAGCATATATTAAAGAAGCCATTATTGCTGAAAAGGCAGGTTTGAAGGTAGAGTTAAAAAAGACAACTGAATTCAACATGCCTGAAGAATTGAAAATTGTATTTGAAAATATGCCTGAATTGAAATCTGCTTTTGAAGCTCTGACACCGGGACGCCAAAGAGGTTACCTACTTTATTTTTCTTCACCTAAACAATCTAAAACACGAGAAGCAAGAATTGAAAAAAGTGTTCAACAAATACTCAACGGAAAAGGATTAGAAGATTAGTATAATACCTAAAACAAAATGAAAAAAAATAATTGGAGAGAAGTCTTTAAGTTTTTATCGGGGGCATTCTTTGTAACAGCAGGAGCAAGTTGGTATTTTGCATGGTATAAAGTTGATCTTCCCTTCATGGGAACAACTATGTCTCATGAATTTTTAGCTATTCGTGGCTGTATCCACTTCGTTCTGTTTTTGCTCACTCTGTACTTTGGGTTCATCAGAAAAAGTAAATAAAATATATATTCCTTTTAGCAACCATTTAATAAGAGATAGACCCATGAAAACGTCATATGCTCCTAATTGCCAATTGGGGTGTTTTAAAACGAACTGGAAATGTGAAAATTTGATCAGTCGAAAATTAACGGTTTCGGAAATTAACCCAATCGAAAAAGAAGGACGTGCAGAAGATCTCATCAGTAGGAGCAGATTGTTTGACTATTACATTTATTTACGTATCACTGGTTGGCTTAATTTTTTCAACTCGGCCAACGTTGCTTCTCCAACTCCTTTTGCTGATGCAGGGTTTTGTCCTGAAACTAATCGTTGGTCAACAATTACGTGAGGTTGCCAAAGTCCGGATTTTTCAAATTTTGCACCACGTTCAATGAGCTTACTTTCCAAAAGAAATGGGACTACCTTGTCAAGCCCAACAGTCACTTCTTCTTCGTTCGTGAATGAGTTCATTTTTTTACCGTCGATGAGGTATTTTCCATTGCTTAGTTTAATGTTTACAAGTCCAGCCGGCCCATGGCAAACTGAACTTACAATGCCTCCATTTTCGTAAATTTTGCCCCCAATAACTGCAAGTGCCGCATTATCGGCGAAGTCCCACATAGCGCCATGTCCACCTGCATAGAAAATTGCACTGTAGTCGGCCGGATTGATGTCTGATGGTTTTAATGTGTTTTCAATTTTGTGCCGATATCTGGCATTTCCCCAGAACACTTTGTTAACAGAGTCATTGAGATCAAATCCGTCAACAGGCGCTTTACCTCCTTTCGGACTGACGAAATCTATTTCATAACCGGCATTATAAAGTACTTCCCAGGCATGGGAGACTTCACTTAGGTAAAACCCTGTAGGCTTACCCGTGTTTCCTTTTTTATCATGACTTGTTACCACAAATAACACTCTGTTTTTTATGCTATTTGAAAGTTTAGTTTGCGCTATGGCTTTATTACCCATTGAAAAAAAAGCACATGTAGTAATTACCAAAAGGCCAATTGAGATCGGCTTCATTATTTTTTTCATACTTCAGACATCAAATTTTAAACGAGAACAGTATTAATATAATTATGTTCACGTGTTATGAAACGTATTTTATTGTAAATTAGGTGGATTATCAGATTTCGAGAGTTTTCATAAAATTCAGGATTAAAAAATGGGAGTTTACAATGACGAAACACATATTTTGCTTTTTGATGGGGTTTGCAATCTGTGCAACAATGCAGTAAAGGCCTTAATCAAGCGAGACCGGAAAGGAAAATTTAAATTTGCTTCATTACAATCCCAAAGAGGACAAGCATTACTTAATCAATTTGAACTATCATTGAATGATTTCAATTCAGTAGTTTACATCAATAACACCGGGTATTTTATTAAATCGTCCGCTGTGCTTCATGTATTGAAGGAGTTAGGTGGTATTTGGAAACTCTTTTATGTGTTTATTATACTCCCTAAACCGTTAAGAGACTTTTTATATAACATAATTGCAAAGACCCGGTACAAAATATTTGGCAAACGGTCCAGCTGTATGATACCAACGGCTAATATTGAACAACGGTTTTTACAATGATCATAGCAAAATAACCTCTTAAGCATTTAATTTCAAATACTCACAATTCTCCGAACCTTTGGTGAATTAAGATATTGAGCAAATTCTTTCCGTTGAAACCTCACCATCAGGTGGGAAACTACTTACGAATTTTATGAAATTTTTAAGAAAATGTGGTGAAATTTGTTCTATTGAACCATCCGGAAGGAGAGCTTTTAATCAGGTTGAACATCTCCCGTCAGGTAACTTCTTGAATATTCAACATATGAATATTGGAGGATTCATGGCTGTAAATTTTCTGAAAGATTAAGGTTGAAAATGTATCTTTGCCGCTATTAATTCAGAATAATGGATGGAAGATTCGGGCTTTGATTTGTTTAACAAAATTCGACAAGGTGATCTTGCTGCATTTGAATTGCTGTATAAAAAATATTATGTCTACCTGCGCTTAATTGCAGCTCACATTGTTAAGAATCCAGACGATGCTGAAGAAATAGTTTCAGATGTTTTTGTGAAACTTTGGAACAACCGCAATGAGATTATTATTTCAACCTCCCTTAAAGCATATATTATCAAGGCGGTGCAAAATACTTCCATCAATTACCTGGAAAAAAATAAACTGGCTGCAAGTTTAATCGAAAGCTTAACAACATTTGATTGTTCATTGCTTTCATGGGACAGCGATTATCCCCTTGGTCAATTGTATGAAAAAGATATTCAGAAGATAATGATCCGATGCATTAATGTCCTTCCCGAAGGTTGCAGAAAAATATTTTTGTTAAGTCGGAATGAAGATTTGACTTATAGTGATATAGCCAGAGAATTGGGTATTTCCGTTAATACCGTAAAGATGCAGATCAAAATCGCACTTGCCCGTTTGCGTGAAGCACTCAAAGATTACATTAATCTGCTTCTTTTACTGAAAGGTCTTTAAATTAAACGGATGAGGATCATTTGAAAATCTGGTTTTTCTGCCCGAAATTTATTTTTGTTTCAATACACCCGCTCCGATTTTTTTACTGTCAGTATATATAGAACATCACATTATGGAAACCAAAGAAAATTTAAATGCGTCAGATCAGTTGATTGTTGGTTATCTGAAGGGAGAACTAAACATTGATGAGACTAATGAACTTATCGCCTGGATAAAACAGAACAAGGTTAACAAACGTTATTTTGATGAGTTTTGTGAAATTTGGATTACCTCGAGGGCTATTCTTGAAAATACAGGGAATGAATACAAGCAGGGATTTCTGAAATTTAAAGAAAAGGCAGGAATAAACGCCCATCCATCACTCCGGTCAAGAATCAATTCATCTTTGCTGATAGCTAAAAGGTATGCTGCCATTGTCCTGGTTTCTTTTTCAATAGGTGTATTTTTTTTCTATAGTATCGGAAAAAAACAATCGGTATCACGGGATCTGAGGGTTAACGAAATTATAGTTCCGCTTGGGGCAAAGGCTGAATTTATTTTATTTGATGGAACAAAAGTTACCCTGAATGCAGGTAGCAAATTGAAATATGCCAATACCTATGGACTAAGCGACCGGGTTGTCCAACTTGAAGGGGAAGCCTATTTTAAAGTTGCAAAAGACAAAGGCTGTCCATTCATGGTAAAGACAGCACTTGTGAACGTTTGGGCGCTTGGTACTGAATTTAATGTAAAAGCTTATCCTGATGAGAAGACCATCGAAACTACTCTTGTCGAAGGATCTGTAAAAATTGAGAGGAAAAATCAATCGGGTAATGCTGAAGATTTCATTCTTAAACCTAATCAGAAGCTTACATATTATAAAAACAGGCTGCAGAGCTCAATTAACTCCAATACTTCTCACCCAGTTGAAAAGACAAATGAGAATCAGCTCCCAAAAGCCGAGGAGCGATCTTCGGTTGTTACAAAAGACATCGATGTGTTACCATTAATATCCTGGAAAGAAAATCGATGGATTATTGAAAAACAGGATCTTTTGCAACTTTCTATAGAATTGGAACGGAAATTTGATATCCGCATTCACTTTGAATCAGAAAGGTTAAAAACCTTTCGGTTTACCGGCACATTGTTAAAAGAGCCAATTGAGCAGGTATTAACTGTAATGAGTGTTTCGGCTCCTTTAACGTTTAAAATAAAAGGCAAAGATGTTAGTCTGTCAGAAGCCTCAAATTTTGAAGAAGTATACAAAAAACTCTATCAGGAAAAGAAATGAAATATAGTTGAATTATTAACTCTATAAAGCGATTGCCTATGTAAAAACAGTAAAACCAGGAGAAAAAAAGCGCAGGATGCTTCAACACCCCGCGCCAATATTTATTAAACTTCCCAATGGTTCTTTTAGCAGAAGAACATTGGATAATTAAAACTAAATACAATACAAAACTATGAAAAAAAGAATAACAAATGTTGTTCCATTTCCATCTCATGGAATAAAAAAATTACTAATAATCATGAAACTAGCTCTGGCTATCGTTTTTCTTAGCGTTTTGCAAGTTAGTGCCAATGTGTACTCTCAAACCTCAATTGATTTGGACTTGCAAAACAAATCCTTAAAGGATGTGTTAAAAACAATTGAACAAAAAAGTGAATTCAGGTTTTTCTACAGCGATAATATGCCGCTAATGGGTGACCAGGTTACAGTTAAGGCAGATAATAAGCAGGTTATCGATGTGTTGAAAGACATTTTCGCAAACACCCAGCTTACCTATAAGGTTTTTGAAAATAACCTTATCGTGATTGCCCCTAAACAAGCGCTGCAACAGCAAAAAGTAATAGGAACAATCACCGATGCTGCAACTGGTGAACCCATTATTGGAGCGAATATTCAAATTGAGGGAACTACCACCGGTATTGTAAGCGATATTAACGGGAAATATAGTTTGGAGATTCCTGCTCCAAACAGTATTCTGTTAATTTCTTATGTCGGATACCTTACTGAGCATGTTTCAATTGCAGGACAATCAGTTATGGATGTGAAATTGACACCCGATATTACAAAACTTGGAGAGGTTGTTGTGGTTGGGTACGGAACTCAAAAACGCGAACAGGTTACAACAGCTATTGCAAGTATTAAATCGGAAAATTTTGTGAAGGGTTCTGCCACTGATGCTTCTCAATTAATTCGTGGAAAAGTTGCAGGTCTCAGCGTAACAACTCCCGACGGTAACCCTGTTAACACTTCCCAGTTAAACCTTCGCGGTATTACCACGTTAGTCTCCGGAACAAGCCCATTGATATTGATTGATGGTGTTCCCGGGTCATTAAATGGTGTTGCTCCCGAAGATATCGAATCCATTGATGTGTTAAAGGATGGTTCGGCAGCTGCTATTTACGGAACTCGTGGAACGAATGGCGTTATTCTCATCACAACCAAAAAAGTGAACGGAGAAACGCCAACCTCTATTGAATTGAATAGTTATGTAAGCACCCAAACCATTACCAAGAAATTGGATTTTATGAATGCCGCCCAATACCGTTCGGTAGTGGCTCAAAATAAACCAGGCTCTTATGATTATGGTTATAACACGAATTGGTTGGACGAAGTCCTACGTACACCGATTTCACAAGTGCATAACGTCAATGTAAAAGGAGGTTCGAAAAATACCACCTATATTGCCAATTTAAATTATCGCAAATCGGAAGGAATTATTAAAAAATCAGATAATTCAATGATTATTCCCCGATTAGAGATTACTCAGAATCTTTTCGATGGCAAACTTAAATTGAATGCCAATTTAACGGGTTATCAACAAGAATATTATTCAGGAGCTGACGGTGGAAGTTTTAATACGTCGGTATACCGCAACGGGTTAACTTATAATCCGACCGACAGGCCAAAAGACGATAATGGAAACTGGGTGGAACATGTGGATAAGACCGATTACATGAATCCCGTTTCACTTTTAAATGAGACCCATGGCTTAATTCAAAACAATGATTTAAGATCAATAGGTACTATTACCTATTTGCCTATTAGTGGATTGAATATAAAACTATTAGGATCGAGAGATCTTTTTAATAGTACCAGGGGATATTATGAAACAAAAAAACAGTATTCCACGCTTCACAATGGTAAAAATGGTTATGCCTCCAGGGGAACTAACCGAACATTGGAAGAAATGCTTGAGTTAACAGTTCAATATACTAAAACTTTCAACGATCATTCTTTTAATACATTAGCTGGATATAGCTGGCGTCAAAATAATTTTCAGGAGTATTGGATGCAGAATTGGGATTTCCCAACAGATGCTTTCGACTATAACAATATGGGAGCTGGTAAAGCGTTAAAACGTGGGGATGCTCCAATATCTTCCTATCAGAATAGCAGTAAGCTGGTTGGTTTCTTTGGTCGTGTTAACTATGCTTACAAGGACAAATACCTTTTGATGGCAAGTATTCGTCATGAAGGGTCGTCCAAGTTTGGAGAAAATCACAAATGGGGAAATTTTCCAGCCGTGTCGGTAGGATGGAATATCAACAAAGAATCTTTTTTGGAAAATGTTTCGGCTATTTCCAATCTTAAGATTCGTGCCGGTTATGGCATTACAGGTACTGAACCAAGCGATCCCTATCGATCGTTAACACTTATAAATTTTAATACCTACGCATTAAACAATGGTCAATGGGTACAAACCGTCGATCCTTCCATTAATCCCAATCCCGATTTACGATGGGAGAAGAAAGAAGAAGTGAATTTTGGTTTGGATTTTGGTTTGCTAACCAATCGAATTTCAGGTTCAATCGACCTTTACAAGCGGACAACAAAGGATTTATTGTTCGATTACCCGGTTTCAACACCTCCGTATCTTTTATCCACCCTCAGGGCGAATGCTGCCACCATGGAGAATAAAGGTATTGAAATTCAGTTGAATGCTGCCCTTGTTCAAACAAAGGATTTTTTATGGAATTCCTCGGTTAGTTTCTCATATAATAAAAATCAATTGGTATCCCTGAACGATAAAAACTTCTCCATTGCTAGTGGGTACTTCGATACCGGAGCATCCGGCGAGCCTATTCAGGCAAACTTCACACGAGTTCAAATTGGTCAGCCAATCGGGAATTTTTGGGGCTTTAAAACCGTTGATATTGATGCTACCGGACATTGGATTATTGAAGGGAAAGACGGCAAACCTAAACCTATCAATGATCAGCAGGCGGATGATAAAAAAGTATTGGGGAATGGAACACCAAAAACTTACCTAAGTTGGAACAATACCGTTGCATATAAAAATTTCGATTTAAATGTTACCATGCGGGGTGCCTTCGGATTTCAAATTGTGAACTACCCACGAATGCAATACGGAGCTCCTGTGATGCTGAACCGTGGTAATATTTTTGCATCCTCGTACGATAAAATTTATGGCAAGGTACCTTTGGCCGACGATCAATCACTCAACTTTGTAAGTTACTATGTTGAAAACGGGGATTTTTGGAAAATTGATAATGTTACCCTAGGTTACAATCTGATTTTCAAGAATAATAAAATTCTCAAGAAGATGAGGGTATATGCCTCCGGGTCAAACCTGATTACGTTTACCAAGTATACCGGTATCGATCCTGAAATTAGCACAAGCTATGGAAATGGAGGAGCCCTTTGTCCGGGTATTGACAGTAAGGATAGATATCCTGCTTCTACTACCTATACCGCTGGTTGCTTCCTTACATTTTAATTAATTTAAAAGAGAATACTTATGAAAACAATAATAAAAATATCCTTTTTTATTTCCCTAATCGTAATGATGATATCGGGATGTAATAATGATTTAACGGAAATTACATACACCGATGTACCTGCAAAAACGTATAAATTTGCAGATCCAATCAGTGCAATGGGAGTAGTATATGCCAAATTGAGAAATAATTTTGGCCATTGGGATTGGTATAACATTCAGGAAACTACTTCTGACGAAATGTGTCATCCGGCGAATGCCTCCGGGTGGGACGATGGTGGTATTTATAAAAAAATGCACCTTCACACCTGGAATTCCGAAACCCCTCAATTGGCTAGTGGCTGGAATAATTTTTATTCGGGAGTACTGAGTGCTAACCGGGTTATTGGGCAAATTCGTGGTGGACAGGTTCCCTCACCTGCAGGGGTAACCAAAGCTTCACTTATTGGTGAAATGAGGGTTGCTCGTGCACTTTATTATTGGCTTTTACTTGATAATTTTGGTGATGTGCCTTTGGATACAACTTCTGTACCGGGAGATTTACTTCCTAAGACTCCACGCAAGGACATTTATAATTTTGTGGTGAATGAGATTACCCAATCTTTGCCTGACCTCAGCGAAGCTAGTGATCCTTCGATGTATGGCAGATTCAATAAATGGGCGGCAAAATCATTGTTGGCCGAAATTTACTTAAATGCTCAGGTATACATTAACGAACCCAAATGGACTGATTGCTTGGCCCAATGTGAAGATATTATCGGAAGCGGCAAATACGGCCTTGAAGATAATTATAAGGAAATTTTTAAATCCAATAATGAAAATTCAAAAGAAATTGTTTTTGCAGTACCTTTTGATGAAAAGGTTGGGAATGGATTTTATGTCGAAATGTGGTCATGGAATGGCAAGTTTAGCGCTAAATCGAACATGCAGGCTACACCGTGGGGATTTGGTGGGGTTGTGGGAGTTCCACAATTTGTTAATACCTACGATGCAAACGACGAACGATTGGCTGATACCTGGCTACTAGGCCAACAATACGCACTCGATGGAAGTATTATTACAGCCAGTGACAACAAAACTCCTTTTATTCTAAAAAACTCTTGTCCTGATGGATTGTATATTGGGGAATTGGAAGGAGCCCGAATGAACAAGTTCCAAGTTAAGGAAAAGGCCCAATCAAATTTGGATAACGATTTTCCTTTTTTTCGATATGCTCATATTTTACTGATGAAAGCGGAATGTTTTTTAAGAACTGGTAAAGCTGATGCTGCTGCTTTAATTGTTAGCGATGTTCGTAAACGAGCATTTAAAGGTAATCAATCTTTAGCTGCAGTTACTGGTGCTCAATTAATGGGGCCATCAAAATACAACTATGGATTCGTTGAAAATTATGCCATTACAAATCCTGGAAACACTTCCGTGATTCAATATGGCGGTTTTCTCGACGAGTTAGGATGGGAATTTGCCTGGGAAGCCCATCGTCGTATAGATAATATCCGCTTTGGTGTGTTTACAACCAAAAGCTGGCTTTCGCATAAACCACAAGGAGATTACCGTACAGTATTCCCAATCCCTCAACCAGCTATTAATGCAAATACAAAATTGGAGCAAAATCCAGCTTATGTGCAATAAGGCATGATAATATTATTCATAATAGTTGTTAGTTAGTAGTATGGCTGTTTCAACTAAATTAGTTGAAACAGCTTTTTTTACTTCAAATCTTTGTAAATAATTTTGTTTATTGACTCAATTCTAAAACGCAAAAAATGAAAAAAACGGTTCTAGCTGTTTTGTTTCTTTCAAAAATTTTGAATTCACAAAACCTGGAGGCACAAAATGCTTCACAAAAAATGCAGCCTGTAAGTTTTTCGATGGTCGAAGTTCAGGATAATTTTTGGAAACCAGTGATCAATAAGGTAAGTACGGTAACCATACCAGTATGTATCCTGCAAACAGAAGTGAAAACACCTCGGATCCGAAATTTCGAAAAAGTTGCCGCCCAAAAAGGTGAAAAACACGAGGGTATTTATTTTGACGATTCTGATGTGTATAAAGCATTAGAAGCCATTGCTTATTCATTGAAAAATAATCCCGATAAGGCTTTGGAAAAGAAAGCCGACGAGTGGATTGATAAAATTGCTGCAGCTCAACTTCCTGATGGGTATTTGAATACCTATTATACGCTTTCGGGTATTGATAAACGTTGGACCGATATGGAAAAACATGAGGATTACCTGGCCGGTCACCTCATTGAAGCAGCTGTAGCGTATTTCAATACAACTGGCAAACGTAAACTTCTCGATGTAGCCATTCGGGTTGCCGATAATATCGACAGTACCTTCCGCCAAAAAAACAGACCCTGGGTTTCAGGTCACGAAGAGATAGAACTCGCTCTTGTAAAACTCTATAAAACCACAAACAATAAAAAATACCTTACCCTTGCCGATTGGTATTTACAACAACGGGGGCATGGTTATGGGAAAGGGGTCATCTGGGACCAATGGAAAACTCCCGAATATTGCCAGGATAAACTTTCCGTAAAAGAACAGAAAGATATAACTGGGCATGCCGTGAGAGCCATGTACCTTTATACCGGCTCCGCTGATGTTGGCGCTGCGAATAACGACAACGGATATATGAATGCGATGAAATCTGTATGGGAAGACGTAGTTTACCGAAATATGTATATTACTGGAGGAATTGGTTCTTCAGGAAGTAATGAAGGGTTTACCGTAGATTACGACTTGCCGAACGAAAATGCTTATTGCGAAACCTGTGCTTCGGTAGGGATGGTTCTGTGGAACCAACGAATGAATTTACTTACCGGAGATGCAAAATATATAGATGTTTTGGAACGAAGTCTTTACAATGGAGCTTTGGATGGACTTTCTCTTTCAGGCGATCATTTTTTTTATGGCAACCCGTTGGCTTCAAATGGAAATTATTCCAGAAGTGAGTGGTTTGGTTGTGCTTGTTGCCCTTCTAATATTGCCCGCCTTGTGGAATCGGTAGGTGATTATATTTATGCCAAAACAGATGATGCCGTTTGGGTGAATCTGTTTGTTGGAAGTTCCACTTTGGTTTCGCTTCAAAATAAGAAAGTAAAAATAATTCAAACAACAAAATATCCATGGGATGGTGAGATCCAAATAACTGTTTCCCCTGAAAAAAAGATGAAATTTGGATTGTATGTTCGAATTCCGGGTTGGGCTCAAAATATTCCTGTTCCGGGAGATACCTATGCTTATTCTGATTCAGTGGTAAGCACATTTTCATTAACAGTAAACGGGATTGCAGAAAAGTGTAAAGTTCTGAATGGATATGCTTTAATTGATCGTCAATGGAAAAAAGACGACAAAGTGACCCTGAGTTTGCCCATGCCGATACGTCGTGTTATTGCAAATGACCTGGTAAAGCAGGATCGCTATCGCGTGGCTTTGCAGCGTGGTCCTCTGGTTTATTGTTTTGAACATGCGGATAACAATGGCAAGGTAATGAATATTGTAATTCCTGATGAAACTGAGTTCAAATCATCCTTCCAGGCAGACATGCTAAATGGAGTAATTCGTATTCAGGCACAAGCACCTGTTTTGGTCCTTGGCAAAGATGGAAAATCTGTTTCGACTGAAATAAGAACTGTTACAGCAATTCCTTATTATGCCTGGGCAAATCGGGGAGAAGGTCAAATGCAAGTTTGGATGCCTCGAAAAATTCAGGATATCAAAATTTCACCTGATGTTGAGCCGAATTTAAAATGAAGAAATCAGAAATAGTTGATAACTCAGCCAGGATTGCGAATCCTGACTGAGTTTGATCACACCAAACCAAAACTTGATTGAAAGTAAATGGGAGTTCCGAAGCATAGATCCTTAACAAACCTAGGAAGAAATAAAACGGTTGTATTTTGGGTAATAGCCATTCTATTGCCTTTTGTTTTTTTATTTCTTTTTGAAGTAGGGTTGAGATTTTTTGGTTACGGTCACGATTTACGTTTATTTGTACAAGACGAAAAAAATAACGGGTATTTGGTAATGAACCCATATGCCTCCAAACGCTATTTTGCAACCGAAGAGAATGCGACTATTGGCGCATACGAATCGTTCAGAAAACACAAATCTCCCGAAACATTTCGGATTTTTGTATTGGGAGAGTCGACCACGCTGGGGTATCCTTATATGTACAATGTCTCGTTTCATCGATTTTTGTTGTATCGATTAATGCATACCTTTCCTGAAAAAGAGTTTGAAATAATTAACTTGTCGTTAACAGCAGTAAACTCATATACGGTACTTGGCTTTGCCAAAGAGCTTGCGGTATATGAGCCGGATGCGGTTTTTATTTATTGCGGACAAAATGAATATTACGGAACCTTAGGCGTTGGGTCAACATCGCGACTCGGTAATAACCGATTTCTTATCCAAACCGCATTGCATTTACGATCATTGAGACTTGTCCAGCTTTTTGGAAATGGCCTTTCCGGCATTAAAAAATCGTTAATCGGCCAACAGATAAACACTCGTGAAACCTTGATGAAGCGCATGGCCGCGAAGCAGGAAATTCCGTTCAATTCGGATTTGTATAATCGTGGAATACAACAATTCGCCACGAACATGAAGGCAATATGCGAGGTGTTATCCAAACAAAAAATACCTGTTTTTATCAGTACCCTGGTTTGTAATGTAAAAAATTTGAAACCATTTATTAGTTCAAAAACAGACAGCTCTTCTTCGGCCGAAATACAATACTCTTTAGCTGAAAAGGCATATGAAAATAAAAATTTCGAAAAGGCCAAAAAGCTTTTTATAAAAGCTAAAGACTTCGATATGCTGCGTTTTCGTGCACCGGAAGCAATGAATCAGGTAATTGAGAATTTGTTTCATAAATATCCAGCAGTATATCAGGTAGATACTAAAAAAATATTTGAAGACCATTCTCCTCATGGCATTCTTGGCAATGAAACACTATTGGAGCATGTCCATCCTAATATTTTTGGGTATGGATTGATGTCCGAGGCTTTCTACCAATCCATCAAGCAACACCATTTAATTGCTCAAACCTGGAAGGATGAAATTTCGTTGGATAAGCTTCTTCGTGAAATGCCTATCACCAAAGTCGATTCGCTAAAAGGCACCTTTGAAATATCAATTTTAAAAGAAACCTGGCCGTTCAACCAGAAAAAGACCTTTGATGCAGGCAAACTAACTTCATTTGAAGAAAAAATGGCGATGGATTTACTCAACAACAAGATAAGTTGGAATGAAGCCATGCCCAAACTGATGAATTTTTATTTGAGCAAAAATGATTATATCAATGCTACAAAGGTGGCTGAATCAACTGCCTTGCAATTTTCAAACGATGCTACATTTATGTCTTATGCAGGTAAGTTTTGTATGAATCTGCATCGATACGAAAAGGCTAAAGTTTATTATCAACATGCATTTAAACTACTTCCTTCAATGGAGTCTGCTCAGGATATCGCTATCCTTTATTTAAAGACGGATGAACCGGCAAAGGCTTTGGGTTATCTGAATTATCTAGTTCAAAACAATTCGTCAAAAGTCAATTACTCTATTGTCAAGTCGTTAACTACTGAGGTGATTATTTTAAAAACCAAATTATTAACCGATTCTGCCAATATAGATTTGCTCATTCAAATTTCATTGAATAATTTTAAAATGCAGAATGTAGATGTATCCAAGTATTATGCCGAAAAAGCATTGTTTTTGGATAAAACTAACAAAAATACCCTCGAGCTTCTTGAAAAAATTAATTCGTTGACACATATTCCTTAACTAGCAGTTTTTTGATCAAAACAATTCGTATTACTATAGTTTCGCTATGTATCACGAACAAACAATAATAACCTAAAAGATTAATTATGAATCATTGTAAATTCTTACTTTTCCTGATGACCATTTGCTGGTCGACATGGATATGGGCACAAAAAAATACTAATAGCATTAATTACGTAAAAAATCGCGCGCCATTGGTAACAAACCCTTACATAGAACTGCCACTGGGAACTATAAAAGCCGATGGCTGGCTAAAGGAAATGTTAGTTCGCCAAAAAAATGGGGCATCGGGTCATCTTGACAAACTTTATCCGTTGGTAATGGGTAAACGCAATGGTTGGCTTGGCGGCGATGGTGACCAATGGGAACGTGGCCCATACTGGATTGATGGTCTTTTGCCGCTGGCGTATATTTTGGATGATGCCGAACTTAAAGCCAAAGTAAAACCATGGGTAGAATGGGCTATAAACAGTCAACGGCCTGATGGTTATTTTGGACCTTCCAAAGATTACCCGTATGAGCCAGGTGTTCAGCGTGATAATTGCGGCGATTGGTGGCCAAAAATGGTGGTTCTGAAAATATTGAAACAATATTATTCTGCTACCGGCGATCAAAGAGTCATTAAACTAATGACCAATTATTTTCGTTACCAGCTTCAGGAATTACCTAAGAACCCGCTTGACCATTGGACCTTTTGGGCACGATACCGTGGAGGTGATAACCTTCTTGAAGTGTATTGGCTTTACAACCTAACAGGTGATAAATTTCTACTCGATTTGGCAGATATTCTTCACAAACAAACCTTCGATTTTACCAATATGTTTCTGAATTCTGATATGATTTCCACACAAGGCAATATGCATTGTGTTAACCTGGCCCAGGGAATGAAGGAACCATTGCTTTATTATCAGCAACATCCTGATAAAAAGTATTCTGAGGCTATAAGGAAGGGATTTTCAGACATCCAAAAATACATGGGGCAGCCCCAGGGACTCTATGGTGGAGACGAAAACATCCGGAACAACTATCCAACCAATGGATCAGAATTGTGTTCTGCTGTTGAAATGATGTTTACGCTCGAAAGCATTCTTCCCATTACCGGCGATGTTACCTATGCCGACCATCTCGAGAAAATAGCCTTTAATGCTTTGCCAACCCAGACTACCGACGATTACATGGCACGTCAGTATTTTCAGCAGCCCAATCAGGTAATGATTTCGCGCCATCCACGCAACTTTAGTGTAGATCACAATGGTACCGATGTTTGTTTTGGACTTTTATCCGGTTATCCTTGTTGTACTTCGAACATGCACCAGGGTTGGCCAAAGTTCACCCAAAACCTTTGGTATGCCACTCCCGATGGAGGTATTGCAGCCTTGGTATATGCCCCAAGTCATGTGAAGGCAAAGGTTGCTGATGGAACCGAAGTATCCATCGAAGAAAACACTACCTATCCTTTCGATGATAAAATTACATTTACGGTTTCATTTAATAAAACATCGTTAAATTTTCCGTTTCATCTTCGGGTACCTGCCTGGTGTCAGAAAGCTTTAGTCATAATCAATGGAAAAGAAACCTGCAAATGTAAAGGCGATTCAATTCTGATCGTCCGCAGGGAATGGAAAAATGGAGATAAGGTGGAGTTGGTATTACCTATGAAAACTTTCCTTACACATTGGTACGAAAATTCTGCCGCCATTGAAAGGGGTCCGTTGACTTATGCCTTGAAAATTGGTGAGAAATGGGAAAAAGTTAAAAATACACAAGACTCCATAGATTATGGCTCGTCTTTTTTCGAAGTTCGTCCTACTACTCCTTGGAATTATGGCTTATTGAACGTCTCTGCCGAAAAAGTTGACGAGATGTTTATCTTCACCAAAAAAGAAATCAAATCCAATTTTCCATGGAATCTCGAAAATGCACCAGTCGAAATAAGAGCCAAAGCTAAAAAAATGAAAAACTGGGAACTGTATAACCAATCAACAGGACCAATCCCTTTTAGTATTCAATATGGACAGCAAACAGAAAAGGAAATTGAGGAAATTACTCTAATACCTTATGGATGCAGTACATTACGAATATCTGAATTCCCATTAGTGAGTGAATAATAATCTATTAATCAACTATTGGTTAGTCAATGTCGTTGACTTAAGCAAAATTAACTTCAACCCTTTAAAAAGGGGCCATAACTTGTGTCTGGCACTGCGCAAGTTAGCCCTCCTTTTTAAGAAAGGTTAGGAGGATAAAACCTTAAGTCAACGACATTGTTATATAATCTATAATTTCCCAGAGTTCAGATCAACAAGTGAAAGAAAGTATGGCTTGGAGTCGAATTCTACCTTTTAATTTTAAAGAACTAATAGTTGTATTAATAACTATCAAAGTTTCCTGATAAAAAACGTTTTGTCTATTGTCAATTGCAGTCCATAACAATAATCAGTTTGGCTAATAGAGAGATCCTTATAGGTTTCAAAATAAGTGGATAAAGCTATTCCTTTATCAATTTGTTTACGGAAAGCCAGTTTAAAAGTAGCCAAATCGCGAATGGGTCGTTTTTCGTCGTTAAAAGGAATTAATGCACTATGAAAAAGCGTTTCTCCTTTGGGTGATATAAACATATCTCCATGGAAATACCCCGCTTGGAAGATAAAATTGGACACATAAATTTCAGCACGGGGATAGATCGCATACCCTTCCCGGAATGCTTGCAATTTTTGGGGCGACATATCTTTATAGCCCATATACCAGAATTCAAAATTCAGTTCCCTAATTTTTCCGCTTTTTGGATAAAACGAAGTCTTGATAC
Organism: Bacteroidales bacterium; assembly: GCA_038213375.1. Lineage (GTDB taxonomy): Bacteria > Bacteroidota > Bacteroidia > Bacteroidales > JAAUTT01 > JAAUTT01. The sequence continues at coordinate 117,920 of JBBQTB010000011.1, read as the reverse complement.
CAGATGCAAAATCAAAAATAGTCCGAAGTGGAATATCCACTGAAAGGCTTTGGCCTCCATGATGATTTATAAGAGTTTGGAATGGTATGGAAATGTTGAATTTTCGATCATCTGGCAACAGATTCCAAATAAAAGTAGTACCATAGGTGAGCTCCTCCTGAAATGGGTCATTGGGTAGAATAAATTTTTCCCAGTCGAGCCAGATATCTGCTTTGACCTGCTTTGTTTTAAAAAGGAATTGAACTCCATTCTCGGTTGGATCGGTATAGTTTTTCTCCCACCGGTACAAAGGTTCTATCAGGCCATGATTACTGCCACCATAGAGTGTTCCAAGAATAGTCTGGAAATAAGGGACAGGTTGATATTGAAATCGAAATACAGGTTCAATCCGGTAAATCCCATCCCGTCCAAAATATTTTAAAAGTCTGACACCAGCTTCAATTCGCGTTGTTGGTCCCGGATTATATACCAGCGTAGGTTCAACCTGAAATCCCGGGTATGTTGCACCTTCGTATAACGTGTTGAAATATTCGTTGTTCTTGAAGAAACTTCGATTTGTAAAATGTAACGAAATTTTCTGGCTATCAGCTGGCGAAAAAAAATTTTCAACTGCAAAATCAATAGGTAATTGAGATTTAACAGAAACAGAAAAAATTGTAAGGAACAGAAAAATGAAAAATACGCGCATATCATTCTAACAAAAAAGACAATACAAACATAAGGAAATAAGAACTATTTCAATAACCCTTCTACAAAAATAAAATAGGGTCGTTCTAAAATCAACAAATTTTACCTTTCTTTGATAAATTTTTAAAATCCAATAAAAGCATCACCACGTTTAAATTTTCCGATGAAACCCATAAGTTTTGAAAACCGAAAACATAACAAAATGATAATAAACTCATTTGTGGTTGCATCATACATTAAAAAACAAATCATTATATGATAAACAACTTCAAAAAAATTAATGTTATTGCCGGATGGATTATAGGAATAATAGCCAGTGCGGTATACATTTTGACCATTGAGCCGACGGCTAGTTTTTGGGATTGTGGTGAATTTATTGCCACAGCGTTGAAACTTGAAGTGGGTCATCCCCCGGGTGCGCCATTATTTATGCTTCTCGGACGGATTGCAACCTTGTTTGCCGGTAGCAATGTTACCGCCATTCCTATTACCATCAATGTATATTCAGCACTTTGTAGTGGTTTTACCATACTTTTCCTCTTTTGGAGTATTACTCATCTTGCCCGTAAAATAGTTGGAAATAAAACGGAATATACACTGGCAGAAGTTATCTCAATTATTGGTAGCGGTGTTGTAGGAGCCTTAGCATATACATTCTCCGATTCCTTTTGGTTCTCAGCTGTGGAAGGCGAAGTGTATGCATCATCATCTTTTTATACCGCTATCGTATTTTGGGTAATATTAAAATGGGAGAATGAGGCAAATGAAAAATACGCCAACCGCTGGATTATTTTGATTGCTTATCTAATGGGTTTGTCAATAGGTGTTCACTTATTAAACCTTTTGGCTATACCTGCCATTGTAATGATCTATTATTTTAAGAAATATACCGTTACCAGAAATGGAGTGATAATTGCATTATTATCAGGAATTTTTATTCTGGGGGTGATTATGTATGGCGTTATCCAGGGTACTTTTACAGTTGCAACCTGGTTTGAGCTATTCTTTGTGAATGTGTTGAGCTTTCCATTCTCTTCCGGATTTGCCATATACCTGATTTTGTTGATTAGTGCAGTAATATTTGGTTTATGGTATACTGCAAAAAAAGGAAAAGTTATGTGGAATACCATTTTGCTTGCTTTGGCTGTCATTCTTTTGGGATATTCATCTTACGCCACAATTCTGATCAGGTCGTATGCCAATACTCCTTTGAATGAAAACAACCCCTCGAACCTTTTCAATCTCCTCTCATACCTTAACCGTGAGCAATATGGCGACAGGCCTTTGTTGTATGGTCCATACTATAATGCACCGATCAAGGAGGTAAAAGAAGGCTCGCCTGTTTATATTCAGGATGTAAAAACAGGAAAGTATAAAGAAATTTACCATCGACCTGAATATGTTTACGATCCGGCATTTTGCACCATTTTCCCTCGTATGTATAGCCGCGAGCATGCCAAAAACTATCAGGAATGGGCAAATATCAAGGGAACAAAAATTCAAAGTACAAACGAACAAGGAGAACCAACCACATTAATTAAGCCAACTTTCGTTGAGAATCTGACATTTTTCTTTAAATATCAGATAGGTTATATGTATTTTAGATATTTTATGTGGAATTTCTCAGGCCGTCAAAACGATATTCAAGGGCATGGAGGTATTTTAAAAGGAAACTGGATTACCGGGATTAATTTTATTGATGAGTTTAGACTCGGTCCGCAAGATAAGCTTCCTGCCTCATTAAAAGATAATCAGGCACGGAATAAATACTATATGTTGCCTTTCATCCTTGGTTTAATTGGGTTGATGTTCCACTACCAAAAAAACCAGAAGGATTTCTGGGTTGTTTCACTACTGTTTTTTATGACTGGCATCGCTATTCTACTCTATCTGAATCAAAAGCCAATGGAACCTCGTGAACGCGACTATGCTTATGCCGGTTCATTTTATGCTTACGCTATTTGGATTGGGTTAGGGGTAATGGCCCTCATTGATATGCTAAAGAAAAGAATGAATGGGGTTGTTGCGGGAATTTTAATTACCATATTCACGCTTGGGTTAGTACCAGGTATAATGGCCAATCAAAACTGGGATGACCACGATCGGTCGCATCGATATACCTGCAGGGATTTTGCTTACGATTATCTAAACTCTTGTGAACCGAACGCTATTTTGTTTACCAATGGCGATAATGACACTTTTCCTCTATGGTATGCTCAGGAAGTGGAAAATATCCGCACCGATGTAAGGGTGGTGAATCTTAGTTACCTGGGCGCTGATTGGTACATCGAGCAAATGCAGCGAAAAGTATATGAATCGGAATCTTTGCCACTTTCAATGAAAAAAGAAAAATACCAGACGGGTACGCGAGATGTATTATATATTGTGGATCGTGTTAACAATTACGCCGATCTGAAGGATGTGATGGATTTTGTTGCCAGCGATTCTATCATAACTAAAACATTACCAAATTATCGTGAAAGAATAGAATACCTGCCAGCTAAAAAGTTCAGCATTAAGATTGATTCGTCGGTTGTGATGGCCAACCATGTGGTGGCTCCTAAACTGGCTAAATTGATCGTTCCTGAAATGAAATGGGAATTAAAAAAACGTACGTCAATTTATAAGAACGATATGATGGTGCTTGATATGATGGCTCACAACAACTGGAAAAGGCCGATGTATTTTGCTACAACAGTTCCTGACGAAAACTACCTGGGTCTCGAAAAATATTTTCAGTTACAGGGACTGGCTTATAAGATTGTGCCAATCGAATCCACGGAACGAAATGATCTCCAAAATGGAAGCATTGATACTGAAATTCTTTACAATAATTTGATCAATAAATTCGTTTGGGGTGGAATAGCCAATCCGAAAGTTTACCTCGATGAGAATAACATGCGTATGCTGTCGAATTTCAGGAATAATTTCGCTCGTTTAGCAGAAGCTCTTGTAAAAGAAAATAAAATTGATTCGGCCAAGGTGGTTTTAAATAAATGCCTCGAAGTGATGCCTATCGATAGAATTCCTCTCAACTATTGGGCTTTGCCATTGGTGGAACAATTTTACAATGTTAAATTGATAGATAAAGCTAATACTCTTGTAGATAAACTTTTAGCAAGCACCGATGAAGAACTGAAATATTATTTCAGGCTTCGTGGAAAATTTGCAGAAGGAATTGATTATGAAAAAAGAGTTAATATGCAGGTTTTAAATGAGCTTGTTCGTATAACCGACGCTAATGGTCAAACACCTTTAAAAGATAAAATAAATGTAGTTTTCCAAGGGTATATGAGATCGTTTGCACCAACACAACAATAAACAATGTTTTGGGTAAAAATACCAGACTGGATTCAATACCTGTTTCCTCAATTAGTTTGGAAATTACCAGAAACTGAAAAAAAGATATATTTTACTTTTGATGATGGTCCAACACCGGGAATAACACCCTTGGTGTTGGACTTTCTTTTTCAATACAACGCAAAGGCTACTTTTTTTTGTACCGGGTGGAAAGCCGAAAAACATCCCGCCATAGTTAACTCTATAAGGTTGGCTGGTCATGTAATCGGTAATCATGGCTATTATCATAAAAGCGGCTTTTGCACTAAAACTACAGAGTATATTGCAGATGTACGCAAAGGAGCACTTGTAACTCAAAGCAATTTATTTCGACCGCCATTCGGGATGATCATGCCATGGCAGATAAAACTTCTTAATTCAAAATTTACTATTGTACAGTGGAGTATTATGAGCATGGATTTTTCTTCAAAAATAAGCATCGAAAAATGTTATAAAAATGTAGTTGATAATGTATTTCCAGGAGCAATTATCGTTTTTCACGATACTGATCAGGCGTCGGATCGTTTATTTAAGGTTTTGCCTCAACTTCTATCATTTTTGCAGGGTTGCGGATATGAGTTCAAGACGTTAGACAATCTATAAATAGCCAGGAATGTGCTAATAATTATTCATACATTCATGGGTATTTGTTTATTCGATTTCATGTTGGTTTTAGTTATAAATTTGATTTTCTTGTAAACTCAAATTATCAACTATGATGTCCTCCTACCGACAAAAATGATGGTTTTGCCGATTTTTTATTCGCAGGATGTACAACAAACCATAATTTTGAACTAAATTAACACACTAAGTATATGGAAACACGTAATTCAAAATATATGGACAGAAGAATACTACTTGGCGCACTTTTTATTTTTTTCGGAGGACTTTTTTTGTTGGAAGAAACCGGCTGGTTAGGCTTTTCTCTTCATAACATCATTTTTTCATGGCAAATGCTTCTCATTTTTATTGGTATTTTAAATGTTTCACACAAAAGGAATAGTTCATTTGGTTTAATTCTGATAGCTGTGGGAACTATTTTCCTTATACCCGAAATATTTAATATTTCCTATAATACTGATAAACTTTTCCTTCCTATTATTTTGGTTACTATTGGCGTGGTTATTTTATTTCACAAACGGCGAGGTCGACACGACTGGCATTCACACAAAGACTGGAGAAATAAAGATTACTGGAAAAACTCAAACACGGATTATCAGAACCCGAATGACTTGGGGGATAATTATGGCGGTTGGAATAAGTCAAAAGATTCTACATCCGATTATCTTGATGAGGTAAATGTTTTTGGCGGAAGCGAGCGAAAAATCTATTCTAAATCATTTCGCGGAGGTAAAGTAACTTCTATATTTGGTGGTTCAACTTACGATTTGTTAAATTGTGAGCTTGGTGACGGTAAAAACATGATCGATGTGGTGAATATTTTTGGCGGTTCCAAACTTATCATTCCTGCCAATTGGAAAGTTCATGTTGAGGTGGTATCAATATTTGGTGGATTTGTTGATAAACGGCGGGGACCTGCAATTTCTTTTGACGAAAATTCAAAAGAGTTATATATTACAGGTGTAGCAATTTTTGGCGGTGGCGAAATAAATAGCATTTAATAAACTTCCCCACAAATGGTGCATCCTATTCTTCAAAAGAAAAAGTATTTGGTTTATTACCTTTTGACATGGGCATTTATTGGAACTGTGCATGCAACGGTATTAAATCATTTCTATGGATTTAATCATTTGATATCCTTTACCGATAGTTTTGTGTTTTATTCACTTTTCGGTATTATTGCTATCGGTTTGTGGTACACGGTAAAATATAGTGATATTAATAAAGCAAAGATAACCGACGTTATTTTCAATCACGGAGGAGCTGCTGCTCTTACTCTTATTATCTGGTATCTGACTGGTTCTTTTTTATTACGGCAGATTTTTGCCGATAACACTGAATATTTAAACTTTCTAAATGTTTCCATTCCATGGAGACTCACAATCGGTGTTTTTCTTTATCTATTGATTATACTTATTTATTATCTGGTTATCTCGTACATAAACCTTCAGGAAAAGATTTTAAATGAGGCAGAACTTAAATCTCTTGTAAAGGAAACTGAGCTAAGTTTGTTAAAATCGCAAATTAATCCTCATTTTCTATTTAATAGTTTAAATTCAATTAGTTCACTAACCATTACAAATCCTGCCAAAGCGCAGGAAATGATTATAAAATTATCAGAATTTTTAAGACATTCTATTGGGCATAAAGAGAGGCAAATGATTAGTCTGTCTGAAGAAATGGATCATATCCTGTTATACCTCGACATAGAAAAGGTACGTTTTGGCGATCGGTTGGTTTATCGTTTAGATATAAGCGAAAGTTGTAAAAATTTCGAAGTCCCAAACATGATTTTACAACCACTTTTTGAAAATGCCGTTAAACATGGCGTTTATGAGTCATCCGACGAGGTTACTATTTCCTTTGTTTGCGAACCATGTTTGGATGGAATAAAGCTCAAAATTTCGAATAATTTCGATTTGGAAGCTGCGCCCCGCAAAGGAAACCGAATGGGAATAAAAAACATTGTTAATCGCCTTCGACTTATCTATCAGCGTGAAGATCTGCTGAAAACCAACAAAAGCAATTCAAATTTTGAAGTAGAAATGATTTTACCAAAACTGACATGATAAGAGCCATAATTATCGAAGACGAGCAACCTGCACGCGATCTGATCAAACATTACTTAACTGCACATTCCAATATTACTCTTTTGGGGGAATTTGCCGACGGTTTCTCTGGTTTAAAGGCCATCCAGGAATTGAAACCCGATCTGGTATTTCTTGATGTTCAGATGCCTAAACTTACCGGTTTCGAGCTGCTTGAACTGATGGATGAAACGCCCCGGATTATCTTTACCACTGCGTATGATCAGTTTGCCATACGTGCTTTTGAACTTAATGCAGTCGATTATTTGTTGAAACCTTATTCACAGGATCGATTTAATCAAGCCATTTTAAAAGTATCGGAAAGAACTCAAAAGGAACCACTTTCTCAAAATATAACCAAACTTACTGAGCATGTTTTGGAGAAACAGGACATCCTCGATAGGGTTGTGGTAAAGACTGGCAGCAAAATAAAAGTGATTCCCGTGGACCAGATTATTTATGTTGAATCGCAGGATGATTACGTGATGATATACAGTGTGGAAGGAAAATACCTGAAACAACAAACTATGAAGTATTTCGAGCAACACCTCGAACCTGGCAAATTTCTACGCATTCATCGGTCGTATATTGTTAACATTGATACTATCAAACAGTTGGAATTGTATGAAAAAAACTCATACTTGGCTATACTTTCCAATGGTGCAAAGCTCAAAGTCAGCGATAGCGGTTATAAATCGCTGAAAAGCCTTATGAAGTTTTAAAACAATTTCAAAGGATATGTTTGTTAATCATTTTAAACAATTCATCACGGTTTAATGGTTTGGTAATATAATCGTCGCACTTATATTCCATAGCTTTTTTGCGGTCCTCGGGATAAGCATAAGCTGTTTGTACAATAATGGGGATTTTGTTGTCAATATCCCGCTTAATAATGCGAGCTGCTTCTAATCCATTCATTTCCGGCATTTTAATATCCATAAGGATAAGATCAATATCCTCTGTTTTTTTGCAGACTTCGATTGCCTTAAGCCCATTTTCTGCATGTATCACAATAGCGCCGGAGTTTACAAGTAGTTCATTTAAATATTGAAAATTGGAATCTTCGTCATCAACCACAAGAATTTTTTTCCCTGTTAAATTGGTTAGCTCCACAGTGCCGTTTCCTTCCAAATTGTATGAATTACCTTTGGGTTTATAAACAATTGTAAAATAAAAATCGGATCCCTTTCCTGACTGTGATTTTAGCCAGATTTTGCCACCGTGCAACTCCACAAATGCCTTAGAAATAGACAATCCTAAACCAGTACCTCCATAAACATTTGTATCACTTTGTTCGGCCTGTCGGAAACGTTCGAAAATTATTTCCTGAAATTCAGGTTTTATCCCAATACCCGTATCGGAAACATAAAATTCAACATAATTGTTTATAAGCCTATACCCAAACTTAATTTCACCATATTTGGTAAACTTTATTGCATTAATAAGTAGGTTATTTAATACCTGCCGGAGTTTTGAATGGTCGGAAACAATTTCGCAATCTATGTCATTAAGCGTTTTGTTGGAATATAACTTCAGTCCTTTTTTTTCGGCAAATGGCTGAAAGAACATCTGCAATTCATCAATGAGACTATTCAGTGAGAATGCAGTCTCACTTAAAGAAATTTGACCCGATTCGATGCGGGAAATGTCTACTATATCATTGATAATAGACAAAAGTTGGTTGCAACTATTGTTTATAATTTCAACATATGACATCCGGCTATCCTCGCCAACCGACTTATCGACCAGCAGACTTGCAAACCCAATGATTCCGTTCATAGGAGTTCTGATTTCATGGGAAATATTCGCCAGAAATGCAGTTTTCAATTTATCGCTTTCTTCGGCTTTGATTTTTGCATTTAAGAGTTCTACTTCTGTTTTTTTATGTTCGTTAATTTCCTGCTGAAGGCGCTCGTTAGTATCACTCAACTCTGAGGTTCGTTCCTTCACCATAATCTCCAGTTGGGAACGGTATTTTTTCAATTCATCTTTCGATCTTTTTCTGAATATTGCATTTTCAACTGTAACAGGCAACATCATCAGATAACTGCCCTGAATATCCTTGGTAAGATAGTCGTAAGCACCGGCTTTCATGGCCATAACAGCAGTTTCTTCGCTTCCCATACCAGTAATAACGATGATTGGAACATCCTTTATAGTTTCTATCAGTTCCATGGCATTACCATCGCCCAAATTGAAATCGGAAACGATACAATCAAACTTGGTTTCATTTGTCATAGATATTCCTTCATTCAGGGAACAGGCGAGCTTGTATTCGAAATTGCACATGCTCTTTTTTGTTGACCTTTCAAAGGCTATCCTGTCGATGTAATCGTCTTCTATATAAAGAATTTTATATTCCATTTTTTTACCCGTTAAAAGGAAGAGCACTAAGTGTCCAATACAAATCGATGGTTCTTACTACTTCAACAAATTGCTTATAATCAACAGGTTTAAGCATATACCCGGCAATGCCCAGCTTAAATGTTTCAAGGCGATCCTGATCGTCAAGCGAAGTAGTAAGAACTACAACGGGAATAGAGCGTATTTGATCTAATTTGTAACGTGCCTGCAAAAACTCAATTCCATTCATTTTGGGCATATTCAGATCAAGAAGAATAATGCATGGTAAGTCAGTCTGGTTTACGTTGAGATAATCCAAAGCCTCTTCGCCATTTGTTACTGCAATTATTTGGTTACTAATGCTTAATTCTTTTAAAGCCCGTTGAATGGTCAAAGCATCAATCTTATCGTCCTCAACGAGCAATATAGGTTTTTTACTGTTCATGTATTCTTTGTTTTAGGGAGTTTAAATTTAAACGTACTTCCTTTACCTTTCTCTGATTCAATCCAAATAGTGCCTCCATAAAGTTCAACAATTTTTTTCACCAAAGCAAGACCCACTCCTGTACTTTCTTTCTCATCTCTTGAGGATAGTGTTTGAAATATCTGAAAAATTTTATCGAAGTACTTTTTGTCAATTCCCGATCCATTATCATTTACATAAAACAATAATTCCTCACCATTCTCTTCATGTCCGATTTGTATATATCCAATGCCCTTATCCATAAATTTTATGGCATTACCAATAAGGTTTTGAAAAACCTGGCCAATCCGGATTTTATTGATCATCATTTCGGGTAATTGGGTAACAACCTCAATGGAAATATTCATTGGAGGTGAAAGCAAGTCAATAGTTTCTTTTACCACTTTATTTATGTCTACAATTTCATCCTTTACAGCCTGTCTTCCAATCCGGGAATATTGCAAAATAGCATTAATGAGGTTTTCGAGCCGGTTTACCCTGCCTTTCATAAGCTCAATCATTGCGAAGCCTTCCTTGCCTAGTGCTTCGGCATAATCTATAATCAACCATTCCGCAAGCTGACTTATTCCCCGCAGAGGAGCCTTAAGATCGTGCGATACTACATAAGCAAATTCCGACAATTCCTTATTTATCAATTCAAACTTAACAGTTCTTTCGATCACCTTTTTTTCCAGATCGACATTTATATTTTTTAGTTGCTCTTCGGTATTTTTGAGATTAGTAATGTCGCTCAAATATCCTTCCAAATACTGAATCTTGCCATTCTTGCGGATAGCATCGCCAACCTCTTCAATCCAAATATAATTACCGGAGGCATGTTTTAAGCGATAGGTCAAATGAAATGGCAAATTATTCGACAAGGCCTCTTTCACATTTGCATAAACCTTTTCTTTATCATCAGGATGATATAAAATGGCAAAACTTATTTCTTCATTATAAAACTGCTCTTTGGAATAGCCAACCAACTTATATATTGATTCGTTCAAATAAATAGTTGTCCAATTTCTATCGTTTTTACACATGTAAATCACTCCTGGCAAATTCTCGGCCAACAACCTGAATTTTTCTTCACTCTCGATAAGTGCACGATCTGCCTTTACCCGTTCCGAAATATCGGTAGAAACGCCAATTATACTTTCGATATTTCCAATGCCGTCAAACAATGGAGTAAATTGAGTATCAAACACTGTATCGCCCATGTAAATGGTTTGTTGCGCAGATACTCCTGAAAGGGCCAAGTCCACATTTCGGATAATGTTTGGATAATCCTTATAAATGTCTCTGAAAGACTGGCCAATAGCCTCACCGGGCTGCAACCCAAGTTTTTCAAGTCCTTTACCATCCGAGAAAGTAAAAACACCTTCTTTATTAATAATAAATAAAACCAATTGAGCATTGTGGATGATTGCTTTGATACGTTGTTCACTTTCAAAAAGAGCCTGTTCAGTTTCTTTTCGTTCGGTGATATCATCATAAGCACCAAGTATGCCTATAATTTCGCCATTACTGTTTTTGAGGGGCACTTTGCTGACATTCATCCAGCGTAGGCCTTTGTGATTGGTCTGAAGCTCTTCGTAATTTATTTTGGGTATTCCCGTTGTCATTACCATTAAATCATCCAACCGGTAAGTTTCGGCTTCAGCTGGGTCAAAACCGACATCAATTGCGCTTATACCCATAACTTCCTTGGTAGAATGTACGTTAGTATCACTAACAAATAAAGCATTGCCCCCTAATAGAATGGAATTTCTGTCCTTCCAGAATACCCGCACCGGAATACAATCAATAACAGCTTCTAACATTCGCTGTGATTCATCTAAATCAATCTGCGCTCTTTTCCTTAATGTAATATCGCGGGAAGTTGAATGGATCTCAATAATGTGTCCCTTTTTGTCGAATAAACTCTTAATGATGGTTTCTACCCATACATAATGGCCTTTTTTGTGTCTCATCCTATACTCTAAAATATCTTCAACAGGCTTTTTGACAATGATGGCATGTGAATTTTTCACGTATTGCACATCGTCCGGATGAAAATAATCATAAGGATTAGTTCCGATAAGCTCTTCAGGTTTGTAACCAAGAACTGATTCAAATGATGGTGTGGCGTATAATATTGTGCCGTCGTAGGAATGTCTTGAAATAAGGTCCGTTGAGTTTTCAGCCAGCAATCGAAAGTTATATTCTTTTTCTTTCAGATTGTCAAATTTTATTGCTTCCCGGAGAAGTTGGTTTTCCTTCCGAAGTTCACCCACCTCTGTTTGCAAAAGCTGCAACTGCGCCTCTAATAGTTTGAATTTATCTACCATCGCTATTGTTAATGCTACAATTAACAAATTAAGATTACTAAATGTACTATTTAAATTTAGATAATAAGAGAAAATCGTGTACCGCTTCGTTGTTTTTCTTCTCCCTTTGTATGATTATTGTAACTTTGCCCGTTATTTTGAATTTTTATCATGATTAATTTAAAAACTCCAATTGTAATTGCCATTGATGGGCATTCATCGTGTGGAAAAAGCAGTTTTGCAAAAAACATTGCCGGTGAATTAAACTATCTTTATATCGATAGCGGTGCTATGTACCGCGCTTTTACCTTATTCGCCATGCGCCTCGAATTTCTGATGAATGGAAAAGCTAACGATATTGAGTTGGAAAAATACCTTCAGAACATCAACATTGATTTTAAAAAAACCAATAATTCTGCTTATGAAACTTATCTGAATGGCGAAAATGTAGAAAATACAATTCGAACTATGCTGGTATCTGAAAACGTAAGTGAAATAAGTAAGATAAAATCAGTTAGGTCGAGGCTTGTTGCTTTGCAGCAAAAAATGGGCGAAGGCAAGAAAATAGTGATGGATGGTCGTGATATAGGTACCGTAGTATTTCCAAACGCCGAACTAAAACTTTTTATGACCGCCAACCTTGAAGTGAGAGCTCAACGCAGATATACTGAATTACTGGAAAAAGGCACTCCCGTTTTGTTATCCGAAGTACGTGACAATTTAGCTCAACGGGATTTTATAGATGAGAACCGCTTAGAAAGCCCATTAAAAATGGCTGAAGATGCTATAATATTAGATAATTCAAACCTTACCCCCCTCCAACAAATGGAATGGTTTAAAAATTTACTTGAAAAATTTCAATAATACTGTTTGAAAACACAGTTTTTATATCTTTGTGCGATGCTGGTTGAAATAGACAACAAATCTGGATTCTGTTATGGTGTAGTTAAAACAATTAAACTGGCCGAAGATGCGCTGGCCAAGGGGTTGGCGGTGTATTGTCTGGGAGATATTGTGCATAACGAAGAAGAAGTTGAGAGGTTGAAATCCAAAGGACTTTTAATTATCAATCACGAGGAGTTGCAGGATATTCATAATGCAAAAATTCTGATTCGCGCCCATGGCGAGCCACCTGCCACTTATCAGACAATAGAAAATAACACCAATTTTCTTACCGACGGCACCTGTCCTATAGTTCTTCAATTACAGAAAAAAGTACATACGGTTTGGGAAGAGATCAAAGAAAAACAAGGTCAGGTAATTATATACGGAAAAGAGGGACATGCCGAAGTTAAAGGTCTTGTTGGACAAACTGAAGGACATGCGATTGTTGTTGACAACATCAGTGACTTGGAACAAATTGATTTTTCGAAACCCGTTGCACTTTTTGCACAAACCACTCAACCTCCAGCGGGTTATGAGGACATTGCCAATGCAATTCGACAGAAGATGACGACTTATTTTCCGGTAGACAATATGCCGCTAAAAGTCATAAATTCTATTTGCGGTTATGTGTCAAAACGCGGGGAGCATTTGGCAAAATTTTCCAAAAATTACGAAGTGGTAATTTTTGTTAGCGGCATCAATAGTTCAAACGGAAAAGTTCTTTTGGAAATTTGCAGGAAAAATAACTCAAATACCTACCTGATATCCAAACCTGAAGAACTGAACTCCGATTGGTTCAATAACGTCAATTCCGTTGGTATATGCGGAGCAACCTCAACCCCGCAATGGTTAATGAAAAATGTTTTGCAAAAAATAAAAGATATAAATTTTTAAAGTAATTTTTAGAGAAACATATAGTTAGTATTTATAGAGTAACGTTTAATTTATAATTTGTTTGTATGGCAAAAATTAAGAAACTGGGTGTATTAACTTCCGGCGGCGATGCTCCGGGAATGAACGCTGCAATTCGAGCCGTAACCCGTGCTGCAATTTTCAATAATATTGAGGTGTTTGGTATCCGCAGGGGATATGAAGGAATGATTGATGGAGATATAGAAAAACTTGAATCAAAGGATGTGAGCGGAATCATCCAAAAAGGTGGTACCATGCTTAAAACGGCACGTTCTGCTCGTTTTCGCACTCCTGAAGGTAGAAAGCAAGCCTATGAAAACCTTGAAAAATTTGGCATAGACGCACTTGTGGTAATTGGCGGTGACGGATCGTTTACGGGAGCCAGTATTCTCTCACAGGAATATAATATTCCGATAATTGGTATTCCGGGAACTATTGATAACGATTTGTATGGAACGGATTATACCATAGGTTACGACACTTGTTTAAATACAGTAATTGAAGCTGTTGATAAGATACGGGATACTGCCAGTTCCCATAATCGTATTTTTTTTATTGAGGTAATGGGTCGTGATGCTGGGTTTGTGGCCCTCGAAAGCGGTATTGCCACTGGTGCAGAAGTTATTATGATTCCTGAAGTAAAAAATCAGATGGTTGAATTACGCGAATTTCTTTCGCAACGTGCAAAATCCAACAAATCAAGCATTATCATATGCGCTGAAGGCGACGATGAAGGTAATGCATACGAAATTGCAAAAAAAGTAGAATCTGAATTCCCTCAATTCGACATACGCGTAACCATTTTAGGACACATTCAGCGCGGTGGCTCGCCATCAAGCTACGACCGAGTTTCTGCAAGCCGCATGGGTGTTGCGGCAGTGGAAGCATTGCTCGACGACCAAAAAAGCATTATGGTTGGGTTAAGTAATGGCCAGATTGTGCATGTACCACTGAACAAAACAGTTAAAATGCACAAAGGAGTTCCTAAGAGCTTGCTGGATGTAGCACATATTCTGGCAATTTAGGAGTATCTAATAATGGATATGTTTGCATATTCGATTGTCTGAAAAACTAGTTCATGCAGCGTTCGCATTGAAAATTCATGCATTTTTTATGAACGAAACTTCCCATCATCCTGTATTTGCCAATGTAATTCTTCCGGTTCCGATTCTCAGGCTTTTTACTTACCTGGTTCCCGACGAATTGCAGTCGGAAATTGCTCCCGGCAAACGAGTAATCGTTCAGTTTGGGGCAAAACGGTTCTATTCGGCCATTGTGCACCATATCCATTTTACTCAGCCGGAAGGTTATAAGGTAAAAGAAATCATTTCACTACTCGACGATAAACCGGCGGTTAATGCCATTCAGCTAAAATTTTGGGATTGGATAGCATCTTATTACATGTGCACATTGGGAGATGTGATGAAAGCCGCATTGCCATCGGGCTTAAAACTCGAAAGCGAAACGAAAGTCTATATTAATACTGAATTTGAAGCTCAACAACAAATTTCGGAATCGGAGGAACTAATCCTGAATTTACTTTCGCAGCGCAATATTCTGTCGGTTGAAGAAATTGCTAAATCCTATAAAAAGAAGGACTTGCTAAAAGTGATTAAAAAGCTGGTTGATGATGGCGCATTAATATTGGAAGAATCACTCAAAGACCGATTTAAAATTAAAACAGCTACCTTTGTGGAGTTAATGCCTCATTTATACGACGAGGCTGAGCTTAAACAAGTGTTCGATATTCTTGGAAAAGCTCATAAACAGCTTCAAATTTTAATGAAGTTCATTCAACTTTCAGAAATTTATACCCCCAAACCCAAAGAAGTATCCAAAAAATCACTCCTTTCCGATTTCCCATCCGGAAATGAGCTATTGAAAAGCCTGATAAAAAAAGGTGTGTTTCAAACGTATGAGAAAAAAGAACACGACGACCATACACAACCTGGGAATGATCACAAACTAAAGCCTCTTTCGCAAGGCCAGCAGGAAGCGTTGGATGGTGTAAGAACTTCGTTCGAAAAACACCAGGTAGTTTTATTGCACGGATATACTGCCAGCGGAAAAACAGAACTCTACATCGAATTAATTAACGAGCAATTAATTGCCGGGAAGCAGGTACTTTATTTATTACCAGAAATAGCTTTAACTGCGCAAATCATAAACCGTTTGAAAGGTGCATTTGGTGAAAAAGTGGGCATATATCATTCAAAATTCTCCGACAGTGACAGGGTTAAGGTATGGAACGCCTTAATCGATGAGAATAAGATGAGTCAATACCAGGTGATACTTGGTGTTAGGTCGTCTATCTTCCTGCCATTCACTAATCTCGGGTTAATCATTGCCGACGAGGAACACGAAAATAGCTATAAACAATTCGATCCGGCTCCGCGTTATCATGCCCGGGATTCGGCAATTGTGCTGGCTCAACTACATGGAGCTAAAACACTGCTTGGCACTGCAACACCTTCTATCGAATCGTATTACAATGCCGAAAATGGTAAATATGGAATAGTTCAACTTTTTCAGAGGTTTGCAAATGTTGAATTGCCCGAAATAATGGTCGTCAATATTGAAGAAGCCCGGCAGCTAAAACAGATGAAATCCCATTTTCATCCTGTATTAATCGAAAAGATGCAAGAAGTGCTTGATCTGGGAGAACAAATCATTCTGTTTCAGAACCGCAGGGGATATTCGCCTTATTTTCAATGTTCCGTTTGTAATACCATACCTAAATGTAAACATTGTGATGTAAGTCTCACATACCATAAAAATCTTAGCCTTTTAGTTTGTCATTATTGTGGTTACAGCACCTCTAAAATAATTATTTGCGAAGCGTGTGGTTCTTCTTCGCTTGTTATGCATGGCTTTGGAACTGAAAAGATTGAAGACGAGCTTGCTCTGTTCTTTCCGGGGAAAAGAATAGCCAGAATGGATCTGGACTCCACCCGGTCGCGAAAAGCATACGAAGAAATGATTAGCGATTTCGAAAACAGGGAACTTGATATATTAGTTGGAACACAAATGATTTCAAAAGGACTAGACTTTGACAATGTGAATCTCGTGGGCGTACTTGATGCGGATCAATTGCTTAATTTCCCGGATTTCAGGGCTTTTGAACGAAGCTTTCAGTTGATGTCGCAGGTTAGTGGACGCGCAGGACGAAAACACAAACAAGGGAAAGTAATCATTCAAACAACCGATCCCAAAAACTACATCATTCACGATGTAATCAATAACGACTTCCTGCACATGTATAAAACCCAATTGGCTGAACGAAGCACTTTTGGCTATCCACCCTTCACGCGACTGATTCAGCTAACTCTAAAACATAAAAATCAATCCATGTTAGATGAAGCATCCGCTTATTTGGCAGATAGTTTGAGGATATCATTTGCAAACAGGGTGTTTGGTCCCGAATATCCTTTAATAAGCAGAATTAGTAACTGGTATCATAAGAATATCCTGCTAAAGATTGAACGACAGGCATCGTTTGCGAAAGCCAAGGAAATTGTGCGCACAAGTATTAATCAACTCTCTGCACACGAAATATATTACCCGGTAATTGTTCAGACCGATGTCGATCCAATGTAACATTCATGAAAGAAAGATAGTACCTCTTGGTTCTTAGTTCTATTGTCCTTTATAATACCTCCTGCTTTTATTATATATTTGCTATCATTTTAAATTTATCATCTTGAAAACTGATTTTGCCAAAGTTATCGACTCATTCTCAAATTATAAAGTGATGATCATCGGTGACGTAATGATCGATTCTTATTTATGGGGAAAAGTAGAGCGAATTTCACCCGAAGCTCCAGTGCCTGTAGTAACCAGAACAAGTGAAGAAAACCGATTGGGTGGAGCAGGGAACGTTGCACTTAACATTCAATCATTAGGCGCGACTCCAATTCTCTGTTCGGTAATAGGCAATGACTTACGTTCAAAAACTCTGTATGAGTTACTGAAAAATAAAAATATAACTGCTGAGGGCATCATTGAGGATAAAAAAAGGGTTACGACCGTTAAAACCCGTATCATCAGCAACCACCAGCAATTGCTAAGAATCGACAGAGAGATTGATCACCCGCTATCACAGGAAATGGAAATAAAATTCATCAGTCATATTTTTAAAGTACTGAATGATAATAAAATAGATTCCATCATTTTTGAAGATTATGATAAAGGATCGATTACACCTAAAGTAATTCAACAAATTGTTGATGAAGCATGTAAACGCGGTATTCCGACTTTGGTAGATCCAAAAAAACGAAATTTTTGCGAATACAACAATACAACTCTTTTCAAACCCAATTTCAAGGAACTGAATGAAGGACTTAAGGTTGAAACCAATAAAGCAAACCCTGAAACCCTTTTCGAAGCCGCCAAAATCCTTCACGATAAAAATAATATCTCTCTCATCATGATAACCCTTTCCGAAGCAGGTGTGTTTATTAGTACAGGAAAGGGATACCGGGTAATACCAGCTCATATCCGGGACATTGCCGATGTCTCGGGAGCCGGAGATACGGTAATTAGTGTTGCCAGTCTATGTCTGGCTTCGGGCCTTGATCCATTTGAGACAGCCGCCATTTCAAATATGGCTGGTGGTTTAGTGTGTGAAAAAGTGGGTGTAGTTCCAATCGACAAAGAGCTTTTGAAAGCCGAAACGGCAACATTGAAAATCTAACAAATCAAAAAATAGTAGACAGCAGAATTCGATAAATTTTATAAATGGCGACACCATTAAATTAAATTACGGGGTATGGCGCAGTTGGTAGCGCGCGTCGTTCGGGACGACGAGGCCGTGGGTTCGAGTCCCGCTACCCCGACAAAATGGGTTTAAACCCAAAACAAAAGCTCGCAAATCTTATGATTTACGGGCTTTTTGTTTTTTCTGATACGAAATCGAAACAATTATTTTCAACCAAAATGTGACCTATTCGGTGACCAAAATTTTATTTTACTTTTGGGTCACCGAATAGCACATAAGTAATTTATTTACAATTGTTTGAATAATATTATTTAGGTGTTTTTGATAGGTTTTAAGTGGTCATTTTTCAAGTGTGAGATGACCAGATTATTAAAATGAATTAATAACAACTAAATCGTATTTTTTATGACAACAACAAACACTTTCGGAATTGTTTTTTACATCAAGAGACAAAAAGAGAAAAATGGTAAAGCTCCCATCTATGCCAGAATTACTGTTGATGGACAGCGAGTAGAAGTCTCCATCAAAAAAGATATCGATGTTGAGAACTGGAGCAAAGGAAAGGGAATGGCCAAAGGCAAAGGCGAAGAAATAAAAGCTCTGAACACATACCTGGAGCAAATCCGGAGCCGAATGGTAGAATGCTATCAACAATTACAATTGAAAAAGCAACTAATAACTGCGGTTGCTATAAAAAACAAGTTTCAGGGTATAGAAGAAAAAGAGCATTCCTTAATGAGTTTGTTCGATTACCACAATGAGCAAATGAAAAATGTTCTCGAATGGGGAACGATGAAAAATTACTATACTACAAAGACCTACTTCCAGCTTTATCTGAAGGAAGCTCTTCATACCTCGGATATTTATCTTTCACAGCTTAGTTATAAATTCATTATAGGCTATGAAAAATTTATGAAAGAGTACAAACCTTTGCAACCTAAAAAACCCTGCGGACAAAATACTGTAATGAAGCATATCGAGCGGCTCAGGAAAGTTGTTAACCTGGCTATTAAAAACGAATGGCTTGACAGAGATCCATTTCAAAAATTTCAGCCGTCATTTCTAAAAACTAACCGGCAGTATCTGAGTGCTGATGAGCTTGCAGCCATTGAACAAAAAGAATTCAAAAGTCTCCGTTTACAGCATGCCAAGGATATGTTTGTCTTTAGTTGTTACACAGGTCTAGCCTATATTGATGTTTACGAGCTTACTCCACAAAATATGTCGCTCGGAATTGATGGTGAATATTGGATAAATACTTGTCGTCACAAAACTGATATTCCGGTTCTGGTTCCGCTTCTTCCCCAGGCAATGGCTATTATTGAAAAATATAAAAACAATCCCAAAGTTTTAGAGACTGGGCGGTTATTGCCAGTGTATGCCAATCAGATTCTTAATAATTACCTAAAAGAAATTGCTGATTTCTGCGGAATTGAAAAACCATTAAGCTTTCATATTGCACGTCATACCTTTGCAACAACTGTAACTCTCACCAATGGTGTACCTATCGAAACTGTTTCGAAAATGCTGGGCCATACCAGTATTAAAACAACTCAGATATATGCAAAAGTGATTGAGAAAAAAGTCAGTGAGGATATGCGAGACCTTCGTAATAGAATGACTAACAAATCCAATAGTTCGCAAGCAAAAGACGGGTTAGCGACAAATTAATTTTGTCGCTAATTGAAACGTTTCCAAATCATTAACGTGTTAATGATATTTAGGGCGTTACAGCTAACTCAACCCATCGAAATACGTATATGTAATGCGAGTACATATGCTTAAGTTAGCAATCATTACAAAATACATCGATGCCAGATGGGAAGAGCCTTTTATTGCAATACGAACTAAAAGTACTTGATGAACTTGTACTTGAAAAGATGAACCCGGAGCGAAACCCAACAAATCAAATGGATTCGTTAATGGGGTGCATAAATATTGCTAAAACTCAAAAGGAAATCATTAAGAAAAAAATGGTAGGTACCGCATATTCATTCTCAGAAGAAAAGTACACGGTAACTTATATTCATAATCACCAGGCAAGACTAAGTCACCTGATTGAAATGCTCTTTAAATATCTGGATGATGACATCGTTAAAAAATCCACCGAATACCAACTGGTCATTGACCAAATGATCAGCCAGATTGTTGCATTAATGCGTTTTCTAGCAGATACCTTCAAAGATTATTTCAATTATGATGCTGAATCGACTGTTTCGTTTAAAAGAACTGCATCCTCACATTTCAAAGACCAAATAGTAAAGTTAAAGTCTAAAGCATCTACTCCTCCCCCAACTGTTCTTGAAGTAGCACTTTCGCCTATTAAAGAATTTACTCATAATCCGTTATCTCGTTCAATTACATTTAGGAAACTGATGTATTTTGACTTCATGATTAATGCTCTTGAACCAATAATTGATATTGACTGTGAACTTAGAGCAATAAAAATTGCACTCATTGAACTGAATTTCAATTCCAATCAGTTTCTATGGTATCTGACCAATGAGGTTGAACAAATAATCCTACCTCTGGAAACTCACAGCGAAAAAGTGGAAAAACTCTCCTGGTACATGAAGCAGGTAAATCAAATACAAATGCGCACAGACATAGTATTTGAACCAAAACAGGAATCTATAAAAGAAAAAATAATCAATTGGGTGGTTGAAGAAATCTGTTTTCTGGAGAAGAGTATAAAAAAAGACAATGATGGGAAAGTCATAGAAGGACAAGATTCCAACTTTAAATTACCAACCAATCTCTCTGTTCCTGTTTACGGTTGCTTAATTCATTTGATGTTTGAATGTGAAATTTACGATAAACAGCAGCTTGCCCAATCTTTAAGATTTCTGGCAAAACATACCAAAACGAAAAATGTGAATGAGATAGCTGAAGAAAGCATTAGGCAGAAATATTATAAACACGAGCAAAACACCAAAGATAAAGTCAAAGCCTTGGTTATTAAAATGCTTAATAAACTTAACGATGATTTTTAGTTAGTCCTCAATAAGAACAGATTCCAATTTATAAAACTTCAGAATAGTCATTAGCTCAACTAAGATCCGATACCGGAAATACGGTAGCTTAAGCAATTCGTGTACCGGAATTTTGGTAATCTCCCCCAAATTTTTAAAATTGTTAATTCTAACCATTTCAAGAAATTCGGCACTTAACGCAAACTCATCAAGTGGTTTATCTAAGATTGAAAGGGTTTCTTCCATCATTAATTTAAATCCAAATTTCAAAGGTAGCTGTTTTTTAAGGTCAAGTCAATGATTTTAACTTTTTTGTAATCATACTGAATTTCATTCAAAAATAACAAATTGCGTTAAAAGTAAATTTGTTTATATCTATTATTTTCTCCCAACGAAAATATTTTCAAAATTTATTTAGCTGGTAATTAATATGTTGATAGGGGGTCATGTGACCCCTGTGACTGGTTGCGCATGGGTAATTTAATTTGCTTTGCAATGAATCATTTTAAACTTTATCAGTATGCCAGCACAGATTGTAACAACAGATGATCTTCGGGAACTCAGGATGGAGCTGCTCGAAGACTTTAAGCGATTGTTAAAAGAACATGGTGGACAACCATCCAAGAAATGGTTAAAATCTCCTGAAGTTCGAAAGCTTTTAAACATCTCTCCAGGAACACTTCAAAATCTACGTGTAAACGGTACGCTTCCTTATACTAGAATGGGAGGTGCATTATACTACGATTACGAAGATATTCAGAAAATTCTCCAGGCCAATAAGAAACAAAATAAGCTCTTTTGAATGTCGCACCCTTTAAAACGAGCGCGGCATGAATTACATCCGTCATCTTACAGCATTTTATATGAAAGCAAAATCTGATGACAGGTTAAGTCCTGCACACATAAGTCTGTATCATGCTTTATTCCAGGTTTGGAATAGAAACAGGTTTAAAAATCCTGTTTCTATCAACCGGAAGCAACTCCTGTTATTTTGTAAAATTGGCTCGAACCACACTTTTTACGGATGTTTGAGTGAGCTGAATGAGTGGGGTTATATTGAGTATTTTCCATCGCATTCGTCTACTATAGGAAGTTTTGTAAACTTGTGCAGTTTTGACATAACTGAACCTGAAAATACGGATTTCAGTTGTGCAAATTCAACACAACAGCAGTGCAAAAACGACATAACTGACGGTGCAAATTCAGCACAACTGCGGTGCAATTTTGACATAACTACTTGTGCAAAAATGCACCCTTCTATAAACAATATAAAACATATAAACAATAAAACATTTATAGAGGAAAATTCACAAGCACAAAATTTACAAGTTGAAAATTTTGAATCTGAAAAAAAAGCAGAAAATACAGAACCGGTTGATGACGAAAAAGCCAAAAGAAAAAAAGTTGCGCCAAAAAAAGAAAAGGTATTTGTTGCGCCGGGGTTAAACGAAGCGGTCGAATTCTTCAAGGCTGAAAATTATCCGGAAGTGGAAGCCCGGAAATTCTTCTATCATTTCGAATCCAACGGATGGAAAGTTGGAGGGAAAACGCCCATGAAAAACTGGCACGCCGCTGCTCACCACTGGATGTTAAATGCTACCAGGTACGAATCTGAATCCAAGTCAAAATCTGTAAAACTTAACAATAGCAAAGATTATGGCGAACCCTTATGATTTGGATACCTGCCTACGGATTATTGAACGCAAAGGTATCGAGCTATTCGGAGACCATTTCAGGATTTACCCGGAAGATCATGTGCTCATAGGCAGGCTTCTGGCTTATATCCTGAAGGATGAAGAAGCCTGCACCAGAAACGGTATTTCGTTAAAAAAGGGAATCTTACTGACTGGTCCG
This sequence comes from Bacteroidales bacterium, assembly GCA_038213375.1. Lineage (GTDB taxonomy): Bacteria > Bacteroidota > Bacteroidia > Bacteroidales > JAAUTT01 > JAAUTT01. Next base: position 94,731 of record JBBQTB010000011.1, on the reverse strand, counting down.
GTAGGGTGTGGTAAAACAACGTTGATGACTTTGCTACGACTTTTCCAACCAGGAGATAACCGATACATCATGAAATCTTGCAGGGATATAAGTTTCGAGTTCATTCAGGATGGATATTCAGTACTTCTGAAATACAGCAGACAGGCATTCATCCAGGATAAGCCCAAGATGTACTGCTTTGATGATCTTGGAACTGAAAACAATCTAAAATACTTCGGAAACGAGTGCAATGTAATGACAGAGATACTTCTCTCCAGGTACGATCATTTTGTAAGCCGACAGATGATCACCCACATTACAACAAACCTCACCAGTTCCGAAATAGAATCTCTGTATGGAACCAGGGTTAGAAGCAGAATGAAGGAAATGTTCAACCTGGTATACTTCGACAAACTTGCTTTGGATAAACGAAACCACTCTAGCAAATAAGTTTAATCAACTAAAATTAAAAGACATGATTACCTCATTTATTTTTGTTAACGACGGAATTAGCTATCAATATGGCATTGGAAAATACCTTTCCTGCCTGAAAGAAGCGTGTTCCCAAATGAAGAGCTTAAGATTAATTCTGGTTATTCTTGGGTCAAAAGGCATCAAAGATGCAAATATCCTTTCCGATACTGCCAACTTCCGTCTGATCTGTTTTCCTCCTGTTCTTGGCGGTAACTTCGAATACCAGCATCTTGAGAATGCAAGTCGAATAGTTAACACCTTGGAAGCAAAATTCAAGATAGATCATAAAACAGTTTTTCACTTTCTATCCTGGAATGGGTTTTTCATTGCATCGGTACTAAAAGAGCGATATGATAACCCCTTCATTTTTGATTTACATAGCCTGGAATGGCAATTTGCCTTGAACGGCAATAAAGAGAAATTTGCTTCCTACTGGCAAGCCTTGATGAAGGATCCTGGAAATTCCGGTAGCAACCTGATTAAGCCAGGAATAATTTATGAAAAGAAGTTTTGCGACTTGGCCGATCACCTGATTGTGCGCACTTACCAAATGAAAAAGGATGTGGTAGAAACCTATGCACAGGACAATAACAGAATATCCGTAATTTACAATGGTATCGAAACTTCAAGAGTTATTCCCAGAAAAGAAGATTCGTTTAAGCAAGAATTAGGTTTTTCCAAAAATGAAAATATCATTTTGTTTGTAGGCAGGCTATGCGACCAAAAGGGAATTCTGTATTTGCTCAGAGCTTTTAAGATTGTTCTTTCGTCTTATGAAAATGCAAGGCTTGTAATCGTTGGAAATGGAAATTACGAAAGTTGTCTGAAAGAATGCGAAGGTATCTGGGGCAAAGTCATTTTTACAGGCCGACTGGACAATGAAGGTCTAAAACATTTTTACAGGATTGCAGATATTGGAGTGGTTCCATCCATTTATGAACCATTCGGGTATGTATTACTGGAAATGATGAACTGGCATATCCCTGTTGTTACAACCAACATTGAAGGCCCAAACGAGATTGTTGATGATGGAATTACCGGAATCAAGGTGAAGGTCGACATTGATACGAACGGAGAAAGAAGTATTGTGCCTGAAGAATTGGCTCACAGGATAAATAAGCTTCTCAAAAGTAAGACAATGGCCAGTTTTCTTGTAACCAGAGCTCATTCAAAATTAAGAAAGCAATTCCGATCCTCCTTTATGGTGAAAAATCTTATACAGATTTATAAAAATACATTACAGGAAACTACCGAGTGGAGGAAAAACAGTCCCAAAACATTTGAAATAGGGGGTTAATACGAATGATATACGGATAAAATCCCTGGCTTTCATATTGAAAGTACCGTGAAAACGGATGAAATCAATAGCTAATCAATTAGAAACAACATTATTATGAAAAAGCAAATTCTATATATTGACAGCGACATAGCAAGTTATATCCTGGTTTCCGCAATCCTTAATGATCAGAATATTGAAATTACCCATTGCAGAGATGGTTTGACTGCGATAAAGTCCTTCAAGCAATATCCTCTTTTTGACTTAGTAATTACTGAAATAAAACTACCTATCGTAAATGGATTTACTATCCTCCACGAGATTCGGATGATCAAACCTGACATCCCAATAATTGCTCAAACTGCAAGCGTATTGGATAATATGAAGGAAAGGTGTATGGAGGCAGGATTTAATGAATTTGTGGCAAAGCCATTTGAGATTGGGTACTTTGTAAGGATGGTTGTAAAATATGTTTATACTTTAAATACATTTGCATTATAGGGATATATTTGTCTCATATTGCAAATGCAACGTGATAAAAGTTTTAGTTAACCCAAAAAAGCACCTGACCAGAAACAAACATTCTTTCGTTGATAAATTTTTATATATTTGTATTTGCGATACAGGGAATAATATATCCTATTATTGCAAATAATATGGAAAACAAAACACAAACATCCATAAAGCTAATTGATTACCTTGAGCGCTTACAAGCGAAAGGTAAGCTTACATTCATTTCAACTGAATTGCCAGAGAAATTGAATGTAACAGAGGATAACGTACGGAAATATCTTCAACGATTAAAGAAAAAGAATAAAGTTTTTCAAATCAGACGGGAGTTCTGGGTGATTGTTCCCCCGGAATACCAAGCTCGTGGAGTTATTCCTATGACCTGGTTTGTGGATGATTTAATGAAGTTTATAAAAAGAGACTATTATATAGCGCTTCATAGCGCAGCGCAATTATTGGGAGCAGCTCATCAACAGCCAATGGAATATTGCCTGATGGTAAAAAAAACTCCGATGCGTAAAATCCGGAATAGTAAAATTGCACTCAAATTTGTGGTTAAGAAGGATTGGTCGGGTGAGGATATAATTCAAAAACAAACTGAAGCTGGATATATCAATGTTTCTTCTCCAGAGCTTACAGCTCTTGACTTGGTGCTTTACAGTTATTCAGCTGGCGGGAATAATATGGTTTTAACAATTTTATCAGAATTAATCGAATCTATCAAATCTGGTAAGCTTTACCAAACCGCAAAACGCTATAATAACTTACCTACTGTACAAAGATTAGGCTTTTTGATAGATCAGTACCTTGGTAACGAAAAGATTTCTAATGCACTTAAAAAGCTTGTGGATGAAAGTAATCCCAGAGTAATCCCATTCTCAGTAAAACATCCCATTGAAGGTTTTGAAGTAAATACCAACTGGCAAGTAATTCCAAATTTAGAATTAGAAAGCGACATATGATTCCAAACGCCTACATAACCGAATGGAGCAATCAGGCTCCCTGGCCATTGAATGAGCAAGTTGAACAAGACCTTGTGATTGAACGTGCTCTTATAGAAATTTATAATGATGAGTTTCTCAAAGGCAGGCTTGCTTTTAGAGGTGGAACAGCTTTGCATAAGCTTTATTTAAATCCCCCATCGAGATATTCGGAAGACATTGACCTGATCCAGGTAAATTCTGAATCAATAAAACCAACCATCATGCAACTTCAGAAAAAATTGGGTTTTATTGGAAAGTCAACAGTTGCACAAAAGCTTAATAACAATACCATTATTTTTAAATTTGAAGCAACGGCTCCTCCCAAAAATCCAATCCGATTAAAGGTAGAGATTAATTGTCGGGAACATCTTTGCATTTATGGCTTTGAAAAGATCAATCGCTCTGTACAATCAAGCTGGTTTAGTGGAAGTGCCGAAATCCTGACTTATTCCCTGGAAGAATTATTAGGATCAAAGATGCGGGCTTTATATCAACGCCGGAAAGGACGGGACTTATTTGACCTTTGGTATGCCCTCGAACAAAAGCAAATTGATATTGAGAGACTAATACAAGCCTATCGAAAATTTATGGAATATTTGTCCCAACCTCCAACCAAAAAAATGTACCTTGCCAATATTGCCGAGAAAATGAATGATGATGAATTTCTGCGGGATATGGAGATACTTCTTAAGCCAGGGGTTGAATTTAATATTCAAGTGGCTTATGAGAAGGTAAAAGTCGAGATTCTTGAAAACTTATAAGATTAAAAGAAACCTAACTGTACAAAACATCATTTAACTGAGAATAAGAAAAGTAACTTATATATGAATAAACAACAATTAGCCGCTAAAATATGGGAATCGGCTAACCAAATGCGTTCTAAAATTGAAGCAAATGAATACAAGGTGTAAATATTAATTCAATTATATACCACTATTTCAATTCAAAAGTATACCACTGCACGAAACTAATTAAAATAATGTTTAATTCTTAGCCGAGTTCCAAGCCTTGGCGCGCGCCAAGGCTTGGAACTCGGCTAAGGTGCTCTGCAATAGTGGCCTATCATTTTTTATTTTTTTAGTGACTTCCCTCTGTCATCTGCTTCGTCTCTTTCACCCTATACGACTTTCCATTCATGCTAATAATGTGTGCCTTGTGTGTAAGCCTATCTACCATGGCTGCCGTTAATACTGGATCTCCAAAAATCTCACCCCAACGTTCAAATGAAAGATTTGTGGTAATGATGGTCGACTTTCGTCCACATCGCAGTGAAAGATGGCTAAATAGAAGCTCAGCACCTTCTTTATCAAAAGAGATATATCCAAATTCATCGCATATAACCAGATCGTATTTTTCAAATTTATTTTCCAGTGCCCTGAGTATTTTTTGTGAATGACTTTCCCGGATTTGTGTCAGCAGGCGCGATACTGTTGTAAACAGCACCTTGTACCCTTCGGCACATGCCTTTAACCCTAATCCTGTGGCCAGGTGTGTTTTGCCGGTTCCGGGATTCCCCGAGAGGATAATGTTCTGCCCGGTTTTGATAAAATCAAGCCGTTCAAGCATAGTTAGTTTTGTATTAGCATCAGAGGGCAGATCCTCGCGAGAAAGCTCATGAAGGTATTTATATTGCGCAAAACCAGCCTGGCGGACTTGTGCCTTTCGACGGTTTTCATCGCGCGTTATGTATTCCCGTTCCATAAGTTTGAGTAAGAACTGTTCGTACGTGAGACTTTCCTTGGCGGATTCACTGGCAAGCTCTTCAAATTCGCGACGAAAAGCCGGTAGATGTAATTCTTTACTGAGCTGTACAATTTGTTGTTTTATATCTTTATTAATCATCGTGTTTAGTTTTTAATATTATTGACTATAGAAGCTATTTCCTGAAGTTGCATATGCGAAAAGTGTTCTATTTCTCCTTCAATAACCTTGGTGGTGATCAACGTAAGGGGCGTTTGATTGCCCAGTAGGGCAATTACTTTTTCGCACGATACGTCATTGGGGCATAATTGGGTTAATTGAGTGACCGTATCCACTAGCTTTTTGGATGATACTGCTTTGGCTTGACAATAGTGCAGAATATCAATAAACCCACGCGGCTGACTCTTAAAGTATTGTAGGTACAGTTCCTTTAACTCTGTTGGCACTTGTTCTAAAGCTAAGGAACCATGCAATGCCCCCGGCTTTAATAAAAGTGTCCGAAGGTAGTGTTCAATATTGATTTGCCATTGGTGCATTCCATAATTTCGCTCCTGCTGGCATACAAGGGCATTCTGGTAATACACTTTCAATTTATTGGAATAAATTTTCACCTCTACCATACGGCCACAAAGATGGTCGGGAACGGAGTACCGGTTGGTGCCAAAACAAATGGTGGCATATTTGTCTACTCTTAAGGCTTGGGTTAAATAACAGCACATCACTCCCGGGTATTTCCATAAAGTTGATTTCTCTTCTTCCAGAGACGTCATTGGTTTTTTCCCGGTAGTGGTTAATGGATAGCTGTTGAGCCTTTGACAGGTAGCTTCCAAGTGTGCTTGTGCCTGTGCATGAGTATCAAATGTGTCAATATGACTAAATGCTTTACGGCGGATGTATTCCACACTTCGTTCAACGTGCCCTTTTTCATTGCCCCGTCGCACGTTACAAAACCGCCAGCGAAAATGGTACCAACCCGAGAGACCTGTTAGCGCTTCGGTAGGTGTTTTCTCGTGGCGCCCTGCAAACTCAGCTATAGCCACTCGCATATTATCGTAAACCATTTCGTGGTATACTCCTCCAACGTGTTCAAAAAAATCATTGTGAGATTCCATGAATGCAAGGGTGTCCTGACGTGTGTATAACCCACAGTAACGATAATTGCCATATGCTGTTGTAAATACGGCCAGGTATAAGCGTTTTTGTACACCTGCAATTTGAAGCTTTACCTCGGCCCAGTCAAATTCACATTCTTCCCCAGGTAAATGAACCTGCTTGATATAAGTTTCCTGGGTTATTATTTTATCCTCTCGGATATAGTTACATACGGTGGTATAGCCAATGCGAAAGCCTTTCGAATGCAATAGCTCAAGAATGTCTATTTTTCGTTTTATTTGCTTGCGGAGCCCTTCCTTCTTTTTTCGTTCATTATCGGCTACTTGTTCTTTAATGATTGTCTCCATTTCGGGGGTGAGCCTTCTTCGGTATCTGCCTTCGCTACGATAAACGGGAAAGCTGTGACTAAAGTCTTGAAGTCTTTCTGGGTCGTTTTCGTCCTGGCTGACTTTTTCCGCCTTCAGATATTCCTGAAGGTATTTCTTTACAGTCTTTCGGCTGATTTGCATATCCCGTGCGATTTTACGCTCTGTGTCATTCTCACGGAAATACCTGCGGATAATTTCTTGTTTGGTATCCATACTTATCATTGTTTGTAGTTGCTTTTTTTCTCATAAAGCAACGTGGTTTATTTCGATAAGTGGTACCCTTCATATTAATACAGTGGTATACTTTTCAATTAATATATACAATACAAGGATTATATCTTGGGATTCATTTTTTATAAATATCTATCGGATAAAGAAATGCAATTTGCACGAATGGGTGATTTTTCTGATGAAGATATTAAAGCACTTTCAGAAGATGATGCCGAAACAGTAGAACATATAAAAAGTAATATTGGCTATTTTATAGCCTATAAAGATTTGTTTTCCACCTGGATTAAAATGGGTAAAGACTTTGATGTTTCCAATGTCAGAGACGCATTGTCTGCTTTTAGCCGTTTAATAAGTCCTGCCCATAAAAAATTATTTGATGGCATTTTCGATATTTTGCATTCTGGCTTAAGTAAACTTGGAGATAGTGCCGCTTCACAAACAAAGGCAATCAGTGAGCTTCTTCAGTTGATAAAAGACATACCTATGGATGGCAAGCAGGATTATGATGTGCTTGGCTTCATTTATGAATACTTGATTGGTATGTTCGCCGCCAATGCTGGTAAAAAAGCTGGTGAGTTTTATACTCCTCACGAAGTTTCCCTTTTAATGTCTGAAATTGTTGCGGATCATTCAAAAAACAAAAAAGAAATCCAAATTTATGACCCAACAAGTGGATCAGGCTCATTACTGATTAATATTGGTAGTAGCATTGCGAAACATATTGATGATGAAAACAATATTAAATATTATGCTCAGGAATTAAAGCAGAACACTTATAACCTTACCCGAATGAATTTGGTTATGCGTGGTATTCTTCCAAATAATATTGTAACTCGCAATGGAGATACCCTAGAGACAGATTGGCCATATTTTGATGAAACGACCCCATACACACATACAATCCGCTTTACGTTGATGCAGTAGTTTCTAATCCACCTTATTCTCAGAAGTGGGATTCTAGCAACAAAGAAACCGACCCTCGTTATGCACGATTTGGCCTTGCTCCAAAAGCAAAAGCCGACTATGCTTTTCTGCTTCATGACTTGTACCATTTGAAGCCGAACGGAATCATGACAATTGTACTTCCTCATGGCGTTCTGTTTCGTGGTGGAGAAGAAGGTGTAATTCGTGAAAAACTGATTGAGGCCAATCATATTGATGCCATAATTGGGCTACCAGCCAGTATTTTCTTTGGCACCGGTATTCCTACTATTGTTATAGTTTTGAAACAAAAACGAGATAATACTGATGTTCTAATAGTTGATGCTTCCAAAGGCTTTATTAAAGCAGGTAAAAATAACAAGCTTAGAGCTTCGGATATTAAAAGAATTGCTGACACTGTGATTGGTAGAGAAATTCGCCCAAAATACTCCAAGTTGGTAAGCAGGGATGAAATCCGTAAAAATGAATACAACCTTAATATTCCAAGATATGTTGATTCTTCAGAGAACCCTGAAAGCTGGAATATTTATGCGTCTATGTTTGGTGGTATTCCAGAAAAAGAAATAGATGAACTTGAAAGATATTGGGAAGCATTTCCGGGTTTGCGAGAATTCTTATTTTCTAAATCATCCTCAGCTTATGCTGATTTAAAAGTCGAAGATATTAGAAGTACAATTCAAGAACACCTCAATGTTAAAGAGTTTGTGGAAAATTTTAAAACATCTTTTGGCAATTTTGATAGTTTTCTCAAGAATGAACTCTTTACCAATATGATGACTGTAAAGATTTCAAAAGAAGAAACGGTTTTGAGCGATGATATTTTTAGACGTTTAGAATTTGTTCCGCTGATAGACAAATACGAGGCTTATCAGCTTCTTGATGATGATTGGGATAAAATAAAAGTTGATTTGGAAATTATCCAGACAGAAGGTTTTGAGGCAACCGGAAAAGTTGATCCAAATATGGTGATTAAGAAAAAAGAAGGAAAGGAGCAGGAAGTTCAAGAGGGGTGGAGTGGTCGTATTATGCCGTTTGAACTTGTTCAGGAGACTTACCTGCAAAATGATTTACAAAAGCTTAAATTAAAAGAAAAACGTCTTACTGATATTACATCTGAATATGAACAAATCCTTGAATCACTTTCGGAAGAAGAAAAGGATGCGGATACCGTGAGTGAGGCAAAGGATAGTTTTGTGAATGCTGAAGTTACAAAAGAAGCCAAGCAGTTAAAGATAGACGCAAAGAAAACCAGTGTTTATCCTGAAGATTCTTATGAGACCAAAATTCTTAAGGTAGCAGAACTGATTGAGGAAGAAAAAGAACTTAAGAAACAGGTGAAGTCAGAAGCTGAAAAGCTGCATCTAAAAACAAAAGATACTATTGAAAAGCTTTCTGAAAAGCAAGTATACGAATTGCTCGAACTCAAATGGATTAGCCCATTAGTAACATCATTGAACCAGCTTCCCGAAGTAGTTATCAGTGAATTGACGACTAAAGTACAGGCGCTTTCTGAAAAATATATTACCACTTATTCTCATGTTATGGAAGAGATACATGAAAGTGAAAAAGTCCTGTCATCGTTGATTGATGAGCTTGAAGGTAATGAATTTGATATGGCTGGTCTTATAGAATTTAAAGATTTATTAAGGGCTGAATAGAATGGCAGAGATAATAAAAAACCCGGAGGTTCGGTTTACTGGATTTACAGAAAATTGGAAGCAGTTGGAGCTGGGAAAAATTTTGACTGAACGGAAAATCTTTCAAAAAATAACAGATGATGCTCCAATATTGGCATTTGCTGCTGGCCAGGGTGTAATTGACAGAAGTGAAAGAAAATCGAATAATCGTGACCATTTAACGTTAGACCCAACGAATAAGATTTATAAACTAACGGAGTACAACGATATAGTTTACAATCCTTCAAATCTTAAATATGGCGCAATTGACCGTAATAAGCATAAAAGAGGTGTAATATCTCCAATATATGTCACCTTCACTACCGAAGAAGAACCCTCGTTTATTGAATTGATTGTAAAAAGCGAAAAATTTAAATTACGAGCATTGCAATATGAAGAAGGTACTGTTGTAAAACGCCAATCTGTTAAGCCCGAAAATCTGCTATCGCTTAGTGTAAACATTTCACCATCATTGGGTGAACAAAAAAAAATAGGTGCTTACTTTGAATATTTAGACCGGCTTATCACGTTTCATCAACGAAAGAGTGACAAATTGGGAACAATAAGAAAAGCAATGCTAGAAAAGATGTTTCCCAATAACGATGCTGATGTTCCAGAGATTCGGTTTAAAGGATTTGGAGACATCTGGGAAATGTGTGATTTACATAAACTTGCTAATTTTTCAAAAGGCCGGGGATATTCTAAGAATGATTTAGTTGAAGCTGGTACAGCAATCATCCTATATGGTTCATTATATACAAATTATAAGTCGATTATTTCTGAAGTGAATACTTTTGTCTTGGATCAAAAGGATTCCATTTATAGTACTGGAAACGAAGTTATTGTCCCTGCTTCCGGAGAAACACCAGAGGATATAGCTAGAGCCTCTGCGGTTGTCAAACCAGGTATTTTATTAGGAGGAGACCTTAATATTATATATCCAAACAGTAAGATAAATTCTGTTTTTTTAGCATTGGCTATCTCTAATGGCAAACAACAGAAAGAATTATCAAGGCTTGCTCAAGGAAAATCAGTTGTACACTTGCGTAATAGTGATTTAAAGCAAGTTAAATTATTATTTCCAAGTAAAGAAGAACAGGGTTTAATTGGACATTACTTTGAAAACCTTGATAACTTAATCACTCTTCATGAGCATGAACTGGTAAAACTAAAAAATATTAAAAAAGCTTGTTTTGAAAAAATGGTTGTCTAAATTTCAAACCTTACAAATAAAAGCATTCCGATAAAATGACATTTACTAAAGAAATCGAGTTCGAAGAAGCCTTACTACAAGCCCTTTCAAAAAAAGGATGGGAAAAAGAGGTCTTAAAGAATCCAACGGAAGAGGATTTGCTTAAGAATTGGGCAGCCATTCTCTTCGAGAACAACCGGGGCGTTGACCGTCTTAACGACTTTCCTTTAACCGATGGCGAAATGCAACAAGTTATGGAGCAGATTACCAATTTGAGAACTCCACTCAAACTAAACGGTTTCATAAATGGTAAAACGGTTTCTATTACCAGAGATAATCCAGATGACACCTTACATTTTGGTAAAGAAATAAGTCTCAAAATATACGACCGTCTTGAGATTGCAGCAGGGCAAAGTCGCTATCAAATCGCACAACAACCCCGGTACAAGAGTAAATCAAAAATCTTGAACGATAGACGGGGTGATATAATGCTTTTAATCAATGGGATGCCTGTTATTCATGTAGAATTAAAAAAAAGTGGAGTATCAGTAAGTCAGGCATATCATCAAATTGAAAAATATTCGAATGAAGGAATCTTTACTGGCCTGTTTTCGCTGATTCAGATTTTTGTTGCTATGGAGCCTGACGAAACAGTTTACTTTGCCAACCCAGGGCTCGACGGAAAATTTAATAAGGATTTTTATTTTCATTGGGCCGACTTTAACAACGAACCCATAAACAATTGGAAAGATATTGCCTCATCGCTATTATCCATTCCTATGGCACACCAATTAATTGGTTTCTATACCGTGGCCGACAATACCGACGGGGTGCTTAAAGTAATGCGGAGCTACCAGTATTATGCAGCCAATGCAATATCCGACAAGGTTGCTAAAACCGATTGGAAAAGTAAGCATCTGCTTGGTGGCTTTATTTGGCATACTACTGGCTCAGGTAAAACAATGACCAGTTTTAAGTCGGCACAACTTATTGCCAATTCAAAAGATGCTGATAAAGTTATTTTTTTAATGGACAGAATTGAGCTTGGCACACAATCGTTGAAGGAATACCGAGGATTTGCCGATGAAAATGAAGATGTGCAGGCTACCGAAAACACAGCGGTTTTGGTTACTAAACTTAAAAGTACCGATCCGGCAAATACCTTAATTGTTACATCTATTCAAAAGATGAGCAATATTAAAGATGAGGCTGACGGGCTTAATGCGCATGACATCGAGATTATGAATGCCAAAAGGATTGTCTTTATTGTAGATGAATGCCACCGCTCTACGTTTGGAGAAAATATGCTGCCCACAATAAAAAGCACATTTCCAACCGCAATATTTTTTGGTTTTACCGGAACTCCAATTCACGAGGAAAACCAAAAGAAAATGAACACTACAACAACAGTGTTTGGCGATGAATTACACAGGTATAGCATTGCCGATGGAATTCGTGACAAAAATGTACTTGGCTTTGATCCTTATAAGGTGTTAACATACAGGGATAAGGATTTAAGAACGGCAGTTGCCCTTGAAAAAGCCCGCGCGATCGATGAAAAAGACGCATTGTCCAATCCGGAAAAAAAGAAAATCTTCAATAAGTACATGATGCAGGTAAAAATGGCTGGGTATATAGACTCAACGGGCAATTATTTAAAAGGAATTGAAGATTATTTGTCATTATCTCAATACGAGAGAGAGGAGCATCAAACCAAGGTAGTTGAAGATATTTTGAACAACTGGTTAGTTCTAAGCCAAAACGGTAAATTTCATGCCATATTTGCAACAAGCAGTATACCAGAAGCAATTGAATATTTCAGGTTGATAAAAAATTTAAAACCTGAATTAAAAATCACAGCGCTATTCGACCCAAATATTGATAACAATGGTGGTGTGATATTTAAAGAAGATGGATTAGTTGAAATATTAGAAGATTACAATAATCGTTACGAAATGGATTTTACGCTTGCTAGCCATTCAAAATTCAAGAAAGATATTGCTTCCAGGCTTGCTCATAAAGAGCCCTACATCAGGATAGAAAAAATGCCTGAGAAACAAATTGATTTGTTGATTGTGGTTGACCAAATGCTAACGGGGTTTGATTCCAAGTGGATAAATACCCTCTATTTAGATAAGGTACTTAAATATGAAAATATCATTCAAGCCTTCTCCCGTACAAATAGACTTTTCGGCCCCGATAAGCCTTTCGGAACTATTCGTTATTATCGAATGCCTCATACAATGGAACAGAATATTGCCAAAGCAGTTAAATTATATTCTGGCGATAAACCTTTAGGTCTGTTTGCGGAACATTTAGATTCCAACTTAAATACAATGAATTTAATATTTGAGGAGATTTCCCAATTGTTTAAAGGAGCAGGCATTAATAATTTCGAGAAGTTGCCGGACGATTTAACCGAACGTGGCAGGTTCGCCACCCTCTTTAAAACTTTAAACAACTTTTTAGAAGCCTCCAAAATTCAAGGTTTTAAATGGAGTCGATTAAAATATGAGTTTGGGAAAGGTAAGGAAAAGAAGGTAATAGAACTAAGATTTGATGAAAATATCTACCTCATATTAGCTCTTCGTTACAAAGAATTATTTAGTGGTGGCGGAGGCATGGGCTTAGATGATATTCCTTTTGAAATTGATGGATACTTAACCGAAATAGATACAGGAGTTATTGACACAGATTATATGAATTCACGTTTTGAAAAATTTCTTAAAACGCTGAAAAAAGAAGATGTCGATAACAGCCAAATTCAGCAGACTTTAGACGAATTGCATAAATCATTTGCATCTTTAACCCAGGAAGAACAAAAGTATGCCAATATCTTTCTTCATGATGTCCAATGTGGGAATTTAACAATAGAAAGTGGCAAAACTTTCCGAGATTACATTACTGAGTATCAATCTAAAGCTAAAAATGAAGAAATCCATCACATCTCCCAACTTCTCGGAATAGACCAAATAAGGCTACAAAATTTGATGAATATCGGTATTACCGAATCAAACATCAATGAATATGGACGATTTGATGATCTTAAGAATACTGTTGATAAAGACAAGGCAAAAGCGTATTTTGAAAAAGTGGAAGGTTCAACAATTCCGCTATTCAAAATAAATATAAGGGTACATAACTTGCTTCAAAAATTTATTATTAGTGGGGGTTTTGAAATATAGACTATATAAGCTCTTCCTAGTAAAAAGGAAAAATAAGTTTATGCTTCCGGATAGAAGCGTACTGTTTGGAAGAGAAATATTTTAGCTGTGGAGTCAAAATATTTTCCACAATATTTAATTATTACACAAGCAACAATACAAATAGCAAGTTTATTGCTTCATATTTTATTTGGAAGTCATTTCCTGATTATATATATTTAAAGTGTTTAAATATGCAAGCTATCGGCTTTTCGATTTAACCATCAAACAAAATACTAATTCTTTTAAGAATAAATATTATCATACTAATAATTTTTATTATAGTTACCCCAAATTTTAGGACAACAGATTTAACAATTAATTACTAAAGTAGAAATTAATCCTTAACTTGTTGTCAAATGAGATCGAAAAGAAAATTCACACCGGAATTCAAATCCAAGGTAGTCCTTGACGCTTTGAAAGAAAGAGAAAGCATCTCAGCACTTGCTTTAAAGTACGAACTGCACCCGAACCAGATCAACGATTGGAAGAAAGAGTTTTTAGAAAAAGCCGCTGCGGTTTTTGATAAAACCAAGCCTGGTACCACCGCCGTTGAGGATAAAGAAAAGGATCGACTCTTTCAAGTGATCGGCCAGTTAAAAGTAGAAAACGATTTTTTAAGAAAAGCCTTGTCATGAAGCAATCCTACCTGGAGCGTCGCTCCATCGTGGACAAGGCAAATAAGAAAATCAGCGTTAATCGCCAATGTCAGTTACTGAGCATTCATCGCTCGGGGTATTATTACAAGGCAGCAACCGAAAAGCCGTTGAACTTGGAACTGATGCACCTGATTGATAAAAAGCATACGGAATGCCCTTTTATGGGCGTCCCCACGATGACCAAATGGTTGAACTTAGATAAAGGGTATTCCATTAATGAAAAGCGAACAGAGCGGCTTTACAAGCTGATGCGCATCTATGGCATGGTTCCCGGACCACATACTTCAAAAGGAAATAAACTACATAAAAAGTATCCATATCTGCTGCGGAATTTAACAGTAACCCATCCCAATCATGTTTGGGAGGTCGATATCACGTACATTGCCATCAAGGGCGGATTCATGTATTTAATTGCGATCATCGACGTCTACAGCCGGTTTGTTGTAGGCTGGTCGCTGTCGAACACGATGGATACGGAATGGTGTGTGGCTGCGGTGAACAGGGCTATCGAGAAGCATGGAACACCCGAAATATTTAACAGCGATCAAGGCAGTCAATTTACAAGTGACCAATACATTCAAAATCTACAAAACCATGGAATTACCATCAGCATGGATGGTAAAGGAAGGGCAACGGACAATATTTTCGTGGAACGGCTTTGGCGAAGCCTTAAGTACGAGGGTATTTATCCAAGAGCCTATGAAGATGGACTTGAACTCTTCCAGGGACTTAAAACCTATTTCAACTTTTATAACATGGAGAGAAGGCACAGCCGTATTGGGGATAAGTTTCCTTCTGAATTGTATAATGCAGCTTGAGGCAGTTATTAACAAAAAACGGAGATGCTAACAAAAGAAAAAAGTAGGCAAAAAAGAAAAGTTGTTAATAACCAGAATAACTTTACGCTTCGCTTAAAGTTATTTCCGGTTATTAACAACAGTTTACATCATCATATATTATATTTATTTTAACCTGTCCTAGGAGTGGGGGGAGCTTAAAAGAACTAACGGCGATTTTAGCAAAGATTTAGTATTAGGCCAACTCATTAAAAAGGATAACAAATATAAAGGCTCGCTTCAGTATACAAAAAAGAAAGTTGGTCGCATCGAACTCCTACAGGATGAAACTGGTTCTTTTGATTTTTTCTTATATGAGAAAGAAAAGGGTATATGGCAAGTTGAAGTTGATTGCAACAAATCAACAGACAGCCGTGAACTAAGAGAACTTTTGGACAATAATATTCAGCACGATTTAGTAAAAATTGAACTTTTAGAACAAGATATTCTATCAGCTCCGCAAACAATTCATTTTTTTGATGATTTAGCAAAAAAGGGGTTGGGTGCAGCCTGGCGTTTGGTTGATGTGAAACAGTTGACTTTCAAAAAAGACAAAAAAGAAAAAGGAGAATTAGTTGAAAATGAGGAAGAGGAAGAAACGATTGAAGACATTGAAGATACTGGCATTACTCAAGCCATATTAGAAGGGAAAAATTTGAGAGAAAATCCATTTGTTAAACAATTAGAAAATAGTGGTTATCGTTTTACAGCAATGACTTACGAATATGAACATAAAAAGGAATCCCTGTTTATTCAAATTAAGGCTGAGTTCAAAGGACGACCAAAAGTATTTGAAGTTGGCGTAGTAAATTCTGAAAAAAATACGCATATAGGAAAGGTTCCTAATACTCTTACTCCCAAGCAAAATATGGAATTTAGGTCTATTTTCTGGAATGAAGCTAAAATTATTTTCGATAATTTGATAAAGAAAAAATAATCCCCTTTCGCTAAAATAATAGTAGCAAAAACTCTCTCGTTCTGAGGGTTGTAAGATTTGATCTCATAAGAGATCCTGAAATGTACCAGTGTGAATTATAATTAAATATTCTCTATTGGAATTTAAATAATAAAAATGAAAGGATTTGAACTCCTACCAATTCCAGAAGATCTTAAAAAGAAGATAACCTCTTTTGTAGATCCTTATAAAAACGAACAAATTTACTTTTCAATTAAGGAAGTTGCAGACAATGAAGTAATCATCAGGGTTGTTCAAAAAGAAAAGCCTGATAATAATTATCTCACAAAAAAGGAATTGATTGAACTCGTTAAGGGATTATTTATGGATACACTGGCTCCCAGAGTCGTTCATGTTCACCCAATTCCATTTGTGAAAGACAAAATTGAAGATTACACCAGCGAAAAAGTACTTACTGAAATGGAAGAACTTGAACTGAGTATTAAGAACCTGGGTAAATTGCTAAATATTGATAAGACCTCACTCACAAGATTGCTTTCCTCAGGTAATGTGTTATCGCAATTGGAAAAGGCTATGTTTTACTATTTGTTCAGATTCCTAGATTCCAAGAATAAAATTGCAGAATAATACGAATATTTCAATCAGCTTCTTTGAAATCTTCAAACCGATCTACATAAAACGCTGTTTTATAATTACTGGCCACTTCTTCAAAAGTTTTCTTCGGTTCACCAAACGCCTCGGTCAATTTTAGCTCAATTTCCTCAAAAGGAATTTCCAGGTAATTAAATCCATCAAGCGGATGAGAATTATCTGCCAGGTAAATTACCCTATCACCGCCCAAAGTTAGGAGTACCTGATAATAATACTTCCGCCATTCAAAGCGATCTTCATCAGTCATTTCCAACCACTCCCAATACCTGGAGGAAGGGTCAAAAAACATCAGGGTATAAGCATCCATCCATAAATGCAGCTCAAAAGGACCATCGAAGGTCAGGAACTTGTCCTCAGCAAAATTGTAATATTCATCCTCCGGAAAAAATGTCCATACATTTTTTTCATTGATTCGGAAAATAGAATCCGGATGATGGCTATTTTCTTTCAAAGCCACTTCTTTGAAGAAAGCTGCGTTTTCAAATATTATCCCATCCAGCTTTTCTTTAATTTCATTGGCAAGGACTTCATATATTTTATCCTTAAACTCAATTTTGTGGTTACCAATAGGGCAAAGCGATGTTCCCATGTGACTAGTTATTTTCCTTTCCAGGTTTACTAAAACTTTCATTTTTCTTAATTGCAGCTTTCCAGGCTTTCACTAAGTCTTTTCTTAATCTTTCGGGATGGATTATCTCAACACTATCGCCCCACTTTAACAATTCCCGCTTAAGTTCTATTGAGATTTCCTTTTCATAATACACCATTATTTTTACCCTGATTTCACTTCCATCATCGTAAATAACTTGCTGTGTGGGATGTATTGGTTTAGTCTTAACAATTTCCGCATCGGAACTTTTAAAAGAAAGTATTATTTCTTCAGGTAAGGCTTGTTTTTCAGGTATAGATATTCCAAATACATTATTAAAATAATCAACGGGCAAAGGTGTTCCATAAGTACTGTCCTGTTCCAGAATTTCCAGCTCCTGAATTCTATCAAGAGCAAATACCCTGTCAATCTTTTTTCCTGGCTCTCTTCCTATAACATACCACATTTCCGAAGATTCTTTCAATAAGAGAGGATTTAGCGTTCTTATTGTTCCTTCTTTACTGTAAAGCTTGAAATAAGTAAACCTTATCTGTTTTAAATCTCTAATCGCATCATTAATGGTCAGTACATGCTTAATACCTCTGTCAATTATTCTTTGCTCGAAATCAACATTCTGGGTGTTATTTTCGCTATCACGATGATAAGACTTGTTGATTATATCAATAGCTTCACAAACATCCTTGAATATTTCTGCATTTTTATAACGTTTCAGCATACTTCCGGCAAACTCAAGTGCTCTTAAGTGCCTTTCATTTAAGGGCGGATAAAAGAAGGAACAGGAAGAATCCTCATATTTATAAAAACCTGTTCTTTTTGTTATGGGCAGTTTACCCTCATTTCTTAGGAATTGTATATCCTTTTTAATGGATTCCTCACTTATATCATAACTTAATGATTCCCTTATTTCGCCCTTTAATTCCTTTAAAGTAAAACCTCTAAAATTATTTTTATTAGCTGCTAATCTGAATAATTTGTCAAGAATTTTATAACGAAGCAGTGCATTTTTATTACTTGGCATAATCCGGTAAATAGGTTACATCTCGGTGATGTATTATTGCATTGTAAATATAAATAATAAAGTATATGAATAAACATCCTTTTATTCCGGATGCATGGGTAAAGTGCATTCATGAAAATAAAATATGTATGGGGCGAACGTATCAAATAAATGATGTTTCCGGAAAGGCAAAACAAATGGTTAGTTTGATATACGAAAATGGCAGCAACAGAAGGATTGCTTATCAAAAATTACAAAAAATTGCAATTCTGAAATTTCTTACTATCCAGGATTTTGAAAATGAAAACAGTATTTCCAGAAGTATGCCTAAATATAAACTTACCGAAACACTTGCAATACGTCAAACCAAAGTTGTAATGTCTTAAATATGCACCAGGAATTAATTTATAATCAGAAGCTATATCATACGAAAGAATTTTCATCGGTTGAGGAATTTGAAAACCTGATTTTTGAAAATGCCGAATGCATTTTTGGTCAGAGAGCCATACCGTTCAAGAACATGGCTTTGGAACGTAATTTAATAGATTCTACCGGATTGGTGTTTGATTTTTCTGATCCAATCAATCCCAACTGTTTATTGGTGAAAGTTAGTTTATTCACAACGCCTGCTCTTACAATCTTCCAACAAACAGTTAAACTCTTCAGATTAGTCCATTTTCCAACGGCTAAACTTTTAATAAAATATCTACTTCCGTCAATTACTTTGGATAGCTCATTACGTAAAAAGGTTGTTGAAAAAACCGGCTCCGATAATGTTGAGCAACTAATCCACACAGCACTTGGTAATTGTAAGTCGATTTTATTAATCATGAATGGAGAAAGTAAGGAACTAATGGAAATTGACGAAAAATATCCAGATACCTGGCAAACACTTGTTGATGTGATGTATGTTAAAAAATATTCATATTTCAACGACACTATTATAAGTGTTTCAAGAAATCGCAAAAATCGTGATATTCAATTTGTGTTGGATAATCTTTAAAAAAAGTTACATTTAATTAAACCATATACACTTAACACAATGAATGGAACAAACTCATTAGTAGCCTTATTTGAGAATGAAGATAAGTTTATTGAACATTTTATAAGTTGTACAAAATTCTTTACACCTCAGGATGTCAAAGAGCGTGCAGTTAAAATGCTGGAAGAAATTGAAAGTAATAACCAACTACCTGTAAGGTATTCCTTGAAAATCAAGGAGAATTTTTCTTGTAGTCAAGGTAAAGTAGGTGCTATCAAGAACCGGAAACATGCAATGACATTCAGCAGGGATTATGAATTAACTCACGATTTAAGGGGAATAAGGGTTGAATGTGATGCAACAGGTAATAAAAACGTGGTTGACTGTATTAAAGAATACACAGGTTATTCAATTAGTACTGGTAAAACAAGTAATCTAATTAACTACACAATTGGTCATGTTTGGGCGAGAACAGACGATCCATTATTTTTTACTTCCCTTTGGAATATTGTTATTGTACCTACCTATTTAGGTTTTATACTCGACAAACCCCAGGATCAACATAAACTTAACGCCAATATCCAAGGCATTATAAAAGCTGTTTGCCTAAAATTGTACGATCCGATTCAACTTATGCAAGGAAGACTTGGCCCTAATGAACTCCTAGACAAAAATAGTTTTGAGGAAACAAATAATTACAAGAGCAGGGCGGAAGAATTTATAAAGAAAGGAATAGTGAAATTTATGGGCCGAAAGAGTTTCAACGAAGTGATTCAGGATCAGCCAAGAATAGAAACTATAAGCCCAGTTAAAAACAAAGATTTTGTATTATCTCAACTCGGGATGTTATCAAATTCAAATATTCACCTAACACCAGTTCTTACAAATGAAGTTTCTTGTCTTGAACTTTTTGAAATGAGTTTCCCTATACTGAAAGAGTATATTCCTGAAATTGGAGAAACTATATTTTACGACAGCGCAGGGAACACACGCTATTACAAAAACAACACTTTTTATGAATTAAATGGAACCCAATATATTGTTTGCAATCATTGGTTCCCTACCCAAAGAGAGAAGTTTAAAAATTGGATGGATAACCAGTTGAAGCAATAGTAATTTGTGAAAAATGAAGTAAAACTTTAATTGTGCCATTCTTTGGCGTAGGCAAAGTTTTACTTTGTGCAATAAAAATAAAGAACATGTCAAAACGAGCATTTTTCAAGCGTTACTTATGGTTGTACGACTTAATAAAAAACAAGCCATACATCTCCTATGATGAAATTGAGGAAAAATTTTTTAAGTCGGAATTTAGAGATGACATTGAAGCCGGATTCTCAAAACGAACATTTATTCGTGATAAAAGTGAAATAACCGATCTATTTGGTGTTGAAATCAAGTATAGTACCCAGCACAAAGGTTACTTCATTGACGAAGAGCTTACTCCTTCAAATACAACCTTATTGATGGACTCTTATCGCTACATCAATTTACATCATATATTCAAAGAAGCTGAAAGTTATATTGCGTCAGAGCCCAGAAAAAGTGGAAGTAATCATTTATTATTAATGCTGGATGCTATCCAAAACCGAAAAAGAATTGAGTTTACATATCAGAAGTATGTTAATGAAACACCTCTGACAAGAATAATTGAACCATATTTTGTTAAGGAATATAAAAATAGATGGTATGTTATTGGTAAGGAGAAGAATCAGATTAAAATATACGCATTGGAACGAATCGTTAACGACCCTGTCCCTGTTTCTGCATCGGCCAGTTATGATACACCACCGAATCTAACTCCGGAAAGTTTCTTCAAAGACTCATATGGCATTTTTAAATTATCTGATGAAAAGGCGGAAGATATAGAGCTCTCGTTTCAGCCTTTAAAAGGAAAGTTCATAAAAACACAACCTCTACACCGTTCTCAGAGTATTATAGTTGATAATGAAAATGAATTACGGATTAAGCTAAAGCTGCAAATAACTTATGATTTTCTGATGGAATTACTTTCTCATGGAAATGAATTGAAAGTTATTGCTCCTGAAAGTTTAAGAACGGTTATTATCGAGAATCTTGAATCAACTTTGAATCAATATAAATAATATTAGAAATGGAAAATATTTTAAAACACATTCAGGGTAAGGATGAATTAATTTATACTCAGGATGAAGCGAATCTGATGACAGAACTAATTAAAAGGGTAAAATTATTATATCCCCGGAACACCATTGATGAAGCGGACCAAAAGAAGCTGGTGAAAAACTTTGAAAAATTAAGAAAGCTCATAACTGCTTATGCTGAGTCTGTCGATGTAGCTATGCTTTTGAAAAATGTATCTCAATCTGAAATAGAGAAACTTAAGAGGCAATTTGACACTATCAGTCAGTTAGAAAAGGAGTCATTAAGTGCTCTTGAAAATATCGAATTAAAATACGAATGAACATTATAGACTCTTTTGTAAGGAAATTAGGTTAAATCAATTTAAGAAGGATTCGAATGCTATCAAAATCGAAATATGTCAGAGGTGTAAAATGCCAAAAGTCGTTATGGCTAAATACTCATAAAAGTGATCAAAGGTTTGTTGATGATGCTTCATTGTCAATTTTTAATCAAGGAACGGATATTGGTGTATTGGCAAGGCAATATTTTCCAAATGGGATATTGGCTGTTGGTGAAAACGAAATACCCGGAATTGAATCTGCCAAACGCACTGCCCATCTTATTGAAAGTGGCATCGAAACAATTTATGAAGCTACTTTTATTTACCAAAATACTTTGGTTGCTGTTGATATTCTCTCCAGAAAGGATGGCCGCTGGCAGCTTTTTGAGATGAAGAGTACTACCCACGTTAAAGAAGCTCATATTATTGATACTGCTATTCAGTACTATATCGTAACCAACTGTGGTGTTGATCTTAGTGATGCATCAGTGATGTTTTTAAACAACCAATATGTTCGAAAAGGTGACCTGAACATTCAGGAGCTTTTTTGCACAGAAAGTGTGCTTGACCGTTTTCTGCCCATGCAACTTGGTATCAGCGATAAGATTGAAGAATTTTTAGTTATACTTGCTTCTGATATTGAACCGGAAATTAGTATTGGCGAACACTGCAATAGGCCATACGAATGTGATTTCCGAAATTATTGCTTAAGTCTTCAGCCTCCTTCAATAGAATTTGATCCTGAATCCCTGAGTCGCACTCCAATAATCAACCATAGTGGTGTTAAAGAGTTTTTAGATTCATTATCGTATCCCTTATACTTTCTGGATTTCGAAACAATAATGCCAGGTGTTCCGATCTTTAACGAGTCTCATCCCTATCAGCAAATTACTTTCCAGTACAGCTTGCACTTTAAATCTTCAAAGAATTCCGATTTACAGCACTTCGAGTATTTAGGAAATGCAACAGAAGATCCTCGTGAAGAACTTATTCAACAATTAATTAAAGATACCCCACTGCCCGGACAGATTATAGTGTACAATGTTACCTTCGAGAAAACACGGCTTAAGGAAATTAAGCGTGATTTCCCTAAGTATGAGAATGAAATTCAAGATATAATTGACAGACTTGTAGATTTAATGCCTGTTTTCAGACGCAAGCATTATACATGCGACTATATGCAGGGAAGCTATTCTATTAAAAAAGTATTGCCCTCTTTATGTCCTGAGTTAACTTACAAAGATCTTGAGATAAACAATGGAGGTATTGCCAGCAATACCTACTACACTCTAATGTACGAGAAAGATATAGCTATTATAAAAAAAACACGAAATGATTTACTGGCCTATTGCAAATTGGATACTTTGGCCATGGTTAAAATATTAGAAGTATTGGAACAAAAAACGAGTAAATTGGCAAGTGTAGATTTTCTTGAAAAAATTGAAGTTAAGTTAGATAGCTATAACAAAGAGAAAGAAGAAAAAAAAGAAGGTTTTAATATTTTCGAAATATTAGATTTAACCACAGATGAAGTTCATTTACATTCGCGCTTCATTGCCGAGCTACTAAATCCTTATGGAACACACCAAATGAAGGATGTTTTCCTGAAGCATTTTATTTCCAGTTTACCTCCTGAAATTGACCTTTTAAAATTTATAACCACATCAGCCCGTGTAGAGACTGAAAAATTTATTGGAATTAAAACTGAAACAAAAGGCGGCTTTTTAGACATAATTATAACAGATAGTAATAATCATTCAATTATTATTGAAAACAAAGTATTTGCAAAAGAAGGAGAGAACCAATTAATAAGGTATTCAAATTATAATGGGTGTAGGTCAAAAACCTTACTATTTCTTACGTTGACTGGTACTGAATCAAGAGACGAAAAATGTAAGAATATTGAATATTATCAAATTTCATATGTGACTCACATCCTTAATTGGTTGGAAAAGTGTGCCGTATCCTGCTATGAATATCCTCAGATAAAACAGATTATAATACATTATACAAAAACGATTAAACAAATTACAGGGAAAAGTATGAGTTCGGTATTTTTAAATGAAATCCAATCTTTGGTTGCCTCTGATGAAAAGAACTTCAAAGCAGCTACCCTAATAGCTACTTATTTTGAATCTTTTAAAAGAAATATTCAGAAGAATTTTTGGGTAGTGCTTAAGAAAAAGGCCGAAGAAAAATTTAATGTGACATGGGATAATATTTCACAAAATAAATGGGAAAGAAAAAATGAGTATCCCCGAATAGAAATTCTATTAGAAAAAATTAACGAAAACGAAAAAGTTGTATTTGCAATTGAATCCTTTAATAACATATACTTTGGATTTAAATACATTAATGGGAGTGTTCATGATTGCACGGATAAAGATTTAGCAAAGTATACCAAAGCTGCTCAAGAGTCCAAAATTTCAAAAATCTCCAAAGACTGGATTAGATGGGAACGACCACAATTTCAAGAATTTCCAGAAACAAATAAATTATTAAACATAGCTTTTAATGAACTAAATTTTGAAAACGATTTAGTTTTTAAGATCGTGGGAGACCATGAATTAGAAAAAATTATTGATTCTATTCTTAACGAATCTAAAGAGAAGATAAAAGGTTTTTGCAATTATTTAAATTTACCCACAGATTACCTGAAATAAAATTAAGTGCGACTCATTTTGGCGTTCCGGCTTTTTAACATTGCATAAAAAAGGTCATGAATGTCGAAAATGCTTTAGAAAAATTATTACATCATAGCTTTCAGGTTTTTCTTGCACAACCTGAATTGCCCGAATTAAAATCCAAACTGGAAGAATTGCATCAAAAAGGATTCCGGTTTGGCTTTATTGATACTTTAAAGGGTGATATTGAAGCTAATGAAATCAATAGTGTTTCCTTACCTGAGAAATGGTTTGTTGATAAACATATAGATGTAGCCATGGTGTTAGCAGATGAAAAAAAAGCTTCCGTGCAGTTGCAGGATTTTGAGTACGCAGCACATATACGGACTTTCGAGACTTATTTGCATGATAATATCCTTGATCTTTCAAATCCAGAACTAGTTTTAAAAATTATCAAGCTTCGTTTGGAGTATTGTGTGATCTGTAAAGGTCAATCCATTTATTTTTTTATCAACACCCCTTACAGAAAATTCAAACTGGCATTACTGGATTTGGTTAATAACTTAAAGACTGTAAACCATTTGAAGTTGGAAGAAACATCTTTTATGCTTAAAAGCAACAAGGAGCTTGCCAGACTTCTACCTTCATTTGAAGAATCAAACTCATTGCTGAATGATGATGATACCTGGGTATACCTGGTCCATACAACTGGAGAAAATCCGAAGTGTTTGTTTTCGTTTGTATCCAATTTCGTCGGAGCGTTTACACTACCTGTTTCTTTTTTGGAACATCTTTCAGGCATTCCCAGGACTGATTTTACACTTTTAACTGTTCTGGTAACTCATTTTCGGGATTTAAAAATTCCAATTTTAAGGTTTAAGGGTGAAAAGCACCCATTGTTGGATGTACTGCTTGCCGAATCAGGTGGGTGGATTGCCTATCCCTATCAACTCGAGAATATTTTCAGGCTTGCTACCGGACTAGATATGGAAACAGCCATTACATTCCGAAGAAATGTAAATAAAAAAAACATTAAAGGGTATAATACTTTTCTTGATGCTCCTATTTGCGGAACAACTCTCGGTCAAGTAATGCAAGAGCGAATGGTAACTGAATTTGTTAAGCCGCCGGATTATGCAGGGGCTCAAACATTGTTCAATCATTTTGTTGATGAAAACATCTAAAGTGGGTTAGTATATCTTATCAATTTAATAAAAAATGGGATTTCTTCTGACTTATAAAAACAAGCATACACTAAAAGATCAAAGTAAAGCATATATCGCTACCAAATTTATTGGTTTTTCAGTAACAGGGAAAGGAAGGGCAACTGAACAGTATGGGATTGACGCCTCTAAGCAGAACATTCCGGTAAATTGTGGAATTTATGCACCTGATGATTTAGTTTTTGTTTCAATAAATGGCGGAGGATACGGAACAAGAATCAATTTTTATAAAACATTGGCTGAAATTGATCTTGTATTGCAGGCTGGTGCTTCAATAATTACCGATACTGCTTCAAATGCACATCGTAACTATAACAACCATGCTTTCGGGGAGAGCGGACTGCGAATTCATTTACGGGAGTCCTACAGGTACATTGAAGAACACGAAGTTAAAGAGTCTTGTTATACCATCTGGAAATTGGCAACTTCCTATAATCAACTTTCGTATTTAAATAAATTATTTCTAGATAATGAATTATCTAAATCATGGGTTTCCTGGCACCATAATAAGACTTATCAATTAGGTGAGCGGAAACACAGCTTAAATAAGTATTTTATCTTCAATGAGCAAAATATTAATCGTATTGAAGCCATCAATAAAATAGTAGCACTAAAGTCGCACCTAGCCTACTTAAAAGCTGAAAAGTTCGAAAAGTATGTTCTGAAAGAAATTGAATCTGCTGATACTTTTATATCCGATTATGAAATTGAATTTGAAGTATCCCTATTTTCCGAAAAAAAGTATGGAGATATTGAGGAAATGTTAGGGAATCCTTTTTTTAGTTTTATTCCTCTTCTGTGGCATTTTAGTAAAAAAGAAAGTATAGATGTAGTTTTAAAAGGGTTAGTACACGACAATCATAATGAATACCAACATTTCGAAGATCACCCTCTAAAACATCAATTTCAGTAACTATTCAGGTTGCGCCAGCGCAATATCACGAAAGGTAAGTAAAATATTCTGATCGGTTTTAATACACGTATCAATTATCGATCGAATGATAGCATAGGATTGAGCGCCGATGCTGGTTTTAAATTGGCCGGAAACCTTTAACTTTACTTTGACATTACGTATAGCCCTTTCCGAACCATTATTGTCTGGTGGAACATCAGCATAATAAAGAAAGGGGAATATGTAGTTTTTATACTTGACAAGTCGTTTTTGGAAGGTTCGAATATCCTTCAGTTTTACTGGAATATCTGATTCCAATAGTTTGATCAGTCTTTCTTCCAGTTGAGTTCTTTGAATTACTTTATCCGTGTATTGTAACGGAGTTAATGATCTTTTAAGGTCGAGGGCATCATATAACAACTGCTTAAACTTGGTGGGCCAATCATTATAATGTATCTCTTCTAAATAGTTGAGCTCACGAAGTAAATGGGCGATACAGATTTGATGAGATTTAACATTGGTGTCAAAATGGCTTTTCCAACAATCATGAACCAGGATAGCCTTATGAAATCCTTGGGCAAAGTTTTCCTTGATGGTCGCAAATCCCCGATTAGATGAAAATGCAATAAAGGTGGCCAAATGATTTTGCCAGGTCCAGAACCAACCCAATTTACCGTTGACTTTAGCACCCGTTTCATCTGCACCAACGACCGTGCTATTTTCTAAGTTTTTAGCAATCTGCAAATAGGTAGGTTTCGCTTTTTTGGCAAACCGGTCCAGAATATCGCAGATGGCACCGCAACTGATGGGAAGGTTAAAGATATTGGAAAATTGTTCACTCATTCTTTGCACAGGAATATATTGAAAAGCATGAGAATAAGCAATGATAGCCTCTACATTTGGACCATAACTGATGGGAGCATTCACTCCAGCCGGAAAGAAAGACATTGTATGTGCCCCACAGGTGCAAATGCTTTTAAATATGCGATGTTCTGTATATTGAGGTACTATTGGTGGAATGTCAACGATTTGTTTTCGAGCGAGTAATTCGCTGGCTGAACCTTCCAAACTGAGCCCACAATTTATACATGAGGATGGTTTATGTTCAATGATAACATCAGGGTTTTCAACCATTTTTAATGTACTCCCTGGGTGACCTTTTTGGCCGCCAGGTTTCTTCCCGTCAGAAGTACGCAGACTTTTGGTTTTGAACGGACGATTTTCGTCCTTTGAGGGTGGAATGGAGCTATTGGTACTGTTTTTGGAATGTCTTAAAAGTTCATTTTCTTCTTTTAAGGTCGTTACCTCAAATTCCAAGGACTTAACCTTTGCTTCAAGAACTTTAATAGACTCATTTTCTTTTAATAAAATACGCACAAGCAATTCAAGTTTATCAACTTTATCGGTTAATTCTATGATTTGTTTTTGTTCGCTGGTCATCTATTTAATTTTTACCAAAAATAGAGTGATAAAACTAATTTACAATCATTTAATACGCCATAGTTATTAGGACTTATACAGTGAAAATGTTAATAACACCTGGATTTTCAGAATTCAAAGGCAGGTTGGTGAATAGTTACCAATTTCATTGTGCACTTTTCCACGATTTATACGATCATACCCATTTATGCTGGCAAGACATTATTGATATTGAGGAGATCTGGATTGAAGTAAAAATTAGATTACAAAACTTTTCAAATATTTAGATATATTTAAACTACAAATTCAAAAATTAAGATTATGCCATCACCAATTAAAGCTGAAGTTACTTTCATGGTTTACGGTCAAAACGGATCTGGCCATATCGAAAAAAAGACATTAGAATTACAAGTGGAAGATTACATTGCCTGTTCAAGCCCGAATGGCCGAGATAAGTTAAGTAGTTGGGCTAAAATGATGTTCCCTTCTGCAAAAAATGTTATAATACAGGGAGCTAAAAAAGTTTAATATTTAAAATCAGAATTAACTCCAAAGGAGTATTTCCAATGGAGTTAATTCTGTTTCAGGAAAAATTGAATTCCGGTTTTTGAGATTCATCAATAAAGCTCTTCTTTGCCACAGATTCAAATTCCTGATATCTTTTATGTTCTTTTGGAGCCAATCCATTTTTTGCCAACGTGCAAATACATGAATAATATTTAACTTAACTAACTCATTGTTTTCATTTTGTTGATATAATTCATCAAGTAATATAACTGTTTGAGGTTTTTCAAGTTTAACTAAGAATCGAATTGCAAATGCTTTATTAATTTCATTATTAATTACACTATGATTATTTATTAGTAAATTGGAAATAGCACTGTATATTTTATCAAATACCTCGTCATCAATGATGTCAAAATGGTTTAAGACCCATTGAATATAAATGCCAAAACCTTTGTGCAAAAAGCCCAAAACCCCAGCAACCTGCAATGCTACACGGTTAATGGATATTTCTTTATTTAATGATTTAAGTAATCCCCAATTTAAAAAATTATCTTCTTTAATATTTTCAATTTGTCCTCTTATTAATAGTTCTGCCTGCTCAGGTTCCACGAAGGTATCTGTATCATTGTAAAAAGGTATATTACTTAAAAAAGAATCGGACCATAAATATAAATGACTTGACTCGTATATATTTAATTTGCTATAATTTATATTCAACTTTAATTCTTTTAATTTTTCGTTTAATAAATCTATCACTTTAATCTCCTTGCCATGAGGAACAAAAATTACAAAATCATCAACGAATCGAATAAAGTCAATCTCTTTATAAATCAAGTACTGATCAATTTCGTTTAGTACCAGCTCTGCAAGTATACGAGAAGCATTTCCGCCAATGGGTAACCCCTTTGCTACTCCTGAATTTATTGTGTTTATCAGGCTTGTAATCTTTTCGATGAGCGTAATACAAATTCCATTTTTTTCTAAAACATTTTTAATAATTTCTGGCAAAATGGATGGGTAAAAACTCCGGATATCGATTTTTACAACTAAACCATTAAACGATTCCGCTTTAAAACTTATGGCTTCTTTGAAGGAATGAAATCCGTACTTAATGTCAAAAAGTTTTCCTGTTAACAGATCGGGTGAAAAACGATAAGAGTGGACCCTGTTCTCATTTATTGGTACTCTTTTGTTTTCCGATTTTTCAGCTATTTTTATTGCCGTTGCTAAATAGTCTAAATGCAATAATGGGTCAATTAACATAACTATTCTTGAATTTCCATAATCTCTTTCAACCGTAATAGGCAAACTACTAAATTCAAATGCATAAATTTCTTTAATTAAGGCCAAAACTCCATTGAGTGACTTTTCTTTTTTCTTTAAATATGTATACTCATAAGCACTTGGTAAGATGTCTGTATCTCCAAAGGCAATCATATTGTTTAAAGCAAGTTTTAAGTAATCCATTTTTTAAATTTTAATTGAGGCAAATAAAAGATATGGCTCTGCCAATTCGTGGCAGTCAGATTTTCCAACTTTGGATTTTTAAAAATGATGTATGGGCAGAATTGAATACAGCATTTTTATTTATATTCAAAAAAAATAATTATGCCAGAATTCCACAACCTATTTTTAGAAATTGCCTCAATTACTCAGCGTTATGAGCAAATAGCCAGAACCACAGGTGAGAATTTTAATATTTTCAGAACGTTAGGAATCCAGTCAAAGGAGGTAAGGCTTCATTCAGCCTTTATAGCTGAACTATTAAACTCGAAAGGGACACATGGTCAAAATGCATTGTATTTAAAGTTATTCCTTGATCATTTTGGACTAGAAAATTTTGATCCGGACAATTCAGAAGCCTTTGTTGAATATTTCACAGGAAGAATATCGGAGGATGGAAGAGAAGGAGGAAATATAGATATTCTGATAACTGATAACAGCAACAACTGCATTGTTATCGAAAATAAAATCTATGCTGATGACCAAATCGCACAATTATTTCGTTATCATAATCATGGTTCGAAAAATTATCAACACACTTCATTGCTTTACTTAACCCTCGATGGGAAAGACGCCAGCGAATCAAGCAGGAAAGAACTTGAAGAAAATAAATATCAAAGGATTTCCTATTCAGTCGATATCTTGTCCTGGCTGGAAAAATGTTTGAAAGAATCAGTAACACTTCCAATGATCAGAGAAACTATTCATCAATATATTAATTTGATCAAATATTTAACTAATCAGTCAATCATAAATGCCATGGGAAATGAAATAAAAAAACTTTTATGTGAAAATCCTGAGTACTTAAGTTCTATCCCAGCAATCATTTCCGGGTATGAAGCACTGAAAAATGAAATTTTAGATAATTTCTTTAAAATTCTTGAAAAGCAATTAAATGAAAGAGGTTTCGAATTTGAAATTAAAGATACTGATTTGAAAGTGCAGTTGCAGGCAGGTGAAGATAGTGCTGGTGTTTATCTTGCATACAGGTTAGTCAAAAAAGATAATAGATTAAGGTGTGGTTGGTCAAGAGAATCAAATCAAAAATTATCAAAAAACCTGATAACCAAAATTCATGCAAATGAATTATTTGAAAGATGTTCCCATTGCGTTAAAAAAGCTATACCAGGTACAAAAAGCTCGGATTGGTCTTTAGGTTGGTATAACCCTTCTGAGTTTAAGGGAAACAAAAAGTTGCATGATATTGACTTGTATCTTTATGTAACTTTAGTTAACAATGAAAAATGTATTGATTTTGTTACAAGTCTTTTAGTAGAAGCAGAAAATTTATTCGAAAACGTAAAAATTCTGAGTTGTAACTCAAACATTCAATAGTCCTTTTAAATAAATTTCATAAAAAAATATTGTTGGTCGTATTCCGTGCCGTTCTTTGGCATACCTCCAGTATACTTTTGATTCATAATTATTATATAAAACATTATGAACTCAAAAATTATCTCATTAGCAACACTATTCCTGTTATTTTGTAATCTTGTTTTTTGTCAGAATTTAAAAACTTATAGTGGTGAATATGATGACGGCACGGTCAATAAAGGCTTTGCAACATACACCTACTATGAGGACAAATCCACACTGGAATATATAAAACATGGTGCCTTTAAGTTCACTAACTCTGACAAAGACGATATCAGTTCTCAAAAAGTTATTATTTCAGGAAATTTCAAAAATAATAAAAGAGACGGGGTATGGTCGTTTTTAATTACGTTTACCGATTGGCCAACAAATGGAGAAGGATTTATTACTGGTACTAAAACATTAACAACAATCTACACAAATGGTAAACCTAATGGGTCATGTATATATAAGTACGATGCTAGAATCCGAGAAAAGCGATATAGTGCGCTTGGTTTTACCTGGACTCCCTATTCACCGGTACCTTCCGAACTATTAAGTGCCACATTTCGGGAAGGCCTACTAACAGGTCCGATAAAATTTGTAAATACTCCTCCTTTTAGCGAATACAATACTGTTACTGGGCAATTTGATCAAAATGGACAGATGATTGGTACATGGCTTTACAAAAGTGCTGACAAGGAGAAAAGCATTGTTTTTAGAAATGGTATATTAGTAAGTTTCATTGTACGTGAGACCGCTTCAGGTAAAATCACCTCTAAAGAAATTGATAACGAGGAAATGACTAAAATAAAGAACGATTTTATTGCTGGGAAAATATCCCTTGCTGATTTAGCTAGCAATAAAATTAAAATTGATACTGTATATGCCACCAATAATGAAGATTACGATTTTTCTCAATCATTTAAATCTTCGGATTTTAGATTTAAATATATTCCTGGTGATGAATCCTATTTTTATCGTCCCTCCATTTTTAATGACGTCACACACGAGTACATTCAGGAATCAGGTTGGGTAGAGAATCGGAAGGAAGGCATATTCTATATTTTCACACAGACTCCTTCTTATAAACTTTCCGATTTGAAAGAGTATAAATCTGCTGATGAATCTCTAGTTAACAATGATTTTAAAGATGCTAAGGAAAATTTCGAAAATATTCTTAATCAATATGAAGAAAACTTAAATCAGGAAGATATCAATGTAATTCATGAAAAGATAAATGTATGTGAACGGGGAATAGAAAAAGATCGCAGAGCTTCAATAGCAAGGAGTTTATATGAATCCATTGATAAAACAATGCAATGGGGGTCTGATAAACGTGCCTTGGCAAATTTAGATACCTTACTTTTAAAATATCCTGATGTATTCTCTGAAAATGAGCTCTCAGAGATTAGGAAAAAACATGATAATATTCAGACCAAACTTAATGAACAGGAGAATGATTCAAAAGAATGGAAACAAATAAGGGAGAATGAAGAACGTATAATTTCAAATCATTCTAAAATATTAGAGATGTACCAAGCTTCCGGCGATAGTTATTCGGGATATACGGCTTCCAAAAAATCCCATCTCTTTAGTTTTTACAATGACATTTACATGGATTTTTCAAAACAACTCAATTCCAGTAATAACCGAAGAACCAGAGTGGATTTATCCAACCTTCTCATAGCAGTTCAGAATAAAATGATCTTTCTGATTGACAAGGATAGTAAGGATATCGAAAAACAACTGAAGAAAGCGGAAACTATCATAGATAAAGCAAAAATGTTTCAATAGAAACGCCAAGGCGGAAAGTAGACTTTTACTTTCCGCTTAGAATATATTAATTTTTCCTCCAATCCCAAACCTTCCATTCGCTTTAGCAACTCCATTCTCCACTTCAATTATCACGTCCACATCATGTGCAAAGTCCTGTTTACCTCGGAAGTTACCTTCCTTTGTGGTATGGAAGATGAAGATAAATGCTGTTTGGGGATTGTCTTTTCGAAGCTTGGTTAAATCCTGGCTTGTCAGATTTGCTTTGCTTACCGAATCAATAAAAACAAACTGGTAAGTAGTTAGATCATCGGGAATTTTCTCAGCAATTTCCAGGTTAGGATGTAAAGCACCAAGTCGTTCGAACTTTTCTTTAAGAGTATATCCGAAACCTTCCTCAATGGCAACATACAAAACCTTTCCGTGATTTTCGGCCAGGTATTTGGCAAAATCAATGCAAAGAGTGGATTTACCGCTTTTAGGTAAACCAAACACCATTGCAGAAAAGCCGACGGAAGGATCTCCAATTAAGTTCCGGTATTTACCTTTTAAACCAATGGTTTCGAAGTTCATTCCGGCTAGTTCTGTACTCGTTATTACCACCGGTTCCGGATTAATACTTAAAGTAGATTCTTCTTCCTTTTCAACACCCCTCAATCCTCTTTCCGCTTCATAAATCTTTTGCAGGTATTTGGCAACCTGTTTTTTTTGATGTCGCCTTGCCATCCAGGACATGATGCCATTTAATGTGGTTTCGCTTATTATAGGTGTTTTTGATTTATTTCCAACATAGCCTTCCAGGGATGATTTGATTTCTTGAATATCGTTCCAGTAAGGGCAAGTTTCAGGGATTTTTCCGATTTCAATAGCTTTATTTATCCGGCTTAACAATGATTTGGCTTTATCCTTAACATCCTTTTTACCATGTATGCCAATGTACTGCTTGATGTAAGTTACAGCGAGCATCGTTTTTTGACTATGGGCAATCTGGCTGTATTTTTCCAGCGTGTTTTCATCCAGGGAGACTTTGATGGTATTTCCCATCTGATTGTAACACTTGATTAGCTGTTGCTGGATGTTTTTGATTTCGCTGGCATAAGCTGAAGTCTTCCGGATTCGTTTTTCGATGATGGCTTTTTGAAGTGAGTTTAGCAGATTCAGGATCTGAGCCTTTTCTTTAGTTTTCCCATGTAATCCCACATATCGTTTAATAAACGACACTTCCAGATCAAGTTTTTCAACGGACAAGGAATTATCTTGCTTACTTGGTTGCTCGTCGGGTTCGGGCTTTTTAGTTTCTTTGGATATATTCGATTTCATACCAGGCTCAGGAAACTCATCGGGATAAGCTTTATACAAAACTTCGGACAAAGGTTTAACAGTCCAGAAAAAGTCCATTTCAATACGATTTTCATGCAATTCCGAGAGAGAAACATCGCCCATTTCACTCATTTGGGTATCGCCATTGAGAATAACGTAGCAGAACAATATCTCATCGCCATCCCACGAAAGTACATACCAATCGGATGCCCCATGAAAAAAATGGGCAAATACCATGTAAAAGTCCATGTAATTGGCTTTGCCGGTTTCCTTCGCTTTCTGGTATGCTAAATCCGCCTGTCTTGTATCTTTTGGGATTGCTTTGATTTCGTTTTCAAGTCGTTTAACTATCTCGATGTGTTCCTCACTTCCAATGATTGCCTGTTGCTGAAACTTAGGCATGAATTTCTTCACGATGGAAGGAATGTCCGAACTTTTTAACTTTTGAGGTTCATCACTTTCTTTCGAAGGCTTTAATTTGGACGATCCTTTGTTTACAAATTCATTAAGCTTTTCAACGAACGTATCAATGTACTTTTTGATAGTGTCATCTTCATTATACAGGTCGATGTTTTCCCTGATGAATTCAAATTCATCCTTTTTTAGTGCATCAGGAAGAATAGCCTGGTCGATACCCGTGTATTCCGAAATGATGTTTTCAACTGTTATCATAGCTGTGTTGTTAAGTCCGCTTAAAGCCCCTTCATCCGCAAAGGAGTAGTAGCCCTCATTGGTGAAGATGACATGATCGAGTAGATTAATTTTAACTGTTTTTAGTGCCTGTGTGATAGTTCTGGTAATCTCCTTGTCTTGTTCTGATGGTGCAAGTGTTCCGGAAGGGTGATTATGTGAAATAACAACACCTTGTGCCAGGGCTTTGGTGGCAAAGCCAATAATCATCGGAATATCCACCATTGTAGCTGTTGTTGTTCCAATAGTATGTTTGTAATACCCAATCAGTTTGTTTGCCCGGTTAAACAGCAACATCACAAAATTTTCCTGGATAGGATTCCGGCCATAAATCCGTTTTAGAATCCCATAGACATCCCTGGAGGAAGAGACTTTGTCCACATCGAAGGCTTTACCCTTGTTCATGCGGATCTTTAACTCCGGAACAAATGGCTTCAGAAGTTTTGAATCAACACCAAACAGTACGACTTCTTTTTTCTCCTGGTACATGGCTATATTTTTAAAAGTTCGAGCATCTTAAGTTTAGCTTGTGCTTTAATCCGGGCAACGCGAATACGCTTTTCATTATCTGGGCTGTTTTGAGTGGGTATTCCCGGTTGTTTGGTGGCAACATCGCAGTACCCTGGTTTGTCGGTTGGCTCAGGGAATGGGCAACTTTCCGGATCGTAATCATCTTTCAGGTACTGAAGCAGGTAGTTGAGCCTGGAAAAATCTTCAGCCCGTTCCAGTGGTGATTTGCCTTTTACCGACAGGGTTTCTTTCTTGGTCTCAATCTCCTTGTAAAGTTCCAGAAAGCGTTTGGAGGTCTCTCCATGCTGTCCGCCTTTGTAGTTGGCGAGTTTCGATTCAGCAGCCATTACATCTTTCTTCAATTCGCTTTCCAAACCGCTCATGTCGTCGAAAATGCTAAGTTTCTTCGGCTTCAGTATGGTACGTTCTATTTTGTAAACGTTGGACATGGATTCCCTGAATTCGTTTACAATCCAGTAGTTGCTGAAATACTGGCTTTCCCGTTGTATTTTGCGGGCACATTCCAAAAGATCATTATCAGGAACAGAAGAACTGGTCTGAACCTTTTCAATATCAGCTTTCAGGGCTTCACCTTTCTTCTGAAGATCCTTTATCTTCTTTACTTGCTCTTTCTCATCCGGAGCGTTCTTGTATTCAGAAATTCTCCTTTCTACTTTTTCGTTATCAAACACCCAGGACTTGGCAAGCATATCGTTGTAAAACTTATTAATCCATTGCACCAGCTTATCCTTGTCGGTAAGGTAGTGATTGATGGCATCTTTCACTTTGCTCACTTGGGATAGATTGGAATTGGCACGACTTAGTTCACGCTCGACCTCCCGCCGTTCTTCATCGAAGTATAAAGCGGTAATCCGTCCAACGTCGGTAATAAGTGCCAGTTTAACTTCCTGTGGATCGAGCGATTCCACATCCAGGACATTACCCCGGTCGGCTTTGAACCAAATGTCGTTGATACGTCCGGTTTTTTCTTCCAGCTTCTGGAATACGAACACATCCATAGAATCCTGAACCAGTGGCATCACCGAACGGACAAAGGCAAACTCATTTCCCTGCCTCCATATTCTCCCTTCCAGTTGCCTTATGTCCGTCGGGTTCCAATCGGGATAAAGATTGTAAATAACTGTTCCACGTTTTTGCAGGTCAATTCCTTCCCGGATGGTGGCAGTACCAATAATAATTTTCACAATGCCTTCCAGGAAAGCTTCCTTGACGTTTTCCTTTTTAATGTCAGAAATGGAGCTATCTATGATTTCTACTTCATCGAAACGTGTATTGTTGAAAAGGACGTTTTTCTTATAACCTATTTCCTTTTCAAGATACTCCTTAATGTATCTGAAAAATCCTTTACCCCGGTTCATATACATTACCTGGCCGGAAACTTCCTTTAAAACCGTAGGGATATTATCTGAACCACTCTTTGCCAGTCTTTCATGGTATTCCTTCACTGTCCGACAGCATTCGCAAGCAAAAAGAATTTTAGGGCTTTCTTCTACAAACTCTTTATAATCTTCCGGTCTGTCCTGGTTGCCCACATACAGATAAGGAGACAAAGCATTATCCAGGCTGTACGCCAGTGCCCTGAATAAGTCACCCATATTGAGCTTCCCGGAAGTTGCCTTTTGAGCCAGTGCAACAATGTTTTGCTGGTTGCGTCGTTGCTTTACGGTTGGCTCGATGTAAGTTAATATTTGTTTGGCCGGACTTAGCTTTAGAGTTTTGCCATCGGGAGATGTGTCGTATATCTTTGGCAAATTGACTTTAACAGGTCGTTTTACGCCAGCTTCTTCGCCCGTTTTATAAAGAATATGGTTATAGATTAGCTTTTGAAGGACGAGCCGGTTGGTAAAGGATTTGATAACTTCCTTTTCCACGATTTCGTCTTTGTAGTTGGCCGTCCACTCCACAGTTGGGAGTACGAACATATCAAAGAAAGCATTGATGTTATAAATTGAATTCCGGTGCATACTCTCATAAGCCACCAGGGAGAGCATGGAATAAATCTCCAGGGGACTGTTAGTGAAAGGTGTTGCCGTAAGGAGCATGATGTTGTTACCATACGTGCGCTGAATGTAGTTGGCATGAAAGAAAGCTTTGATACCCGTTTCAGATACTGCTGAAGTGATATTGTATCGCTTGTTACCTTCATCATCGCTCTTTACCTGTTCAAAGACATTCTTGCAACGATGGGCTTCATCTATCACCAGGTAATCGAAACCGAGTATATCAATATCGCAAACGGTGTTCTTTTCACCCATTCCGATTTTCTCACGGTATTTCTGGTAATCAATTTCAGTATCACGGGCGGATTTTTCAGCACTCTGACCAAGAATATTCACCAGCTCGGTAAAGAGGGTTTCCGATACGTTGCCAGAGAAACCAATTTGCTTAAAACCTTCGTAAGTAACAAGGGTAATGCTGTTCTCAGGAACCTGTTTTGAAAAGTTGATTTTCTCTTTGATGCCGGTACCCAGGTTGCTCCAATCGTTGAGTTTTATACCGGTATAGGACAATACCCCTGGTACAAATTCTTTAGTATACTTATCCGTATATCCGATAATTTCACCAATCCATTTTTTGTAAGTTGGCTTCGGAACAACAACCAAAGGACGTTTACATTTGCCAGAATAAATGTTGGTGGCTATGTTGATGATAGCGGTCATGGTTTTTCCTACGCCGACATCGAAAGCACAGATTCCACTGCCCAGAGCTTCAAAGAAGGCGACACCCTCCCTTTGGATAGGAGTTATCTGCAACAAACCTGATTTGAACCGGGAAGAACATTCAAATCCTACAGGTACTCTTTTGTGATTTATATCACTTTGGGCATTGAACATCCGGTTCCATGTTTCATCGAGGCGTTTCTGATCAATTGTAGTTAGGACTTCATGCAGGAATCGTGAGAATAGCTTTTCACCTTCGTTACGAGCATTGACTTTCAGCTCCGCTTTCTGGTCAGAAGTCATTTCATCATCCTTAAGTGGCTTGTTGTATATGTAGTATTCGGCAATGTCGATGGCATTGCTTTTGTCGAAATCCGACTGTTGCAATGTATATAGCCACTTTACGAATACATCCCTCAGAGAGTATTCTGTTTCACCATCAAACCGTAAACGGATAACCTTGTATTTGGCACTGGATGAATCCCGTTTAACGGATATCTTACCATTCACCTTGGTTAGTTGCTCGGCATTTTCTGCATCCATAAATTCCGGACGAACCGATTGAATGGAGAAGGTATCTTTATTTCGGGCTATCTCGGAAATAGCCATAATGATGGGCCTTTCTTTCGCATCAGGTTCTGATACACTCAGAGCTTTGGAAATAGCACCGGTGACAACTTTCAGGTGGTTCTCAAAAATATCTTTGCCATACGTTGTGCTAATAAATTCTTTATCCTGGAGAAGTTGATCTCTTCGTTCATACATATTCCCAAATGAATAAATTGGAAGCGGCATGAACTCCTTACCACAAACTAATAATGCACCCGCTTTTACCAATTCAGGAATACCTTTATCATCCACATTGTACATCTTTGACCAAAGTGTCATCGGTATGCCTTGCTTCCGCTTATACCAGATCCAGGCTTTAATTTCAGCTTCACTGATGCCTTCGTTATACATTTTAACGACATCTGTAAAATCAACCTTTTTACCTTCTAAAAACCCAAGCCCGGAGAGGTTTTGCGATTGTTTCAAAACCTTTTCGACTACTGCTTTATTCTCATAAATAGCTTTACGCAGGTCTTGCCGAAGCTCACCCAAACCGGATAGTCCCTCTATTCCTGATAAGGCATTTACTTTCATGGATGCAGTTTTAATAGGTTCAAAATTTTAAGCTTTGCGGCTGCTTTTGCCTGCACAATGCGATTTCTTTTATCTTTTTGATTCTCTAAACCTTTTGAAATAACCCTTTCAATATCCTCCTGATTGCCTTTTATGGTAATAGGAAAGTTGATGCTTGTGGTAACAGTTTCCGTTCCGGCAACCTTTTCCGGGTGCATGGCAAACCAGGTGTTAAATGAACATGCTTCAGTAAAAGTCAATGGAGCATTGGATAACTTAATTCCTAGCCTTGGGAAACTTTCAAGTCGACTTTCAAACCTTTCTTTTATCGCTGAATGCACAAATCCATGTTTGAGCAATTCCAAAGGACTGTTTTTCTTTCCAGTATCAAATTCCGGATGTCCAGGCAATTGATCTTTGATAAAATACCGGAACGTGTCGAGTCTTGCCCTGTAATATGATGGATTGAGTTCATTCATCAGAGTAAATCAAATTCCTGTTCTAACTGAGGAATGGCTGCTGCCGGAGTTAACTGACCCGCAATAATTATCTGAATCAGCTTTCTTTCAATCCGGGAAAAACCGACAGGGTTTAGATTACCATTGCGATTGTAAATGGCAGCATAAATATGGGGGCTGTTTGCCCTGGTAACCTTGCTAAGTTGCTCTTTGATCTCAATGCGAAGCTGGTATTCCAAATCGTTCTTGGCCATTTTACTTTCGTTTTAGAATAATAATATCCACCGGTACATCCGAAAATCGAAACACTGGGGGTAGCTGGTAAGCATCGACCAGCTCTGCCAATTTTCCAATTTCATCCTTTGCCTTATTGTAAGTAATTCCATTTCTAAAGAAATTGGAGCTTACCAGGTAAATAAGCAAGCCACCAGGCTTAAGCAGTTTCAATCCATAATACATGAAGACCTGCTCAATCTGCGGCATTTTAGGCGATGGAAAATAAGAACTGTATTTGTTGTGATACTTCCCATAAGGCGGATTACCGATTACAAGCGAAAAAGGATATTCCTTCAGCCAGGTAATCTGTTCCGGTGGCATTCGTTTGGTAAACCTATCCGGCAACATAAAAGCAGTTTCGAAGTACCCCCGGTGAATGGTTGCTCCTGGGTGACTGATCTCTGCAATACGGGCTGAAACCGGGTTGATCTCAAAACCTACACACCTGGTTTTATCCGGAGCCGGTTCGATTAACCTACCGGTGGCAACACTGGGTTCCAGAACAGTTCCCGATTTATCAAAGCCATAATGAAAAGCTAGTTCCCACATCAGGGTAACCAGAAAACCGGGAGTATAGAACTCGTAAAGAATTCCTTCGCCGGTGGCACCTTTGTTTCCTTGTCCTCCTGAACCCTCATACTGCTGGATAAACTCAATATCTGCCTGAGAATAGCTTTCGTTTTTGCTATCCATTTCATGAATAAAGGATTCGATTTCCCTGTTAAGCTGATATTTATTTTTTCCAGCCATGGAGGGCTATTTGCTGACTTCCTTTTCCAATGCTTTCACATTGGATTTTATACTTGCAATCGTGCGTTTAATCTTAGTTTTACTGGAAGCAGTTTTCTTCCTGACAGTTGTTTTGCGAGTGCTGGATTTCTTGTGAGTTGTC
Source organism: Bacteroidales bacterium (assembly GCA_038213375.1). Classification (GTDB taxonomy): domain Bacteria; phylum Bacteroidota; class Bacteroidia; order Bacteroidales; family JAAUTT01; genus JAAUTT01. The sequence continues at coordinate 53,746 of JBBQTB010000011.1, read as the reverse complement.
TTACGGGCTGTTGTCTTAGCCTTCCTGGTCTTTGTTTTTCGTGTCTTCATTTTCTTACTATTTGAATGGTTTTATTATACAAAATGGTGCTGTTCGGATTTTTAGAGACAATTACCTGTTCCAGGCTCCGTCGGGAAAAGAACCAAAGCCAGGGATGTATTCGTTTAGCTTTGTATACAACCTGAACCAGGCTATCCAGGGAGGTGATATGTACATTCTGAGAATCGCCGACTGCAATTCCTTTGACGGTGTAAAAGCTGTCACTGTAATTGAAAACCCTGGCATGAATGGTATCGCAAATGAGACTATCCCTGAGTTTAGTTACTATTTCCTTTTCCTGTCTGATTACCGTTTCAGAGAAATGGGTAACACGCCTGGGGTTGATGTCCAAGTTATGAAGCTCCGAAAGAATAACTGGGAATATTTGCTGGACCTCGTTATACCGGAGCTGGAGAACATGGCTTTTTGCAGCCAGTTGCCCATTCTGCGTTTTATAGTAGGTGAGTTTCTCCTCAGAGGCTTTAAAACTCTCCGTAATTCTTTGCCGTTCCCGCTTTTCCTTGTAATACATTTTGGCATACTCAAAGCCTACAAACAGGATGAAAAAAAACAGTATTGTGGAAATGGCTTTTTCTTTCATGGCTCAGGTGTATTGGACGGTCGTTTGGTCTCTCCCCAGATATATGTGGAAAGAATTGTCATGATGCCTCCCACGCAAACAGTCGCAACGCCTTCCATTCCTTTTAATATAGATAGCAATGCAAGGTTTGATAGCATAAATCCGGCAATAACAGTTATGATGTATCGTTTTGATCTTTTCATTTTTGTTTTCCTTTCTTTTTGTTTTTAAGTTTGTTGTACAGGTACCAGGCACCCATACCCAGAAGTATAAAACCTCCAATTCCTAGCTCAAACTTTTTTTTTCTAATTCTGAGACAACCTCGGCCACAATCGCTTTGGGTATTGACTCGTACATGCGCCGTTTAATCTCCCCCACGGTAAGTTTTCCATCTTTGTTCACATCAAAGAATGGATTTTGTTTGGCAATGGTCGCAGCGGAGAGCCTCTTGGTTTGAAGTATATATTCATCAGGTTTACCTATCGCATCCGGGAAGAAGGTTATCAAGTATAAATCGAAATAGCTTTTGATTTTCCCAGTCCATGGCCTGAAATACTTGTACACGTATCCTAATTGGTCAATAGCATTCATAGCAAAAAGGGCTTTCGTAGTAGTTCCGAGATTCATTGCAGTATTGGGCATGAACTGGATCAAGCCGGTTGCCCGGTTAGCTGCCCGGATTTGTGGATTCTCCCCGTCTCCAGGTTGTTTGTTTACAGACTGGGCATTCAGACGGCTTTCACTCCACATCACCATCATCAGCCATGCAGGATTAATTCCTAAAAGGGTACATACCTGCTGAATCTTCTGTTCAACATCTGGCAGTTTTTCACCTTTGTTAAGCTTAAATTTATCAAGTAGAATCATGATTTATAGAGTATAATGTTTACGAGTTAACCACGAATGGCAGCATCATTGGCCTTTACCCATCGAAGTGAATTATCAACAGTTCGAAACTTTACATAGCTACCCTTTCCGGTGTCAAGGGTCAGGATATAGTCCCCAAGCAGCGTAGCAGATCGAACGGGTAAAGGGTTTTTTAATCCCTCGTCCAGAACTTGTGTGGAACGGACGGTTACCACTGGTTTTTGCACCAGACCGGCAACTCCTCCATAAAAGTCCAAAGGTTTTTTGTAAGCACTTTCATTCTGTGTAGATGGATACTGCGCCCACATGTTTTTGAAATATGGAAAGATGTCTACAAACTCACTGCTGGAAGAAATCCAAAAGACGAACTTTTTCCCTGCCTGCGCTTTTAAAGAAGCAGGTAGACTATCTTTCTTAATAATGTAGCCTACCTCAATAAACTTCACATTGTTTTTTTGATCGAAAGCTTGTTTGCCAGTTGCATAACCAATAAATTCTCCCACTTTAGACAAACGGATCACATTGTTTTTAACCTTTAGCTTAGACAATATGGTGTTTGTGGCATCCGGTGAAGAGCGCAGATTAACTGCTTTCTTGGCAACTACTAACTGATCTTTGGTTGCAAATTTCACGGGTGCAGTTCCTCCTGACTTCTGAGGATTTGAGGACATCAATGTGAGAATCTTTTGGTAATCCGATGCACTGAGCTCGTTTTGCAAGTCAATCATCAAATCATCTTTATAGAGATCGCTGTAGGCTGCAATTACATCATCCAGCTTTTTCACTTGTTTGGCAGCATCAAAGACGGATGTTACATTGGTGGTGTCAAACGATTTCATCCAGGAGATGCCGGAGGGATTCATGGCTGAACGAAAAGCCATTGCCTGGCGTACTTCAGCACTGTCATCAGCTCGTTTTTCTGTACTTTTCTTCTTGGATTCATCAATCATCTTTTTTACGAACTTGTAAAGCACAAAACCGCCTATTCCGATTACTGCACCTCCAACAAGAATTCGTTTGGGATGATCAAGGATGTTTTCCTTTTTGTTTTCAGTTTCCATTACCTGCTATTATTTGTGCTGTACGAACTAGAGATGGTCTTTTCTGAAGAGCCCTGGCCAGCTTTAGAAAATCCTGCGTTGATGTTTCCTTGCGGATAATCTTCATCATTTCGATCATGGCAACTACTATCTCATCTGCCTGTTGATCGGTTTCAGCATCAATCTTTATGTTTTTCTTAAAAGTCTGCATGGTCTTACTTTTTTATAGTATTTAAATACTGCATGATGACATCAGCTACATTTTCGTCTTTTTCGATTTCAGAAAAGATGGAAAAGACATTGGCAAGTGTGTGGTTGCTGGTGGTTCTGAGATATTCCGAAATAAGACTGATTATCTCGTTTCGTTTTTCTTCTTTGGGAGAAACTTCTTTGTCAAGACCTGAATTGTCGATAAACCCACCAGGCTCTTCCTTGTGCTTTTCAACATCGGAGATGCCCATCAATCCGGCAAGAGGTGTCCTGATCTTTTCTTTTGCGATACCAAAGGATTCCAGGATGTCGCCGAGCATTCCGGCATAATACCGGATGTTCTTTTTGGATTCTATCTCTTTTTCAAGTCCTTCCTTCTCATTCCGCAACGTTTCAAGCTCATCCTGTAAACTTTGGTTGTCATCAGAAAGCTCAGCAACTTGTTCTTTAAGTTGTTCGTATTCAATGTTTCGCTGACGTTGTCGGAACCGCTCATCTACAATTTGGTTGATTTCAGCTTCTCCTAATCCCTGGAAACTTGTTGCAGTTGTCTTTTCTTCTTGTGGTATTGAATTGATCATAATTTCCGCAACCCACAACATATTCTTTGACTGCTCACCATCGTAAAGTTCAATGCGAACCTTATCGGGATTTTCATATTTCAGATTACGTCCTACCAGAGCGAGTTGGGTTGCAGAAGCACGATCCACAAGTTTTACTTTATCTTTTCCGGTAATGAAGACAGCCGTATAGACCACGTTTTTACCCTGCTTTTCGAACGTCCGGATTTTCTCACGGATGTTTGCCATCTTATTCGAGTATTCCTCGGTGACGTGGTTGTTTTTTTCCATAGCTACATCGGTATTACCCGGATAAATTCCAAACCTATAGGACTCCACCACCATTGCGGAAAGTTGACTTTAATAACCCCTGTAAACTCCTGGATATAGGCAAAATCAACAGATATATATGAGCTTTCAGCCTTTAAATAATTATTATCCGCCAGGATTTCAATTCCTTCATTTACAGTTTTCGATACCAAGTAGTAATATTCGTTCTGAGCCTGAATTAAATATTCGTTTATTCCGCCATAGCTCCAAGTCAGAAGCAAAGGCTCCATGCTATACTTCTTGAAACCAAGCATCTCCATCCGGTGAGCGATATAAGCGATAATAAAACTGTCCATATGCTTTGTTTAGAAGACATCCATGATGCACTGCAAGTATATATTGAGCTTATGCGGCAATTGCTGCAAGTTCCGGTAATACCCCGAAACATGGGAGCCGCCAATAAGAGGTTCTTCAAGCTTTAGAAGGATTTGATCCATCCTGAAAGAAGAAGTTTTGTACTCGGTAAGAAAATTTAATGGGTGGCTTTTCCTGTTGTTAAACGAAAGGCTTATTTCTCCCATGAAATCGCCAGGATTAGCACCATTTACCTCAGAAACAGTAAAGGCAATTCCTGTACAATGGCGCACATTCCCTGGTATCCGGTAATCAATCTTTGCAATGGCAAGAGACTCCACATACATAGGAATGATGACCCATTTTTCAAATCCGGTATCTTTCTTTTCTTCCATTAGAAATTTCTTTCTTCCAGTTTGAGATAGATATTCACGATGTGGGGATAATTAACATTCCCGGTGTTGCCATCCTTGTATTTCCCCTTGATGGTGCTCCCATCAGCAGGTTCGTCCATCAGATAAAAGCGTTCGTTAACTGGTGTGGATTGATCCGTAGTAAGAAGCTTTACTTCAAAGTCGTCCGGGAAGATCTCCTTATCATTCACCTGCAACGACAGTGTTGCCATATTGAGATAAGGTACCTGATAAGGCGTTGTAATAATCAGACCGGAGATTTTTTTATACAGCTTATCACTGTTCATATTGATGTTAACCATAGCTCCTTCATTAGGAACTGTCACCTTAATGATCTGGTACTTAATTGCATTCATACTGGAAAGAGTAAGTATTTCCGGCAAAGAGGATGAACTGTATTGCCGAAAATACGGGTTAGTACTTGATTACCGCAGTTCCTACAAGCATAGCTTTGACAAAAGTGTCAGCCGGAGCATTCGAACCCCATTCTACGTTCAGCTCTATTGCCTGTTGATCGTAAATTATCTTGGGATTGTCGAGCTTATAATACCCTTTCTGGCGTATGGTACCAACCGAATTGAACACTTCGCACGAAGTGATAGGAACAAGAGTTGTTCCATTGGCTTTAAATTCGAATTCGCCATTGCGGATCACATCGGGCAGAATCTCGTATTTACCTTCTTCAGCCTTTGCACAACCAATGGAAGCCAACAGGATGACACCACTAAGTAACATGACATTACCTTTTTCCAATTTACCACTTGAAATATTTGATATGGCCACGATTTTGGTATCATCATCCTTCAGCATTTTGATGATTTTGGCATTGGATACATTTTTGGTAACGTAGTAAGCAGCATCCACTGCTTGCAAAGTCTTATTGGCTAATCCTTCCTGAATTTCTTTGGGTAATAGATAAACCCTCTTTTCAAATTCAGCGCGTGAATCATTACGTCCACCAGCAGCAGCTCCACCACCTTTTCCACCTTTGATTCTCTTCAGGAAAGTTTTTCTTTCGGCAGTACTGGCTCTATCCAGTGCTCCTAAAAGTTCATCTTCATTTACAGCGCCCATAAGGTCGTATTCGCTGTTTGCAATTTGTCCTAATGTTAACATAGCTTTTGATTTTAAAAGATTATTAAATTATTATTTTATTACACTAATAGTCAGACGTTTTATACAAATGATATTTCTTTCACTTCTTCGTATTCGCCAAGATCGGTACCTGTGATGTCGGATTCTGTTTCAACCGGCAGGGCTGCAATCTGAGCTTCCGGTAATCGTGGCAGATCGGGTGTATAAGGTTCAATAGCCAGGCTTAAAGGTTCACGGAACACTTGTTGCACCTGGTCATCTGTAGTATCGCCAAGTCCATTCACTCCGGTAAGTCCGGCCAGGAGGTCTTTTTTTAACAATACTTTCACTCCGGAAAAGACGCCACCCACGGCTACTCCTGTGGCGATCAGTTTAAGGTTTTCATCTTTTAGCAGAACACGTCCGGCAAGACCTGCTGAAATCTGGATAACCGGTCTAATCATGTTTTTTGCAGCTTTAAAGCCTGTAGCACTTGAGTCAGGTTTAATAACCTTGTCAATGAGTTTTCCCGCCATATTACCACCAACCATCCCAAGGATGATCAGGCCGGGTACTTTGAATTCTTCCAGAGCTTTTGTTGCTCCATGTTTTACACTGCTTATCGAGTGTTTTGATCCTTTCTTTGTCATAATGTTTTTGATTTTATGTTACTTATTATCGTAGAGTTATCGCCTTTACTATCTTTCTTTTAGCTTGTTTTCGCTTTGGCGATTTCGAAGTTGCTTTTTTGCTTTTGTGTCTACTTTTTGGCGGACCGTTTAGGCCTTTTGCATGGGAAGGCTTACTATTGCTATTAAAGAGTTTATATAACAGCAGACCTCCCAGGATAGCTCCACCAACATACAGGATAGGTTTGCTTTGCACTATAAAATCCATGACACCATCTACAGTTTCTTCACTGCTTTCCTCACTTGCTTCTGATGGAACTTCTTCTGAAGGAGTAATAAGAGTGCTGTCCGTGGAACTGGTTTCTGTACTTTGAGAGTTAGATGATTCCGGAACCGAGGATTCGGATTCTGTGGAACTTTCTGGTAAAGCAGGAACATTATCTTCCGACGCAGCACTTTCCTGTGTTGAAGAAGTATCTTGGGCGGTAAACTCGGAAGGCGCAGACTCAGGCGAGTATGACGGAGCGCTGGACTGAGATGTAGCCGATGGAGACGAGGATGCTGGCTCGGGAGTACTCTGCTGTTGTGAAGAAGCTGTATCTGGTTCTAAAGGCATTGATTCAGCTTCTGATGCTTTGGCACTTATTTCCGATTCCACATTTTGCGTTTCTTCGTTTTTCATCAGTCCGGTTTCTTTCATAATCTTCATGGCTGCTGCGATCACAGGGACGGCTGCTGCAAGAGCGGCTGCTGGTGCAACGCCAAGTCCACGGATATCCACTTCCTCGTCACCGCCTAAACCATTTAGTCCGCCTGCTTTACCTTTCAAAATAGCGTTCTTTAATGCACTCTTTTTACCTTGCAGTTTATCTGCAAATAGCTTTTCAATTTTGGCAAGGGCTTTTTTCGATTTCTCCCACTGCTGAGTAGAAACTCCTTTGGCTGTGGCCTGCTGCTGGGTTGCATAACCCCATTTAAGCCTGGAAGCTACTTTTTTAATATTTAGTTTTAAGAATAGAAGGAAACCATTACGTGCGGCTATTGATAAAGGGTTGAAGCGAATAACCGCTTTCACTCCTTTTTTGACTGCCTGGCCAACTTTGCGGAAAAAGCCTTTCTTATTCTTTTTGCGATCTGCACGTTTGGCTTTTCTTTTTGCTTTACGAGCCTTCTTGCTTGTTTTACCTAATTCTTCATCTATTTCACCCAGGGAAAGCCCATCGAGGTATCCCCAAAGATCATCCGTTCCATCGAATTCAGTTTCATCCGGCATACCTTCCATGCCGTTCAACCGGTTTAGTACATCCTCATTTCTTGCAAGGTTTTCAAGGGCAGCCGTTCGATTAGGAGAGTTCCAGTTAGCTATGGCATAATCGAGCATTTGCAAAAAAGCTGGCGGATAATCGACCTGTGCGATGAGGTAAGGCTTTTGTGCAATAAGGTTTCGGGTTTTAACCAGGTGCTCGTAAATCGCCTGGGAACGGATTGCTTCAGCATCGGCTCCAAGCAGTTCTATGTCGTCCAGTCCATCCAGTCCGTTTACTATGTCCATTACATCCGGCGTGAAGCCCGAAAGGACAGCGATATTAATTTTATCTAAGCTCATAGGAAAATCTTTTTTAGCGGTATAAGGTTTTTCATAATTGAACTTGCTAAGCACACAGTCGATGATGTATTCGTTGGCTGAACCAGTTATAGGTACAACCACATACACGTGCTGAAAAGAATCCCTTTCGTACTTGGTGATGCGAAAAGAATGAGGTATTTGAAGATTGGTGAGAATGGACGAAACAAATATAGAAAAGCAGTCACAGTCAATCCCCGTTTTCCTTTCTGCCCAGCTCCGGTTTGGTCTCCTTAACTGTTCCAATCCTCTGTCATCGAGCTTGTATTGAATGTGGTGATATAGAAAGTTCCAGATATTCTGGCAGGTTTCTTTCAGAGTTGATCCTTTCAGGTAGGCAACTATCTGTTTTGTATCATCAATGTATTTCCAGACAACACGTTTCATCAGGTCAACTGTCTCAAATACATCGCCATCCCGGATCACACGATCATTCCCATCCGGAGAAGTAAAAAACTTGTTATAGTCTCCACCATCCCGGATTGTGCGGTAACCGGAAGAAATAAATCCTATGTTGAGATGATTACTCATTTACATGATCTTTTGAGGGGTGGATTCATAAAAAATGTCGTTCGCATAGAGCGAGTACTTCATTTCAAGTGGTATCGCAAGTGCTGCACCAATTGCCTTTGTATCCTTCTTGCTAAAAGCCTTGATAATGGCAGGAGCTTTCAGAACAATACCTGAAACATAACCTGCCAAGGCAGTCCAGGCGATGGAAAGTTCGATGGTTCCAAGGTTGGTAGTTGTGAGCGGCTTAATGACAAATGACTTTTGTTCCGGGTTGTTGCTGGTGATGTATTTACCATTTGTTGAAAGCGAGACAACCGGTTTTGTGATTGTAATAGAGTTTTGGGTGGGATTCTGCACCTTGATTTCTGTACGAAAAGCAATACCTTTTAAATCCACTTTATGAATGCGAGGATTGGAAAGACTGCTTACAAACTTATCGGATGTATTTTTCATCCGGAAAAGCCTGAAAGCTCCGAAAGCAAGCCCGCCAACAATTCCTATTTTCAATAGATTATTCATTGGCATTTGCGGTTATATAGTTTTCTTAACTTATCAATACTAACTTTTACACCATAGCCGACCAATGCAGAAATTGCTGCATAAATGGAAACTTCTATGATTCCATGGAAAGTTATATTGGTAAATACCAGGTGAGCTGTCAACGCTTTGCCTAATCCTCCGCAAAGACCGGAGGTAGTGGCTACAATCGAATTAAGGTGATTTTCTGGCATGGCTTGCATCGGATTGATTTTCTGATGCAAGGATAGGTGTGTTAAAATCAATGAAATCTGTAAATAAATGTTTATTGGATTATCTGAATTATTTTTAATTCAAATGCTATAAATTGCATTAAAAAATAGTAGGATTAATGAGCTATGAACGTTCAATAAAATTAGCTTTTGATAAACTTTCAGGAGAAATCTTAGATGCGGATGAAATATTCAAGGAATCTACTGTTGCATTTGATGTTCGAAAAAGATTTCATAACCAAGAGTTTGATTTGTCATGCCTTGAATGCGAGCAAGGGTTAAATGTTTCCGTAAGCAAATATGACAGATTACATTTTAAACATCAACCAAAATCTCCAAACTGTATTCTTAAAGATGGTAATCTTTCCCCAAAAGATGCAGACATCTTTTACAATATTTTGAGAGCTAAAGAAAGCCCACGTCATTTTGAGTTAAAATATAAGATATCCGAGAAGCTTCAGAAGACTCCAGGGGTAGATGTGGATTCTATTTGCACAGACAATAAGTTTATAATAAAAGGAGACGAGAAAAGAAAACCTGATGTTTATTGCAAATATTTAGATAAGGAATTAGTTTTTGAGATTCAATTATCCAACCTATCATTATCCTATATTTTAAGTAGATACGATTTTTATCGCAAAAACGGAATTTATTTGATATGGATTCTGGATAATTTTAATGTTGAAGATGGACAATCCCAAATGGAACGTGACATTAAGTACCTTTCAGAATCTCACAACTTCTTTAAACTAGATGAAAAATTCGAGGAATTTAAGCTCCTCTGTGAGTTTAAGCAGTGTTACATAAATAATAACCGTAGTGTACATTTCAAGTGGAAAAGTCGATCCGTTAGTTTAGAAGAAATCAAGTTTAATCAAAATTACTATCAAATTTATTATTACAACTTTGAAATTGAGAAGAAGAACAGCGAAAATGAGCTATCTATTATCAAGAAAAGGATTGAAAAGGAGATAACGGAAAGGGAACTCAAAAAAGAAAAGGAAGAGATAGAACAAAAAATTGATGAAATAATATCCCTTATTAAATCAAAAAGAAAAAATGGCTTTAGCAACTATTCAATAATTCTTGAGGCAATTAATGAATTGAACCGTGTTGAATTAATACGCTTAAATGAACGGCTCGCTTTAAAGTCATACAAAAGCCCGAATAACGGGAAGCCATTTATAAATGATTTGATCTTTAAAAATGATGACTACCACTTTTTAGTATTTTTTCTTGATTGCCATTGGATAAATCTAGACATCAATGATATAGATAATGAAGGGATTACTGTAGTCCAGGAAGTTCTTAGGAGCAAGTTGTTTTTCGGAGACAGGATACTTCAAAAGATTTTTAATCGTAATTATGAACTTTCTCAAAATGATATAGATACTGTCTATGGTATGGAACTGGACGAAACTGAGAAAACCAAACTTAGGTTTAAACTAATAACATACAACCAATTAAAGTTTGAAGAGTTAACATCAGCAGCGGAGAGTATCTTGAATGTTCTACTTTGTATAGAATCAATTAAAAATAATGTAATTACTGGCTTTAGATTTCCAAATTGGATAAGTTTTATTAATAATGCAATTGATAACTATAAGAAGCACTGGGAATATATTGAACTTGCATTAAAGTATTATGGTTTATTTGAAAAATTAAAAGAACTAGATAAAAAAGGAAGCTTTAATCATAAGCTAGACGATTTTTATTCGGCCTTTCCTAAACAAGACTATTCGAAAGACGAAGTTTTTAAAAATTTGTATCCTGAAATGTTTGAATACTAGAATGGCGGATCAAAATGCCCAATCAAAACCTTAACCTGTTTAGGTGTAAAATATTTAGCTCTTTTCTTCCAGTCCAATTCGGTAAGCCTGATTATTAATCCCGGGCTATTATAAATCCACTGGCTAAACATCCTGGAAGCTGAAGCTTTTGTAACATGAGGAAAATATAACTGAGCTAATTCTCCAAATCCAAACGTCCGGAATTCAAATGTCTTTTCCATGAGTTTTTTCAGGAAAGTTAACCATAGAATTATCTATTTCAATGAGCTTTGGAGCCTACTACCCAATTTTACCGTCTTTTACCAGACTTTACTGTTTTAAGAATAAAATAAGTACTTTTGGGTAAAATAGTTCTTTTTAAATGGTGAGTAATACATCTGGAAGAATAGTAATCTATCCCAAAGATGTTCAGAGGTTAACAGGCAAGAGCGAGAAGTCAAGCCGGGAGTTATTTAAGAAAATCAGGTTATGCAAAGCAAAGGAGAAACACCAGTTTGTGAGCATCGAAGATTTTGCTGAATTTACCGGCATCTCTGTTGACCTAATTAAGCAACATCTTACCGATTGATAACAAATCTTATTAATCCAGGCTCACCCGAAATCATGAGAATACAATTTGCGAATTATTACTTATATTTGTCCAGAAATCGTTCTTTTTATACTGAAATTTGACTGATTATTGAATAGCACTATCAAAAGATGACCTATTCGGTTACCTAAATAAATTTCGGTTTTGTAAACATCAGGAAATATAAGTATTTACGAGATACGGGGTCGTCCCGCTACCCCGACAAAGAACTTTAAATACAAATTATTTTTTTAATCTGCCAATGCGTTCATACACTTTATCTTCTTGCTTTATGCGTAATCACCCCTAGTTCATCTTTAAAAGCATTTGTCTTCTGCTTTTTCAAACTTTTCAATCCATAAACCCCAGAATTTTTCAGGAGTTCCGTTTGTTCCGTATGAAGCCGAACTGGTAGCAATGATTAACGCTATTTGGCTATGTACGTATTATGGTAAACGTTGGCGGGTTGAAAATAACATCGCTGAAAACGTTGATTTCTTTAATTTAAACAGTGTGCAATCACCTGTGATTGTACAGGTAAACTTTGATATTGCCATGACATTAATAGCAAATAGCTTATATAAGATTTTGGCACGTAAATTAAGATGGTTTGAACAAGCTGCCCCAAAAACAATTTCCCGGAAATTTATCAACATTGAATCTCAAATAAATATTACTGCCCATGAATTTATTATCCAGTATAAAAAAAACACATATAACCCTATGATAAAAGACTGGATAAACAAATTGGATGAAATAAAAACCCCTTGGATAGGCAATAGAAAATTAGTGTATGAGTTCCTCTAATTTGAGGGTGCTATTTTATCGTAAAAATCCCTGTTTAAATTATCCCACCATATCCACCAAGTTTACAATATCTTCCATTTAACCCCCAGATAAGCGTAGCCTACAATGTATTGAACCTACAACCCGGAAAAATAAATAAAATAGTTGGTTCGAGAATACGAACCAACTATTTATAATGAGATGACAAATAGCCAATTAATCCTTATTGAGGCAATGCAAACACATTGATTTCTCCAAGGAATGCATAAAAATTAGGTCCTGCCAAAGCAACATACTTAAAATACCTGGCTTTAGGATTGGAAAGAATCCGATAACTCTGTCCGTTATCGGTATTTGGATCCATTGCAAATGTACCGCAATCAACCCAAGTTGTACCATCCTCACTCACTAAGAATTGATGTTTTGTTTGTCCTCCATTATTTCCCTGTCTTCTGAATACCTGGAAGGTAGTAATATTAACCACTTTACCCATATCGACAGCAAAATAATGAGGATAAGATGGTTTTGACAGATCCCATGCTGTATGCCAAAATGTATTTACATTCCCATCAATAGCCGCAGATGCAATACCATTCCCTCCACCTTCCTTAGGTTCCTGTGAAGAAAAATCGATGATTTTCCATGCAGATTTATCCTGAATAACTTCAATAAAAGGCTTATATGCAGACCAAGCGGTAGCAAACGAATCGATAGCAGTCGAGTCTGGCTTGTAAAAACTGCGATACTTAATTATGGAGGATGTTGTAGACAAATCGGGAAGCGATAAACTGGATGATTTAGAAGTAAGAAAAACAATTACCGAGTCGCCAGTTTTTTTAAAGTAACTTATTTGCGTCGATTTCTCCTTCTCAAAGCTACCATACCAGTTCAATGTGCCATTTACACCATCAAAAGTAAAGCCCGAAATTACCCTTGGACTAAGCGATGAAATGTATCTATCCCCATATGAAGTGCCGAAAGCAGTAACTTTAATGGAACGATCCCCAGCATCATTTTTAGTATATAATTCAAAAATATACGACTTTTCAGAAAGTGCAGGGATATCCAATTTTACAGTATCGATATTCTTATCCGTTTTAGCATAATCAAATAAAATGGAGTCTGCACGTGAGTTCCAGTAAACCAAAATCTTATTCACATTATATGCATTGGTTAAAATACACTGCACTCTAACTCTATTATTCCCCGAAAGAACATGAACAGAGTCTGTTTTTACAAGATAAATTTTTTCTCCTCCAGTGAGGAAAGGTTCCTGTTTGTCCTTCATTGTTGAGCATGCAAAGAATGCAAACGTCAGAACGATAGTGAAAAGGAATACTATAAGATTTTTTATATTCATTAGTCTAAAATTTAAATTAATTGTTTGATAAATTATCCCAGACCCATTATCCGGGTCAGAATACCTTATGAAAAATTCATTAATTATAGGTTTCTGTAATGCTTCCCCAAAACGACATTTCCGCAACATTGATATAACCAGCATTCTCCCATGTATTTAAAACAGCCCAACGGAAATATCGGATTTCGATAGGGTTTTCACTCTGGTCAAAATCAAACTCATCACCATCCAACCCTTTAGCTTTCGCTTCATCGGCGTTGGTGGGTTTGATAGATTTACAAAGGTCGCGAAGTTTAACCCATTCAGTTAAATTTCCACTTGTATTTGGTAAAGTAACCAAACCATATACGTCGTAGGTAAGAGGATTACCATGTGCAAAAAACATACCCACATCATTAGGGCCACGCTGATAGACCTTGAACCTGCTAAGCTTAACTTTTACTCCCAGGTCGATGGTCATAATTTGAGGAAATGGATGATCTCCTTGGGTATGAGCCAACGTAGTATAATTATCGTCAAATATATTTTCAAACTTAAATCCCCATGCATCCCATTTTACATCATTAGAAAGTGTCACCGCCCTCATTTTTGTTTTATCAAGACGTTGCTCAAATAAAGGAGTAAGTTTGGCGTTGTTTAACGGATTAATTGTATCGGAATAATTATCCCAACGGTCGCGCACAACAGCTGCAAATCTGGTTGGAACCGATTTAAGCCCACGAAGATTAAATTTACCTACTACTTCGGATGAATATACCGTTTGAAATTGCTTAAACCTACCCATTGAATCTTCGGCAAAGATTAAAATCATTAATGGAGCACCCGTTACATTCTTCCAGGTAAACCGGGCACCGCCAAAATCAACTTTAATATTCATCGACATTTCAGTGAGTTTTATTGGTGCCAAAAGTGGTTTACCCGTAATTTCTACTGGTTCCGAAATATTTTCACCACGATCCACTGCATATAATTTTACACTGTGCTCCAATGTGTCGCCAAAACCAGTAATGGTAATTTTACTGTTGAAATACGAAGCCTTCACCTCCGAAGTTTTCCCACTTGTTAAGGTATAAACTGCTTTTACATACATTAAATCCTTGTCAACTGGCAGAGTATATTCCACTTCCAACCCACCGGGTATTGCCCTGGTTGATTTTATTTCGACCTTGCCGGGAGCCAGTCCATCGTTTATTAATGGTACAAGGTTGTTTTCGTCGCAACTGTTCATCAGAACCACGATAAACAGCAATACCACAAGTTTAAAAATATTTTTCATTTTTTCATTTTTAAAGTTTGATACAATTAATTACCAACCAGGATTTTGAACCAAGTTCGGGTTTTTTACAATCTCATCTTCAGGAATTGGCCATAAGTAATCGCGTACTGAAAATGTTTGATAGAATAAGTTTGTTACCTGATAATACTCGTTCACATTGTTTTTATTTACATTCCAGCCTCTAACAGGCATATTTTGGTATTGTTCAGCAAGCAACCATCTGCGATGATCCCAATAGCGTTTGCCTTCAAAAGCTAATTCAATTGTACGCTCGCGCTGAATAATTTCACGCATTCCAGCCTTTGTATCTGGTTTATTGGGCTTACTAGAATATTTTGCCCAACTGGCAACAACACCTTCCAAACCAGCACGAGCCCGAACCAAATCAATATACTCGGTCACAGTAGCATCAGGTGTTGATTTTGTCTCATTAAGAGCCTCAGCATATAGTAAATATAAATCTGCAAGACGCATCACCGGAAATGCATATGATTCTGTTACAAAATCGGTTCCATTGCGAATTTCACTTCCAAGGTGTACAAGCTTCTTAGCAAAATAACCGGTAATACCATACTGATTTTGATCAATAATCGCAGAATACTCGCCCTGTCTATTACGGATATGCCAAACATCGTTTTCATCCTTGGCTTTTCCATTTCCAAACCACGAACCACGATCGAAGCTTAAACTGGAATAATACCGAAACTCTCTGCCAAAATTCATCTGGGCAGTTTGTTCATTGGGTTCGACATAGAAACGATCCTTAGAAGTTGCTTTTTTTACTTTATAACGATTATCATAGTCAAAATTTAAATCTTCGGTAATGGGAACCCCATTACTTGTATAAAACTCTTCGACGATTTTCAAGGTAGGTGATATAAAGGTACCCACTGGGTTAGTAGTACAAGCATAAAGCCGCGGACAGGCATTATATTGCAAATTAAAGCTTCCACCACCTAATGAATACCCCCAAATAAGTTCTTTACCCCATAATGAGGTTACAGAGCTACGCAAAGCGCATATATACTTAGTTGTATCATTTTGAGGGAAAGCATTTAAATAATCCTTTTTCTGAAACAATGATATTCCCACGGAAAGACACATATCAATTGCTTCTTTGCAGGCAACTGAAGCCTTTTCCCATTTAATTGCATCGAAAGTTAATGGAAACAGATTCGTCCCATCAGGATTTTTAACGCTAGCATAATTAGGGTTGCCATTGAATAAAGGGCTTGCTGCCAACATTAAAACCTCTGCTTTGGTTGACATAGCAATTGGTTTTGTAATCCGCCCTAAACCCGTTAATGGATTTGAAATATCTTGGGGAAGATCCACAATTGCTAAATCAAGAAGTCTAACAACATAATTAAAACAAGAATCCAAAGGATCTCTTACAGACTTAACCGCTTGTGTAGAGGCTGTAACTGGAACGCTTTTATCAATAATGTGGATAGGACCGTACATCCGTATCAAATAATAATGATAGTACGCCTTTAAAAAATTCACCTCTGCTATCCATTGAACGCGTTGATATTCTGGGAGATCACGAACTTCACCAATCCGTTCTAAAAAAAGGTTACAGTCACGTATCCCTACGTATAACCCCCCCCTCCAATAATCAAAAATTGGGTTTACCACTGTTTGTTCCCCCCTGGAAAGCCTTGCAGCACTTTCCGTTTGATGGGGTTTATTAAACCAAATTTCATCCCCTGAAGCAAGAGCCGGATTGGAGTATATACTAGAAAATCCAGGTAAATAAGAATAGCATGTAAAAAGATACTTCTCTGCATTGTATTTATCAGAAAAAGCATTGTCTATTGTTGGCAGGTTATCCGGCACAACATCGAGGTACTTGTTACATGAAACAAAAGTTACCGCTAAAAATATAATGATACTATATGTAAATTTCTTCATAATCAGTTCGTATTAAAAGTCAATTAAAACACCGGTATTGATCACCTTCTGAACGGGATATCCTAACCCATTGCCTCCCATTTCGGGATCCCATAGCTTAAACTTACTAAAAGTTAATAAGTTAGTTCCACTTAGATAGAACCGACACTTAGTTAACCGAATTTTTTTAATAAAGTTTTGTGGCAAACTAAAACCAATTTCCATCGATTTTAAGCGAAGGAATTCCCCGTTCTGCATAAACCATGTGCTTGAAGCTGAGTTATTAGGAACAGCAGATGTGGATAACCTAGGCCACCGTGCATAAGGATCGCGGTTATCTTCTGACCAATAACTATCAGCCCATGTTTTTAACAATTGGTTATTATAAATCTGGGCGATATTATCATTAACATCCTTATGATAATTAAGAAATGGAGCTGAAGAATAATAGTCTATCCAAAACGATTCTCTGGCTAAGCCTTGAAAGAAAGCTGAAAAATCGAATGTTTTGTACCCAAACGAAAAACCAAAACCATACACAATTTCAGGAGTAGTAGGGTAGCCAATTGGAACCATATCAGCATTGGTAATTTTGTCATCACCATTAATATCCCTGTATTTAATATCCCCACCCATCGGTTTCACGCCAAATGCCTGTTCAGGAGAGTTTGCGACCTCGTTATCATCAACAAACAATCGTTCGGCAATATATCCATAATACTGCTTAATGGATTGCCCGACTGACGAACGCCATGGAGTTGATGAATAATCAGGTTCTTCCATTTTGGTAATTTTACTAACGGCATAGGTAAAGTTGCCCATCGCCTGAATCCACCAGTTATGGCCTATAGTAACATTATAATTAAGCGATGCATCAATCCCCTTGCCTTCGGCTTCGCCCATGTTTGCACGAACACCAGCCTGAAGACCCATACTTGCAAGTGTAACACGATCCATAAGAATGTTCGACCGTTGTTCCTTAAAAGCATCCACCTGAAGCGTTGCCTTATTAAACAAACCCAATTCCAAACCAAGGTTCATTTTTTTTGCAGTCTCCCAGCTAATTTCATCATTTGCATACCTGCTTATGGTTACTCCTGATTTGTAATAATCAAAGAACTTCCCAAACATTGCACCCCTACCCCCAACATTCATGTTTGTTTGAGAAAGGTAGAAAAATCGATCGTCAGGACCACCAATAGCATCGTTACCCACTAACCCATAGGTACCTTTAAGCTTAAGTTTGGTAATTGTTTTTTTGAGAGGTTCAAAAAACTTCTCGTTAGACACTATCCAGCCAAGGCCGGCAGAAGGGAATAACCCAAAACGATGGCTTTTCGAGAAACGTTCAGAACCATTGTATCCAAAGTTTCCTTCGAAGTAATACTTATCCATAAAACCATAAGTAAAACGACCCGACAGCCCCACATTCCGGTAAGGAAGAGATTTTTGTAAACTACCTTCATTTCCTTTTAGCTCATCGCGCAAAATACCCACAAGCATAGCACCTACCTGATGCTTTTCGTTAAATGTTTTGGTATAATTCAAAAGACCTTCCATATAATACGAAGTGCTCACATTCTTATTACCTTCAGTGTAACTCAAATATTCCTGCCCTATTTCGGGATTAAGCTCTGTTAACGTATAATCTTGAGTTTCGGGATTTTTAGTGGGTTTATAATAATAAGGTACACTTTGTCTGGTAATTTCAAAATACGAATATTGATTTCCATTTCCTGATAATTTGAAAGACAAACCATCGACAAGAGAGCTTAAGTCCTGGTTGATTTCAATTTGAACTAATACCCGAGCTTCTTTGTACTCCTTAAAACCTTTCATAAGGTCTGCATAAGGATTTGCATAAAACATAGTACCCTTCGGGTCGTTTCCATACAAAATATGCTTTGTATACTGATGTTCAGCATCAGCTTCGTAATAAGGCTGGAAAAGTACCGGGTTGGTATGCATTATTTGATTGTAAATGGCTTGACCTCCTTGCAAAGGTCCTGTATAGTTGTCGATGCTAGTTTTAAAGTTGAACAAAACTTTTGTAGTTTTGGTCAAGTTAATATTCAACTTCGAAGTCAACTGATATTGCTTCAGTTTAATATTATTATTGAAATTGTTTTTTGCGTCAGTCCTTAAATTACCATTGTTACTATTTACAGTACCTGCAATATAATAACGAGCAATTTTACCCCCCCCGTTCGCATTGAAATTAAACCGTTGATTGGAAGTCTGATCCTTTAAAAGCATTTTATACCAATCGGTTGTAGGATATAAAACAGGATCCAAACCTGCCTGGGTTTTGTCAATTTTTTCCTGAGAATATGGTAAGGGTTCTGTTAGAATTAAATTACCGTTAATATCTCGTCCCATACGGGTTCTAACAGCTTCGTTATGCATATTCATGTATGTGATAGGATCAGCAAGTTCAATTTTCTGCGTTGGACTCGATATTGAGTTTTCAAATCGAACTGAAAATCTTGCAGGGCCTTCAACCCCTTCTTTGGTAGTAACATATATTACCCCATTTGCACCTCGGGCACCATAGAGTGCGGTAGCTGCAGCATCCTTCATAATAGAAAAGCTGGCAATGTCATCGGTTTGAAGACGTGCAAGATCCTCAGTGGTAAGTTCAATACCATCAATAAGAATCAGAGGAGAACTCTTGTAACCGAATGTGGTTACCCCACGAATAAAGAACTGAGCATTGTCCTGCCCTGGCTCACCACTGCGTTGGTAGGAAATAATACCTGCCATTCTTCCAGCGAGTGCCGTTGTAAGGTTACTGGATGGAACTTTTAATTCCGATGGTTTAATTGTTGTAATGGAGGCCATTACACTGTTTTTCTTTTGTTTGGCAAACGCTACAATAGTAACATCTTCCAAATTAGTAATATCGGGAGACATTTGTAAATCGATTACCTTACGATCTCCAACAACAACTTTTTCAGTAAGATATCCAATAAATGAAAAAGTTAACGTTGACTCTTTAGATGGAACATTAATGGTGTATTTACCATTAAGACCGGAGACTGTGCCAACGGTTGTCCCTTCAATCTTAATATTTACTCCTGGCAACGGATCTCCGGTAATTTCCGTTACATTTCCGGAAATGGTTATTTGCTGAAGACTTGCTGCTGTGGAATCGTTTTTTAATTGAGACAAAAATAAGTTTTGTACTTTTTTCTTAATAACGATTTGCCTATCCAGGATTTCGTAAGAATTATCGGTAGACTCAAATAATTTATCAAGAACCTTATCAATGGTACGATCTTTGATATCTATATTAACTTTTGTATCTAATGCGATAATATCGTTATAATATACAAAGATGAACTTACTGGATTGTTCAATTTCATCAAAAACATCCTTGATGGTTGCATTTTCCATATTAATGGTCAATCGGGTACTTTGAGAATAGCTATACCCTGCGGAGTGCACTTCGATTAAACATGTAATTATTAATACTAAAGATAGTTTCATAATTAAGAATAGTTTGCTATGTCCTCGCCAAAGGCGGTGCATAAATCCGTTTTTTTTCATAGATTTACAAAGTTTAAAATTAGTTTAGTTTACTAACGATACTGATTTAAGCTATGGCCAGACAATATTCTTAGTATTGTCTGGCTTCTTTTTTTAAAACAATTGTCTTATGTTTCTCTTACCATAAAGCTCCTTTTTTTAAAGTTATTTACTTGAAATTATAATTTGTTCATTAATAATCTTTGCACTTACTGGCGCTGTGGAGCTTATAATATGAAGTACCTGATCTAAATTGTCTTTCAAATCGAGTTTTCCGGATAGTTGAAATGACTTGGCTTTTTCGTCAGCGAACCTGATCTCACGGTTGTAATACCTTGACAATTTCGTAAACACATTTTCGAGTTTTTCACTGTTGCATAGCAGCCAGCCTTCTTTCCAGCTAATATGTTCAAAAACATCAACGGCTTTTACTTCAACCCTATCTGTTTGTTGATTAAACATAACCATCTGGTTAGGAGTAAGTAAACATTTTTTTTTATTTTTAAACATTGCTTTCACGCTTCCTCTAACCAAAACAACATTAGTCATTCTATCTTCAGGATAAGCACTTATATTAAAACTGGTTCCCAATACCTGTATGTCAATTTTATCGGTTTTTAGAATAAAAGGTCGATCCTCATCATGGGTTACTTCAAGATATGCTTCACCTTCAATAAAGACTTCACGTTTTCGGCTTTCAAATTCCACAGGATAAATAGCTCTACTACCAGAATTTAACCACAACTTTGTTCCATCGGAAAAAATAATACTAGACCTTTTTCCTCGTGGCACAACCAATTGGTTAAATGCCTTTGCGCCATTTGAGTTCGGTGCTTTTTTTACATCGAGTAGTTGAGAATTCACCAATAACTTGCCATTGGAATCATATTTGAACTCCGATTCACTTTTTGAAATATTAATTTCAGAACTATCAGCCATGATAAGTTTTATCTCATCCGAAACAGAAACCGGTGCCTTAATGTTGGCATAATTGATTTCTTTGTTCATACCTTCATATACAAACAGATAAATCGAACCACTCAGGATGGCGACAATGGCACAGGCTGCTGCAATCTGGTAGATAAGTTTTCTTTGTTTTGTTTTTTTGCCGATTGTTGATTCATTGATGCAGTTCCATAACGCTTCTTTTTCAAAAGCAGACAATTCTTTATCCATGGGATAGAAAGCTTTAATGATTGACTTGGAGTTATTGATTTCCCTATTTTTCTCAGGGAAATAATGAAGAAAGCCTTTCCAAAATTGATTTGATTCATTCGTTGGATTTACAACCCAATCAATGAAAAAATCGTCATCTAAAAAATCTTGAATATTGTAGTTTTTAAGATACTGGTATTCTTTCATCCAATTTTCCATTTTACATATAAGAAACAAATGCACTTTTTGTACTCACTTTTTTTCACTTATTTTTTATTTATTTTTCGAATGACACTATAAACACAGTTTTTCAATAAGTTACAAATTAGTAAAAATAAGGCAAAAGCAAATTTTAATTTGAGGTAACCCGTAGGTTATTTTAGAATATCAGATAAAAAGAAGACCAAAATACATTAAGAAACAAAAAACTAACATCCTTTCAGAACATATAATAGTATTATATTCGATTGAGATAAAACAATCCGCATTTTTTCGACGGCACGAAAAACAAGGTTTCGAACGGATTGGTTATTCATTTCCATTGCCTCACATATTTCATCATAGGAAAGGCCGGTATTGAAACGAAGATAAACAGCCTCTTTTTGACGAGGAGTGAGTTCATTTAACGCTTTTTGTATAGCTTCTGTTTTTTTAATAGCATGCTCCTCAATTACAATGTCCTCATGATGTGAATAAGTTATCATAAATGGAGCTTCCATTTCGTTAATAGACGAGAAAACGCTTTGATTGCGCAGCGTTTTTAGCACACTATGTTTTAGGGACGTAAGAAGATATAATTTGATGTTATTGGTTTGTCCAAGATTTTGTCTATTGCTATAGATTTCGATAAAAAGTTCCTGGATGCAATCTTTTACCAAGTGGCTATCACGAGTAAATTTCATTCCATACTGAAACAAAACTTCCACAAAAACACTGTAAATCTTCACAAAGGCTTTTTCATTCCCATTACGAAAATCATCCCATAAGTACGAATCGGAATTAATCGAGAACCCTGACTTCATTTTGATAATATAACATATAGTTAATAATCAATATTTTGATTATTTTAAAACTTAACTTTCGGAAAGCTTAACAATTTATTATAATTCCGCAAACTTAAAAAAAATAATGAAGTATTGTAAGGCAAATTTGATATGGACATGATTGTGAACTAAATGGTAAAACCTTATTGTATCTTTCAAAACGTTGTTCCACTCCGGCATATCGTTTAGACTTTCAACATATTCCATATGTGTGCCTCCGGATTTTATAAATAAATTTTTAGGTATATACGCTTAGATATCCTATTTATTAATCTAAAGATGGAAAAATAATCAAAAGTCAAATTCAAACTGACCGACTGGGCTTTTTACAACAATTAGGTGTTTTACCTATTGATCCGTTTTATTTTTCGAATTTTTTTAAGAAACATACCCACCAGTCCCCAAAAACATACAAAAGCAATCTTGCTTTGTAAACCTTACATGGTTTTTCCTGGTTTGTCTATTCTTTGAGATTTTAGCTGGATGTACTTTTGCTTTATCAAATAATTGTTAAAATGAAAGTATTAAAAAGAGCCATTTCAATGATAGTGTTAACATCATTAATGGCAGGTATTTCACTGAGATCACCACCCTTAAACCATCACGAAATGACAAGGCAAGTTCTTACAGAATTACCAACCATTGGTATTCTGATTTTTGATGAATTTATTACCAATGAAGTGGTTGCCCCAATGGATGTTTTTACAAAAAAAGACACCACCGGCAAACCTCTTTTTAATGTAATTCTTATTTCGGCTGAAAACAAAGTTTACGAAAGCGAAGAGGGATTAAAAGTACTGCCCGATTTTACCATCGCCAATACGCCGAAACTAAATGTACTGGTATTACCAAGTTCGAATCATCCTGAAAAGCAGACAAACGATAAAGTTCTTATTGATTTTATCAAAGAACAAAACAAAACTACTGAATACATTGCAAGCCATTGTGCGGGCGCTTTCATGCTGGGCGAGTCGGGGATAGCCGAAAATAAAGAGGTAGTAACATATTGTTCAGGTTCTGAAACTTTACAACAACAATATCCAAAGCTACTGGTTATGGACGATAAAAAAGTGGCAATTGTGCATGATGGAAAATTAATATCGTCGAACGGCAACCTTGTAAGCTACATTGCTTCGCTTGATTTGCTTGAACTTATGACAAGCCCTGCACATAGGAAACACGTTGAAGACGAACTTTTAAATAATAAACTTAAATGCAAATAAAATGAAAACCGAACTTGAAAATTACATTATCAAAACCAATGAAATACATTGGGTTCCATTAAACGAACCAGGAGTTGATACTAAAGGAATATCCTTTAAAGTATTAAAATACGACGAACAGGTTAAAAGAGCAACTTGCATTATGTTGAAATTTGATGCCGGTGCAAGCTATCCGTACCATAACCATCCGGGTGGAGAAGAAGCTTTTGTATTGGAAGGCGAGGCCTTTTTCAACACAACAAAACTATCAAAGGGAGACTATTTACACACACCTCCCGATTGCAAACATTCCGTAAAATCGGAAAATGGATGTACAATATTTTTTATAGTTCCTGAAGAAGTAGAAATATTATAAACAATACAAAAAAATCAAAAAAAACAAAAAAAAATTGATTCAGAAACCATTGTTGTAAATTGGTTCGAAATTCCAAAAATTGAAATAGAAAAAGCCAAAATGTTTTACGAAACAATTTTAGATATCAAAATGATAAACCGCAAAGATGGAGCGGATGAAGCCCTGTTTTTTACTTTTAACTCTAAAGTGATACACGCTACATCAGGCAGGGTGACAGGCGTTTTAACAAACACCAACAGAAACTCACCTTAAAGCAATGGCACAATGGTATATATTAACGCAAGCCAGTCTATTCAAACTGTTCTCGACAAAGTTGAAATGGCAGGCGGAAAAATTATTGTCACAAAAACAAGATTTCTTGCAGGTTATATTGCGGTGATCATCGACTCAAAAGGAAACAAAGTTGGACTTCATGCCGAAGAAAAACAACAAACCGTTAACTAGGTGTTTGGCAATAGATTTGACGTTAATAATTTGACTTTTAATTATTATCTTCAACTTTAGTTTTTCAATCTGTTTCGGTTACGGGCAAACTAAATTCAAATTCCCTTCCATCGCCAAGCCCTTTTCGTTAGTGGTCATTGTAAAATCATATCTATAAATAAACTCAATCTGATGAATCAATACCTGATTTTGAGTAGACATCAACTCAACAACGACTTAAATTTTATAGCTCAAGACATTAAATCATTAAGTTAGCATTATAAAGAATTCACACGATCAGTGTGAAATGAAAAATACAACTACTGCAAACATAGAGTTTACTGCAAGGTTGGCTGAACGTTGAACCAATAAGCATTTTTTCGTTATCAGCATTTGCTCGGGTTGGATAAACATCGATGAACTTTTTTTTATTAACTTGTACTTTTATATCTTTATGCATAAGCGGTTACTGGTTTGATGTTCAATGAATACAAGCCCAGCAGCAAGCTTTGCTCATTGCCTGAAAGTATTTACAAACACCCAATAACAAGTAGAAATATGGTAGAAATTAAAAATGCGGTAACAGATAGTGAGATTTCTTCTTCTTGGGAAGTAATGTATCTTTTACGACCTATGTTAATAGAAGAAATTTTTGTGAGTGAAATAAAGAATATGCAAAAAGAAGGTTACAATTTACTGTATATTAACGAACACAATAAAACAGTTGCCATTGCAGGTTACCGAATTTTTACAATGCTATACTGTGGCAAAATGCTTTATATAGACGATTTATCTACGCTGGAATCTTGCAGAGGAAAAGGATATGCTTCACATTTGTTAAAACACATTTACGAAATCGCTAAGAAAGAGAACTGTATTTCTGTACAACTAGATAGCGGATATACCAGAACAAAAGCACACAAATTATATTTTAAAGAAGACTTTACCATAAGTGCCTTTCACTTTAATAAAACAATGTTATGAAAAGATCAGAAACAAAAATTATAGAATGGTTTTTACGCATTTCTATTAGTGCAGGTCTTTTATCTGCCGTTGCCGACAGGTTTGGTTTTTGGAGCAAAGAACTTTCAGCTTGGGGAAACTGGGAAAGTTTTTTAGCCTATACACAAAAAATAAACCCATTAGTTCCACATTCATTTATTCAATTCTTAGGAGGATTGGCTACATTTTTTGAAATTGGATTAGCACTAGTATTACTTTCAACTTTTAAAACATCACTTTTTGCTAAGGCAACAGGTTTTTTACTTTTATTATTTGGATTATCAATGGCATTTTCATTAAGCATAAAAGCACCACTTGACTATTCTGTTTTTGCTGCATCAGCAGCTGCATTTGCATTGAGTATCATTGCAAATAAGCAAGTCAAATAAAAGTCAAAATTATGCCAGCAGGCGATTAGCTATCACTATAAAGTGACACAATCAAAAGGGGTTGCCAAAGCTGTCAAGGGTTGGCTACTCCAGCCTCAAAAAATCTCCACAGCTCCTATCGTCAGGTATTATTTTTTGTAGTGGAGACCATGGATTTGGAAGCCGACTCCATTGAAAGCAAGCCGATCATTATCGGGAAAGGCGGAGAAAGCCTCTTTGCCGGGAATGCTTATCTTGATAAATGTGAAGTCACCGTCCTTAAAAAGCCATTTTCTAAGATAGAGCTGACCAACATCCTTACTGAATCTTTGGAGGGTAGAACTACCAAAGATATTCAAAATGAATTGGTTCTATAGGAGACCGGGGCAAGGGTTCAAATTCCTGTGGGTATGATGAACCTGTTAGAAATTCCGGAAGTTTAAACCAAGACAACTGGATTATGGTTATGAAAAGCGGCTACGCATTGCTAAAATAAAAGCTCAGGTAAAATTGAAACTACTGGAACTATTGAATACATGAACATCTTAATATGGGGGAAAATCCTTATTAAAATTTTCACGTGTTCCGAATTTGATAAACTCGACGATACCCTTGATAATATATCGCCGAACCGATAAGGTGCATGTTTGATTTTCTAAAACTTGCCTTTGGAAGTAAGTTTTTCGCAATGGGGAATATCACTAATATCCTCTGCTTCCTTTACAGCGTTTGTCGTAAATCCAATCAGTTCTTTAACATTTTTATCACTGATTTTTGAATATCCTTCAAAAAGGAACTTCGATATTCGGTGATCACCTTAACGCTTTTAAAATTTCGCTTTCTTCCACTTTGGGTGTTTTTCTCCCAGCTTTAACAGCATTAAGGATGCTCATGTTTTCCAATTCATCAATATCCGAAAAGGCTAAGCTTTTCAGATACTTTTTTAACACCCCAGAACTGCTTTACTGATTCCTTTATTTTGGCAGCATTTGTCTTATTATCAATTTTAATAACAATGGTTTCCATACAAAAAATATATAACACAAAATTAGTTTAAAAAATAGTACCACGATCACCCAGTAATATCCAGTAATATCCAGCGACGAATAAAGTCAACCGCCGTGCGACCAATCAAAAGCATCAATTGAGCTAATAATATCAAATCAACCCTTTACCCGGATCAGCAACATGAATGAGGTTTTTTGCTCTTTTATTTGTTATTCGATAAACTACTACAAAATGATTTTGCTTCCAATGCACTATACAAGGAAATGGTGCTTTCTCTGCTAATTGATCAAAGGTAAACCGGCCCCCAAAAGTACTAAAACCAATTTCTTCGGCAGTTCTACTTATACCCATCAAAGATACCCCCTCTCGACTGATATTACATCGTTTACGCAAACCATCCAACAAATATTGTTTACCATAATAAGCAGCAATCATCTTTAAACATGCTGGACCGCAATCCATTGCATCGTATTGTATATCAATGGGGAATTTTTTCATTCTTTGTATATAATTTGAAGAAACA
The DNA here is from genome assembly GCA_038213375.1 of Bacteroidales bacterium. Lineage (GTDB taxonomy): Bacteria > Bacteroidota > Bacteroidia > Bacteroidales > JAAUTT01 > JAAUTT01. The sequence goes on along the minus strand of JBBQTB010000011.1, from coordinate 26,523 downwards.
ACTTGCAGCTATAACATCAATTTTCCAATTAATTATTTACCAACTTTATAATCTCTAGTTTCTCTGTCTTCTTGACGGAATTTATATTGCATGGTTATAAAAAAGGTTCGTTTGTAGTTAATTGCATTTTCGATGGTTGTTTGAATGATACCAAGGTAATCAGTATAATTACCATGTTTAATAAAATCGTCGAATAGGTTACGAATCCCGCATGTAAGTTTTAATTTGTTTTTCAAGAATTTTTGGGTAAAGCTCATTGAAGAATTTATATAATCAAAAGTATAACCATCTATACTTATATTGCGACTAAAATAATTTACATATATCATGCCGCTCAATTTAGAATTAAAGGTAATATCGGTGTTAAATTGAACATTAAATCCGAAATTTTCATTTTTCAAACGTGAGCTATTCAATTCTGCAATACCTGGCTGTGTAATTAATGACCCTGCATCGATAGAAGTTTTGAACAATCTGGAGGATAAAGTAAAATCGATATTTTTATTTATCATAACCCAAGCGGAAAGGTCAACACCTAGCTCCTTTAAATTATAATATTTGAAATTATTGTTTCTTAAGAATATAGTTATCCAGAAAAATAAATTTACAAATTTTGCTATACATAGGCGATACTTAACATCACATGCGATTATGTATATATCATATTATTAGTTTGTTATAATTTCTAGACTAGTCCCGCTACCCCGATTTGCAAATAAAAAACCCCTCATAATTTTCACATTACAAGGGGTAGTTTGTACCCGGAGCCGGGATCGAACCGGCACGAGGGTTAACTCACTGGTGTTTGAGACCAGCGCGTCTACCAATTCCGCCATCCGGGCATAAACAAAATAACATTTTCGGGTTGCGAATATAAAGAATTGTTTTGGGTTGAACAATAGATTTTAGATTTTAGATTGCATATTTTAGATTTAATGGAATACCCGTATGTATTCTTCTTTCCTAAAACCTCATTACTTCATCCATCATCCTGCGGCCATTTAACTGGTTGTTATAATGAGTTTGAAGGAGTTTTTGTCGTGCTTCGATCATTTCTGATGTAAAAAACTGTATCATAAGTAATTGGATTTCAGATACCATCTCCTGATACGAATTAGCGACATGGCATATTTCTTTCAGGTAAGTCCCGTCCACCATTTGATCGTTCACCACGCAATGACGCCCGCCATAAAGAGCCAGAAGTAGTTTTAGTTTCAAGCCGTTATTCTCAAGTACCGGCAAAAGATGAATCTGAGCATTGGCAATTAATTCGTTCATTTCATCGGCAGACGGATTTGCAATAAGAGTAACATTTTCAAGATAAGATACCGTATTTTGCAAATGTTTGGATGGATTTCTTCCCGCAATGATACATGGGAAAGAAACTTTTGAAAAAACATGAGAGATAAGCAAATGAACCATCTTATCATTTTCTCTTATTGATAAGTCGCCATGATAAAGCACATATTCTCCTTTCCCCGGAAGAATACTCACCGAGTCATATGGATGGAACGAAGGAATAAATATTGAATTCCCGTATCGTCCGGAAAAATATATTTGTTCATCAACTGAAACTGTAAGTATGGAATCCGCCTTATCAAGAATATTTTCAAAACGTTTTAGCTTGATCGATTCGAACAGAAAATAAATCTTCCTTAAAAGGTTAGTCTCAAACCTGGCTAAAGTACGATAATACTTATGTTCAATATTATGGACGCGAACCAATTTTTTACGATTTGCTAAAGCCATATTATTAAGGTAATAAGTAGAGTGCAACCCATCAAAAAGAATTGGGTATTGATCATTTATAAGATTATCCAACAGTTGCACCGACCTTCTGGAGAAAATAATGTATGGAAGAATAGAAAATTGATACCAAAAACTAGTTTTACGCGGGTAATAATGAACAATTTCACATAACCGGTTTAATTCCAGTGAACGTGTTCTACCATATTCAAAACAATGAAGATGAATTTTAACTCCTAGATCATGCAAAGCTTTAATGCGATAATACGAATCGATCATTCCCCCATAATCGGGTGGATATGGGACATTTAATGTAACAATGTGAAGATGATCACTCATTACAATTCTTGCATATATCAATTCCTTTCCGATTATTCAATACTTTGGTTCGAAAAGTATTAAACGACCGATTCTTCCAAAGTTCCTGAAAAGATTTCCCGTTAAGGTTGCCCATGGTAAAATCACCATCTTTATCATAACAGCATGAAATTAAGCTACCCTCATGAGTAATTGCTGCCGTCGAGAATATGCGTCTACAACGGTTACGAAGTTTCCGTTTCAAACGGTATCCGGTATTATCCTTGCGATACCGTGAATACTTGTCTATATCCGTTATCATATCCTTTTCGTTATTAACATCATAAATCTGGCCCGATTTTAACTCTGTTTGATCAACCTTTAACTTTTTGCCTAATTTTATTAAATCGTTAATCTGGTGTTGGTTATGTTTAAATACAATAAACTGAAGGATAATAACAGGTGTTTTTGATTTCAGGTTTCGTTTTGCTTCAACTAAATTTCGAATGCCCGTTAACACCAGCTGCAAACTGCCGCCTACCCGGTATTTTTGGTAAACCTCTTGTGTTGTGCCATCCAAAGAAATAATAATACGATCTAAACCTGAGGACACAGTTTGAATTGCGTTTTTTTCATCCAAAAAGTGACCGTTGGTTGAGGTGCAAGTATAAATATTTTTAATGCTTGCAAATTGAATCATTTCAAACAAGTTAGGATTTATAAAAGGTTCGCCCTGAAGATAAAGCATCAGGTAAGTTGCTTCGCCGGATATTTGCGTAACAAAATCCTTATAAATTTTCATCATAATCTCGCCTTTATCCCTTTTTATGGTACCCATTCCAGTTGGACAATGAGGGCAATGAAGATTGCACCTGCTAGTTGGCTCGATGGCATAAGAATATGGTAAGCCAAGAATGATAGGTCGTTTTAATATTCGTGATAACAAAAAACCAAGCTCAGCTTTCAGAATATTTGTGATTTTTCCGAAAGTAAGTTTTGATAAAAAGTTAAACATATCGCTCACTAACAACTAATTGTTTTCGAGTATTTTAAAAAGTTCGTCCAGTTTGGGTGTAAGAATTATTTCAGTCCTCCTATTTTTCTGACGAGCTTCAGGTGCCTTTCCTTTTTCAATCGGAAAAAACTCGCTTCTTCCCGATGCAGTGAGTCGTTTTGAATCGATACTAGATCCATCGAGTAATATCCGAACAACAGCTGTTGCACGTTTCACACTTAAATCCCAATTATCCTTTACAGATGCATCCGACCGATAAGGAACATCGTCAGTATGACCTTCAATTATCACATTAATATCGTTATTTTGTTCCAAAACCTTTGTTAATTTCTTTAATGCATTGGTGCCGGCTTGGTTTACATCGGAACTTCCCGATTTGAAAAGTAATTTATCTTCGAGCGATACATATACTTTACCGTTCCGGATTCTTACGGTAAGTCCATTATTTTCGAATCCTAATAACGCAGACGAAACTTTTGTTTTCAGAGCATTTACTGCCGAATCCTTTCGTTGAAGAACAGTTGTAAGTTCGCGTAAACGAATATCGCGTTTTTCAAGTTCTTTCTTTTTTTCATCGAGCGACCATTCGAGTTTGCGAAGCATATCCTCGCGCTTTTGCAAATCTTCCTGAGTTGTTTGCAACTGAGTTAAAAGCTTGGTGGTTTCACGAACACTACCTTTGGAAAGATTTTCCTGAGCAACCTGCAAATCGCTGTAAGCTCTGTCGAGTTTATTAAAATCTAACTGCAATTGTTTTATAATATGATATTTGGCAAGCGAATCCTTTACCATTTTATCATTATCCTTTCCAATCCTTATCAATTGCGACTTCTGTTCGGTATTACCTACCAGTAATTTCTCATTTTCTGCTTTATTTTTAGCGTTTTCCTCAGCGCAGGCATCCGACTTTAATTTTACTTCATTGAACTTCGAGATCGGAACACATGAGGTAAAAAAGGAAATAATCAATAGAAAGTATACTATTTTGTATGAATTCATAGGTGTTTTTGAATATTTGTTATAATGTGAATTTTAGGTAAACGCATGAATGTATACGTATGCATTAAAAAATTTATATATTGTAAATAGCCTTAAATAAGATGTATATGTTTTGGTTTTGACGTCTTGGTTATTGGATCATATAAAATTGTTTCTGAAAATATCCTATCCGCAAAGATATTAAATTAGCATATCAAAAGTACCCCTAGTTTTTGAAATAAATTCATACCTTTGACTCCCAATAAGGTATTAGCAAACAGATTCTATATCTGATGGATGAACAAAAAAAAGACCTGTTAGATCAGATTAAATTTCCTTCGGACCTGAAAAAGCTCCGTCCCAGTGATTTGATCGTGCTTAGTGATGAACTGCGTCAGTTTATCATAGATATAGTTAGCGCTAATTCAGGGCATTTAGGCGCCAGTTTGGGTGTTGTAGAATTAACGGTTGCGCTACATTATATTTATAATACTCCATATGATCAGATTATATGGGACGTTGGCCATCAGGCCTATGGACACAAAATACTTACCGGACGTAAAGATATCTTTCATACAAACCGAAAATACAAGGGTATAAGCGGTTTCCCAAAAATGAGTGAAAGTGAATTCGATTCATTTGGAGTTGGCCATTCATCAACCTCTATTTCGGCAGCTTTAGGAATTGCTATTGGTTCGAAGCTGCGTGGGATTGACGACAGGCACGTTGTAGCCATTATTGGAGATGGATCGCTCACGGGCGGTCAGGCATTTGAAGGGCTGAATAATGCAGGTTTATCAAATGCAAATCTTTTGGTAATAGTTAATGATAATAACATGGCCATCGATCGCAACGTTGGTGCCCTACAGGAATACCTTCTCAATATCACCACTTCCAAAGCGTATAATAGATTCAGAGCTGATGTATGGAACCTGTTAGGTATTTTCAGAAAGCTTCGGCCTAACCCCAGAAATGTAGTTAAGAAAATGGAAGGAGCTGTTAAATCGGCGTTGTTAAAACATTCCAACCTTTTTGAGGCATTACAATTTCGCTATTTTGGACCAGTTGACGGTCATGACGTTGTTCATCTTTCCAAAGTATTGGCAGATTTGAAAGATATACCCGGGCCTAAGTTATTGCATGTGGTAACTACAAAAGGCAAAGGTTATAAGTTTGCGGAGGCAAACCAAACGACATTCCATGCTCCAGGCCTATTTAATAAATTTACAGGTGAAATTCTGAAGGTAATTAGCAACACACCTCAACCACCTAAATATCAGGATGTATTTGGCCAGACATTAGTAGAACTAGCTACCGCAAACCCAAAAATTGCAGGTATAACGCCAGCAATGGTAAGTGGTTCATCAATGAATCTGATGTTTGATAAATATCCCAAACGGTCGTTTGATGTAGGTATAGCCGAGCAGCATGCCGTTACTTTTTCGGCTGGATTAGCAACTCAGGGCATGATACCCTTTTGCAACATCTATTCCTCATTTATGCAAAGGGCGTTCGATCAGGTAATTCACGACATTGCTATCCAAAAATTACAGGTTGTTCTGTGTCTCGACAGAGCCGGTATTGTTGGTGAAGATGGCGCTACACATCACGGTGCATACGATTTAGCATTTATGCGTTGTATTCCAAACCTGATTGTTTCGGCGCCTATGAATGAAGAAGAGCTTCGAAACCTGATGTTTACAGCTCAGAGTGAGAACTTCGGACCATTTGTTATTCGATACCCCAAAGGCCATGGTGTTATGGTTGACTGGCACAAACCCTTTAAAAAATTACCAATCGGAAAAGGCCGCATTCTTAGAGAAGGAGACGATTTAGCCATAATTTCATTAGGTACTGTTGGCAATTTTGCACAAGAAGCTTGTAAAATACTGTCATCCGAAATGATTGAAGTTGCACATTTTGATCTGCGCTTTTTAAAACCGTTAGATTCCGATTTGCTTCATAAAGTTGGTAAAAGATTTAAAACAATAATCACCATTGAAGACGGAACCATCAACGGTGGATTAGGAAGCGCCGTTCTTGAATTTATGTCCGACAATGGGTATCAAGTTCAATTAAAACGGTTAGGTATTCCTGACAGATTTGTAGAGCATGGTTCACAAACACAGCTATATCGTGAATGTGGATATGACGTGCAGGGAATAATTGAGACAGCCCGGCTGCTAGTGAAACCCAAAGTACTTTCCAAAGTAGGTTAACTTTAAAAAAGTAGTATGTAAATAGTCACAAGTACCGAAAAAAAAATTTAAGTTTTTAGCTCTATTGCTCTTGATTCTAGGTTCTTGTATCTTGCCTCTTGTATCTTTAATATGCTTCATAAAACTCAGGGAATTGTTTTAAATCATCTCAAATATGGCGACACAAGCCTTATAAGCACTATTTACACTTCAACCCATGGGCGAAAAACATTTTTGGTACAGGGAGTTTACAAGCGAAAATCCAAGTTCCATCCTTCATTTTTCCAGCCATTATCATTACTTGATCTGGAAATATACTTTCAGCCCAGAAGAGAATTGCAACGAATTAAAGAGATCTCAATCGATCATCCCTTCCTGCATGTTCCCTTCGATACAACCAAAAGTGCAATAACCTTATTTTTATCCGAAATACTTTACAAAACGCTTAGAGAAGAAGAGTCAAACCTACAATTATTTGATTATCTATATCATTCCATCCAATTTTTTGATATAAATACTGAAGGATCCGCCAATTTTCATCTACTTTTTTTAATAAACCTTACCCGCTATCTTGGATTTTACCCGATAGACAATTTTTCAGAAACAAATTGCCTTTTCGATTCGTTAAATGGGAAGTTTTATCCATACCTTACCTCGCAGCAATCGGAATCTGACAGGTTAACCAGTGCATGGATGCACCGGTTGTTAAACACATCATTTGACAACCTCGGCTCATTAACAATGAATCATCAGATTCGAAATGACTTATTGCGCTTATTGATTGAATTTTACAGCCTACATCTGGAAGGATTAGGTATTGTTAAATCTCATTCCGTTTTACAAAGTGTTTTTGAAGAATAAACCTTAAGTAATGAATAACTTTACACTAATTGGAACCGTTGCATTACTCAACTTATTAGCCGCCATGAGTCCGGGGCCTGATTTTGTGATGTCAGTAAAAAACTCATTAAACTATTCACGTAAAACTGGCATATTTACCGGAATTGGCATAGGCCTTGGCATAGGCATTCATATTACTTATTGTGCAGCAGGAATCGGATTTATTATCTCCAAATCACTTACCGTTTTCACAATAATCAAATTCATTGGCGCTGCATACTTGATTTATATGGGATTAAGTTCCATTTTCTCAAATAAATCTTCCATCAAAATAACTGAGGAAAAAAAACTAACAGATCTTACAAAATTTCAAGCGATTAAAATTGGATTTCTAACCAATTTGTTAAATCCGAAAGCAACCCTGTTTTTCCTAGGTTTATTTACTTTCGTTATAAATCACGAAACTCCTTTGTATGTTATACTTATCATATCATTCATCATGATTTCAACAGCTATAACATGGTTTACTCTGGTGGCGATTTTTTTTACACAAAAAAGTATTCGTGCAACCTTTCTGAAATTTGAAAATATCATCAATAAGTCCTTTGGCGGATTATTGATTATTTTAGGAATAAAGATTGCTCTGTCAAAACAATAATTTACCACATTACTTAGCTTTTTTCCCTTTAAGATAAGTGGATACGTCCCAGTTTTACTGATTTTTATAAATTAACTTGTCCCTATATTATTTGTTCGGAATTTTCCTCCGAATATTCCTCTTGAAATCCTTCATATTTATTGGCAATCTCTTCAAGAATACAAAGTATTTCATTCACATCAAGAGATGTTACCAACTTCAATCGTGTTTCTTTAAAATGTGGTAGCCCTTTAAAATAATTAGTAAGATGCCGCCGCATCTCATAAATTCCAACAGTTTCTCCCTTTATTTTATATGACTTTTGAAGATGGATTTTGGCGAGATCGACTTTTTCACGAATCGTCATAGGCGCCATATGAGTACCTGTAGACAAAAAATGCTTTATTTCTTTGAAAATCCATGGTCGCCCATAAGTCGCCCTTGCAATCATAATACCGTCGACTCCATACCGGTCAAACATCTCTCCCGCTCGCACGGCATCGTTAACATCTCCATTTCCAATCACAGGGATTTTCATTCTTTGATTGTTTTTGACTTCCCCAATTAAGGTCCAATCGGCAGTGCCTTTGTATAACTGAGCACGGGTTCTTCCATGAATGGTGATAGCCTGAATACCCACATCCTGCAACTGTTCAGCTATGTCGACAATATTTTTGGAGTTATCGTCGTAACCCAATCTCGTTTTCACAGTTACCGGAATCTTAACAGCGTCAACAATTGCTTTGGTCATCGACACCATTAGTGGTACATTATTCATCATTCCGGAGCCTGCGCCTCGTGCTGCTATTTTTCTTACTGGACACCCGAAGTTGATATCGATTAAATCGGGCTTTGCACCCTCGGCAATTATTGCTGCCGCTACCATGGGCTCTATCAAATGACCATAAATTTGAATTCCAATAGGACGTTCATTTTCATAAATATCAAGTTTCTTAACACTTGTCCTGGCATCACGGATTAATCCATCGCTCGATATAAATTCGGTATACATCATATCAGCTCCAAATTGTTTGCAGATATAACGAAATGATGGATCGGTAACATCCTCCATTGGCGCCAAAAATAATGGCTTTTCACCTAAATCAATTTTTCCTATCTTCATAAATCTGTTTACTTGTTACTAAAACTTTCCCGATCATACCGCGTTCTTTTAATTCCTTGGTTCCCATTCCTTGGTTCTTCCCACTTATATCAGTACTTTTGACAAATTTATTCATTTTCTACTTATGGAGCGAAAAGCTTTTAACGATGATTTCCCCGGTGCTCAACTTGGCATGACTATATTAGTTGCTTTGATTTCGGTGTTAACTTTCACATCGCTAGCGTTGTTTGCTGCAGTGCCTCTCTTTGGAGTTAGTTCAGGCAACTTATTCGATATTACAAATTTATCCAATCCAAGAAATATTCCCATATTAAAATATATACAAATTATACAGTCAACCAGCCTGTTTATGATACCTCCACTCATTCTTGGGAAAATTTTTATTGGCAATAGTACTGAATATCTCCGAATTAACCGATCACCGATGACCAATGAAATAGCAATTGTTTTACTGTTAATGATTGTTTTACTGCCGGTTATCAACCTAATTGCTGAACTGAATTCGATGATTAAATTTCCTGAATTTATGTCATCCATTGAGCGCTACCTGCAAAAGACTGAAAAAGAAGCTGAAGCGATAACCGAAGCATTTTTAAAAGTTACAACAATTAAGGGGCTGTGCCTTAACCTGCTTATGATTGGAGTAATTCCGGCCATTGGTGAAGAATTTTTATTCAGAGGAGTGTTACAACGAATTTTATCTAATTGGACCAGAAACAAACATTGGGGAATTATTATTGCTGCTTTTATTTTTAGCCTTATACACATGCAGTTTTATGGGTTTTTTCCGCGCTTTTTACTTGGGGCTATGTTTGGTTATTTATTTGTTTGGAGTGGTAGTTTGTGGCTTCCTATACTGGCTCATTTTTTATTTAATACAATGCAGGTAATTGCTTATTACCTTGTATCAATCAATATTATTGATGAAAAAATAGTGAATAGCGGCTCTTCAAAAAATTTGCTACCTATTACTTTCGTATGTTTACTTATTACAGGATTAGGAATTTACAAACTATATCAAAATAGAAGATCTGTTTAAACTTCACTTTCTTCGAGTACAGAATCAAAAACGGTAATTCCACGAAGCTCATTTTTACGAAATACATATATAATACCGTATTCCTGTGATCGTTCGCGACGTAACTCATCAGGAAGTTCACGATATGTAGCTTCCACTTCATCCCAAACCTTTGCAATCAACTCATCAGTACTATTGCGAAGTTTTATAAGATCCTGAAGCGTTCGTGAGTTGTTTTTCTGGAGTGTTTTCTGAAAATTATAGGAATCTTTAAATGACTCGAACCTAACTTTAACTAAGGCAATGGAAGGATTTGTAACAGGTTTCATACCCTTATTTGTCCGATTCATTTCGCCGGTAATTATTGCATCACCCCATTTAATCACATCAGCTTCAGTATTCAGGATTGGCACTTTGTTCTTGTAATCTTCTAATCCATAAAATGAAAGAATAGTCTCAGGCATTTCACCACGTAAAATACCCATATTTATTACTTGAATAAAATGAGAGACATACAGTTTTGCCTTTTTCAAAAAAGTAAGATATTCTTTACTTTTATTAACCTGACTGTTAAATGCGCTCTTATGCACTAACAATGCGTGCTCGAACTGGGGCAGATTGGTTAGAATCTTCACAAAAGTTGGTTGGGTAAATGCCAGTTCGAAAGGTGGAAGTTCCTTACCTTTTACAAAAGCAATCTTAAGTGCTCTCAGGCGGGCAATATCAGTGTTTGGTAATCGTCGGTAAGGCATTGTTAATAAAATTAAAAATATTGTTAATAATTAATTTTCTGATGCGAATATAAGAAAAATAATAAATACACAGTGGCTATTCGTAATTTATTTATATGTTCTACGGATTGATGTCGAATTGGTTGCGTGTTAGATGAAAAATAATTATCAAAGAGTCGGGTAAAATCACGGGAAGATCATTATTTCAGCCTTTTAGCGTTAACAATTATTTTTTATCTTTGATAAAAATAATTCCAAATATGTTTTCAGCCCAAATTTATTCAAATCGTAGAAAAAACCTCCTTAGCAAAGTTGTAAAAGGATTGATTCTTATCCCCGGAAATAATGAATCTCCCAACAATTACAAAGGAAATGCTTATAGGTTTAGACAGGACAGCACTTTCTCATATTTTTTTGGTATAGATGAACCAAATCTTTTGGGATTGATTGATGTTGATGAAAATCGCGAATATCTTGTTGGGGATAACTTGGGTATTGAAGATATTATATGGATGGGGCTACAATCATCCATATCGGAGAAGGCAACTTCGGTGGGTTTAACGCTGGTAATGTCGCACAATGATTTAAAGACGGTCCTATCAAACGCGATTTCAAAAAAACGAAGTATTCATTTTACATCTCCTTACCGGGCTGAAAACGCTGCAATATTGCAAAATCTTTTAACGATTTCAGAACATGAGTTAGATTCAACCATTTCGATGGAACTTACTAAAGCAATTGTTAGCCTTCGATCGGTAAAATCAACAGAGGAAATTTTCGAAATTGAACAAATGGTCGATGTTGCATGGATTATGCATACAACTGCAATGAAAATTGCAAGACAAGGAACCACTGAGCGCAAAATTGCCGGCATTATTGAAGGTATAGCCTTATCCCATGGAAAAGGTGTATCTTTTCCGATAATCTTGAGTATGAACGGAGAAACGCTTCATAACCATAATCATGGAAACGTACTTCAAAACGGCCGGCTACTTGTTACAGATGCCGGAGCTGAATCGGAGCTTCTGTATGCCAGTGATATTACCCGAACAGTTCCTGTAGGCGGGAAATTTGACCCACGGCAAAAAGATATATACAACATTGTGTTGCAAGCAAACCTGAAAGCTATTGATATGCTTTCTCCAAAACATAAGTACCTCGATGTGCACCTTGAAGTTGGGAGGATAATTGCTTCGGGACTTGCAGACCTGGGGCTTATGAAAGGAAATATTGACGATATTGTGCATGCAGGCGCTCACGCCTTGTTCTTCCCTCATGGGTTGGGACACATGTTGGGCCTCGATGTCCATGACATGGAAAACCTGGGTGAAGACAACGTTGGTTATGACAAAACAGTATCACGCAGTTCACAGTTTGGATTGGCTTATCTTCGCTTTGCCCGTAAGCCTTTACCAGGATATGTTCTTACTGACGAACCTGGAATTTATTTTATACCAACATTGATAGATCTTTGGCGAAGTGAGAAAAAATTTACCGAATTTATTAATTACAACAAGTTGGATGCATACAAAAACTTCGGTGGAATTCGTATCGAAGATGATCTATTGGTTACAGAAGATGGGTGTAGGGTTTTGGGAAAACATATACCCAAAACGGTTGAAGAAATTGAAGGAATAATGGGCTAATCAGGGTAAAAATCTATCTCATCTTTTTTACCTTCGAAAAAAATTTCGACCACGATGTTAACTCTTAATGCATTATTCAAGAGATGAAAGATGTTCTGGTAAATTTCTGTTAACAACAACGGTAATCTATTATAAAACCTTCCGTAACTATTTAGCTAGATTTTACGCTGATATACTGTAATATAAAAAAATGAAATTACCACGAAGTAACACAAAGTATTTCACAAAGATTCACAAAAAGCTAATAATCAAAAGATTTTCATTTTGCGTTCCTTAGTGAAACCCTTCGTGGTACTTTGTGTTTAAATTAATATAGCATCAAATATATAAACAAGTTAAATAGTTGCTAATAATGTATCAATGTCGTTGACTTAAGGTATTGACCTTCCATCACTCCTTAAAAAGGAGGGCTAACTTGAACATTGCCAGTCACAAGTTATTGCCCCTTTTTAAGGGGTTGGGGTTAATTTTGATTAAGTCAGCTACATTGAATAATGTATATCAATACGTTTTACATCCCATAAAAACTAAGCAAGGCTTTTCGGAGTGAACTCAATTATTAACTAGCTCAAATTTGCAGCATAAAACTCTCTATTTAAGCGCGCAATATTGGTAAGTTTTATTTCTTTAGGACATTCGGCCTCACAAGCACCGGTATTAGTGCAATTACCAAAACCAAGCTCATCCATTTTAGCTACCATTTTCTCAACTCGCTGTTTGGCTTCCAGTTTGCCTTGCGGTAATAGTGCCAAGTGCGACACTTTAGCTGAAACAAACAACATAGCTGAAGCATTTTTACACGCTGCAACGCAAGCGCCACAACCTATGCAGGCGGCAGCATCCATAGCAAGATCAGAATTTATTTTTGCAATTGGAATGGCGTTCCCATCAGGCACACCCCCCGTATTTACTGACACATATCCACCTTCCTGGATAATCAGATCAAAAGCGGCGCGGTCCACAACCAAATCCTTTAAAATAGGGAAAGCTTTGGCTCTCCATGGCTCAATTACAATGGTATCGCCATCCTTAAATTTGCGCATATGTAATTGGCAGGTTGTAATACCACTGTCGTTGCCGTGCGGACGACCATTGATGTAAAGGCTGCACATCCCGCAGATACCCTCGCGGCAATCGTGATCAAAACAAACCGGTTTGTCAAACTTGTCAACAAGTTGTTCATTCAACTGATCTAACATTTCGAGGAAAGAGCAATCGTCCGTTATATTGGTGACTGTATAGGTGACGAATTTGCCTTTCGAACCGGCGTTTTCTTGTCTCCAAATCTTTAATGTAAAATCCATAATTTTATGTTTTAAGCCCACCCCAACCCCTCCCGAAAGGAGGGGAGAAAATGGAATAATTTCTTTTTAAAACTTACTTATACATTATAGGCCTTTCTTCCCCTCTTCTGGAGGGGTTAGGGGAGGCTTTACTTATAATTCCTTTGTGCCACTTTAATGTTCTCGTAAACCAATGGTTCTTTGTTAAGAACTGGTTCCTGACCATCGCCCTGATATTCCCATGCAGCCACGTACATAAAATTTTCATCGTGACGATCTGCTTCGCCATCCGCAGTCTGAAATTCTTCACGGAAGTGACCTCCGCATGATTCCTCACGAACCAATGCATCCTTGGCCATCAGTTCACCCAGTTCAAGGAAATCTGACACACGAAGCGCTTTTTCCAGTTCAGGGTTAAGCTCAATATCCGTGCCTGTAACACGAACATCTTTCCAAAATTCTTCACGAAGGGCTTTAATTTCAGCCATCGCTTCGGTGCAGCTTTGTTTTGTGCGTGCCATACCAACTTTATCCCACATAATTTTGCCCAACCGTTTATGAAAGGTATCCACAGATAGTTTTCCCTTAATATTTACCAATTTAGCAATCTTATTTTTTACCAAATCTTCAGCCTCAACAAATGCCGGAAGATCGGTACTCATACGCGGAGTGCGTATGTCAGCAGCCAGATAATTCTGAATAGTATAGGGCAAAACAAAATAACCATCCGCTAAACCTTGCATCAATGCAGATGCTCCAAGACGGTTTGCACCATGATCGGAGAAGTTGCATTCGCCGGTGGCAAACAAACCTGGAATTGTGGTTTGAAGTTCGTAATCGACCCATATCCCACCCATGGTATAATGAACAGCAGGATAAATCATCATTGGCGTTTCGTATGGATCTTCGTCAACAATTTTATTGTACATCTGAAAAAGGTTGCCGTAACGTTCTTCGATAACTTTTTTACCCAACCGATCGATCGAAGTAGCAAAGTCAAGATATACAGCCAGGCCAGTTGGACCAACTCCAAAACCAGCATCGCAACGTTCTTTCGCCGCACGTGAAGCTACGTCGCGGGGAACGAGGTTACCAAATGCAGGATAACGACGTTCGAGATAATAATCCCTATCATCTTCTTTTATTTGAGTCGGTTTCATTTTTCCGACACGAATGGCTTCAGCATCTTCCTTCTTTTTTGGAACCCAGATACGGCCATCGTTTCTTAATGACTCGGACATTAGAGTAAGCTTCGATTGATAATCCCCGTGAACAGGGATACATGTCGGGTGAATTTGAGTAAAACATGGGTTTGCGAAACAAGCTCCACGTCTGTATGTTTGCATGGCTGCGCTGGCGTTAGAACCCATTGCATTAGTGGATAGAAAGAATACGTTTCCGTAACCACCAGTACCTAGAACTACTGCATGACCAAAATGTCGTTCAATTTTGCCATCAATAAGATTACGGGTAATAATACCGCGGGCTTTACCGTCAACAATAACCAAATCGAGCATTTCGGTACGGTTATACATAGTTACTGTACCAGCTTTGATCTGACGGCTAAGCGCACTATAAGCGCCAATTAACAATTGCTGTCCGGTTTGACCGCGAGCATAAAACGTACGCGATACCTGTGCGCCTCCGAATGAACGGTTATCGAGCAATCCACCATATTCGCGGGCGAACGGAACTCCTTGAGCGACACATTGGTCGATGATGTTATTACTTACTTCGGCCAACCGATGCACATTGGCTTCGCGAGAACGATAGTCGCCACCTTTAATGGTATCATAAAACAAACGGTAAACAGAGTCGCCATCGTTTTGATAATTCTTGGCAGCATTGATACCCCCTTGTGCAGCAATACTATGTGCTCGGCGAGGGCTATCCTGGTAGCAGAATATTTTTACATTAAAACCAAGCTCTCCAAGGCTGGCTGCAGCAGAAGCTCCGGCAAGACCGGTTCCTACCACAATAATGTCGAGTTTACGCTTATTTGTAGGATTCACCAGATTTTGGTGAGCTTTGTACTCAGTCCACTTTTCGGACAAAATGCCCTGCGGTATTTTTGAATTTAAAACTGTCATATCTTATAATTCTAATTTCTATGAATAATTATAATTGCTTATTTTCCGAAGAAAAACAGGAAATAAATTGGAATAATAGCAAAGCCTGCCGGTATCACAATGGAATAGATAAGTCCGATCCATTTAATAGCCGGAGTATACTTGCTGTGGTTTACACCAATGGTTTGAAATGCGCTCTGAAAGGCATGGTTCAGGTGAAAGGACAAGAAAATCATAAAACCAACGTAAATAATTGAATAAGCAGGCTGTGAAAACAAGTTAATGGCCATGCTGTAAAAGTCATGTACACTTTCCACTGGCTTAACACCTTGAGGCGCTTCGGTTAATCCAAGTTTTACAAAATAGAAATTGACAAAGTGCAAGCAAAGAAAAACAAAAATTACAGCGCCCGTATGAATCATGTATTTTGAAAAGAAAGATGTTTGAGAGTTGTTTGTAACGGCATATTTACTGGGACGAGCCATCCAATTCTGAATTTGAAGGATCACACCCCACACAATGTGGATAATAAAACCACCAAACAGTACAAATTCCATAATTTTAATCAGCGGGTTGGTGGTCATAAATTCAACACCTGTACGAAAAGTATCACCACCATCATTAAGTAACAACGTTAAATTAATACCCAGATGAACTACCAGAAACGTTGCCAGAAAAAGGCCTGCCAACGACATTAATAATTTTTTTCCAATTGATGAACTAAAAAAATTCCCCATATGTATGATTTTAATTTAAGTTAATTTAAATTGCAGACTACAAAACTTGCTTTTAAAAAATAACTGCAAATGTATTGGCTTCGCCGCCTATTTGCAAACCTCGAGGTCAAATTATACGTAATTTAAAAACATTCTAAGATAATATGAATCCAGTTCTCCCCCGCCGAATATTCGAACAAAATAGAATTAAACTTAGCAAAAAGCTGAAAGAAAACTCAGTTGCTATTTTCCATTCCAATGATGAAATGCCCCGGAATGGTGATCAGTTTTTCCCTTTCCGCCAGCACTCCGATATGTTCTACCTAACAGGAATTAATCAGGAGAGAACTATTTTTGTAGTATGCCCCAACCATCCGATACCTAAAAACAGAGAGGTACTTTTCATTATCAAGCCAAGCGATCACCTTGAAACATGGTACGGCAAAAAACTAACAAAATTGCAAGCTACAGAAATTTCAGGGATTCAAACTATTCTTTGGCTTGAAGAATTCAACCAGATTTTGGCTGATCATATATATCATTCGGAAAATATCTATGTTAATCAATATGAAAATCCAAAATTCACTTCGGAAGTAGAAAGCTGTGATCAGCGTTTCACGCACGAGATAAAAAATCGCTTTCCTGCACACCGTTTTGAGCGACTGGCTCCAATAATGACAAACCTTCGTTTGATAAAAGAACATGATGAAATAAATATTCTCCGCCATGCCTGTGATATTACTTCAAAAGCCTTTCAAAGAGTTTTGCAGAAGGTAAAGCCGGGTATGCACGAATTTGAAGTAGAAGCCGAAATAAGTTATGAGTTCAGAAAAAGCGGAGCCCAAGGCCATGCGTATTATCCCATTATTGCTTCAGGAGAAAACGCTTGTATTCTACATTATATTGATAATAAATCAGTTTGCCGTAATGGAGATTTATTGCTGATGGATTTCGGAGCGGAATTTGCAAATTATGCAGCTGATTGCTCCCGCACTATTCCCGTGAACGGAAAATTTACTGCCCGGCAAAAACAGCTTTACAACGCCACATTGTGCGTTTTCAATAAAACCAAAACATTAATGGTTAAAGGTACCTCTATAGCTTTGCTTAACAAGCAAGTAGGAAAACTATGGGAAGAAGAACATGTAAATCTTGGACTGTATTCACTCGAAGATCTCAAGAACCATGACAGTGAAACCCCGCTATATTCAAAATATTTTATGCACGGTATATCACACTTTCTTGGCCTTGATGTTCACGACCTTGGGACACGCCTTCAAACCCTTGAACCCGGCATGGTACTTAGCCTTGAACCTGGTATCTATATCCGAGAAGAAGGGATTGGCATTCGCCTCGAAAATGATATTCTCATTACAAATGACAACCCCATTGATTTGATGAAAGATATTCCGATAGAAATTGAAGAAATTGAAGATTTAATGAAAACTAAATAGATATTCGAAAAACTAATTTTCCTTGCTGGCTCAGTCATCGAAAAATGTAAGTTCTATTTAATTTCAAGTTTAACTATTGTTTCTATAAGCCAAGGAGACTTAAAAGTAACCATCGCATTTCCTTTCTTTCCGACTGACTGAATATAAGCGATCATTTTCCCATGAAATACTCTTTGTTTATTATCCGTATAATCGCCCATATCGGAAGTATTACCTGCCTCAAGTCCCAATAGTTTAATGGGGCCGTCTAATAAACAAGTTATTTCGTTATCGGCAAGAAATACCGGAAGACCATCTTCATCATTAATTTGTATTTCAATTTGTGCCACACCTTTATTTGAAGAGATGATTTTGTTTAACACTTTTGCTTTGATGGCCTGTGGTTGTTTACTTGTTTCAACAGAATATTTTACCGATACCGTATCAGATTTGTAACCAATGGCTTCTAACTTTCCAGCCGTAAATGGGATATCCCAATAAATAACACCCGTCTCACTATTGTACTTTTTTGCTTCACCAACTATTTTTCCATTAAGGTTAAGTTGTGCTTTTAAACAATTGGTATAGCACACAACCCGAATAGTATCACCGACCGGATAATTCCATACCGATGGCGCATCATATGAAAACCCACCTTTATTTTCCGGGTTTTTGTATGTACCTATATAAATCATTGGTTCATTACTCCAAAGACTTTCTCGAAAGTATGCAGTACTTTTTTTGAAACCTGCTAAATCAAGAAGCCCGGAAGTAAAACCACGGGACGGCCAGCGATGAGCCTCACCAAGGTAATCAATTCCTGCCCAAAGAAATTGACCAAATATATATTCGTTATTTTCTACTGCTTTCCATGCTTCAATTGATTGTCCATTTTCACTTCCATAAAACACACGTTTTGGGTACTTTGCATGATCTTGGGCATACCTGCTTTCTGTATAATTATACCCAACTACATCCAATGAGGTGGGGTAATCAGTTTCATTAGACATCACAGGCCCGGCAAGTGCAGCAGTTACAGGTCTGGAAGTGTCGTATTTTCGAACAACCCTTGCCAGTCGTTTTGCAATTGTACCAAGTCTGTCTGCATTAGGATGATCTGGTAAATAACCTTGCGTGTGTTGTTGTTGAATCCCTTCCTTATTTAATATTGGATGGGAATAAGGATCGTTGGGATAATCAACCTCATTTCCAATACTCCACATAAAAACGGAAGGATGGTTTCTATCTCGAAGAACCATATCCCGTAAATCTATGTCAGCCCATTTATCAAAAAACTCAGATGCTCCTTCGAATCCGGGATTTCCCACATTCCACCCATCAATCCATTTCTTTTTCGCAAATTCCCATTCGTCAAAGGATTCATCTATAATCAAAAAACCAAGTTCATCACATAAATCATAAAATACTGGCGACTGAGGGTTATGACTGGTTCTTATTGCATTACACCCAATGGATTTCAATGTAATGAGCCGTCGTTCCAAAACTTCTCTTGGCACGGCAGCGCCTAAGCAACCAGCATCATGATGTAAACAAACTCCCTTCACTTTCATGGGTTTATCATTAAGCGAAAACCCTTTATTTGAATCAAACCCAAGAATCCTTACTCCCAAATTTCCAGTCGTTTTATCTATCAATTTTTTATCTTCATAAATTGAAGTAATAATTTTATATAAATATGGGTCGTTTACACTCCACAAATTAGGCTTATCAATCTTCAAGTTTTGTATTAACGTATCAGCATTAACAGAAGAAACATTAATTTTTTTCGAAACTTTTGCGATTATTTTTCCGCTTTTATCTAAGACCTCATTTGTAACTGTTAATGTTACTTTTTGATTAGTTGTGTTCCTTAATGAGGTTTGAACACGCACAATAGCTTGTTTGCTTGAAACTTCTGGTGTTGTAAAATACACACCCCACAAGTCAATATGAATAGGATTTGCATATATCAAATAAACATCCCGATATATCCCTGAGCCGGTATACCAGCGAGAATCTGCGGACTTAGTATGATCATCCTTTACTGAAATAATATTTTTTTCACCAAATTTAATATAAGGAGTAAGTTCATACATGAATGATATATAACCATTTGGCCGCATATCTAAAGATATTCCATTTATAAAAATTTCTCCATTGCGATAAACACCCTCAAAATAAATGAAAACTTTTTTATTTTTCATGTCAACAGGAATATTCAACGTTTTCCGATACCAGGCTATCCCACCCGGAAGATAACCTGTTGCACTTGCCAGACTTGGACTTAATGACCCCTCCACACTCCAATCATGAGGTAAATCCAATTGCCGCCATTTCGAGTCATCAAAGCTTGGCGAAGCTGCATTTTCGATATCCCCCTTTTGAAATTTCCATCCCTCATTAATTTTCATAGATTCCCCAAACGAGACCTGACCAAACACAGTAGTTAATGAAAGTTGAAAAACAAGTAAACAAGTAATTATTTTCATATTTCTATTTTGTTAGTTTGATAAACTGTCTATTAACCTAATAATTCATAAATCCATTTAGTGCCTTCACCTCCAGACATCTCCAAACAGAGAGGGAGTTAGATTTGTAAGAGGCCAAAATCCATCGCGCGTTTGGGGAGGGATTTATGGAGTGGTTTATAAGGATTAAACAAGTTAATTCGTTCATATTTAGTTCCTGAATTGAAGGGGTATGGATTTAGTTTACCAGTTGTATATTTAATTTGGTTTAGTTTGATTTTGATTATATATCCCCTCTGTAAATGGTATTAATCTTAAAAAAGTGCTCATCGGAATAAATGGTGGTTAAGCTATTTGTAATTTTCTTAAAAAAAATGTATTCATTAGTTTTTTTATGATAAATTTTCGTTTACGATTTTATCCTGGATGCCATCGTGGCAGTAAGCAGACCCAGAATTGAGATAAGCGCAAATGACCAGCGAAGACTCGATGCCTGAGCAATGAACCCAATAATTGGCGGACCAATAAGAAATCCCAGAAAACCTATCGATGAAGTTGTTGCAATTGCCAAACTAGGGTGCATAGTTTTTGATTTTCCGGCAAGACTATAACATAAAGGGACAACCGACGAGGTGCCAATTCCAACAAGTAAAAACCCGAGTGTGGAAGATATCAGGTAAGGAAATATAACAGAAACTAACAATCCGGTGGTGATGGTAATCCCGCTAAACCTCAAAATGCGGATTATGCCGAAGCGTGTTACGAGCCAATCGGCCATAAACCTGCCGCCTGTCATTGTGAACATAAAGGCGATATATCCCATGCGCACCAGTTCTTTCGGAGGATGTATTACCTTCTCAAAATAAACTCCGCTCCAATCAAACATGGCACCCTCGCAAATCATACTCCCAAAAACCACCATTCCCAATGTGATAATATATTTGTCGGGCTTTACGAAGAAGGGCCCATCTTTTTTTTTATCGCGCCTGGCATCGCGTGGTAAAACCCAATTTCGCATCGTAATAATCAATAGAAATGATATGCCGGCTACAATGCAAAAATGGATAAAAGGAGCGATATTATTTGCTACCATCAGCGTGCTCAATAATCCACCGGTAAAACCAGCCAGGCTCCATAAGCCATGAAACGAAGCCATAATGCTGCGCCTATATAATCGCTCCACTCCCACTCCTTGAGTATTAATAGAGATACCGCATAAATTACCGCTCATCCCAAAAAAGAACAATCCAATTGTTAGTTGCCAAACCTGCGAAACAAGCCCCAATCCCATTAAAGCAATTAGATAAAGCAATGCTGATATTGTGAGGGTATTTTTACTTCCAAAGCGACCCACCAGATAGCCCGACAACATCATTGAGCATAACTGGCCAATAGGAAGGGCAAACAGAACGCCACCCAGCCCAGCTTCGCTCAAATGCAACATGTTTTTTATGTCGGGAATCCGGCTTGCCCAACTTGAAAAAGCAAACCCCATAAAAAAGAAGAAAGAGCTTACCGCAAACCGATAATATCGTTGTGTTGAAAAAGAATGTGAAAAAATCATCAGACAGTCATTATCTCTACTTCCTTCTTAACTAATACTTCATCGACCTTTCGGTTGAAATTATCGGTCAGTTTTTCTACCTTTTCTTCAAAGGTTTTGGCAGCATCTTCGGCCAAACCGTTTTTTTGTATTTTTTTTATCTCTTCAATAACATCACGGCGAGCGCTGCGAATACTCACCTTGGCATTTTCACCTTCGTGCCTGGTGGTTTTTACCAACTGTTTACGACGTTCCTCAGTTAGGGGAGGCAAGTTCAAGCGAACTACATCTCCATTGTTAACAGGAGTAACGCCAATGTTGGCCCCAAGAATTGCTTTCTCAATGGGTCCAATCATTTTCTTTTCCCAAGGCTGTATTACCAGAGATTTTGCATCAGGAGTATTAATACTTGCTACTTGCGTTAGCGCTGTGCTTGTTCCATAATAATCAACAAAGATATTATCGAGCATGTTTGGATTTGCTTTTCCCGCACGTAGCTTGATTAATTCATTTGAAAGATGGATGATGGCCTTTTCCATCTTTTCTTTTGCATCGTCAATATAAAATTGAGCTTCTTCTTCCATAGAAATGAAGATTTTTATGTATTTAATGTGAAAATGAAAACAAAGATAAATTATTTTACCTTCACCAACGTACCAATTTTTTCGCCTGATAAAAGACGTTTCAGGTTGCCTTTTTTGTTCATGTCAAAAACAATGATTGGCATGTTATTTTCTTTACACATGGTAAACGACGTAAGGTCCATCACATTTAAACCACGATTATACGCTTCGTCGAATGTAATTTCGTCGAATTTAACAGCCGTTGAGTCCTTTTCGGGGTCGGCCGTGTAAACACCATCAACCCGGGTTCCTTTTAATAATACTTCAGCTTCCATTTCAATGGCGCGCAAAGCCGAAGCGGAATCGGTTGTAAAATATGGATTGCCAGTACCAAACGTAAAAATGACAATTTCATCATTGGCAAATGCATCCTCCACCTTTTGTTTACTGTATCTTTCACCAACAGGTTCCATTGCTATTGCAGTAAATACGCGAGCTTTAGCATCAATGCTTTCCAGGGCCGACTGGATAGCCAACCCATTAATAACTGTGGCGAGCATGCCCATATAATCCCCTTTTATCCGGTCGAAACCGGCATTCACACCCCGTAAACCCCTGAAAATATTACCGCCACCAATAACGATGCCAATTTTAACTCCAAGTTTTGATGCTTCCTTCACTTGTTCAGCATATTCCAGCAATCGTTGTGAATCAATCCCGTAGGGTTTATCCGCCATTAAAGCTTCACCACTCAGTTTTAAAAGGACCCGTTTGTAAGTTGTCATATTGAAATGATATTTTTTTTGAATGAATGTTATTGTTGAATCTTAATTGCCCAATTTTTCAGTAAATATAGAATTTATTCAAGAAAATGTAAAAGTATACTGGAAGGTATAGGAAATACCAACTGACAAACATTAATCCAATATCAGAAAGCAAAAAAGAGAGCTTTAAGCACTCTTTTCGGTATATTATAATATCTTAACTAACTAAAAATTCAATGTGTAACGCAGTTCTATTTGGTATTTTATTTGATAGACGGTTGATTTAAACGCGCACTATCGCTTTTACTTTACATTTGCAGAAGCGGTAGTGTTTTAGCGGTCAGAGACCGCAATTTAGGCCGGCGAAGTTATGAAAACTTCGCCGAGCCGCTCCGGTTTTTATTGCTGAACACTTCGGTTAGCGGGGGGCCAATGGTAAGTTACTTAAATATTATATTAGATTTTTCAATACTTAAATAATCCTTATTGTCAAGCACTATAGAAAAAACCACTTTAAAAAATTGCTCCTGTTTTATATGGTAATATTTATCCTTTAAACTTGAGCAATTTAGTGATTGTATCCATACTATCTTTTTTGTTTTATTATTAAACCTAATAGAAAATGTATCAATAAATGCTGGTTGCTCCATTATGTTCCCCTTTGGATTATAAAAATCAGGTAAATTATCAAGATTATAATTTAAAAATTCATTATAAATAAATGCCAAATCGGTTTTGGAGAAAACGATCCGGATAGCAGTGTCTCCAATCATGTACCTGCGAATTAAAGTTGAATCAAACATATTAACTTTGTTTGTTTCAGTTTCAATGCAAAAGCCGAAATCCTTAGGCAAGTCTTTATTTTGTTGAATATTACAACTAATCAAAAATGCAATTGGTAAAATGAATATTATGTATTTCATATGGAAAAGTTTAAAAGAATTTTATGAAAATGGAGTTAAAAAATACCTCCATAATTACCTGTATATCATGTGGCACGTCTTCTTCATTTGTAAAATAGTATGGCCCTTATACATACTGACAGGAATACTTAGATAATATTTAATTTCACTAATATTTGCGCCTCTTTCCAATTGATTGACATTTAAATATCGATAAACACCACTATTGAATTGAACCACATGCTTAAATTCATGGGTAATCACCCCCCGCTGGCGCGGATTTGCAATCCGTGCCAATATTGTCCGTCGTTTCCGAACGACATACGAGTAGCGTGAACCAATTAACTATACGTTTTCCATTACGGTGAAATTAAACAAACTTCCAAAACATTTGGTAATTGTGCGTAATTTCTTGCAGAACTATATTGGTAATCTTAGGCTTTATAAACTATTATATCTTCTACCGGATTCTGATGGATGTCAAAAATAACTAACCCGCTGTTTTGCTGGCAATACTTTAACGATTCTACTAATGTTAGCTTGTGTTTTTTGCGTGTAAATACATCAATCCACCCGACAACAGTTAGCGTTACAAAGCAGGCTTTATCTATATCGGTTATTTTGTACTTGTCTGACATGGTAACTTTTTATATGCCCACAAAATACAAAAATAATTGATTGTTTTTCTTCGCAAGTGGCATTACAAATGCCGGCTAAAAAAGGGCACGGATTGCAAAGTCAAGTAGGCAATGGCATTTCAGTCAAAGCCTCTCACGGAACCGTACGTGACAGTCTCCCGTCATACGGCTCTTGTCATTCCAATCATTGTTTGAAACCATACCGCCAGTGCGCAAATAGGTTGGGGTGTACTTTTTGGTAATTTCTTAACCAATCGTATCCTTCTCTTATGCTATTGAACTTGTACTTGTTTTGAGCCCATAGCATCAACCTATAACTTAACCTTCTGAAGACTCTGAAGAAATCCCACTTTCTGAATTTGCCGTAATAGTTTATCCATCCCTGTAATTTTGAATAAAGCCTATCGGCTATATCCTCTATGGTACTGGTACTATCTCTATGTATTTTCATCATTTTAAATTCCTCCGTTATTTTCTTCTGTGAGCAAGCACTTATGGCCAGATCAAAGATGTTGTGGATTTGTCCACTTTGCCAGTCTTTGGTTGGCCGGGGCTGAAAACTAAAGCCTAAAAAGTCGAATTGCACTTGTTTGTACGGCTCTTTTCGTTTATAGTCTTTGCAATAAACGATTTTCGTTTTCAATGGATGAAGCTCTAATCTGCATTGTTCCATTCGCTGTGTTATTTGCAGGAATATTTCTTCTGCTTCTACCTTCGTATGGCAATGCAAGATAATATCGTCAGCGTAACGTTCGAAGCTTATTTCCGGGTGTTTTCTGGTAATCCACATATCAAAAGCATAATGCAGAAACAAATTTGCCAGTAATGGGCTAACAACCCCGCCTTGTGGCGTGCCGCGTCCTTCTTTGGCTACTATAGTTCCGTCTGTCTTTTGTACTGGCATTTCAAGCCAGCGTTTGCAGTACATCTTTACCCATTTCTCTTCTACTACTTTGTCCAACGCTTTTAGTATCAGTTCGTGGCTTATGTTGTCAAAGAAGCCTTTGATGTCCATGTCTATGACCCAATCGTATTGCTTTACGTTTATCCGTGCCTTTGTCAGTGCCTTATGGGCACTTTTCAGTGGTCGATATCCATAAGAATCTTCATGAAATAGCTTGTCTATCGATGCTTCCATGTAATCTTTCACCACTGTTTGGGCGATCCTATCCCCTACCGTTGGTATGCCGAGTTTGCGCTTTTTCCCATCTTTCTTGGGTATTTCCACTTCTCGTACCGCTGGCGGAAAGTAGGTGCCTGAGGCTAAACGATTCCATATTTTGTACAGGTTTCCTTTTAGCTTCTGCTCAAACTCCTTCATACTCACCTCATCCACTCCGTAAGCTTTTCCCTTGGTCTTCACCTTTTGATAGGCTGACCATACCATTGGCTTTGTTACCGGAAATGGCTTTACTTCTGATTGTGTTTTGTCCATCTTAGTCTTTTCCCGTTTTACCGGAATTGTTAAAACTTGAATGACCTAAGCCCTTCGCTCCATCTTCATTACAAAGACTTCATCACTACTACGACTTAGTCCGCAACTGAATATTGCATCGGTACTTTCGGCCTTGTTGGTTCCCAACTTGTGCCTTTTCCCTTTGTCTGTCGGCGAATCCTTTGGTGGTAGCTTTTCTGACAGACTAACATCAATACCCAATTTTCTCCTGTTCCGTATAAAAGCCCGAATAACGTTCATGCCACCTTAATATCGGTTGTCACTTAGCCAATAATCAGGTAATCGCTAAGCTCTGTCCTATAGTTCGCGGAATAACTATTGTTTCGACAACGGGTTGCTATCTCAATACTTCTTCAGTGGTTCACTTGCGTTCATCTCCATTATTCATACCTGACTTGTTTTCCAAGCCTTTTCCTTGTCCGTTCAATACCATAGATTTTGCCCATAGCACCGCAAGGC
>JBBQTB010000010.1:0-139594 GCA_038213375.1 Bacteroidales bacterium | reverse complement strand
ATGTCTGCTATGTACGAATAACAATCATCTTCCGTTTTAAATCGTTGATTGAACTTTATTGAATTCACTCCTGTAAATATTGCTCTTTTTTCCATCAATCAAAGGTAACCAAAAACGGGATACCTAAACGCCTATTCCTATAAAAATATTATGAAACTCTATATTTACCTTTTTAAATTGAATGTATTTGTTTTCTTGATATGCTGTGGGTCATTTATCTTTTTTGCTTTAACATCTCTCCATTACTATATTAGGGATATTAAATCAAAAGATCATTTTCAAAAAAAATATGTTAAAGTAGATGCTTATCATCTTCTTCCTGGTGATGGTTCGGCTTCTGACTGGCCAGTTTTTACATTAAATGGAGAGTATAAAGGAATTGTTTCTCGCGAAAAATTGGCAATTGATAGTTTTTATTATGTGTGGTATAATACAAAAAATGAATTTGCATATCTTACTACAAAAGAAAGCAAACAATATAATGTATATAAAATTAGATTAGATATGTGGATTGGAATATGTTCATTTCTATTGTCTTGCTTTACTTTTTTAAGTATGCACTATCTCCGTCGGTTTTTAATTAAGAAAAATATATAATAACTTCAAAACTAAGTTGCTATGCACAAAAAAATACAAATACTATGTATTTTTATTCTAGTGTTCTCAATAACCAGAGCACAAAATAATGATTTTAAGGGCAGTCGTATTATCCTTGCTAATAATTCAGGTGGTGCGGAGAGTAAATTCTTTATTTATAATCCTGTCTTTAAAGCAAAAGCCATTTATACTGACTTAAGCCAGGTTACAAACGAATACCCCGAACAACTTTTAAGTTCAACACTTTCGGCTTCAGCTCAGGAGTGGGCTAACTTTAATATTCTACAAACATCAGGTTTGCAAGAAAAAATGGACCAAAAGCATTTTGAGTCGGTTAAAAGCATGGATCGCGAAAAAACCTATATGGAACTTATATGCAAATTCCAGTTTCAATATGAGGGCTCAGATATGGCTATCATAAAGTTTTTGTTTCACATTGAGGAAAAGGATTCTGTTTGCGGTGCTTACGTGATGCAAAAAATAAATGGCAGATGGTATAAAACGGCTACTCCGTTTACCAATGACCTTTCGGTAATGATAATTCGCATGAAAGCAGATAAACTCGAACAAATACTGACGGAGAAACCTGATAAAGATAGCTATATAGTAGATTTATTAAACAAAATTAAGGAACCTAATGGATCCATTTCCATATTAAAATTGGTAAATGAATTTAAAAGCTGGTACACAAATAACCATCAGGACAAAATTGCACACTTTAAAGATCCAAAATCATGGTAAAAATTATAATACTCCCCAAAAATAGGACAGAAAGTTAAGATTGGAAATATTAACTTTAAATTTTAACTAGATGTCAAAAAACAGAAGAAAGCACAGTAAGGATTTTAAAACCAAAGTTGTTTTAGAATCACTAAAAGAACGGGACAGCTTGGAAGTAATAGCCAAGAAGTATGAGCTATTACCAACACAAATAACCACGTGGAAAACTATAGCCTTAAAAAAGTTTCCGGAGTTATTTGGTAACGAATTAAAACCCTACAATAAAAATGAGGTTAAAATTCAGGGGTTATATGCACAAATTGGTCAATTAAAAGTAGAAAACGATTTTCTAAAAAAAAAACTTCAATGATTAACCAAAGCGAGCGTTTGGGGATGGTTGAAAAAGACACACCCCAATTAAGTATATCCAGTCAATGTCAATTACTTTCAATTAGTAAAAGCACTTATTACTATGTTCCACAAAAGGAATCGGACGAAAACTTATCAATCATGCGATTGCTTGATGAGCAGTATTTTGAGACCCCATTTTATGGAGCATTACGATTGCTGGCTCTGCTCAAAGATACTGGATATAACATCAATTTGAAACGGGTTCGGAGACTGATGAAAATTGCAAATTGGCACACAATTTACCGAGAACCTAAAACAACGGTTTCGGATAAAACACAATATAAATATCACTATTTATTACGAGACTTGAAGATAGATAGAAACAATCAAGTTTGGGAAATGGATATTACGTATATTCCAATGGAAAAGGGTTTTATGTATTTGGCTGCCATTATTGATGTCAATAGTCGTTATGTAGTAAATTGGTCAATATCAAATTCCATGACAGCTGAATGGTGTTCCGAAATAGTTGTCGAGGCAATAAAAAAACATGGCATACCTGAAATATTTAACACTGATCAAGGAAGTCAATTTACAAGCGATGTTTTCATTAAAACACTAAAAGATAATAAAATACTCATTTCTATGGATGGAAAGGGAAGGGCTATTGATAATATTTATATTGAAAGATTATGGAAAAGTGTAAAATATGAAAATGTATATTTGAATGCTTATGAAAATGGTATATCTTTATTTTCGGGATTGAAGAAGTATTTTGATTTTTATAACAATGAGCGGTTCCATCAATCCTTAGACTATCAAGTGCCTAGCATTAGATATTTATTAGCGGCTTAAACCGAGAATAACTTTTTTAGGCCTTGAGAGGGGCCAAAAAGTTATCTCCCGTTTTAACCGAGTATTGAGTTTGAGTAAGCAATCTTAACTTGGTATAATTTCTGTCCGAAGATTGGGGTAAAGTATAGTATTATTTATAGCTTTTAGTATTCTCGATTTTTTAAGCATTAAATTTTTAAAACCTTTTATTGCAAATTAAATTTTGATAAAGAATAATAATTTAACCATAATTCTTAAATATGAATAAAAAAAAGAGGGCTGCTTTTTAAAAAGCGCCCTCTTAAAATATGTTTTCTATTGTTTATTTGCTTAATTCTTCAATCATATTTTTCGATTTATTCAATCGGGGAGCAATGTTAATGTGTAATCCAAAGTTCATGGTAAACTTCTGGTAATTTAATGGCTCTATGTTAACCTTATTGGAATAAATTGCCTGCAAATGAATTTTGCACCATTTGTAACCAAGCCTGATTGTAAATGTTGGCTCAATAAAGTAATATTTGGTTTTGTCGAGGTTTAATATCTCCTCTTTTTCGAGATCCTGAGCGGTATAGCCATCGTACTTTACGCTGTTAAAACCCAACTGAACAATCCGGGTCGAAAATGCGATATCGACAAAATCATTCGTATAACCAATACTTGGTTGTATAAAAAATCTGGTAAAACCCGCTGAATATTTATTATTGGTAGTATTGGAATTGTAAGTATCAGAATTGTTGTAATTTAAGTTTCCAACTCCACCAACCGCATACGTTTCAAATACAAATCCTTCATTTAAAGGTTTAAAATACCCCACACCACCTTCAAATAAATTTCTTGATGTAGAATAATTTGCAAGATTTGTAAAACTCGAATTTCTTACATAACCGTTTGCCATAAGGCCTATGTTCTTAATGGGAGCGTAAGCAAACTGATAATCGGAAAGACTTACTGTTCCCCTGAATTCATTTTTTTCTTTAAATAAAGGTACATTTACCATATTGGGAACATACATCACTTTACAACTTGTTGCAAGGATTATAAGAGATAGAAATAAAATTGTTTTGTTATTCATAGCTTAAATACTAGATTACGAAATTACGATGAAATTATGGTTTGCAAGCTTTTGAACGAAAGTTTTTCACGAAAGTTACAAAAAATTGCTATTCGAACGGTTGGTCTTTCGAAAAATCAGGCCGATATGATGATTGACTTTTTAAATCCTGTATCCAGCCATGGTAAAAGCCCAGATCGTGAAATGCATCAATTACTTGCTGATATTCCTCATTTGTAATTGTACGGTGAAGGTTTGGATGAGTTTTAACCAATTCGGTTGGGAAATACTGGGCCATCAATGAGATGTGAAGTTTTGGCGAAATCGCATCTGCAATAAATTTTAAAACGTTGATGCTTTGTTCAACTGCGTTAGGCAGCACCAAATGGCGCACAATAATTCCCGATTCGGCAATACCATGGTCATTCATAATTAATGTGGAGCCTTTCTGCCGAAACATTTCCTTTAATGCAGCCGAAGCAATTTCAGGATAATTGCGGGCTTGAGAATATTTCTGTGCCAAACCGGAGTCCATATATTTAAAGTCCGGGAGATAAATGTCTACCATTCCCTCAAGCCTTTTTAATGTATCAACTTTATCATATGCATTGGTATTATAAATGATAACAGGATGTTTACCAGCATGGTGTAATGCGCGTATAATTGCCATCATTTGCGGAACATAATGGGATGGAGACACAAAGCCAACCATATTTTCTGTTTCCTCCAGTGTACTGCAAATCGTTGAAATAATGGTATTGAAGTTTTGTTCGGGGAAGATAGTACGATGATCATTTCGGGATATTTCGTAATTCTGGCAATAAATGCATTGGAGATTACAGTGTTTAAAAAAAACGTTGCAGATGCCTTTATTCCCTGATATGACGGGCTCCTCTCCTTTATGTATGCAAATCGATGAAATTCCGAAGCCTGCATTGCTCTTACAATAACCCAAGATTCCTGTAAAACGGTTTGATCCGCATTCACGAGGACACAAGGTGCAACCCGATAATAAACTGATTTCTTCTGCTGTGAAGAATTCCATATTAATTAATCACCCAGTTTCAACACAGCCAAAAATGCGCTTTGCGGAACCTCTACATTACCAACCTGCCGCATTCTTTTCTTGCCTTTTTTCTGTTTTTCGAGAAGTTTGCGTTTACGGGTAATATCGCCCCCATAACATTTGGCTGTAACATCTTTACGAACAGCTTTAATGGTTTCGCGTGCAATGATCTTAGCTCCAATAGCAGCCTGTATGGCAATATCGAATTGCTGGCGCGGAATGAGTTCTTTCAGTTTTTCGCAAATCTTGTGACCAAAATCGTAGGCGTGTTCCTTGTGAATAAGAGCCGAAAGAGCATCAACACTTTCAGCATTAAGCAGAATATCAAGTTTTACAAGTTCGGCTCTCTGATAGCCAATGAGATGGTAATCGAAAGACGCATATCCTTTGGAAATACTTTTCAATTTATCGTAGAAGTCAAATACAATCTCAGCCAATGGCATCTCGAAGGTAATCTCAACACGATCGGTAGTTAAAAATACCTGATTTTTCAGAACTCCCCGTTTGTCAATGCATAATTTCATCACCGAGCCCAGATAGTCAGCCTGAGTAATAATTTGAGCTTTAATATAGGGTTCTTCGATATAATCAATCATGGTGATGCCAGGTAAACCGGACGGGTTATGAACGTCTACCTTTTCGCCTTTATTAGTATACACAATGTATGAAACGTTAGGCATGGTGGTGATAACGTCCATATCGAATTCGCGATCAAGACGTTCCTGAATAATTTCCATGT
The DNA here is from genome assembly GCA_038213375.1 of Bacteroidales bacterium. Lineage (GTDB taxonomy): Bacteria > Bacteroidota > Bacteroidia > Bacteroidales > JAAUTT01 > JAAUTT01. The sequence goes on along the minus strand of JBBQTB010000010.1, from coordinate 134,233 downwards.
GAAGCAATCCTAAAAAGCCGCATCGAAACCCAAAGCCAAGGGCTGCAGATGATTCAGGAACAAAGGTTAGTGAAGCATCATTAAGCTGAAGTTTTTCAATTGAGGTGCGCAGGTCCTCATAATCATCAGCGTCAACAGGGTAAATTCCCGCAAACACCATGGGTTTAACTTCTTCAAATCCCTCTATGCCTTTGTTGCATGGGTTTTCAACATGAGTGATTGTATCACCCACCTTCACCTCACGTGCTGACTTTATTCCTGATATGATGTATCCAACATCGCCGCAGGCAAGTGTTTTACGGGGATCTAGCTTCATTTTCATGACTCCGATTTCCTCGGCTTTATAATCTTTCTTAGTATTAAAAAACTTCACCCATTCGCCGGTTGATAATGTGCCATTCAAAATCTTGAAATAGGCAATAATACCCCGAAAAGGGTTGAACACCGAATCGAATATCAATGCTTGCAGAGGTGCGTCGGAATCGCCTTTTGGCGCTGGAATCCGTTCGATGATATTCTCCAGAATAGCATCAACGCCAAGGCCTGTTCTGCCCGAAGCTTCAAGAATAGAATCTCGATCGCACCCGATCAGATCCACAATCTGATCTTTAACCACATCGGGGTTTGCAGCTGGACTGTCCATTTTATTAAGAATGGGGATAATCTCAAGGTTATGCTCAATTGCCTGATAAAGAACCGATATAGTCTGGGCCTGAATTCCCTGAGTAGCATCAACAATTAACAAAGCGCCTTCGCAAGCTGCAATGGATCGTGATACTTCGTAAGAAAAATCCACATGTCCGGGGGTATCAATGAGATTTAATATATATTTTTTCCCTTGCAATTCGTAGTCCATCTGAATGGCATGACTTTTAATAGTTATGCCACGCTCGCGCTCCAAATCCATGTCATCGAGTATCTGATCCTGAAAATCGCGATCAGCAACAGTTTTTGTAGTCTGAATCAAACGGTCGGCCAGGGTGCTTTTGCCGTGATCAATATGTGCGATGATGCAAAAATTTCTAATATGATCCATTTATCTTCCTCTGTATTTTGGCTGCAAAGATATTTAAATCATCTTAATAAATACAACTAATATTTTGTAGCTTTGTATTACTTTTACCACATTCTCAATGTACTGCACTCATTATAATTACCTGCTGATAGTCATTTTTACTATTGGTGCAAATGCTTGTAGCGGACAGATGAAAAAGGAACAAACCAACCAAATACAAAAAACTGACCGGTATCCGGCCGTGTCAGGCTCATTTTATCCTGCCGATTCAACCACTTTGAAAAGTCAGCTATCTGAAGCTTTTGAAAAGGCTGTAAAGAAGCAAGGCAACATGAATGTGCTAGCTATTGTTAGTCCTCATGCAGGATATAAATTCTCAGCCAAGGTTGCAGCTTCAGCATTTAGCCAAATTGATACCTCCAGAAGATATGACCATATTTTTGTGATTGGATCCAGTCACAGGGTTCATTTCGACGGAGCATCCATTTATACTTCAGGTGATTTTATAACTCCATTAGGTCATATTCCAACTGATAAATTAGGAAATGAGCTGATAGCGAAAAACCCTGTATTTAATAATGTAACATCTCCGCATGACGATGAACATTCATTGGAGGTGCAACTCCCGTTTCTTCAGTATTTGTTGCACCGGAAATTTAGTATTGTACCTATCCTTCTCGGTACGCAGTCGACAGAAGTTTGCAGGAAAATTGCCATTGCACTGAAACCATACTTCAATGAGAGAAATCTTTTTATTATTAGCACCGACTTTTCTCATTACCCCACTTATAACAAGGCAAAGGAGATAGATGCCTTCATGGCCGATGCGGTTATGTCGAACAATCCTCAAAAATTAATTGATGCCGTAACGAATATCGAAAACCTAAAAACTCCCAATTTACTTACAGGTATGTGCGGGTGGACTTCTGTTCTTGCGTTAATGTATATGTCGTCAGAGATTCCGGATATTACGATACGGAAAGTCGATTCTCAGAACTCCGGTGATGTTGAAAAGGGAGATAAATCGAAGGTTGTAGGATATGTGGCGCTATCGTTTGGAAAACCCGCCATATCGGTTTCAGACGAAGTATTTTCTTTAAGTAATGAAGAAAAAAAAACTCTCTTAAAGATTGCCCGCGAAACTATCGAGGCTTATATACGAACTAAAGTAACTATTGCGGTTGACCCAGATATACTTACCCCAAACCTTAAAAGATATGCTGGGGTGTTTGTTTCTTTACATATCAACGGTGAGTTGCGCGGATGCATTGGCACTTTCAAGGCCGACAAGTCATTGCACAAAATCATACAGGAAACAGCTATATCGTCTGCTATTAACGACAAGCGTTTCGAATCTATATCAGTATCAGAAATCAACAAACTTAAAATAGAAATATCCGTGTTAACTCCCATGCGAAAAATTACATCCATTGACGAAATCGTTTTGGGTAAGCATGGTATTTATATCCGTAAGGGAGTTCATAACGGAACGCTTCTTCCACAGGTGGCCACTGATAGAAATTGGACCCGTGAACAATTTCTCGGTTATTGCTCTCGCGACAAGGCCGGAATTGGATGGAACGGATGGAAAAATGCCGAACTGTTTGTTTATGAGGCATTAGTTTTTCAGGAATAAAACAGGCGGATGGGTATTTTATTCCTGGCACATTTTCTTTGAAGATGTATCATCTAATCTTCGTCAGAAACTCCGGAATAACCGCGCATAATGCCAAGTTTCGAACTTCTTACAAAAGTCACCACTTCGTCACGTTCTTTCGATTGTGCGATGTTTTCCTCAATATAGGTCAAAGCAGTCGAAATATTCATATCGCTCTGAAAAATTTGGCGGTACATATCCTGTATGGAATAGATCGTTTCGTTAGTGAATTTTCTACGACGCAAACCTACCGAATTGATGCCCACAAAAGAAAGGGGTTCGCGTGCAGCCCTGCAAAAAGGAGGAACATCCTTACGAACCTGAGAGTAGCCACCAATATAAGTATGAGCACCTATGCGAACAAATTGGCGAACAGCTGTTGCTCCGCTGATGATGGCATAATCGCCAACTTCCACTTCACCGGCAAGAAGAACCGAGTTTACAATAATAACATTATTCCCTATAATACAATCGTGAGCAATATGCGCGTAAGCCATTACCAAACAATTACTTCCAAGGATAGTTTTATCTTTTGCTTTTGTACCTCTATTTACCGTTACACATTCGCGTAGGGTGGTGTTATCGCCAATTTCAACTGTTGAATATTCTCCCACATATTTCAAGTCCTGCGGAATAGCAGCAATAACAGCTCCGGGAAAGATACTGCATCTTTTCCCTAAACGGGCACCGTCCATTAGCACGGCATGAGGCCCAATCCAACAACCATCGCCTACCACAACGTCTTTATAGATCATAGCAAAAGGCTCAATGGTTACATTATCTCCAATTTTAGCCTCAGGGTGCACATATGCTAAATTACTAATCATAAATTACGTTTTATTTTTTACAATTTGAGCAGTCATTTCTCCTTCGCAAACCACATTATCGCCACAAAATGCCTGAATCCACATGGTGGCAATTCCACGACGTATTTCACCAATCAAATCAGCTTTGATAATTAACGTATCGCCGGGAATTACTTTTCTTTTGAATTTAACCTTGTCCACTTTAAGGAAATAGGTGAGATAATTCTCGGGATCAGGAACTGTTCCAAGCACCAGAACGCCTCCTACCTGAGCCATGGCTTCAATCTGCAAAACGCCGGGCATAACGGGTTCATTTGGAAAATGGCCTACAAAAAAAGGCTCATTCATTGTAATATTTTTAATACCAATAATGGTTTTCTCATCCATTGACATGATCTTATCAATCAGAAGAAATGGTGGCCTATGAGGCAAAATAGTCATTATCTGATTGATATTGTATAACGGAGGTTTAGTTGGGTCGTATTTTGGGATATCGCCTCTTAATGTTTCCCTCTTAATGATTTGACGCAGTATTTTGGCCATCTCTGTATTAGCGGCGTGTCCGGGACGTGTTGCAACAATTCGACCCTTTATAGAGGTGCCTATAAGAGACAGATCTCCAACTAAGTCCAATAATTTATGACGTGCTGGTTCGTTGGAAAAGTGAATGTCCAGATTATTCAGAATACCTTCGGGCTTTACATGGATTTTTGGTTTATGAAATAATTCAGCTAGCCGGTCAAGCTCGTCCTGAGTTACCTGACGATCCATAATTACGATGGCATTATTCAGATCTCCCCCTTTAATAAGGTTGTGTTTAAGAAGTAGTTCCACTTCGTGCAAAAATACAAATGTCCGGCACATCGAAATTTCTTTTTCAAAATCTGCCATCGAATTTAAAAGTGCATACTGATGGCCAAGCACCTTCGAATTGTAATCGATCATTACATCGATGCTCAAATGATCATCAGGGTAAATAACTATTTCAACTCCACGTTGGGCATCGCTATATACAATTTTCTCTTTTATTTCGTAGTATCGTCTTTCAGCTTCAAGTTCAATACTCCCAGCTTCTTTTAATGCTTCAATAAAATATTTGGAACTACCGTCGGCAATTGGGGTTTCGGGCCCTGTAATTTCGATGATCACATTATCGATGCCCATACCCACCAAGGCTGCCATAACATGTTCGATGGTACTTACGCGTACACCTTTTTCCTCGATTGTTGTTCCACGAGATGTATCTACCACATTTTCAGCAACTGCCGACACAATCGGTTGTCCTTCGAGATCGATACGTTTAAATTTATAACCGTGATTTTCAGGAGCTGGATTAAATGTAAGCTCCACATCAATTCCTGTATGGAGGCCCTTTCCTTTAACAGTGACTGGTTTTTGAATTGTTTTCTGCTTAACTATCATAAAATGAGTTTACTATGCGCTATAGAATAAAGCGCAATATATAAAAAAATGATGAATTTATTTTAGGCTTAGGTTCTTTTTCACTGAATCCAAATCTTTCTTCATTTCAGGAAGACGACGAAATATGACATAGCATTTCATAAAATCGGTATAATTCTGGACCGGTGCGCCAATCAATACTTCATTTTCCTTTTTTAAAGATGAGTTTACACCTGCTTTACCTCCAAGCTTTATTCCATTTGCAATAGTAAGATGTCCTGAAATGCCAACCTGAGCGCCAATCATGCAATTACTTCCAACCTTAGTTGAGCCTGCAACACCGCTTTGTGCAGCCATTACAGTATTTTTCCCCATTTCAACATTATGACCTATCTGGATAAGGTTGTCGAGCTTTACTCCTTTACGTATGATGGTTGAACCCATAGTTGAACGGTCAATGCAAGTATTTGCGCCAATTTCAACGTAATCTTCTATCACAACATTCCCTATCTGGGGTATTTTTTTATAATTATTTTCCTCTGATTGTGGGGCAAAGCCAAAACCATCGGCGCCTATTACTGCACCGCTATGGATAATACAATCTGATCCAATTTTGCAATCGTGATAAATCTTTGTTCCTGCAAAAATTATGGTATTTTCACCTATTGTAACGTTTTCTCCTATATATACTTGTGGATAAATTTTTACGTTATTGGCAAGTTTAACATTGTCCGAAATATACGAAAAGGCTCCTACATATACATTGTCGCCTAATGTGGCTGACGAAGCGATGCTCGACGGTTGTTCTATTCCGTTTTTCTGAGGTTTAAAAGAATTGTAAAGTTCAAGAAGAGAAGCGAATGATTTATAAGCATCGGGCACACGGATAAGTGTAGGAGTTATGGCGTGTGCAAGTACTAAATCATTGTTTATTATAATAATAGAAGCTTCTGTGGTATACAGGTATTTTTCGTATTTTGGATTAGCCAAAAAACATAACGTACCAGATTTTCCTTCTTCTATCTTCGAAACGTCAGTAACTGCAGTATTAGCATCCCCTTCCACTTTTCCCTGAAGAAATTCAGCAATGGTTTGTGCGGTAAATTCCATAAAAAATGTTTCGACAAAGCTAATGATTAAATTTATTTTACCATCCACCCCCTTTTGGGTAACATAAAAAATATTTTTTTACTGTTTTTGCCAATACTGACTGATCCAGCATATCAGAGGCTTCAGTTATATCTACAATCTTTCCACTTTTTAACAAAATCTTAATTCGGTCGTCGTTTGTCTTGTAAGCATTGTTTGATATCACACCTGTAAATACAAAATAATCCAAATCCGATTCGGAAACCTGAAGATCTTGCTTCACCCTTTTTTTATGTGCTGATATCAGTTCTAATGGGAAGATATCATGCTGAATTTCTATTTTATACAACTTCCGGCTTATGAGATTTTTGCTCAATATTGAAAGTGTGCGGTCAGGATGTTCTGCCCATACTTTGGCTGATACCATAATGTCATTATCTTCCAGCAGTGCAAAATTATCGAGAAGCAATTTACATTCATCGGCATCGGGGCTATTAATGTAGTGCGATATATCAAGTTGAGGATTAAGAAAGAAAGCCAGATAGGGTGTTGTAAATACTTGCTGACCCATTGCAGTTAGCTGTTTTACTCTCCTTAATGTGTTCACTAACAAATTTTCGGCTGACAACACAGTTTTATGCAGATAAACTTGCCAATACATCAAGCGGCGGGCAACTAAAAATTGTTCTATTGAATAAATACCTTTTTCTTCTACCACCAACTCATCGTTCTCAACAGTAAGCATCTTTATTATTCGATCGGATCCAACAATACCTTCGGTGACACCCGTAAAAAAGCTATCACGGCGAAGATAATCAAGCCGATCCATATCTAACTGGCTTGAAACCAACTGGTTTAAAAATTTTTTATGGTATTGGTTCTGAAATATTTCGATCGCAATATTCAATTGTCCATCGAATTGCCGATTCAATTCCTTCATAAAGAGCAACGACAATAACTCGTGAGAAACATCAGGCACAATAGAATGCTCCAAAGCGTGGGAGTATGGTCCGTGACCAATATCATGTAATAGAATAGCAATCATAACTCCTTCCGATTCTTCCTCGGTTATTACCTCACCTTTTAATCGCAAGACGGCAATAGCCTGTTCCATTAGGTAAAGAGCTCCAAGCCCATGCTGGAACCGGGTATGATTTGCTCCGGGATATACATAATTGGTTAGACCCAATTGTTGAATCCTCCGAAGTCTTTGAAAATACCTATGTTCTATTAAATCGTAAAGTATTGGATAAGATATATTTATAAACCCATATACCGGATCGTTTACAATTTTTCGTTTGTTGAGCATACAATTTAAATATTTATTGTAAAAGTATAAAAAAGTTGTAAGTTGTAAGAAAAAGTGCAGGTGTACGACAAATTTCCCTTTTAGCGTTTATAGGCATTAAGCCCAACCTTAACTGTTCCTTTTGATACGAAATTTGTGGTACACCCAAAAGTACTTAGTGCTTACAACTTTTTTTATAGTAAAACATCTGTTATAAAATATTTTGCACATTAAATAAAATAGTATACTTTTGCATCGATTATTTACAATCGCTTTAGGGGACTGGTGTCCCCTATTTTATTAATAATATGATTACTATTCAACAAATTAGAGAATTTGTTTCTGGATATTTAAAGGAAACAGAGCTCTTTGAAGTGGAAATATCAGTTTCATCTGGTAACAATATTACTGTTTTGATAGACAGTATGAAAGGCATTAATATTGATGATTGTGTGAAATTGAACAGAGCAATAGAATCAAACTTTGACCGCACAGTTGAGGATTTCGAATTGGAAGTTTCATCACCAGGATTATCTCTACCTTTTAAGGTTTGGCAACAATACATTAAAAATATAGGTCATACTGTTGAGGTCGTTTATAAAAACGGGCTTAAAATATCGGGCAAAATGGTTTCTGCTATTGATAATACCATTTCATTAGAGGTGCAGAAAAAAATTAAACCCGAGGGTAAAAAAAGACCTGAATTAGTTATTGAATTAATTAATATATCATTAGAAGAAATTAAATCGACAAAAGTTGTCATAAACTTTTAATCACGATAGTAAAAGGATACACACAATGGAAAATCTGAATTTGATAGAAACATTCTCAGAGTTTAAGGAACTTAAAAACATCGACAGAGCAACTATGATGAGTGTTCTTGAGGATGTATTTCGTAGCATGTTATTGAAAAAATATGGGACCGATAAAAATTTCGACATCATTATAAATATTGACAAAGGGGATTTTGAAATTTGGAGAAACAGAGAAGTAGTTGAAGATGATGCTATTACTGAACCAAACATACAAATTTCCATTTCTGATGCAAAAAAAATAGATACTGATTATGAAGTAGGCGAAGATGTAACTGATGAAGTAAAACTCTTTGATTTTGGGCGTCGCGCCATTCTATCTCTTCGTCAAAACCTTACCTCACGTATTCTTGAACTTGAAAAAGGTAATATCTTTGGAAAATATAAAGACCGTATAGGTGAAGTTGTTACGGGTGAAGTATATCAGGTTTGGAAGAGAGAAATACTAGTGCTTGATGATGATGGAAACGAACTCATTATCCCAAAAACAGAACAAATTCCAAGCGATCATTTCCGTAAAGGTGATTCTATTAGGGCTGTGGTTCTTAGGGTTGAAATGAAGAATAACAACCCGTTAATAGTTCTTTCGCGAACATCGCCCGTGTTTCTAGAGCGGTTGTTCGAACTTGAGGTTCCGGAAATTTTCGACGGATTAATCACTATCAAAAAAATTGTACGAATCCCCGGCGAACGAGCTAAAGTTGCCGTAGAATCATATGACGAACGTATTGACCCTGTTGGAGCCTGTGTTGGTATGAAAGGGTCACGAATCCATGGTATTGTTCGCGAGTTGCGAAATGAGAATATAGATGTAATAAACTACACAAATAATATTCAACTATTTATTTCACGTTCGTTGAGTCCGGCAAAAATTTCCTCCATTAAACTTAGCGAAGCCAACAAGCGCGCTGAAGTATACCTAAAACCTACCGAAGTATCATTGGCGATAGGTAAAAGCGGTTTAAACATCAAACTTGCCAGTCAACTTACCGGATACGAAATAGATGTTTATCGTGAAACAGAAGATGAGGATGACGAAGATGTGAACCTTGACGACTTCTCAGATGAAATTGAAGGCTGGATTATCGACGAACTTAAAGCCGTTGGTTGTGATACAGCAAAGAGTGTGCTTGAACTTGGCGTGGAGGATCTTGTAAAACGGACAGACCTTGAAGAAGAGACAATACGCGAAGTAATTAAAATAATACGTTCCGAATTCGAGTAAAATCACTCGTAAATTATATCTTAGCATCGTGAATTCTTCGGAATTATATTAAAGACAGAGGTTATCGTATGACAGAAAAGAAAGAATTAAGACTTAGTAAATTAGCCAGAGAATTTAATGTTGGGATAACCACCATCGTTGATTATCTGAAGAAAAAAGGCCACGAAATCGAATCCAACCCTAACACTAAGGTTGCGCCTGAATTGTATGATCTTTTACACAAAGAATACAGTTCTGACATCAACGCAAAAAAAGAATCAGAAAAGGTTAATCTCCGCAGTTTCAGGGAGAAAAAAGAAACAGTAACCATTGAAGAACAAGAGGAAAATACTTTCGAAGAAGAAGAAAATCTGGAGAAAGAAATCCTTATCAAAGACTCAAGCACAGGTAAGATGGCTCCTTTAATATATGATATAAAACGTGATAGTAAAGAACCCGATGTAAAAATTGTAGGTAAAATAGACATTGACAATTTCAATAAGCCTAAAAGGCCTGATAATCAATTGCATCAAGCTCAATCACAAATGCAACACAAGCAAACCTCAGAACCTGTTAAATCCAAAGAGGAAAAACCAATTGCGGAAGCGATTAAGACCAAAGAGGAAACCCAAATTCCTATTCATAAAAAAGAGCATGTAAAAGAATCTACCCATACAATAGCAGATATTGAAGTTAAAGCCGAAGGGAAAAAAGAAATCATCATAGAAAAAATAGCAGAACCGGCAGAAACTGCTTCTGAATTGCCAACCGTGGCTGAACCTATTCAGGAAGAATCACTCACAACTATACCTGAATTGGAAACAGATATTCGTGTTGTTGGAAGAATCGATTTGGATGCAATCAATCAACGTACTCGTCCTGCAAAGAAAACAAAGGAGCAACGGGATGTTGAAAGAAAAGAGCGGCATCATCAGGCACGAGTAACCACAGCCTCTAAAGTTTCAGACTCCAGGCAAAATCTCTCATCCGACACAGATACCGTAACTGAAGTTGATGGAGAAGGTAATACTCTGCAAAAACCAACTCAGAGAACCTCAACGGGTCCAAAAGTCATTAGGGCTGCGGATATTAAAAAATTATCAGGACCAACGGTGGTTGGCAGAATAAACCTTCCGTCCAATGAAGGTAATAAAACCGGATCGTCAACTATAAGTGACAACGATTTGCGTAAAAAACGCACACGTATAAAGAAGGAAAAGGAAAAGGTAAATATTGCTGCACCTGGTAATAAGGATCAAAGGGCCACATTGATCCCTAAGGAAAAAAGACCGGGAACTGGGGTAACGATCATAAAAAGAGATAAAAACGCAAAACCTGCGACTTCGGGAGCAGTTTTAGATAAGAAAAAACGTCGTCCATTACTCCGAACAGAGGTAAGTGAGGAAGATGTTCAAAAGCAAATTAAGGACACACTAGCCCGGTTAACTTCTAAAGGAAACAAATCTAAGACCTCGAAGTACCGCCGTGATAAGCGTGAAATATTTACTCAACGATTGCAGGAGGAAGCTGACCAGCAAGAAAGAGACAAAAATATTCTTAAGGTAACTGAGTTTGTTTCTGTAAATGAACTGGCAACCATGATGAGCGTTCCTGTTACCGAAGTTATTGCTACATGCATGAACATGGGTTTGTTTGTATCAATCAATCAACGGTTAGATGCCGAAACTATGGCTCTTGTTGCTGACGAATTTGACTTTAAAGTTGAATTTGTTTCAATTGATTTACAGGAAGCTATCAGGCAGGAGGAAGTAGCTGACCGTCCTGAAGACCTCGTATTTCGGCCACCTATTGTTACCGTAATGGGTCACGTCGATCACGGTAAAACAAAATTACTCGATTTTATTCGTAGCGCTAACGTAGTTGCTGGTGAAGCTGGTGGTATAACCCAGCATATTGGGGCTTATAGTGTTAAACTTGATAACGGGAAACAAATTACTTTTCTCGACACACCTGGCCACGAAGCATTTACTGCTATGCGTGCCCGGGGCGCTAAAATTACCGACGTTGCTATTATTGTGGTAGCAGCTGATGATGGTGTAAAGCCTCAGACCAAAGAAGCTATCAATCACGCTTCTGCTGCCAGTGTACCCATGGTATTTGCCATTAATAAGGTAGATAAACCAGATGCCAATCCTGAGAAAATCAAGGATGAACTAGCTCAGCTCAATTATCTTGTCGAAGATTGGGGTGGAAAATATCAATCTCAGGAAATATCTGCAAAATCAGGTTTGAACATCGAGCTTTTGCTTGAAAAAGTATTACTTGAGGCGGAACTTCTCGATCTGAAGGCTAATCCAAATAAAAAAGCATCTGGTTCTGTAATCGAATCGTCACTGGATCGTGGTCGCGGATATGTTGTAACCATTCTGGTTGAACAAGGTACATTAAAACAAGGTGATGTTGTGCTAGCGGGATCGTATTTTGGTCACGTAAAAGCGATGTATAACGAGCGAAACCAAAAAGTGACTGTTGTAGGCCCTGCCACACCGGTACTCATTCTTGGTCTCGATGGAGCTCCTCAGGCAGGTGATACATTCAATGTAATGAGTGATATTAAAGAAGCCAAGGAAATTGCCACAAAACGCAGTCAATTAATTCGTGAACAAGGTATTCGTACCAAAAAACATATTACACTCGACGAAATTGGTCGTCGTATAGCCATTGGAAACTTCCAAGAGTTGAACGTTATTGTGAAAGGTGACGTGGATGGTTCGGTGGAAGCCCTTTCCGATTCGCTCATCAAGCTTTCGACTCCTGAAATTCAGGTCAACGTCATTCACAAAGCGGTGGGTCAAATTTCGGAATCGGATGTTCTTTTGGCAGCTGCGTCCAATGCCATTATCATTGGATTTCAGGTACGTCCTTCACTCAATGCCCGTAAGCTTGCAGAAAAGGAACAGATCGACATTCGTCTTTACTCCATCATTTACGATGCCATTGATGAATTAAAGGCTGCCATGGAAGGCATGCTTTCTCCGGAAATTAAGGAAGAAATTGTGGCTACCATTGAAATTCGCGAGGTATTTAACATTACCAAAGTTGGTACAGTAGCCGGTGGTTATGTAAGGGAAGGGAAGATCACCCGGAACACCAAGGTAAGGGTTATCCGCGATGGTATTGTAATCCATTCCGGCGAACTTGGTTCACTCAAGCGTTTTAAAGATGATGTGAAAGAAGTAGCCAATGGATACGAATGTGGTTTAAATATCAACAAATTCGATGATATTCAAATGGGCGATATTATTGAAGGATATTCACAGGTTGAAGTAAAGAAGAAACTATAATTAGAATATAGACATATGAAAGGCTTCCAGGAAACTGGGGGCCTTTTTTGGTTTTGGGAATAAGTAATTCGTTATATTACACCCAAATCCCGTATAGGCTTTAGGGGAGCAAATTTGTTATCACTGAATTGAATCAGCCATGTCTTTCGTCATTTCTCCCTTACATAAACATATTGATAATCATCACTGTGGTAATACCCACAATACCTACAATACATTCCATCACCGTCCATGAAAGAAATGTTTGTTTGATGGTGAGATTAAAATACTCTTTAAACATCCAGAATCCAATGTCATTGAAATGTGACCACATAATACTTCCTGAGCCGGTTGCAAGTACCATCAGTTCGGGTGAGATACCGGATTGTTGGGCGATTGGAAGCATGATGGGTGCCGTGGTGAGGGTTGCCACCGTGGCTGATCCTACTGCCAGCCTGAAAATGGCTGCTATAGAGAAGGCAAGTAAAAGCGGATTAATATGTATTCCTCCGGCAATCGTTTTAATGTATTCATTTACATGACTGTCTTTTAGTACCTGCGAAAATGCCCCTCCGGCAGCAATAATAAGAATAATCATGGAGATGGCTCCAATCGAATGTCCCATACTTTTCATCAGGTCGTCCATCGATTTACCCCGTCGCAAACCTAACATAACAACCCCTACCACCACCGCCATAAACAGTGCAATGTTGGCATCGGATAAAAATTTCACAAAAGTAAACAAATGTGATATAATCAATGATGAGCTTTCAGTAAATCCCCTGTTCGCAAACATATGCTGGTAAAAAGTGGTAAGACTTTCAAATCCCAATTTACTTAATTCAGTTCTCGCCGGTGGTGGGCCAAAACTGAGATCGACAATGGCTCCCAATAACATTAAAATCACAGGAGTTGCTGCAGTTATGATACTTACCCCTAATCCTGGCAATTGATTTTCTTCAAAGTGACGTTCCTGATAAAGGCCTTCAGGAGGTTTTATATCCAACTTTCTGAAAAATTTAGAGAGAACAATTCCTCCTAAAAGGCAGGCCGGAATAACAGGAATTAATCCATAAAGAAGCACTTTATTTACATTAGCCTCATAGATAAACGACACATAGGTGGGAGCGGGGTGAGGTGGCAAAAAACCATGTGCTACCGATAGTGTTGCACAAATTGGAAGCCCCAGGTAAAGTAAGGGCAATTTGGTAATTGAGGCAAATGTATAAATGAGGGGAATCATTACCAAAAAGCTGGCATTATACAACATCGGTAAACCCACTAAAAAACCTGTTAACAATAATGCGTATTGTATATTTTTTATTCCCATAAAACCAGTGAGCCGCGTTGCAATGGTATTGGCTGCTCCACTTTCTTCCACCAATTTGCCAAGCATGGCTCCAAACACCAGAATGAGAACTATTTTCCCAAGAGTATCGCCAACACCTTTTAATATTGAATCAAGAATATCAAGGAGATTCATCCCATTTAAAAGCCCAACAATAAATGAGGTAATAAGTAAAGCAAAGAATGCGTTGAGTTTAAAACGTCCAATCAGCAGCAGTAACACCAGAATTCCAATTCCGACAATGACAAGTGGCATATTAGTAGATGTTTTCTAATGGATTGTAAAAATACAAATATATTCAGAATGTATATCTATCCCCTGCAAATCAATAAAAACTTCCATACCATTTCGAAAATAATCCTTAATATTGCAACCTGTAATTTAAATATATCTGAATGAAGAGGATTTTTTCAATTATTGCCGCTTTTATAATTCTTTCGGGCAATTCCATGCGAGCCGACGAAGGCATGTGGCTGCTTTCATTAATAAATCAGTTGAACATAAATAAAATGCATGATATTGGCTGTAAGCTAACGGCCGAGGATATTTACAGTATTAATAAATCGAGTTTAAAAGATGCCGTTATTATTTTTGGATCGGGCTGTAGCGGCGAAATTGTATCCGACAAGGGGTTAATCCTTACTAACCATCATTGCGGATATGAGGCAATTCAATATCACTCTTCCATTGAGCACGACTACCTTTCGAATGGTTACTGGGCAAAATCGTTTGATAATGAACTACCTACACCCAATTTATCCGCAACTTTTTTAATTAAAATTGAAGATGTTACTGATAAGGTTATGCCTTTGTTAAAGGGCAGATTAACGGAGGAGGAAAGAGAAACCAAAATTGAAGAAATTTCGGATAAAATTAAACTTGAGGCTATTGAAGGAACTAATTACCGCGCAAGCGTTACCAGTTTCTTTGGCGGGAACAATTATTATTTGTTGGTTTATGAGGTTTTTACTGATATTCGTTTAGTAGGCACACCGCCTTCGTCCATCGGAAAGTTTGGAGGGGATACTGATAACTGGATGTGGCCCCGTCACACCGGAGATTTTAGTGTTTTTCGCATTTATGCCAGTCCTGAGGGTAAACCGGCCCCATATTCAACAGAAAATGTTCCACTCAAACCAAAACGATTTTTACCTGTTTCTATTAAAGGTGTGGAAAAGAATGATTTTACCATGATACTAGGTTACCCGGGTGCTACCGATCGTTATATGACTTCGTCGGGAGTTCAGGAACTGATCGATATAATTAATCCCGATCGAGTCAAAATTCGCGGTACACGTCAGGAAATTCTATTTAAAGACATGATGGCCGATCCTTCCATTCGCATTAAATATGCCTCAAAATACAGCGAATCGTCAAATTACTGGAAATATTCGATTGGTCAGAATAGAGGGCTTAACACCCTAAAAGTGGTTGAAAAGAAAAAGGTACAAGAGGATAGGTTTCGGAAATGGCTAAATGCCGATGCCGACCGTAAAACAAGGTACTATAAAGTGCTTCCATCCATTGAGGAGGCAATTTCCGGACGGAAACAGTATTTTCATGCGATGCAATATATCAACGAGGCATTTTTTCAATCTACCGAGATTCTGGGATTAGCCTCACAATATTTTATGTTTTACAATTTATTAACCAATGAGCCGGATAGTTTACAGAAAATAAAAATTATGGGTCAGGCTCTTCGGATGAAAACCAAGGAGCATTTTAAAGATTATTCTTTAATCACTGATAAAAAGGTAGCCTCCGCCATGTTCAAAATCTATTATGATAATGTAGACAAGGATCTTTACCCCGGATTTTATAAAGAAATTCAAAAGAAATACAAAGGTAACTATGATAAATTTACAGAGAAACTCTATAATAAATCCATTTTTTCGGATGAACAGAAATTGATGTCTTATCTCGATAACCCAAAAGCAAAAGCCTTAGTGAAAGACCCTGTCTTTATGGTAACAGTTTCAATTGCAAATATTTATTTTAGTATTTACGGTGTTTTGAATGAATTCGAACGTAAGATTGCGCTTGGAAACCGGCAATACATTGCAGGAATACTCGAAATGGATTCAACTAAAGTTTTTTATCCCGATGCAAATTTCTCAATGCGCATGACCTATGGAAAGGTTGGTGATTATTTTCCCCGTGATGCTGTACATTATAATTATTTTACAACATTAAAAGGTATCATGGAGAAGGAAGATTCTACCAATTGGGAATTTGTAGTACCGGCAAAATTAAAAGAATTATATAAATCAAAAGATTACGGCAGATATGGGTCTAATGGAGAAATACATGTCGGTTTTACAACTAATAACGATATTACCGGTGGCAACTCAGGAAGCCCCGTAATTAATGGTAAAGGCGAATTAATTGGTCTAGCCTTCGATGGCAATTGGGAGGCCATGAGTGGAGACATTATTTATGAACCTGACATTCAAAAAACAATCTGCGTTGATATTCGTTATGTTTTGTTTATCATCGATAAGTTTGCCGGGTCCAAACGGTTGGTTGATGAAATGGAAATAGTTGAATAAGAAAAAAATTGTAAGAGACAAAATCCACCAAGCCGGACTAAATAATAAATAAAACAGTTAGTAATGTTTTTTTTAAGGACAATTAAAATAATAGCCACCAATGCACAGATAACTATTCATGCATTCGTGGCTATTGTATCATAATATTAATGTGTTTCTTGAAAGGAGGAGTTATAAAACTCCTTTTTTATATTGCTACTTTACTACTTTAAAAACATTAATTTTTTGGCAAATCCAATAATAATATACACTGATGGATCTTCACGCGGAAATCCAGGCCCTGGAGGATATGGGGTTGTGATGATATCTGACCAGTACCGCAAAGAACTTTCCCAAGGTTACAAATTAACCACCAACAACCGCATGGAATTGCTTGGCGCTATTGTTGCACTCGAAGCAATTAAAATTGAAAATAGTCAGGTGACATTGTATACCGATTCGAAATATGTGGTAGATTCCATTGAAAAAGGTTGGGTATTTGGCTGGGAGAAAAAAAATTTTGCAGGTAAGAAGAACCCTGATTTGTGGATCAGGTTTTTAAAAGTATTTCGTAACCATAAGGCGAAATTTGTTTGGGTGAAAGGTCATGCCACGAACGCAGAGAACAATGTTTGTGATCAACTCGCGGTGAAAGCATCCTTTAAAAGCAATCTTTTAACCGATACAGGGTATCATCCCGAAAAGGATCAATAAAAAAAGTTTGTCTGTAAATGTAAGACAAATTAGAAAAAATAATTCCCGCTAAAATTCTTTATTACCATAACCTTGTTAGTACAATTTACAGACGAAGAAGTTGATATCAGATGCATTTAACCTATATTTGAGGTCGGAAAATTGATATGCTGGCAAATTATATTAAAGTATCGTATCGGAACTTTGTAAAACACAAATCTTATACTCTGATTAACATTTTAGGGTTATCGATAGGTATTGCCAGTTTCGTATTTATTTCCATGTTCGTAATAAGTGAAATGAATTACGATCGTTATCACAAATATGCAAATCAAACCTTCCGGATTGGAATAAAAGGGAAAATCAATGGAAACGCATTAAATCAGGCTGTTACTTCTGCGCCAATGGGAGGAGCATTGCTAAAAGAATTCAAAGGAGTTAAATATGCTACCCGTATTGTAAATTACCGTGGTTGGTTGGTTCGCTATAATCATCTGAAATTTAACGAGGACAGATTCTTTTTTGCAGATTCTTCTTTCTTCAACATATTTTCGGTACCCATGCTCTTGGGGAATCCGCTAACCGCGCTGGATAAGCCTAATAGTGTTGTAATATCCGAGGAAACGGCAAAAAGATATTTCGGTAATGAAAACCCTTTGGGGAAGCAACTTAGAATTGATTCCGATACATTTTTCTTTAAAATTACAGGTGTTGTTAGAATCCCACATAACAGCCATTTTAAATTTGACTTTTTAGGCTCTTTGTCGTCTATAAAATGGAATAATCAGAAAAACTGGCTGAATCATTATTTTTTCACTTACGTGGTATTGGAAGAAGGTTATTCTTCTAAAGCTTTCACCAAGGATATGAATACTAAGATTATTCAAAAATATGTGGTTCCACAACTTGAAGAAATGACACGCAAGTCTGCTGATGATTTTTCGAAAGAAGGGAACACTTTTGAATATTTTACGCAACGAATTACAAATATTCACCTGTATTCTAATCTCGAATACGAGTTGGGCGAAAATATAAGCGCATCAAGTATATTTATCTTTGTTTTTGCAGCTATTCTGTTATTAGTTATAGCAGCAATTAATTTTATGAATTTGGCTACTGCACGCTCTACTACAAGGGCTAAAGAAGTTGGTTTACGCAAAGTGCTTGGATCAAACCAAAAGCAATTGGTATTTCAGTTTTTAATAGAGTCGGTTTTTTTGAGTTTTGTTGCGTTGCTGATAGCATTTGTTCTAGTCGAAATATTTACACCGGCCTTTCAAAGTCTGGTTAATGAACAGATAAGCATTTCGTTGTTATTTAAACCCGCATTCATTGCCGGAATGGTATTGGTTTCGGTTATTATAGGGATATTGGCCGGAACTTATCCTGCATTTATTTTGGCATCGTACGACCCACTTCGAACATTAAAGGGTGATTTGCGAAGCAATTCAAATTCTCCAAAACTACGTAACATTCTTGTTGTGTCTCAGTTTGCTGCTACAATATTTCTAATTCTGTGTACTTTTACAATTTATCGGCAATTGAATTTCATGACCAATTACAATTTGGGCTTTGCAAAAGATCAGGTTTTGGTTATAAAGCGGTCGAAAGGCATGGAAACTAAGTTTGATAATTTTAGTGAAGACTTAAGGAAAAATCCGGAGATTTATGGTGTGGCTAAAGCAACTCATATACCAGGCAAAGGATTTATGAATAATGCATTCTTCCCGGAACATGATCTGAATAAGGCTTATTTTTTGAATCAATCTATTGCCAGCGATGGTTTTGCCGAAACGTTGAAGTTGAAATTAATTTCTGGTCGGTTTTTCTCCAAAAAACACATTGGCGATAGCTTGGCATGTATTATTAACAAGGCAGCCGAAACATATCTGAAGTTACCATCACCCATTGGACATATCCTTTATATGCCTGTTAAGGAAAAGAGGATACCATTTACAATTGTGGGAGTGGTTGAGGATTTTAATTTTAAATCTCTTCATTATTCTATAGAGCCAGCAATAATTACTAATATGCGGAATAATTTCGATGGCTATATTCTTGTTCGGTTAAACACAAAAGATATCAGTAAAAACATCGCTTTTATTAAGAGAACTTGGGAAAAATATAATGTTGAATATCCGTTCGATTATTTTTGGCTCAATTCTGATTTTAACAAGCAGTATAACTCTGAAAAATTGATTGCATCGCTATTTTTTGCATTTTCAATTTTATCAATTTTTATTGCGTGTCTTGGTCTTTTGGGGTTGATCGCATTTACATCACTTCGGCGTACTAAGGAAATTGGCATCCGAAAGGCCATGGGAGCATCCTTTTATGCTATCATTTTAATGCTTATACGCGATTCCATCAGACCGGTCATCATTTCGTTGTTAATTGCATGGCCTCTAGCGTATTTTGCTGTGCAACAATGGCTTCACAAATATTCTTTTCATATTGGAACCAATTACCTGGATTTTCTTTTATCAGCTCTGATAGCGATAATAATTGCCATTCTTACAGTAAGTTTTCAGGCAATAAAAGCAGCAGTTAAAAATCCGGCCGATTCCATCCGTTACGAATAATCAGGATTTACGTTTCATCTCAGCCATATAAAACCCGTCAAAACCATTCTCGGGTGAAAGAAACTGATCGCTTACAAATTCAAATTCTCCGGATGTATTTGCCACGAATTTCTGAATTTGTAATGAGTTTTCTGAAGGAAGAATACTGCAAGTTGAATAAACCAGTTTGCCTCCGGGCTTAACCATCATGCTATAGCGAGAGAGCAGGTCCGCCTGAGTTTTTAACAGATTTTCGAGATCTGCAGGCTTTAATCGCCATTTAATTTCCGGATTACGTTTAAGTACGCCAATACCAGTGCAGGGAACATCGAGCAAAACTGCATCAGCAGTGCCATGCAATCTTTTAATCACTTTTGTGGAATCGACAAGTCGCGTTTCAATAATGGATGAACCAGCCCTCCGTGCGCGTTTTTTAAGTGTATCTAGTTTAAACTGGTAAATATCCAATGAAATAATCTTCCCCCGGTTATGCATTAAATTAGCAAGATGCAAGGTTTTTCCGCCGTTACCGGCACAGCCGTCGATAATTCGCCATCCTGGTTGGGGGTTTAAAAAATGGCTTACTATTTGGGACGAAATATCCTGTACCTCAAAACATCCTTCTTTAAATTCAGGCAACTTAAAAACGTTAATTTTTTGTTTCAGAACAAGGGCATTTATGGCAGTTTTATGAGGGAGCGAATGAAAACCTTTTTCTTTAAATTGTAATTGAAGTTTTTCCCTAGTGATTTTTTCGGTATTAACTCTAATAACCAAAGGTGCATCAAGAATAAGATTCTTACTCATAGATGGCCAAACATCTCCAAGTTCATTTAAACAATGTTCGTTAAGCCAATCGGGTATCGAATGTTCAATAGCAACATTCCCTTTAAAGGAAGTAACTATTTGTTGAACTTTGTTTCTGTTGATGTTACTGAATTTCTGCGATGGTGGAATTACAACCCCTGTAATGATGCAGTGAATTTCATAAAGAACATAAAAATCATCTTTTTTGATAATTGCAAGTGCGTTCTGAATTTCATGAAGATAGCGCCAATTGCGAAGTAAGGAATATACCTCTGAAGTAATGATAGATTTGTCCCGTTCGGTTAAATGGTTTTTTCGATAAAACTGTTCAAAAACTTTATCGGATGTATTTCCTTCAACAAGAATCTGTTCGTATATATATTTTATTGCTTCAACGATCTGTATACTAAAAGTCAGCATTTTTTTTCAGCAAAAGTAACAGATTACAAATTAATACTGGTTACTTAATTGATATAAACCTCCCGATTATTCGTACTTTTCTAAGAGGCAACCAAAAATTAGTTAAAAATCCATAAAGTTTCTTTATTATTTGGCTATACTCAACCAGATGCCATTTTTGTGAAGTATATTTGCATTTTTAGTTTTAATTATAAGAATTAGTCAGATGATAAAAGTTAATAAATCTTTAAAAAGATTTTCAACATTGCTTACCGCGGTTATACTTGCAGTTATTCTCGCGTCCTATACATTTTGTAACCGCGAAAACAAAGATCAGGTTCTGGTACAGTTAGTTACCCAAACACTCACCATGGCTCATTTCAGCCCACTGGATATTAACGATGCTTTTTCTGAAAAAGTTTTTAACTTATATATCAAGCATCTCGATTTTAACAAGCGCTTTTTTACAAAAGATGATCTTAAGGGTCTTGAGATATATAAGACAAAGATTGACGACCAGATTGCCTCCAAAAGTGTCGAATTTTATGCGGTTACTAACGAGCTTTTCGATAAGAGCCTCATTAAAGTTCAAGGATACTATACAACCATTCTTGCTCATCCCTTTGATTTAAATGAAAACGAATCGTTCGAAACAGATCCCGACAAATCTGAATTCACTCAAAATGATGCAGCATTAAAAGAAGCTTGGCGAAAAGCGCTAAAATATCAGGTTGTGGCGCGTGTTAGCGATATGATGGAGACTCAAAATAAGTCTAAATCAATTGCTAAGCGAAAATCAATGTCAGATATCGACCTTTTGGGGAATGGAAACAGTGATTTACCACCAATAAAAGATCTGGATTCTGAAAACAAAACCAAATCAGATACCGTTAAGAAGAAAACCATTGCTGAAATGGAAATTGAGGCACGTAGTAAGGTATTAAAAGTTCACAACGATTGGTTTAAAAGACTAAAGCAAACTCCCGATGTAGATCGTTTTGGTATTTTCCTTAATGCTATTACCGGAATTTACGACCCACACACGCAATATTTGCCCCCACAGGATGAAGAAACGTTTAAACTTTCCATGTCAGGTCAATTGCAGGGAATAGGCGCTCAGCTACAGGAATCGGACGGCTTAACTAAAGTTGTAGATATTGTACCCGGAAGTGCATCGTGGCTGCAAGGTGACTTGAAAAAAGGTGACTTTATTCTTAAAGTAGCTCAGGAAAAGCAGGAACCTGTTGATATTTTCGACATGCGCATTGAAGATGTCGTGAAGTTGGTACGAGGAAAGAAAGGCACAAAAGTTACCCTTACAGTAAAAAAAATAGACAAAACCATTAAAGATATTACCATTACACGCGACATTGTAATCATCGCCGAAACATATGCAAAATCTGTTATTCTTGAAGGTACTAATGGGAAAGTGGGGTATATTTATCTTCCTAAATTTTACGCCAATTTCGATCAAACTGAAACCGGACGTAGCTGTTCTGAGGATGTAGCCAAAGAGATAGAGAAATTAAAAAACGAAGCAGTAAACGGAATAATTCTTGATCTTCGAAATAATGGAGGCGGTTCCCTGGGTGATGCCGTTAAAATGGGCGGGTTATTTATTAATAGGGGTCCAATTGTTCAGGTGAAGACAAAAAATGGCAATGCCAAGATTTTAGAAGATTTTGATCCAACCATTCAATATGGTGGCCCTCTGATTATAATGGTAAATAGCTTTAGTGCATCGGCTTCCGAGATTCTGGCAGCCGCCATGCAGGATTACAAAAGGGCAATTATTATGGGTAGTCCTTCTACCTTTGGGAAGGGTACTGTTCAAACTCAAATGGAGCTCGATGATTATGTGAGCGCTTCTTTCCAAAATCTTAAACCATTGGGTTCTTTACTTGTGACTATTCAGAAATTTTACAGGATTAATGGTGGAGCTACACAGTTGAAGGGAGTAACACCCGATATTATTCTGCCTGATGCATACAGCGAATTAGAACTAGGAGAACGTGAGCAGGATTACTGCATGCCGTGGACTAAAATTAATGCGGCAAGCTACAAAACATGGACAGGATTAACGAATTTGGAAACTGTTGTTAAGAAGGAAAATACCTCATTATCAGAAAATGCCGACTTTAAAGTGATTAAGGAACAAGCTCTTCAGTTTAAGAAACAGCATAACGAAACATTGGTGTCGCTTAACATTCAGAAATACGATAAACGTGAAAATGAAGTGATAGTTAGAGGCGTAAAATATGAAACATTAGAAAAAAAATCGAATGGGTTGAAGATTAGAACCTTGTTGGTCGACGATCAGGCAGCAAAGGGAGATACGGCTATACTTGCCAGGACAAATAACTGGCTTAAAGATCTTGGCAAGGACCTTTACCTGAAGGAAGCTGTTCAGGTAGTTGGGCTTATAAATATTAAGAAATAACAAAATTGGCATATCATATATACTAATAAGCCCTTCAATGATTCGTCGTTGGAGGGTTTGTTGTATAGACTTTGAAACAATATCATGTTTACTTATCTTTCTGAAATTGCTACTTTTACCTACTTATCTTGCATGTTTCTCTCAAAATAAATTGAGTTATTATACTCTAAAAGAAGGATGAATACCACAATATATTTGTATCATCCAATAAGGAGAAAAGTAAACGATGAATAATCACAGAAACATAAACCAAATGAAAAAGAAGATCATCTACATCTCAGTAATGATAGTTTTATTTTTCGGACAAAAAGCAGAAGCCCAACAATTACCTGTTCTCAGTCAGTATTTATTCAATGGATTTTTAATAAATCCTGCCTATGCAGGCTTAGACGGATTGTCGGCAGTTACAGTAACGGCTCGCGAACAATGGTTGGGATTACCTAATTCGCCAAAGACGCATATCGTAAGTTTTCAAACCAGGATATTAAAGAGCAGTTTTATACATAAGAGTGCATCGGCTCGCCGCAAGCTAATGAGCCACTCTACCAGAGGTCGGGTGGGATTGGGAGGATATGTTTTCAATGATAAGAATGGGATCATAGACCGCACAGGAGCGCAGTTAACCTATGCTTATCACATCCCGATGGGAGAAAGCGTATTGTCGTTTGCCGTATCGGCCTCGATGTACCAGTTTTCGATCAACCGTCAGAAAATTGAACTTGCAACAACCAGCGACCAACTTATCGACAAAACAGCACTGAATATGATTATCCCCGATGTAGGATTAGGAGCTGTATACACCACCGAAACATATTATGCAGGATTGTCATTGTCCAACCTGATGCAATCATACGCCAAATTGGGTAGCAATATGGACCAACAGTTTAAGACCTATCGTCAGGCAAATTTAACTCTGGGATATCGTTATGAGATAGATAGAGACAAAATATTTGAGCCAAGCATTTTGCTAAAAACCACCAATCAGTTAGTTACTCAGGTTGATATCACAGCGAAAATTCATGTGAACGATTATTGGGGAGGTATTTCGTACCGTACCGGAAGCGCGTTTGTATTATTGGGTGGGATAACAGTTGATAAATTCAGTTTCGGATATGCATTCGACTATAACCTGAATGCAATCAGACAACACAGTTTTGGATCGCACGAAATTATGGTAGCCTACAAATTTGGCAACACAGCAAGCCGTATGAGATGGTTGAACAGATAAAACCTTTTATACTTCAGCACACCAAACACTATTTACAAATCAACCCAACTTCATCAGTTTCGAGCTATTGTTTCCAAATTCCACAAGAGATTTCAATTTCAATATATTTCCATCAAACCCGGATGATTTCCGGTGATGCATTTGCCTCCATTTGGAGTTACAATAAAGGTATTCTCAATACCAACCATTCCAATATGATGAATTCCTTTTTTAGGCTCTAAAGCAAAAACCATTCCTTCCTGCAAAGGTTCGTCGAACCCTTTGGCAATAACGGGCGTTTCATCGATGGTTAGCCCAATTCCATGTCCCAGAAAGCGAACCTGCCGGTTGCCGAATCCCATAAAGTTTTCGAGAAAAGCAGGACTTAACTTATCCATAATCGTTTGGTAAATCTGCGAGGGAACAGCTCCGGGTAACAACATGGCTGCCATTTCATTTTGGATATGAACACAAGCGTTATGTTCTTCAATTGCTTTATCAGGAAGAGTTTTACCAAACATGTAAGTCACTGTTTTGTCGGTATGGTAACCATCTACTCCGCAGGCAACATCAACAAACACTAAATCGCCCTTTTTAAGCATTCTATTCCTGCTACCCAACATAGGCACTGCCGGACTCATGCCATAATTACCACCCGGCCCGTTGAAGCTTGTAGGATAAACGGAGCTTTCACCAAAAGCAATGTGCCCCAAAATCACTTCAGTATCGAACATGCCAAATCGAGCCACCCCGTGATGCCCTTCTTCAATCAGTATAGAATATAATTCGCCGCCAAACGAAGCCTCACTAATTCCTTCGCGGAGGATTTCCGGAACGCGTTTCTCCAAAACCCGTTGATGTATTTGACCCGATTGCTCCATCAGCGATAACTCGTATTCGCTTTTAACTGACCGAACCGAGGCTATACTGGCATCTGCCGGTTTCATATGAGTAAATGGAAAGTACTTTTGAAAACGCTGTACTAATGCTATTGGAACTACTTCCGTTTCGAGGTAAACAGTTTCAGGAAAAGAGGAGAAATTTTGTGCCGCTTCACGAAAGCTGTCCATAGGTTTGATAACAGGGAACAACGATTCGGCTATGGCACGCTCATAGCTGCGTCTCACCCAAAAAACGGATTCATCGTTACGGGGTATTAGCAACATGCCTTCTTGCATGGTGCCAGTGAAATAATATTGATTTATCTTCCCAAAAATGGCCACCATAGCCCAATCGGGATTGACATTATCCATGCGTTCCCTAAAGCGGAACATGCGGGTCTGTAATTCGGATGAGGGTACTTGCATATCGATTTGAAAAGTCTTAAAAGTAGCACATCTCCGTTAATTTCCGAGGATATTATCACAAAAAAAACGGCTACCGAAGTTACATTCGATGGCCGCTTAAATATTTTAGGGGGATTGATGACTGTTTTAGAAAACTAATTCTTCCACTGTAACAGGTTCAAAACTTATTAATTGATTCGAAGAATTTTCATTGTAAATCAATTTACCTTCCATACCTAATTCCAATTCAATTCCTTTTACATTCTGGAGAGTAATTTTTTCTCCTGTGTTTTCATTCTGAACAATGTAAATGTTCTTTTCTCCCATACTGCGACATATTACCGAAGCATTTTCAATTACCTGCATTATTTCTATTTGATTAATTAATATATTTTTAAGGCCGCAAAGGTAGATGTTTTTTTCAGATTCAATAACCTATTGTATTATTTTTTTGTTAATTCTGCAATGACAGTTCAAATTTTTTAATGCTTTTTCAGCGTTTTTACACTCTGTATATGAAGTTAGAATACTGAAAAATCAACCTTTTCATTTATGGATTCGGGAATTTTTTTTATTGTAATCATAGCTATTTCAAACACTCTATCCTAAAAATAATGAGATAGGTTGCCAGAAAACAACAATTTGATCACATCCAGCTTATACCAAAGTTTTGCATAAAGGCAGAACAGCACTGATATACAAGCAACAAAAGTCAGCAACAATCCCACGTACTTACCTGCAAAAGACCGTCCTTTTCTTACAATTTTCGCTGAAAGTGCATTTAGCCAATCCTCCATTTTAATGAATAATGGATAAAAAATCAGTACCATGATTCCCATCTCGATCAAAGTATATGTGAGAGGCTTGTAATGAGTCTTATAATTAATCATATAATTTATTAAATAAGTAGTTAAAAGATTGACAGTTAGAATAGTGACAGCTGTGATAACTAATTTAAATAATTTGCTATACATAGATTATTGATTTTATTTAAATTTCAAAAGTAGCAAAAAGAGAGTTATATACTTTTATTATACCCAGTCGAAGCAAGTTCGATTTTTTGAAACAGATTAGTCGAAATAAACTGACCCCTTAAAGTACTAAAATACAATAAAGTAAACCTTAGTGAAAATTAATGGACTAATTATCAAAATTTATCGGTCGATAAATAGTTGATTTTTTCAGGTAAAAAATTACCTTCACATAAACATCTGCCAATTCGTTAATAAAACAATAACACTCCCAATTACTAAAATTAAACAAAACTTTATGAAGATCGCAAAAATAGGCCTGGCTTCTTTTCTCCTGTGTATATCCACTCTTGTGTTTGGGGGTGGTATAGTTACAAACACCAACCAGAGTGCTTCTTGGGTACGAATGCTTTCGCGCGACGCATCACGAGATATAGATGCAGTTTATTTTAACCCTGCTGGTCTCACAGGCTTGGGTAATGGGTTTTATTTCTCCTTAAACAACCAGTCAATTTTTCAGAAAAAAAGCATCGACAATAATTACCCTTACCTTAATTCAAGTGAGTATATTGGCAATGTTTCGGCACCTTTATTTCCAAGTTTTTATGCTGCTTATAGTACGGGAAAGTTTGTATTTTCAGGTGGTGTGAATATTATTGGCGGAGGCGGGAGCGCAAAGTTTAACAGAGGTTTACCATCTTTCGAAATTGGGATATCCGATCTGGTTCCTGCACTATCATCCAAAGGAGTAACAAAATATAGCTCCGATGTGTATTTTAAGGGGACTTCAATTTTTTGGGGAGGACAGGCAGGTATATCATACAAAATTAACGATATAATTTCGGTTTATGCAGGCGGAAGATACGTAAGCGCCTCAAATACATATCAGGGACATTTAAATAACAATACCATTTATTTCGGTTCCACAGCAATGCCTGCTTCAACATTTTTCACCAATGTCGCCACGCAGGCAACAAGTGGGGCAAATGGACTTCAGCCTTTGATTAATGGGGGTGCTGGTAGTCTTACTTTGGCTCAGGCTGAAGGTGCAGGAGCAATTACTGCACCTCAACGAGCTGCTATTGAAGGCGGGCTTGCAGCTTTAGGAATTCCTATTACATTACCCATTAAGCAATCCCAGGCTGCGTTTAATTCTGCTGCTGCCGGTTATACCAATAAAGCTTTTTTGTTGTCTGATCAGGAAGCTGATGTAATACAGACTGGTACCGGATTCACTCCGATCATCGGGTTAAACTTAAATCTTTTGGAAAGTAAATTGAATATAGGATTGAAATATGAATTTATTACCAAACTGACACTTCAAAACAATACAAAAAAGGACATTACCACCGGATTCAATAACGATGGAACGGCTATAACACAATTTCCCGATAAGGCCAAAACAGCGTCGGACATGCCTGCCATGCTGTCAGTTGGTGCATCATACAAATTATTTAACAACTTTAGGTTGGCCGCCGGGTTGCATTATTATTTTGACAAATCGGCAAATTATGGCCGATCGGCTAATGGTGTGGTTGTGGAGAACAAATCTGTAATTGATAAAAATTATTACGAGGTATCCCTAGGCATGGAGTATGATATTAATGAGAAAATTATGCTAAGCGCAGGTTATCTACTTGCACAAACTGGTGTAATGGTAGGTTATAATACTGATTTAAGTTATAGTCTAACCTCCAATTCTGTTGGTTTTGGGGGCAAAATTGCAGTCGCTCCCAAACTGGATGTAAATCTCGGGGTTGCATATTCATTTTATAACAGTGACGAAAAAGAGTTGACTCATACCATAGCTGGTAGCAGCAGTCCTATAAATTTTAAAGAAAGTTATTACAAGGATAACCTGATTTTTTCAATTGGGTTTGATATCAAGTTTGGTAAATAGTTATTATGAATATTTCAAAATGGTTTGGCTTTCAATCGGAGGCCAAACCATTTTTTAATTACCCGCTTTAAATTTTAGTTCCCTTATATTGAATATTTTAAAATAAAATATTGGATATAATTGAGAAATGTTAGAACCAATAATATTTTTCTAATAAATTTTTTTGTATCAGGTTAGCTATTTTTCTCATTGATTGTTAATAACCGGGTGTTTTGTTAATACCCTTCATTTGAAAAAGGCACTCCAATATAAAATTGCTTAAATCTTAAAAAAGCGTAATTTTGCATAAAAAGGCACAGTATGTCAGGCGATTTTAAAGAAAAATACATCAATCCGTTCACCGATTACGGTTTTAAACGACTTTTTGGAGAAGAACCAAGTAAAGACTTGTTACTCGATTTTTTGAATGAGCTTTTAGGGGCAGAGCAAGGAAAAATTAAAGAATTGACATATCTCAAAAGTGACAGGCTTGGGTCGAGTGAAGAAGAGCGCAAAGCAATATTCGATTTGTATTGCGAGAATGAAAAGGGGGAAAAGTTTATCGTTGAACTACAAAAAACCAAACAAAAGTTTTTTAAAGACAGAACAGTGTATTATTCGAGCTTTCCCATACGAGAACAAGCACAACGGGGCAGCGACTGGGATTTCGAGTTAAAAGCTGTTTATACTGTAGCTATTCTGGACTTTGTGTTCGACGAAGACAAACATCAAAAAGAGAAATACCGTTATAATGTAAAACTTTCGGACATTGAAACGTATAAAATATTTTATGACAAGTTGACCTTTGTGTATTTGGAGATGCCCAAGTTTAACAAAGCAATTAATGAATTGACCACACGTTTTGATAAGTGGATGTTTATTATCCGCAACCTGAACAAGCTTGACCGTATTCCGGACGAATTGCGGGAAGGCATATTTGAGCGGTTGTTCGAAGTTGCGGAGATAGCAAAGTTTACACCAGAAGAAGTTCAATCCTATGAAAATAGTTTAAAGACATACCGGGATTTAAAAAACTCCATCGATACCGCGAGAGAAGAAGGTGAGATTAAAGGTGAGATTAAAGGTGAAATTAAAGGAAGGATTGAAGGAAGGATTGAAGGAAAGTTCGAAGGAAAGATTGAAGGAAAGATTGAAATTGTAAAAGAAATGCTTAAGGAAGGAGAGCCAATAGATAAAATAGTCAGGTATACAGGATTGACAAAAGAACGAATCAAAAAAATAAAAAACGAAGGATAACAAGTCATCGCCAAGATTTCTATCATGTTAAGCCCCATTATGAATTTATTGTGAACATGTAATTTTATGACGAAAAAACTATTCTTTCTTTCAATTTTTATCGTTTTTGCGTTTACGGCTCTTAGCCAGAAAAAAAGGGATGTTACCTTTCATGTCATTATTGATAGCGACTGTGGGTTGGATGATGCCAGAGCGATTTCTTATCTTCTTTCACGAAATGAAGTTGACATTAAAGCAATTATCGCGTCTGAAGGAAATGTAACAGTTGACGATGCAGTTTCTAAAATCAATTCCTTGCTGGGCGAGTTTAATAAGTCCTCAATTCCTGTGGCTTATGGTTCTTCTTTAATGATTAAAGCTCCCGCGTGGAGAGCGTTTAATCAACAGGTTATCTGGGGAAAAATACTCGAAAAACATAGCGATAAAGCCTTTAATCTGATTGGCGATATTCTTAAAAACTCTGTTGAGAAAACTACGTATCTCTGTTTGGGTCCACTGACAAATCTTGCCGGGATTGTGTCAAAATCGCCCGAGTTATTGAAAAAGATAGATCGTGTGATCTGGTATTGTGGAAGCGTAAAACCACTTACGGGGTTTAATTATAGTGCAGACGAAAAGGCCACCGAGGCCGTTTTTTCATCTGGTGTTCGCATTGATGTGGTTTCAAATCTCGAGCTTCCTGAAGCCATTTTTGATTTGAGATTATTTGAAATTGCTAAAAAATCGACAACTCCGGTTGCTAAAATTATCTCGGCAATTCATGGTCAACAAGCTGTTGGAGAACGTTTATCAAACAATCATTTCCGGTTATGGGACGATTTGGCAGCAATTTACCTCCTCAATCCTGAACTTTTTGATATGAGTCCTCTTAAGGAAAATATCCATGTTCGGTATTCTACAAATTATGGTGTATCAGCAATAAGGCAAGTGATTACCGATATCCTTACATCTAATTATGTTTTGGAGAAAAATATTATTTTCAATGCATTTCCAAACCAACACACCCAATTCAATTATGACATACGCAATGTAATGGATACTATAATATTACGTTATGGAAAGGACGAATGGAAAGCATGCGTGATGACAGATGAATTCCATGGACACCTCGGCGTTTTTTCCATTGTTGGCGCTAAAATGGGAATAAGAGCATGCGAACTGTTCGGTGTCGGTTCCGACCAGTTGAAAGTAACAACTTTTGCAGGTTCAAAACCACCCTATAGTTGCCTTACTGATGGTATACAGGTTAGTACCGGGGCAACACTTGGAATGGGCACAATAAGCGTTTCACCCGATAGCGTCTCAAAACCAATGGCTATTTTTAAGTATAAAGACAGGGTTGTTAAGATTTGTCTCAAAGATGAATACTTAAAACAAGTTGACACGGATATCAATGAAGGTATAGTTAAATTTGGATTAATGGACGACGGATACTGGAAACTTATCCGACGGAATGCAATTAAGTACTGGCTCGAATGGGATAGGAACAAAATTTTTGATATTGAAGAGGTAAGGAAGTAGTGAGAAGCAAGAGCCTAGAATTTTTTAAATAAACGACAAAGTGGTGATTAGGCAATATTTTAAATCCGTCATATTTCAAATTTCCCAATATATTGATAACAAATTAGATATGGAGAGTATTTTCAATAATGAAAAATCCCATATAAGATAATGGTTTATGAAATGCCGATATATGATAAAGGTGGGTTTCTGCCGCTTTCTAATTTCCCTGAAGAAAAATTCGTACTTTTGCGGTTTAATTGACAATTCATTTTTTTGAAAATATAATTTGTTAAAAATATGTACAGAACTCACACCTGTGGAGAATTAACTACCAAGCAAGTTGGTCAAACGGTTACCTTGGCCGGTTGGATGCAACGATCTCGCGATTTGGGAGGAATGACTTTTATTGACCTTCGCGACCGTTACGGTCTTACACAGCTTGTATTTAATATGGAAACCAATGCCGCTATCTGTGAAGAAGCCCGTAAATTTGGCAGAGAATTTGTTCTTCAGGCAACCGGCAAGGTAACCGAACGATATAACAAAAACCTGAACATGCCAACAGGTGAAATCGAAATTATTGTTGATACAATTAAAGTTCTTAATGCATCTGTTACTCCGCCTTTTACCATTGAGGATAATACCGATGGCGGAGACGAACTTCGCATGAAATATCGATATCTTGACCTTCGCCGGAAATCAGTTCGACAGAACCTCGAACTTCGTCATCGTATGGCTCAGGAGGTTCGTAAATATTTTGATACCCAGGGTTTTTTAGAAATTGAAACTCCTGTTCTAATAAAGTCTACACCCGAAGGAGCCCGCGATTTTGTAGTACCATCACGCCTTAATCCCGGTCAGTTTTACGCATTGCCTCAATCGCCTCAAACTTTCAAACAAATATTGATGGTGGCAGGTTTCGACAGGTATTTTCAAATTGTAAAATGCTTTCGCGATGAAGATTTACGTGCCGACCGTCAACCGGAATTCACTCAAATCGACTGCGAGATGGCATTTGTTGAACAGGAAGACATTCTTCAGGCTTTCGAAGGGATGCTAAAACACCTGTTTAAAACCGTAAAAGGCGTTGATTTTGATCAACCCTTCTTACGAATGACTTTCGAAGACTCGATGAATACATACGGAAACGACAAACCTGATCTTCGCTTTGGCATGAAAATACACGAAGTAACTGGTAAAGTAAAGGGCAAAGGCTTTAGTATTTTCGAAAATGCCGATTATATTGGTGGTATTTGTGCCGAAGGTTGCAGCGAATATACGCGTAAACAACTCGACGAACTTACCGAATGGGTAAAACGCCCTCAAATAGGAGCATTGGGGTTAATTTATATCAAATATAATGCCGATGGCACATTTAAATCGTCGGTAGATAAATTTTTTACCTCTGAAGAACAAAAAGTGATTGCTGATTATTTTCAGGCAAAACCAGGCGATTTGATTTTTCTTCTTCCTGGTAAGAAAAAGAAAACTCTTTCACAGCTTAGTGAGCTTCGCCTTGAAATGGGCGCTCGTTTAGGATTACGCGACAAAAATAAATTTGTTCCTCTTTGGGTGATTGACTTCCCTTTGTTTGAATATGACGAAGAAACCAATCGCTTTTACGCGATGCACCATCCATTCACATCTCCTAAACCAGAGGACTTGTCGTTTTTCGAAACAGATTCGGCACGTGTGCGCGCCAATGCTTACGACTGTGTAGTAAATGGTGTTGAACTTGGTGGTGGTTCCATACGTATTCACGATCAGCAATTACAGCAACGGATGTTCAAAGTACTTGGCTTTACAAAAGAACAGGCCGAATATCAGTTTGGTTTTCTGATGAATGCATTTACCTATGGAGCACCGCCGCATGGTGGAATTGCCTTTGGATTCGATCGTCTGGCATCTATGTTTGCCGGTCTGGATTCTATTCGCGATGTGATTGCTTTTCCAAAAAATAATTCCGGACGTGATGTTATGATCGATAGTCCTTCGTTGATAGCCGATGAACAACTTAAAGAACTGAATATACATGTGCAAATACCAAGTACTAAGTAATTAGAAAGGAATGTAATTCAATATTAATCAACTATTTAAGCCTTGAAGGGGTGTAATAAGTTAGCACAAGGCATCGCCCTTTGTAAAAAGGAATCGTAAATAGCTAAAACCATGTAAGGTTGTAATTTAGACTACTACCATTTTAATTTTTTTGTCATCAGTAATTTTTATTTGAATGCAAAAAGCGTACGTTTTATTATCCGGAGGACAGGATTCTTTTGTATGTCTGATTTGGGCATTGCAAAAATTCGATGAGGTTGAAACCGTGAGTATCCATTATGGACAAAGACATAGTGTTGAATTGCGTTATGCCGGTTTGATTGCCAAACATTTTGGAGTAAAACATACCCTTTATGACATCGATCGATTTATTACATCAATGGCCGATAGTACATTACTGCATGAAGGGAATCATAACGAATCGCATCCACAAGCAGCTAATTTACCAGCTAGCTTTGTGCCCAACCGGAATGGCATTTTTCTTACGGTGATTTCAAATCATGCTTTCCGTAATAACGAAAAGAGGATAAATCTTGTTATTGGGACCTGTGAAACCGATTTTTCGGGCTATCCCGATTGCCGCGATACTTATATAAAAGCCAAGGCACTTGAACTTTCATTGGGTTTGGACAGGCCCGTAAATATCTATACACCACTTATGTGGAAAAACAAAGCGCAAACATTTCAAATGGCGGATAAAGCAGGCAAACTTCCAGAATTAATTGATTTAACACTTACCTGTTATAGCGCCATTGAAAAAGTAAATGCCTGGGGACGTGGTTGCGGTGACTGCCCTGCCTGCAAACTTCGCGAAAAAGGATTTAACGAATATCTCGCCTCCAAACAATAAAATAGATTGATGGATAAACATGAAACTCCTTTTTTTCTTAATGAATGCTTTGAATCTATTCAAGGAGAAGGTAATTATGCCGGAGTAAACAGTTTATTTCTCCGTTTTCATTTTTGCAACCTCACGTGCAGCTGGTGCGACAGTAAGTTTACATGGTTTGGAAATGCGCGAAATTATACGGAATATACATCCGATCAAATCAAAGAAATAATTACAGCCCATCAATCGTATCACATCATTTTAACGGGAGGCGAACCTTCTTTATACAGGCTTGACAAGCTATTCATATCAGGGAAAAAATTTCATGTGGAAAGCAATGGTAAATATATTCCTACCGAACCACTTGAGTTTGCGGCGAGAGAAAATTTAACCCTTCGACGTGATGCAATGGACGAATCTATTATCAGCCAGTTCAACTGGGTAATATCACCAAAATTATCCAATTCGCGCCAAGAGGTGAACGATAAAAGCCTGCATTTCTGGGCAGGAAAAGAGTACTGCATTTTCAAATTTGTGGTACGTACCTCAGTAGACATCGATGAAGTCGAAAATATCATCCAACTATATTCCATTAATCGTTTAAAAGTATATCTGGCCATCGAAGGCCAAACACTCGAATCGCAATTGAAACCGGCACTCGTTGACGAGATTGTGAAACGAGGGTATAACTACTCCCCCCGTTTACACGTAATCCTTTGGGGAATGCAGCGGGCAAAATAATTAACCCCAATTCCTTAAAAAGGGGCTATAACAGCTTCTCATATCTTTTGATCAATTTTCAAACGTGAGAAATTAGTGATAAGAAGAAATTAACTGAAACTAAGTAGGGTAAAGTTATTGCGAACAAAGGATTGAGAAAAGCGAGTAACTTTGGTGAAATTTTTAAATTTTAAAATCAAAAACAATAATGGTTTACGAGATATTTAAAGAATTCAGATTTGAAGCAGCTCATCGATTATTAAAGAATTATTCCGGTAAATGTACCAATAATCATGGGCATTCGTGGCTTATTAGGGTTCATCTTCAGGGTAATTCACTAGACGATAAGGATATGCTCATCGATTTTCAGGACGTGAAAGTTCTGAAACAATGGATCGATGAGCATCTAGACCATGCCACATTATTATGGGAGGACGATCCGATGATCAGTTACATTCGTCAATCCGGTCAACGTTTGTTCGTCACCAAAAAAAATCCTACTTCTGAACATATTGCCGAAATTATTTTGGAACAAGCCGTCCGGCACTTTCAAAACCAGCGGATTCGGGTTGTTTGTGTTGAGGTTAATGAAACCTGTACTAACGGAGCTAAAATATATCAGTAAATAGAAACTAGAGTTATGTCAAGTGAAACCTGACAGATTTTGCGTCAATTAATATATGACATGACTCTAGTGTCTTGTTAAATATAAATTTGTTGATGAGACCTGTCAGGTTTTTGAAACCTGACAGGTCTCATCAACAAGTAGAACAGCCAAATTATGTTTGACATGACCCTAGAGTCAAAATTCAGAAGCATTGATATCGCTGTGTTCCCAGTGTTTGCTGTGTTTGGTTAAACCGAACGCTAGAAACCACTAGCTAGCTGAGTTCGACACAGGCGCAACTTAAGCCGATCGCATGCTGCGACCCAAAACCAGTAACGAAATTTAAATTTTTGTATTTATCCCAAAAACTCCTCTGCCTGCGTAAACACTTCTCTGAAGCAATTATCGACCAGTACACTATCTATTTTTGGAGAAATAGGAAATGGGATCTCATGGCTATATTCATAAGGGAAGTCTAAAGTTTGGATGTTTTGAGTTTCGTTGGAAAAAACGCCAAATAAATTTTCTGTACCTAAGGCTGGTATCACCGAATCTTTTGCAAGAGTAATCCCTTTAATTTGTTTCATTACACTCAATAATGCTTCTTCCCGAAAAGCACGATTATTTTCTTCAATCAGCATGGAATAAAAGGCCTTTCCCATTGGGAACTCCTTTATCAGCGAAGACAATAGCATATGATGATCCATCGCTTCGTTAATGCCTGTTCGATAATATTTGTGAACCACCTCGTATGCCAGTTGATCCATGATAAGTCGTGACACTCCTTTCATATCGTTGAAAAATGCTCCTCCGGTGAAAATAAAAAGTTTCTTATTAGCAAACACCGTTTTAGGGTAGGCGATGAATAAAATTTGGGCAATAAAAACGCCAATGGAATAAGCAAAAATATCGATTTGAGTATCCTTTTCAAAAATGTTAATCAAACCATGTTCAATCTGGTTTATTAACAAAATCAGATCTTCTGCCGTTTGATGTCCCGATTTTAAGAAACGCAGAGGTTCTTCAGTAAGACGAATGCTAAGAGCAGCATTTGCAAAAGTTAGTGTATGAGTTTTGCAATTTTTCCTGCGGTCAGTAACCAGAGGAACCATTATTTTAGGGTCAATCCAGGCTTTTGGAGCGCGATTTACATGAAAGGCCAGGGGAAACAGAATAACCGGTCTCTTTGTATGGAGTGCAAGGTAATAGGCCCACGTGTAATATTTATCCCAGGTACGCTCGTTTAATCCATGCAAAAGAATAATGGCTTTTTTGCTTTTCTTACAATGACGAGGAATAAAAACCGGATAATTGAAATGATTATTTTCGAAGAATTGCGAATCGGATACATTCAAAATTCCATTTTCGGGAGGAGTAATTTTAACCTCATCCCAAATCCGCTGCCAGTGGTTTTCCGAATTAAACGGAAGATGAATCATTTCCATTTTGTCATCAATGATGATTCGACTTTCCGATTCGTTGCAAATGTGTGTTAACTCGTTAAATTTTTTAGTATAATCCATTATATCGCATTTTTAGGCAAAGCAACAAACAACCACAATTCAATGCAAATAGTTGGGATTATAAACAGGCTAAAGGGGTTAAATTTCAAATTTTGGGGTAAAAGAAGATTATATGGGGCGAATTATTAAGATAGTAAAATCAATGTTTTAAATACAAAATTTGTCCTGCAGAATAAGTTAACTTTGTTAATCGAAAACTAATTGGTCAAATGACGAATGTGCAAAGCAAAATACCCGAATATATAGTTGAAAAATCAAACATTGTACGTCTGATCATATTCACGGCATTGTTTGCTCTTTTATTCATTAATTTCTATGCACCATTTGGTGTGCGATATTGGTTTAATGTATCAAAAGTACAATTGTTGTTGTATTCCAGCCTTATTATCCTTACAGGTGTGCTTGTAGTGGTGATTAGCAGAGTTTTGATGTACATGGCTTCGAAGCGATTCCCTGTAAACTATTGGCATTATGCCGTGTGGGTTTTGTGTGAAGTTTTTTTTATGGCATTATTTTATGCAATGTTCGAGAAATTAATTTTTCACGACGAACGTGTTTTTGCTTACCTTTTAAAGGTGTCTATTCAGAATACTGCTTTAGTACTTTTGTTGCCTTATTCCGCCATGTGGCTTTACTTTTCGTGGCAGGAAAAAAACAGGCAACTCGAACAACTATCGCATGGTGAAGCAATCCTTGATTCATCGAAAAGCATGATTCCTTTTCATGACGAAAAAGGTATTTTGAGGCTTTCTATGAAACAGGAAAACCTTCTTTACATTGAAGCATCGGATAATTATGCTAACATTTTCTATATAAATAAAGGTAAAATCTCCAGATTTCTCCTGCGCAACACCCTAAAACGGATGGAGAATTTGTTTAAAAATACCGAGATTGTACGTTGTCATCGGTCGTACATGGTGAATTTTGAAAAAGTGAAAGTGATACGTAAAGATAAAGAGGGTTTGCAGTTGGAGCTCGATCTTCCTTCGGTTATTGATATCCCTGTTTCCCGGTCATATGTGGACAAGGTGATGGTCACATTTTCAAAGTATTGCACTAACGGCTAATTTTTTTAATAGTATTCAGTACATTTATTTTAAGTATGAAACATAAATAAATACCCTATGACAGAATTTACCTACTTGGGAAAAAAAGTAAATGAACCTTCGAAAAAGCTAGATACATTTGCAGCCCCTGCTAATGTTCAAACAGTAAAATTTGAAAGTAACGAACTAACCAGTTTTTGCCCCGTTACTCACCAGCCCGACTTTAATACGGTGATCATTGAGTTTTCACCGGATAAGCTATGCATCGAAAGTAAAAGCCTGAAGCTGTATTTATGGTCGTTCCGCGAAGAAGCCATTTTTGCCGAAGGTCTGGCCAATACCATTGCCAACGACATTTTCGATGCCATACAGCCCAAGTGGTGTAAAATCACCCTGACCCAGAATATTCGTGGAGGTATGCAATTATGTGTGGTGGCTGAGAGGAAGCTATAAGTGAAGTTCCGATTTTAATGGGGGTCGGCTAAGGCTATGCTATAGTCGGACATATCATTACAGGCTGAACATGATTTAATTAAGTCGAATTGGCATAGTATAAGCTTATCATAAGCAAAGACTCATACATTTATTTAAAAAAATTGAATTATGAAACTTTATATATTTTTTTTCGTAAAAAATCTGATTTATAATTGTTATTTATTATGAAAAATGTATTTTTAGAAATTATTAACAAACCAAATCTAAACATGAAAAAATTATTTTTACTATGTCTGATGATTGCTGGCTTCTCGCAAATTAAAGCGAATGACGCAGCGCTTTTTAGCTACGATCGAAATGCAATGGAAACTGCAATTTCGTCAATTACTGCTATTGAGAACTTTGTATCACAAAATCCAGAAATTTCAATCAATGATCTTACCAAAACAGGAAACCTACTTGTTAACGGAATTGAAATTAGTACAAATCCATTCGGACTAAATGGTGAAACGCCACTTGGAATTCCTCCGTTCATTTGGGGTTGTGTATTTACTTGGGTAGGGTTATTAGTGGTTTATATTGCCTCTGATAACGATAGGGAACTAACAAAAAAGGCATTGTTTGGTTGTATAACAGGTACAGTGGCTTATGTAGTTTTCTATTTTGTATTATGGGGAGCCATATTTACTTCGGCGGTTCATTAATTTATCTATGTCACTTACCTGAAACACCAAGGTTGTCCAAATTTACTATTGGGCAACCTTTTTTTATTTTTTAAAATGAATAAATTATTTTTTTATATATTATTATTTGGATTTACATTTTGCCAGATAAATGCGCAAAAATTCTACCGGATAAAAGGTGAATATTCTATCAAAGCGAAGTCAGCCGATGGTAAATCGCAGCTCACCATTGGGAAATTCTATTACGATAAGAACATCAAAAAACTGGTATATCAAAATACATTTCCTCAAAAGGAAACATGGGTATCTTCCGATACATTGGTTTACCGGATTATTAATAATAAGATCGCAGCGAAATATGCTTCCCCTCCAATTGGTCAATTTTCAATATTCCATCTGGTGTTAACCAACCAGATTAACAATTATGGATTGAAAAACTCTCCCTTTACCATACAAAAAGTGGAAAAGCAAAATGATTTGGTTATCACAACGTGGCTGCCACCAAAAAATTTGGCGATTATATTTGGGAAAGTTCTTATTTCAAACAAGAATAACCGCCTGTTCGGAATGGTATTTATCGATAGTAAGGACAAAATTATTCGCAAACAGTTTTTTGACAGTTATCAGAATTTTCGGGGACTTGAGTTTCCTATGGAAATTGTCGACATTTCCTATACCTTAAATAAAGAAAACTATCAGGTTACAACCTACAAAAACTTAGAAATTGATGATGTTACAGAAGACTATATTTACAATTTTGCTATTCCTAAGCAGTAATTGTATCATTCAAGGACAATCAAAATACGAAGTTTTGAAATTCAAGGAGGTCTTTGAGGTTCACAAACACACTGATAATTACTCTTTTGCTAAAGGTACTAAGAACGAAGTGCAAGTTGTTTTTTCAGGACTGTTCCTTTTTTATAAATATTTTGTTTCTTCGCAGGACGTAGTGTCTTGTGTTTTTTACCCTTCCTGCTCAGTGTATGCTTTGCAGACAATACAAAAAAATGGCATTGCAGAAGGCATGTTAGCAACATTTGATCGTTTGTGCCGCTGTAACGGGTTAAGCCCTGATAAATATGATATCCACAAAGAAAGCAGACTTTTTTATGATCCGGTTGAATAAGATTATTTTGGTTTTAGCGGGCATGTTTTGTTCGTTTCAGCTCTTTTCGCAAAACCTGTTTGATGAAACGAATACCTTTAAGTTTACCGATTACCTTTTTAAAACACATCAGTTTAATCTGGCTTCTCAGGAATATGAAAGGCTGGTGATTATGGTTCCATCAAATTTGAACTATAAACTATCGCTAATACAATGTTATCGGCTAAGTAATAACTATACCTTCGCTGAAAAGCGGTTTGCCGATTTTTTTTCCGACAGTTTGTTTTCACTAACCAATTCTATTTCTGTAGAGTTTATTAAAATAAAACTGCTTCAGGAAAATTTGTCTTCTGCTCAAAGTTTCATTGACCAGAGTATCCGGTTGGAATTGCCAACAAAGCTGCATTATCAGGAATGCATCTATCTTCTCGGTCGTAAATGGAGCAAATCCGATTCGTTGCTTCAACACAATCAGGGTCTCGATCCACGATTCAGTACAATTACCAAAGAAGCGCTTGCAATTCGGTACAAAAGCCCTTTTCTGGCAGCTACTTTCTCTACTATCCTGCCTGGTTCGGGCAAAGTTTATACAGGATATTGGAAAGATGGGCTTATTGCATTCTTTTTTGTTGCCGCTAACTCATGGCAAGCCTATCGGGGCTTTTCAAAATACGGTGTTGATAATGCTCATGGATGGATTTTTGGAGGCATCGGAACCGGGTTTTATCTTGGAAATATTTATGGATCTTGGAAATCGGCAGTAAGACGCAATAAAAAAGCAAATAATGGTCTCTATAAACGCTCGCAGGATATTATTTATTCTGGTTTTTAAAGTTAGCTTTCTCATAGCCGGAGCACAGTCACTTCCGCAGGTGCTTGATGTGGCTGACCAGCAATTCAGGCTGGGCAATTATTCTCTGGCTCTGAAAGAGTATCAGAGGTTTCTATTTTTCGATTCCAATGCCGAGCCTGAAGTATATGATCATATCGGCACTTGCTTTCAGAATCTCAAGCAATTCGAACAAGCTGCCGGATTTTATGATAAAGCGTATTTCTCGTATACTAATGATCACTTAAAGAATAATGCTCTTTTTAGCAAAGTTGAATGTATGATTTATATGCACGATTTTGCATTAGCATTAGCTGATATATTATCGATAAATGATACGATAACGGGTGAAGATTATTACAAGAAGGAGCTTTTAGTGGGAATATGTTATTTTGGTATGGAGGATTTTACAAATTCAAAAGCAAGTTTTGTCAATTGTATTGAGTCTGGAGACTCGGTTACTCGCAAAAAAATCGTTCTGATATTTGATAACAAAAAGAATTTTTATAAGCCAAACCCTAAAACCGCATCAATTTTAAGTATGTGTTTCCCTGGGTTAGGGCAGTTTTATGCAGGGGATATTCGAAATGGTATCAACTCGGTATTACTCACCTCTGCATTAGCATTTTTGGGAGCCAGGATAGCCATTCACCAAACCATTTACGACGCTTTTTTTACAGTAATGCCCT
Organism: Bacteroidales bacterium; assembly: GCA_038213375.1. GTDB lineage: Bacteria > Bacteroidota > Bacteroidia > Bacteroidales > JAAUTT01 > JAAUTT01. The sequence continues at coordinate 92,274 of JBBQTB010000010.1, read as the reverse complement.
GGTTTCAGAGATACTATCAAGGGGGATATGTGCGTGCAGAAAATATTGCCATCCAGAAACGTGCCATCCATCGGAGTAAGGCTTACGAAGATACACTCGAATTAATTGCAAATACCAAAAAATAATAAAAAGTCATTTCACGTTCGGCTAAGGTTCTCCCTAAGTCTAAAATATCATTGCAGGCTTTGCCTGTTTTAATATTGATGGCTTATAAAAAGAGACTTTGACAGGTCTTCGACACTGTCAGGTCAGAAGTAAACGGTTAGTTCATAACCTGTCAGAGTTCGAAGAATCTTAAAGCGTTTACTACCAAGTGACTTTTAAAACAACCTTTTTAACCGTCATATTCCGATCAATTGGGAAGTCGTCTTTAACTTATCGCGGTAACTTTTTTCTGCTTCCACCATGCCAAAACAGCGACCAATGCAACAGTAACAATGCTGTAATAAACAAATACCGGAACAGGTATTGGATCGCCCTTGGCATAGGAATGCAACCCCGACAGGTAGAAATTCACTCCAAAATAGGTCATGATAATCGAGCTAAATGCGACAAGAGCTAACAAATTAAAAGTATAAGTTCCTTTCATCCCGGGAATCATCCGGACATGCGAAACGAAAGCGTAGATTAATACAGATACCAATGCCCAGGTTTCTTTCGAATCCCAGCCCCAATAACGGCCCCACGATTCGTTGGCCCATACTCCTCCAAGGAAAGTGCCAATGGTAAGCATATACAACCCAATAATGAGAGTCATTTCTATAACCAATGTAAGTTCTTTAATAATATCCTTTGAAGTTTTTATATTATGAGGTGTTTGCAATACCATCAATATAAGGTTTAGAAAAGCCAGCAAAGCTCCTAATGCCATAAATCCGTAACTTGCCGTGATAATCGCCACATGCACAACCAACCAATATGAATTAAGCACCGGAACCAGGTTGGTAATCTCTGGATCCATCCAGTTGAGATGTGCCACAAAAAGAATCAGCCATGCTAATAGCGAAGTTGCCGAAAGAGTTATTGCTGAGGTGCGAGAGAAAAGAATACCTGCCAATACCGTAGCAAATGCAATGTAAATGAGCGATTCGTAAGCATTACTCCATGGAGCGTGACCGGCAATGTACCATCGTGCTGCCAAACCTGCAAGATGAAATACAAAACATACAACAATAATTGCAATGGCGATTCGCATGTAAGGTTTCAGATTTAATCGCGGACGAAATACCGACCACAACTGAAGAACCAAAAGTAGAAAACCTATTAATCCATAAACAGAACTGATACGGTCAAAAATATTCAGGTTGGCGTACCATGTTTCCAGCTTAATTTTAAAGTCGGAAGGAATAATGTCTCCTCCAAATTTCTGTTGAAACTTATGGAGATATCCCACTACCTCGTTGGCCTGTTGCCAATTGCCATTGTGGGAACTTTCCATTACAGATTGAGCATACCAAGGAAAAAATTTCTCGACAAATAAGGAATCCGTACCCTTAAAAACGCCTGTTGTATGACCTGGCGAAACCCACGTTTTGGAAGGATCACCCTCCTTGGGGAACAGCCGCAGAAATTCGCCTGTATACACCATATAACAGAGGTTCACGCGCTCGTCGAACTTGATAATTTCGTTATCGAATTTATTGCGTTCCCCGGGTTTTTTCTGATACGCTTGCTGCACATACCTGGCTAGTTTATATTCGTGATCCTTCGATTGATAATTAATAATGTTGTTAAAAGAAGCAAGTTTTCCCTTGATGTGAAGAATATTCAGAATGTCGGGGTGCGAAACCCGAATCATAGGCACTCCTTGCCAGAATCCTGGATAAACAAGCATTCCTACAAGCACTTGGTCGCTGTTTTGATCGAGTAGATTATCGCTTCGGCATATTTTTCGAAGAAATTCTGAACTAAGCGAACTAACCGGTTTTATCCGTCCTCCGGGATCCTGAATGAGTACTTGGCCAAATTTGGCTGCATGGTTTTTGTCAATTTTAACGCTATCCGGAATAGTTTGTGCCTGTATTCCTGCAATTGGAAGAAACACAAAAAGCAATACCGCCATGGTTGACTTACGTATTTCGCGTAGACGAGCCAGTTCAATAGAAAGTTTCCTAAAATAACTATTTGGATTTACAAGGCTCCAAATCATACCAATAGCTAATAAAAGATAGCCAAAGTAGGTTATAAACGATCCCCAGTAATCGTGGTTTACCGATAGAATGGTTCCTTTGCCGTCGGTATCGTAGGATGACTGATAAAACCGGTATCCACCATACGATAAAATGTGGTTCATATATATCCGCTGGTCTTGCAATAATTTGTCGCCTTCCTGCACATTCACCATACTTTCGAACCAAGCAGGACTTTCGGAGCCCGGATAATGCTCAAGAATGAATTTCTTGAGATGTACAGAAAAGGGTAGAGTAACAGCCCTTGCACCATAGTAAACGTGCACAAGAGCATCTTTCAACTGCACTCTCATAGATTCGTTCTGACCAGTTCGTGCTGCCATGTAAAGGATGGTTTTTGATTCGTCACCCGATGTAATTTTCAAACGTAGCGCATCAGAATTCTGCTCAGGTTTGGCCTCTTTTGATGCAATTGCATCAACCTTACCTTTCATCAAAAATGACTTTGCTACCACTTGCAACCCTCCAAAATGGTATAAGTTGAGAAGCTGGAAAGGATGGGTTTGATTTTTTTTGAGGGTATCAACTAATTGGTCTGACATACTTACGGTAATTGTTTCAACGGCAGAGGAAAACCGCAGACCTTTATTGTCAAATATGATCGATACACCGTCGCGATTAGTGCTATCGTTAAGACTAAAAACAAGGCCGCCGATCTTACCCGTTTGTTTTTCAGTTAGAAAAACCAATTGTCTGCTTCCAGTTCCTCCGGCAATCACAAGTTCCAACGTAGGCTTACCGTAAGGATCTTCAATAAGGGCTTGTTCGGCATTTTGAATATATTCAACACATTCCACCGAAACAGGTCTACCACCAGGATTGAGTGATAGTTTAAAATTATTGTCGGACATAGCCGAGAAAATGGCAGGTTTGCTAGCCTCAGCAGTTTGATTATTAACTATTGCGGTGGCGGAAAAATAAGTTCGTTCTGTGATTAACTCTTGTGATGTATTGCCCTCACGAATATGCATTACACCCTCATAGCCAAAGAAATGGGTAATGGCCGATCCCATTAGGATAAACAGAAATGCAAAATGAAAAATGAATATCGACAGTTTTTCTTTTCGATACAATTTATGGATAATAATTGTCCCGATAAGGTTTATCATGCCCAGAAAAAGCATCACCTCAAACCAACGGGAATGATATACCATTGCCCGAGCCGTAGAACTTCCAAAATCATTTTCAATGAATGTGGCAATACCAATGGAAAATCCAAAAATAAGCAAAAGAGCTCCCATCAGTCGAGTAGAAAATAAAAAAGAAAAGAGCTTGTTCATTCTTTTTTTATTGATTAGTGATAGTTCATAAAAACTAGAAACAATAAAACTTCATCTTGGTTCGATGTGAGGGTGTAAGACAATTATCCTATTCCTTTATTTTACCATCGTTAAACTTCACTTTTTGAATGAGTTTCCCATCTGTAGAATAAATTTTCCAAACACCATCTTTGTGATCACGCCGATATTGCCCTTTTATTTTTATTGATCCGTTTTCGTAGTACTCTTTATAATCACCATGTCGAAAACCATCCCTCAATACAAAAATCACTTTTAACTGTTCATTGTCGTAGTTTTCTTTGTATTCAGGCGCTTTTATGTCATCGGGAATATAGTCTTCAGCCTGGGTTAGCATTTTTGTTATATCTGCTTTTACATCGCTTGCCTTTGTAACCTTGACGGTATCGGTATCGGTAAGATTTGCGGAATCAGGGATGATCGTCTCAAGTGGAGGCAAGGCCATTCCGGTAAAGGCAACGTTAAACCGGGTCTTAAACAGCGATCCATCTTTGTCCAATTGAAAGCCCATATAAGGGAAACTTACAATATATTCCTTGTTTTTCTGAAACTCACTCCAGGTAGATGCATTTACCGACCCATGCAGACTCTGAAGGAATTGGGATGTGTTTATCAGCATCAAAAAATTGGAACTACGGGTGAATGTACTCACAAACGCTTTATAATCAGGTAAATTGGTTAGTAACTGTTTTTTGGCAAAACCATCAATAATCACCTTAAGTGTTTGGGGATGATTACTGAATACCACATAGTCACCTATGTATGTAAAGTATGGTTTTTCAAGCTTTTGGAAGTACTTTCCCAGAAGCATACGAAAAAAACCCTTCATGGAAAGGTAGTTTATAAAATAACCGTTGTATTCCACTTGTTCGAATGTGGCAGGAGATCTTTTTCGAACCTGATTCATAACAAAATCCAGATTCTTTTTGGCATCATCCAAGTCGCGGGTTTTCAGGAAAACGGCAAACTCATTGTTTTTGCCTAAACCCATAGGTGGTAAATGCACCATGGCTGCTTCGTCGCCAATCCAGCTCATGATATTCTTTCGAACATCAATCTTCAAAAAGGTTTCTGCTTGTTTGATGTTAGCCTGATATTCGTTGTATGACTTTTTTACTTCCTTCATATTGTCCATCAGATTATCGAAATATTCGGTAAATCTGTCGAAGCCAAGCGACACAGATGAAGCCGTTTGAATTGGAAGCACCTCTGCCAGTCCTGTTCTTCCGGAACCTGATTTACTCATGGCACGAATGCTTGAAATAATCGAATCATTAAAATTAGTAAACCCTTCACAACGAATAAGGTTATCATTTTCGATATTTAATGCCAGACCTGTATAGAATAAACTCTTGCTTATCTGGCGAATGTCCGAATCGGGTGCTGTAAGCATTCCATTGGTATAATTATCAAGCTGGGCATAGTTTACATAAAAGCGCAACAAACCTTCGCCTTTAATGCGATCCCGAATATCAAGAAAATTTTTGTCTTCAGTCAATTTGGGATGATCTACCTGATCGATGGATTTTTCAATAAGTTTCTGGCTATAGGAAGCCACCATCAGGTTATGCTTGAAATACAGGTGAAGTGTTTGCTGCGTTTTAGTATCGTCAATTTTGTAAACAGTTAACGCATTGTATTCGTAGTTTTTTACATTAAATTTTGAGTCTAAAACTCCATTTAAAAAATTTTTAATGGTCAAAAGTTTTGAGGCGCGTCTTAAATCAAGTGCATACACAAAATCAGTTGTGCCCTGCTGAACAATATGCATTGAAATTACTAAACTACGGGAACCAATGTATTGTGCAAGTTTTCCATTACTTTGAATAAGTGTGTCAAGCATGTCGATACCTTCAGCGGCCTGCGAAAAAAGCTGATGCTTCTTCAATTGTCCCCATACCTTGCTTTTGGTAAGGGTTTCCCAGGTTTTATACGAGTTGTCAATTTCAATGATAAAAACAGGTTTATCTGGAACTGAACTAAATAGTTCAATCTGTTTGTAGGGGCTTAAGAAATGCCATACGGTGAGCCCAATGCTCCCAAGGATGGCAAGGATGAAAAACCAAACAAAAAATCGTTTCATACTAAATAAATTATAAGGTCCGAAAAGGCACTAATTTTAAGATGGTCAAGTTAAAAATAACTTTGCGGAATCAAAAGGGGAAGCGAAAGTTTTTGAAACTTGCATAAAAAAAGCCAAAGCACCTACAAATGCTTTGGCTGAAAAGTAATAAAACTCCGGCTCGTAACGGATTTATATGAATATTAATATATTTTTCGACAGATAAAATCTTCAAACCATAATTGCCCGGCATGGTTTTCGTGTGTCCAAAATTGATATTGGCTGTTTCGTTCATGTTTACAGGCTGCTTTCCAAAAAACCTCAAGAATCCAATAACGCCTGCTTTCAGCTTCAGAATCAATAAGTTTTAAATACTATTTGCTGGTATAGCTTTTAAAATCACGGAGCGTGCCACTTAAATTATCTGTATGGCTTCTGGCGGAATGGCGTGCGTTGTTCCGTTATCTGATAACCTGTTGGCATCCTGCAAATATATGCTTTTTGCTGCGTACCTTCTTTTTATGCACTGTAATTTTGTTTGTGGCGGTTGGAAGCCGGAAACAGCAAGCGCAGCGAGACGGTAAGCTTAGCCGCCTTCAACTTTATAACCTAAGCTTATCAGGGGGTTAAAATAAGAACGGATTACAAATCCGCACTCGCGTTACGCAATTGATTTCATCGGTTGCTTCACAATTCACGCAAACGGCGGCGGAGCCATTATTCCTCCAACGTACTCAAATCGCCTTCCGGCAAGCCGAGAACCCTTGCTTTTAGCACCCTTCTCATAATTTTGCCGCTTCGGGTTTTGGGCAACGAATCTACAACTTTCACCTCTTCGGGTCTTGCAATTGGCCCCATATGTTCCGCTACAAAGTTTACCATTTCGGTCTCAAGCTCTTTGGAACCGTCAAATCCTTTTTTCAGAATAACAAAAATGTGAATACCATTGCCCTTTAACTCATGTGGTACGGCAATAGCCGCCGCTTCTGCAACATAAGGATGGCTTACCATCACGCTTTCTATTTCGGCAGTACCCAACCGGTAACCACTTACTTTAATCACATCGTCAACGCGACCGATAATCCAGAAATAACCATCTTCATCAAATTTTGCCGAATCGCCTGTAAAGTACCATCCCTGCTCTTTGTATTTGCTCCAATAGGTATCAACAAAACGGTTAGGATCGTTATAAACACCGGCAGTCATTCCCGGCCACGGTGATTTTATTACCAAACTGCCTTCTTCTCCCGGTTTTACGTCTTTTCCATGATCATCCACAACGGCTACTTCATTCCCAAAAAATGGTTTAGTTGCAGAACCCGGTTTTAAAGGAGTAATTGGTAGAGGAGAGATCATAAAGCCACCTGTTTCTGTTTGCCACCAAGTATCCATTATCGGACATCGTTCCTGCCCAATATACTTGTGATACCATTTCCAGGCCTCGGGGTTGATGGGCTCACCCACAGAGCCAAGTAAACGGAGAGAACTCAAGTCGTTTCTTTTGGGCCATGACTCACCAAAACGCATCAGGCCTCTAATGGCAGTTGGAGAAGTATACAAGATGTTGATTCCGTATTTATCGATCATTTTCCACCATCTGTCGGGATAGGGATGGTTAGGTGCACCTTCGTAAAGCATTATGGTGGCGCCATTCATTAGTGGGCCATATACAATATAACTGTGTCCGGTAATCCACCCCGGGTCTGCAGCACACCAATACCGGTCCTCAGGTTTAATATCGAACACCATCCGATAAGTGGTTGACGTATAAACGCTAAATCCTCCATGTGTGTGAACCAGTGCTTTGGGCTTCCCGGTTGAACCGGAAGTATACAAAAGAAATAACATATCCCCAGAGTCCATCTGTTCAGTTTCACATTTGTAACCGGCAATGGGAAGAGCCTTTAGATCATGATACCAATAATCGCGGCCATTTTCCATATAAACATCTTGTCCGGTGCGTTTTACCGTAATGCAAATTTCCATGGTAGGAGACAATTCCATGGCCTTATTTACCACACTTTTGAGTTCAACAATTTTACCCCGTCGAAAACCACCATCAGCTGTGATCACCACGCGGCTGTTTGCATCGTTAATACGATCGGCCAGGGCTTCGTGGCTAAATCCGCCATACACGACACTGTGTGCTGCTCCAATTTTAGCACAAGCCAACATGGCAAATAACTGTTCAGGGATTTGAGGCATGTAAATGGTTACCACATCACCTTTCTTCACTCCCATGCTCTTTAGAACATTGGCAAATTGACAAACTTCGCGGTTCAGAGCGTGATATGAAAAGGTTCGTAAATCACCTGGCTCGCCTTCCCAAATCAGTGCAAGCTTATTTCGGATGGCCGTGGTTTGATGCCGGTCCAATGCATTTTGAATGATGTTTGTTTTTGCACCAACAAACCATTTGTAAAACGGTGGATTGCTGTCATCAAGAACTTTATCCCACTTTTTATACCATTCAAGCGTTTCGGCTTGTTCGCCCCAAAATTTTTCCCGGTTTTCAATTGAATAGGTGTATAAACTTTCATAATCCTTAACTGTTGCATTGGCAATCACTTCTGCAGTAGGGTGATAAAATTTCTGTTCATTTACTTTTTCCATGACGGGTTAGTTTTAAGTGTTAGCGTGTGATTTGTTTATATACAAAAACAATCATTAAACAACTTTAAAAATCTTTTGTTTAAGGATTAAATCAGAAACCGCATAACTTACCTGCTCGTAAGCATCTGCAATGGTGCAGAGAGGTACCGAATAAATCTATCCGGACATCCCGGCTTTATATCAGAAGTTATTAAGAGTGTTTCTATTTTTCGGAGTAGCTGAATTGCAGCGATAGCTGGTCTGTTTCCATGTGGAATGATTTGCGGTGATAATCCGTTATGCCATGCTTTTGAATGGCTATTCGATGCGCCTTTGTAGGATATCCTTTGTTAGAGATCCATTTATATTGGGGGTACGAAAGGTGAAGAGTATCCATCAAATCGTCGCGGTAAGTTTTCGCCAGAATGGATGCTGCGGCAATGGAAAAATATAGCGAATCACCTTTAACAATACATTTATGTTTGATTTCGGGAAAGGGTATAAAATAGTTTCCATCGACAAGGATCAATTCAGGTTTAATGGATAGTTTTCCGATAGCTTTGTGCATGGTATGTATCGATGCCTTCAGAATATTATGCTGGTCGATGTAATGATTGTCAGAAAAATCTACAGCCCAGGAAATAGCAACCTCCTCAATTTCAGTCCGAAGGTTATGTCGTTGTTTTGCAGATAGTTGTTTTGAGTCGGTGAGTAGTGAATGGGTGAAATTTGCAGGCAAAATAACTGCAGCTGCACAAACCGGACCAGCCAGACAACCACGTCCTGCTTCATCGCATCCTGCTTCAATCAGGTCGGTTTGATATGAGCTTTTTAACATAAGAAGAAATAAAATTAAAATAAGGAGATTTTTTGTAAATATATCTATAGTATTTTAGCCTATTTCTTTTTTAAGGTATTAGACATTTTTCTATCGAAGCCCATAGCTTTTCGGCAGACAAGTCCCAGCTAAATTTCTCCCGCTGTGCTTTCCCTTTGGCTATTAAATCGTTTCGTAAATTTGGATCGGACGATATCTTATGCATAGCTTCAGCAATACCATCTACATCCAGAGGATTTACATAAAGCGCAGCATCGCCGGCAACTTCCGGTAATGCAGTACAGTGAGAACATATCACAGGTATTCCGGCGCACATGGCTTCAACAATGGGTATACCAAATCCTTCAAAAAATGGAACAAAAACCAGCGCTGTAGCGGCTCCGAAAACATTTTTGAGTTCATTTATATCCAATCGTCCGGTAAAAAGAACATCGTCGCCAAATCGCATCTGGTTATAAGTTTGATCCAGCTCAGCAGTAAAAAACATCTTTTCTCCTACAATAACTACTTTGTGATCGGTACGGTGTTGCGAAATAAAAAGATCGAAGGCATTCAGCAACCCGCTTACATTTTTGCGGGGATGAAGCGAACCGACAAACAAAAAATAATCGGATCCTGAAGAATACTTATCTTTTGTTGCTTTTATTTCATCCGGAGTGAGTGAATGAAAAATCGAATTAGCTCCATTATAAACAACATCTACTTTCTTAGGCGAAATATGGTAACTAAAACAAATATCCTTTTTGGAGAATTCGGAAACAGTAACAATCCGTTTTGCTTTTTTTGCAAATTTCGGAAAATAATACTGGTAATATAATCTGGACGAAAGCGGCAGATCTTTGGGACGGTGATAGAAATTAATATCGTGAATTACGGCCAGTTGAGGGACTTCAGTTCGAAGGCTTAAATAGCCATCAGGAGAGACGAATAGGTCGATTTCTAATTTTTTTAAAATTTTTGGTATTGAGTATTCGAACCATGCAATCCATAATAGCGGATGCCTCGAAGGAGGTGAGACTATTATCGCATGCACATTTTTTGAGAAGATAAACTCATCAGAAAATTTTCTGTCAAACAGAAAATAGAACTCATGCTCCGGGTGATTTACTGTAATTCGTTTTAAATTTTCGAAGGTAAACCAACCGATGCCTTCTAGTTTGTCTTTCAATAACAAACGGGTATTGACTGCAATTTTCATGTTATTACTTATTTTAGCCCTGCTAAATCAGCCTTAAAAAAACAAGACGTAAAATTCGGTACAAGGTCAGCAAAAACAAGGCATCCCGTATTTGTATGAATCTTCATATTGAGCGAGGCTAATCAAAAAAAATTAACTTTGTAAAATAAACTATATTCTTGCAATTTGAAAAGAAAGTTTTTTACAAACCTCCTTCTTCTTTTAATTCTTAATCTTTTAATAAAACCGTTTTGGGTATTCGGCATCGACAGAACCATTCAAAATTTGGTTGGAAGTTCTGAATATGGACTTTTCTTCTCATTATTTAATTTCACTTTACTTTTTAATATTCTACTCGATTTAGGAATTACAAATTACAACAATCGTAATCTTTCGATCGACGCATCAAAAGTACAGTTTTATATAAGCCATATTGCAGTAATCAGGTTTATTTTAGGACTATTATATGCAGGTGTTACAATTATAGCTGCTTTGTTGCTTGGATACGAAAAAAGACAAATAGGGTTACTCTTTGTGCTGATAATTAATCAGTTTTTGTCATCTTTTATTTTGTATCTACGTTCGAACATTAGTGGAATGCAGTATTACACAACTGATAGTATCCTTTCTGTTTTGGATCGAACAATTATGATTGCACTTTGCAGTCTGGCATTGTGGGGGCATGTTTTCGGTACAACTTTTAAAATCGAATGGTTTGCTTACATTCAGTCAGCTTCTTATATTGTTACCTGTTTCGTAGTGTTATCGATTCTTTTGCTAAAATCAAAAGGCATAAAAGTTATTTTTCAATGGAGTGTTACCAGAAAAATTATTTTGAAAAGCCTTCCATTTGCCATCCTGATTTTTTTTATGACAATTTATAACCGTGCAGACAGTATTATGCTAGAACGAATATTGCCAAACGGAATGAAGGAAGCTGGTATTTATGCACAATCATTTCGCATCCTCGATGCGCTTACTATGTTTGCTTACCTTTTTCCGGCCCTTTTATTTCCCATGTTTTCCCGAATGATAGGAAAGGGCGAAGATATTCGACCATTAACGTATTTTTCATTTTCAATATTATTTGTCATATCGGTGGCCTCTTCCTTATCATTTTTTGCTTATAGTGCACCAATTATGAAATTGTTGTATAACGAAGTTGGAACTCATTCTGTCAATGTGTTTGCCATACTTATTTTGGGATTTATTCCAATTTCTATATCGTATGTTTTTGGTACTTTGTTAACTGCGAAAGGAATGTTAAAACAATTGAACTATGTCGCAATCTTTGCAGTTTTTATTAATGTGGCGTTAAACTTATTGTTAATTCCTGCTTTTGAAGCCAGAGGTGCGGCAATATCATGTTTAGTAACTCAAACAATTGTCTGTAGTCTTCAAATTGTTTTATGTCATTACTCCGGATTATTTTACTTTAAGAGGACGGATTTTCTTAAATATGTTTATCTGCTTTTGTTTTCAGCGTCAGCGACTTTTTTTATTCATCATTATATCGACAATATAGTATTAGGTGTAATCTTTTCTGCAGGTGTTATTTGCATTTTCGGAATGGTTGTTGGGATTCTTCCTGTAAATCAGGCAAAGGAGAAAATTGTGCAATATTTACGGGATATGTAGATGACAATTGTTAATAAGTTTTTAATAACTTATAGGTTAGATTTATGCGATATTTCGAACAAATGCACCAACTTAGCATCAACGATATAAGGCATATAAAAACATAACCGCAGTGAAACGAAAATATCATAAAGAACCAGATCTCAAACGCATAAATAGCAAAGTTATATTATTCAATAATAAAGAATTAACGGCTATTAACGGCTATTGTAAGAAGTATAGCGTTGAGAATAAATCTAAGTTTATGCGTGAGACGATTATTTCAGCAGTGTTGAAAAAATTTAGCGACGATTATCCTACCCTTTGGGATGATTCACAATTGAAGCTGTTTACAAATTATTAACAATAATGCCCTATATGGAAGTAAAAAGACTCAACGGTTGTATCGCAAGGCTTTTTTTGTCGTTTTAAAATTTTCTTAATCGGCAATCATCGCCATATCAAGCAATTGCTTATTCACTTTCAACCCGGTTTTATCAACATTCGATTTGCTAATTTCAAATCTTTGTTTCCCATCGGCATTTACAAAATTTATCCCAGCTCCTTTCCCTGTAGATCCGGCACGATCGGTGATGATAAGCGTGTTTTTGCTTTGAAATGAGGCAGCCATTTGCGATATTTGAGATGCTACCTCATTGGAAACAAATAATATCTGGCAAGTTACCACTTCACTTGAATTTAAAAATTGTTTTATAACAATTGTTTGATTACCAACTTTTTTTGCGGAAGCTAAGGTCTGCAATTCGTTATAAATGGATGATTTTCCAAGCACTCCAATTACAAATTCTGACGAACCATTCGAAGGCCATTCAATAAATCTTGTAAAATTGTAAACAAATAGCGCTTGATATTTTGTTGCACTTTGCGCATTTATTCCAACGACTATACCTAAAATTAACATACCTAATAAAGCACCTTTTTTCATCTTATTTTATCTTCTATTTTCCATCTTTAACGGTTATTTTCGCAAGAGGTTTCATTTTTTATTAAATGTTGATATATTTTCGGAAAGTTCTATCTGACATGAACAGAAATGATCACCTAACAAATCGCTTAAAAAGTATATTTCAAACTACCTGCCACATATGAAAGTGGGCTTTTCCCGTATTCGTAATCAACCGGCAGATTAAGAGGTATGTCCATCTTGTATCCTATTTCAAATGAGACACGATTTATCCGGTATGTAACCGATAAGGATAGTTGGTAGGCCAATGATTGAAATTTTGTACCCGGTTCAGTTAATGTTTCACTAGTTGAAGTAGTTGGCGTAACAGAGCCTTTCCCTTTGCCCTTCCCGTTACCATTGTTGACTTTTACCACTTGCTTTTTCGAAAAGTAATAGTAAAGAATGGATTGTGGTCCCCAAAATGCACCAGCACTGGGAGTGATTGTAAACACATCCGAACCCAGGAATTTGTAAACGGGAAAATCACGATTTGCACCAACATGGAGGCCCGAGGCCTTATCATATCCGAACATATATCCGTATTCCACGCCCAAATTCATCCATGGGAGGTATAATCCCAGGTTAAGATTTATGGAATTATTCATAGCCCTTTTATCAGAATCGGTTCCATAGAACATGAATGATCTGGAATAGCCAATTCCAACTCCAACCCATGAGGTAATATCCTTAGAATAACTTATATCGAAAACCGATTGGGCAAGCAGCGGCGTATATCCTGTCCACACATAACCGGATAAGCTGGTTTCAATACCCGACTTATGTTTATAAACCAATGTAGGGTAAAGGCCAATACCACCGATTCCGTAATACCGTCCGGCATAACTGATTTTTGTAAGATAACCGGTTGAAACCACGAATCGTGATCGATTGTCGATCTTGGCTATCCTTCTATCAATAATCTCTTTAACCGAATCATTAACACAAACAGAATTGGCAATCACAGGTACTATTCCAACTACAAAAACCAAAAAGAATACCACCAGTCTCATTTTACTATATTGCCGATTAATATATTTTACCATATCTCTTTTTACGAGGATGTTTCCCAGAAGTTTGACTTTTTACATTTTAATTTGAAAATCAATCATAAATAACTTCGTAAAGTATTGTTAATAAATATTATATATTAAAATAAGGTATAGTCAATAAATCAAAAAAAGCATTAATTTTCGGGACGACATTTTTCAAATGTAAAACTATGAAAATCAATTATCATTTACTTTTTCCATCTGGTCATTCAGGACTAATCGCGCTGCTTGTAATTTGGCTATGTTCTTGTGATGGTAATTCTATCATGCAAATGAATAAACCTCTTACTTTTAATAAAATACAGCATATGGCAGAGTTGGCCGATACAACTCAATCTTACAAATTGTACCTTCCAACGGGGTACAACAATAAAAAAAAATGGCCGGTGATATTTATGTTCGACCCGCACGGGAGCGGATATCTGGCTGTTGAAAAAGGTATAGAAGCTGCCGAAAAATATAGCTACATTGTGGTGGGATCTAATAATTCGAAAAATGGTATTCAAAATCTCACTGCAATCACTGACGCATTGTTTACCGATGTTCTGAAACGTTATCCGGTTGATGAAAGTCGTATTTATGTTGCTGGTTTTTCAGGAGGTGGGAGAGCGGCATCTTCTCTGGCTTTATCATCCCCTAAAGTAAGAGGTATTATTACATGCAGCGCCGGTTTGCCTGGTTTCGATCCAATGACCGCATCACGGAAATTTGAAATTTACGCGACTGCCGGGAAACATGATTTTAATTACGACGAGGTTGTGGCAATTTCGAGGCAGTTGGATCAAACTGACTGGCGGCATCTGGTAACCTCATTTAACGGAGGGCATGCCTGGCCGCCGGTATCGTTTATCAATGAAGCTGTTGCATGGTTCAACATTAATGCCATGCGTGACAGACTAATTCCCACAGATAAACAATTTTTGAGACAGATTCACGACGAGATTTTAATGAAAACTGAACAACTTCTGGCATCGGGTCAGTTTATTTCTGCGGCCAATGGATGTAGCAATGGTATTGCTGAACTTGACGGATTATTCAACATAAAAATGCTTCGGAAAAAGCTCGAATCAATACAAAAGATGGAGGAATATGGTTTTGAAAAGCAAAAGGCAGAAAGGGTGAAATTTACGGAGATGAAATTGCGTGATGCATATATGCAAAATTTAACAAATCAGGATGTTAGGTGGTGGACGAATGAAATAAACTCATTAAACGACCGGATAGCTCATGAAAAAGATTCGCTAAACCGCCAAATGTATAGCAGGGTAAAAGGGTTTCTGGGTATTGTATGCTATTCCTATACAGCCAGGGCTATAAATTCGGGCGATTATTCAATAGCTGAAAAGTGTTTGGATGTTTATCAAGTGGCTGAACCAAAAAATCCTGATTGCTACTTCTTTAGGTCTTTACTATTCGATAAACAAAATAAAGCAAAGGAAGCATCTGAAAATCTTGCCATTGCCCTAATACTAGGCTTTTCTGATAGTTCGAAAATGAAAGAGCTTTCGGCAAAAACGGTGAAAGCTGCGAGAATAAGAAATTAACCAGTAGGTATTGTTAAACCAATCCCCGCTTTTCAATCAAATCGTAAAAATTTTTACGATGACTTTCACTCACAGGGATCAGCTCGCCGCCAATTTTAATTCGGTTACGTTCAATTCTTTCAATTCTATCAAGAGCTACTATGTATGATTTATGAACCCTGCAAAGTTTGAATTCTTTGGTATAAATTACCTTGAAAACTAGCGTCTTTAAAATTTACCAAGCTTTAAAATTTGTCATCATATGTTTCACCATTAGTAATTCCAATAAAAGCCTTCCTCCTGATATTTGTCGTTCCAGATGGCAGGAGTCACCAAAGAGCCATCCACCATTTTCAACGACCGGCTGTATAAGGCATGCACAGGATTGAATAAAATATCGGTGACCCCAATTGTTACCAAGCCATTTTCGTCTGTAACTGAAATAACCTTATAACCATTGCTTTCCAATATCCGAGTGATATAAAATGCTCTGTTTTCAGCAACTTTCTTTTCAACAACTGAACAACGTATCCCGTTAAGTTCTTCGATGGTATGATGAGGATTAATAGCCATAAGTTTTTTTAATCAAAGTTTAATAAATAATTTGAAAATTTGAAGATGAAAAAACCAACGGTGATCTTACATTCATTTTCAAATCTTTAAATTTCCTAATCTATTTTACATTCCAAAACTAATGGAATCAATAAACTGGTAAATAGGAGTGATAAAGCCAACAGCTATAATGCCAATCAAACAGATAATTAAGGCAAGAGACAGAGCAAAATTCTTTCCAACAATCGGAAGAGGTTCGTTGGTATGATCGATGAACATAATTTTTACCACGCGGAGATAGTTATATAACGATAGTACCATGTTAAATGCAGCTACTCCCAATAATGCATACATGCCATTCTCCATACCGGCAGTAAGTAAGAATAGTTTGCCGAAAAATCCCGCAGTTGGTGGTACTCCTGCCAGCGAAAACAAAGCCATGGCTAGTATTAACGCGTAAAACGGATTTGATTTGTACAATCCTTTATATGAATCGAGTCTTTCTTTTCCGGTAGCATCAGCAATTGCTCCAATTACACCGAAAGCGGCGATATTACTTAACAGATAGATTATAACAAAATAAATAGCTGAGGTTGTTCCGGCTTTTGATGCTCCTGCAATACCCACAAGTACAAAACCTACCTGCGTAATCGACGAAAATGCAAGCAATCGTTTGATATTCATCTGACGCATGGCAAAAAGATTCCCAATAGTCATACTCAAAATGGATAAAATGCTGATGGAATATAACCATGCTTCCTCCAGTTTTCCAAAAACGGTGTACATCACACTAATGAATATAAATATCACGGATCCCTTCGAAATTACAGAAAGATAGTTGGTAACCGGAACTGGTGAACCTTCATACACGTCGGCTGTCCATAAGTGAAATGGAACAATAGACATCTTAAACGCAAAACCTCCCAAAAAGAATGCAAAGGCTAAGAAGGTGAATGTATTAGCTTCGAGATGAGTTGAAATTGATTCGAAGGACAAATTCCCAACAGCGCCATATAAAAGCGAAATACCAAACAACATAATACCTGTTGAAAAGGCTGATGAAAGAATAAGTTTCACACCCGCTTCCGACGATTTTTTTAAACTCTTGTTATAATTTGCCAGTGCTGCCAATGGAATGGTAGACATCTCTAACCCCATGTATAACATAAGAATATGACCACTCGAAAGCATAACGTATGCACCCAACATACTACTTAACAACAAAATATAGAATTCGATGCGGTTCTTATTATTTGAAAGATAAGTGTACGATGTCAATGAAATTAAAAGCAAACCAAAATTGAGGATGTTCTTTTCAAAAACTATCAAGGCATTGGTTTTAAAGAACCCGGCAAACAGTGGACCAACGCCAATAGGCAAAAAACCGGAGGCAAAATTTAAGAACAATAACACATTGATGGCGATCATGAATGGCTTTACTTTCGTATCAGCGTCATTGAGTTTCATAATCAATAAAATCAGGATAATCAAGGAGATTATCGATTCGAATCGTAATAACAAAAAGGAGTCTAAACTCATAGCTTAATCGTTAACTGGATTAATTGGCAACAGCCACAGAAATTAGTTTATTAAATATCGAAAATGTATCTTTTTCAATCAGGTGTGTAAGCCAGAATGGAAAAATACCTATGAAAACAATACCGGCAATCAGAAGGATGGCGGCCGAGCGTTCGCTCCAGCTGGCATCTTTAAAATGTTCGTATTCCTTATTTTTTATAGTTCCCCATATGGCCAACCCAATGGCCCGAAGGATATAAACAGCTGTAACCACAATGGAAGCACAAGCCAGAATAGTTGCTACACGGTAGAAAATTCCTGTACGTTCCCAGGAGCCAACAAAAATGGTCATTTCGGAAACAAATCCACTGAAACCAGGTAACCCGAGAGAACATAAACCTGCGATGATAAAAGCAGTTCCTATAAAAGGGACTTGCTTGAGCATCCCGCCCAATTCGTCTGCCTGACGAGTGTGGGCTCTATCGTAAATCATGCCAATGGCGGCAAAGAAAAGTGCCGTCATAATACCGTGTGATACCATCTGCATCACTGCTCCCATGATTCCTGCCCTTGTGAGCATAGCAATACCCAAAATTACAAACCCACAGTGCGACACCGAGGAGTATGCGTTCATATATTTCAAATCCTTTTGCATCATAGTAGCAAAGGCTCCGTAAATGATCGCGATGGAGGCAAGGATAATGAAGATCCATGATAATTCCTGAGCCGCACCGGGCATCAGATAAGTTGCTACGCGCAAACATCCGTATCCACCCAGTTTCATTGAAATACCGGCAAGAAACATCGATGCCGCAGTAGGCGCTGAGGAGTGTCCATCAGGCGCCCAGGTATGGAAAGGAAACATGGCGGTAAATACACCAAATCCGATAAATGTAAGGATATAGAAAATGCGTTGTAACTCAATTGGAAATTGGATAAGAGACAATTCGTGAATGTTCCAGGTAGGAGCATTCCCATAAATACCAGAAGCAACGTATAACCCTAAAATTCCAAGAAACACCAAAGCCGAACCGGCCATCAGCATTATTGCCAGTTTCATGGCGCTATATTCCTTCTTTCCGCTACCCCAGATGCCAATTAATAGATATTTGGGTATTACTGCGAGTTCGAGAAAGAAGAACATCATAAACAAATCAGTGGAAATAAAGAACCCATAGGCTCCCAAACTCAAAAGGACGATCAGGAAAAAGAATTCCTTCACCTGTTTTTCAATACGCCACGAAACGAGTATTCCCGCCACCACTACTATGGCAGTAAGAAGAATCATTGCAAGCGAAATGCCATCGACACCCCAGCTAAAGTGAATATGCAGTGGGGCAAACCATTGGATACTGTTCTGGAAAAGCATATCGCCCGCATCGCCTAAATTCCGTCGTGCCAAATAATATAATGTCAGCCAAACTGAAAAGCTAAGTTGAAGTATACCTCCTCCCAATGCAATCAATTTAATGGTGCAATCCTTTTTTACGAGAAGAATCCCCATTGCTGTAACTAGCGGTATCAGGATTAATAATGATAAGATGTTGTTCATGAAAATAAGTTACTGGTTACTGGTTCTTTCTAATTACATAAAATTCAATATGAGTAATGCTGCGATTACCAACACTCCGCCCAGAAAAAACATAGCGTAAGTCTGTAATCTGCCGGATTGGAAACTTTTTATTGATTCCGATGCGGTTGCAGTTGCTGTAGCCGAGCCATTCATTATGCCATCAACTATATTTCTGTCGAACCACGCGGATGGTCGTCCAATAAGGTTGAATAATACTTTTTTGGTAACAAAAAGATATACTTCATCGATATAGAATTTACGGTATGCCCATTGGTAGAATCCACCAAAAGCAACCGATAATTTTTCGGGAAGATCATTCTTCTTTCCATAAAACAGATATGCCAATGTAATTGCCGAGATCCCTATAAGCACGGGAGCTATCGAGAACATGATGTGTAATGGAAGTTCAACAGGTTTGCCGTCGGCGCTTACAAATGAACCAAACGGAATATATCCTGCAAACACAGCCCCTACGGCAAGAATGATCAAAGGGATATTCATAAACCAGGTGTGCGATTCGTGATTGTGACTGTTGCCATGATGTAATGCCGGTGTATGCCAGAATATTCTAAAATACAACCGGAACATATAGAAAGCTGTTAGTCCGCTGGTTAACATGCCAAGGTAAAATACAATCGAATTTCCGTGAAATGCTGCCGAGAGAATCGCTTCCTTACTGAAAAAACCGGAAAACAACGGTACACCTGATATAGCCAAACAAGCCATAAGAAAAGTAAAATGAGTAATAGGCAGTGATTTCCGTAATCCACCCATATCTTTCATTTCATTGCTATGAACAGCATGAATCACCGCACCAGCTCCAAGAAACAAAAGCGCTTTGAAAAAAGCATGAGTAAAAAGGTGGAACATTGATGCAGTATATCCTTCGTTTTGACCTTCGCCCCAACCGGACACTCCGAGGGCAAACATCATAAAGGCAATTTGTGAAATGGTTGAATAGGCCAACACCCGTTTTATATCGGTTTGAGTACAAGCAATGATGGCCGCAAACAAAGCAGTAAATACCCCAATGTATGCAATGATGGACAATGCATCGGGAGCCGATAAAGCAAATACTTTAAATAACCGGGCTACCAGAAAAACGCCTGCCACAACCATTGTAGCGGCATGGATTAATGCCGAAACCGGTGTTGGACCTTCCATGGCATCAGGTAACCAGATATGGAGAGGAAACATAGCCGATTTTCCGGCGCCACCGGTAAAAACCAGAAGTAAACCCCACGATAAAGCCGACATCCCTAAAAAGGATGCTCCGGTGAAAGAAGCAAGGTAACTAGATCCAGGAGTGGTTAGTCGTTCAATTAATGTAAAGAAATCGAGCGTTTGAGCTCCATAACTTAACATCAGTATACCTATTAAAAACCCAAGATCGGCAAAGCGGGTAACGATAAATGCTTTCTTCGCGGCAGCAATGGCCGAAGGTTTTGTAAAATAATATCCGATAAGCAAAAAAGAGGAGACACCTACTAATTCCCAAAAAATATACATTTGAAACATGTTTACCGCTATTACCAATCCAAGCATAGAAAAGGTAAACAACGATAAATAAGCATAATACATATTGAAACGTTCTTCACCGTGCATGTAATTGATGCTGTAAAAATGCACCATCGTGGAAACGAACGTAATCACAATCAGCATCATCACCGAAATAGGGTCGAGAACAATACCCAGATCGATCGATAAATTATCAGTAAACTTTAGCCACTCGAATTTTATAGTATTTACTGGAATGTAAGCTCCGGCCTGCTTTCCGAATTCAAAGAAATAACCGTAAGCAACATATAAGGACAAAAGGGCAGTTACTGTAAGCACACCGGTTCCAATAAATCCAGCGAGGCCGGGTTTAATTCTTTTGCTCGCCAACGACAAAAAAATAAAGCTTACAAGCGGCAAAAGCACAATTAAAATGGATGATAAATTATAGCTATTCATAAGCTTAGAATTTCATGGTATTGGTATCCTCAATGTCGATGGTATTGAACTTGCGGTACAGGTTTATAATAATTGCGATGGCCAGCGATACTTCAGCTGCGGCAATGGTGATAATAAACAAGGTAAAAAAGATACCTTCCATCTGGTTTGGGTAAAGATATTTATTGAATGCTACAAAGTTGATATTGATACTGTTCAAAATCAATTCTATCGACATAAGCATGGTAATAAGGTTGCGACGTGAGAAAAAGCCGTAAATCCCCAGAAAGAAAAGAGATGAGCTTAAAATTAACACGTGCGTCAATGGTACTTGTTCCATATATTTCAAATATTGAGGATTCTTTAATAAATTATTGTACTTTCTATTGTTTCTTCGTTTTCATGGCAATGACAATACTTCCGATAAGCGCAGCAAGTAAAAGAATACTCACTACTTCGAAAGGAAATACATACCCAAATTTATCATAACTAAGTAATTGACGGCCAATATTTTCAACTGAATGAGATATAGGAGCCTCAGTGGTAGGTGTAAATACGCTATGGAGAATTACCCAGAGGGTTAATGCTAAACCGGCAATTGGGAGAATCACAGCCCAGAGTAAACGTTTGGGAACTCTCGATGGTAGTCTTTCTCCTGACTTATGAGTAAGAAAAATGGAAAAGATGATCAGAACAACGATCCCGCCCACATAGATAACAATTTGGAGGGCTGCTACAAAATCCATTTCCATGAGGATATAGATACCAGCAATGCCAATGAGTGATAGAAGCAAGTAAACGGCAGCTCTGAAGATTTTGCGGGTAAACACCGTAAATACTCCTAAGGTGAGCACTGCGGACGCTAAGATGTAAAAGACGACAGTCGATGCGTTCATTGTTCTTTTTCTTTAAGTTTCGAACCAGGTTTATTAAGTATCTTAATTAAATCGTTTCGGTTATATACACTTAGTTCAAATGAATTTTTCATTTTAATAGCATCTTGTGGACAGGCATCGATACATTGGCCACAAAAAGTGCACATGCCAAGATTGTATACCCATTTGTCAAGAATTTTCTTTTTCTTTCCGTCCTCATTTTCAACCTGTACCGCGATAATTTTTATTGAACCATTGGGACATGCCATTTCACAAAGGGTACAAGCCGTACATTTATGTTCGTTGTTCTCATCGTGAGGCAGAATAACTTCACCTGCGAACCGTTCGGGGATATTAAGTGTGGTATTCCGATTTTCAGGATATTGTTCAGTAATAATTTCCTTCCGGGCGTGGGTAAAATAATAAAGTGTTAGCTTAAGCCCTTTCCAAAGCGAATAAAATGCAAGGAAAATATCCTTAAGGTATTGTATTAATGATTTCATGAATATATTGTATTAATATTATTGAATTACAGCAACTAAGGATGCAAATAATTCGTCATTTTTATTTTTTAAATTCATTACATCAGTGGTTAAAAGTACCAGCCCATGATGGTTAAAAAGGCTACGATAACCAGATTAATAATGCTAAGAGGTAGAAGATATTTCCATTCCAGTTTTAATAGCTGGTCGATTCTCAACCGGGGAAATGTCCAGCGAAACCACATCATCAAAAAGATAATAAAGTATATTTTCCCAAAAAACCAAATAATGGATGGTATAAAATCCATAATATGGTTGAATCCCGAAGCCCAATCCCACGGTAAGTGGAAAGGCATCCAGCCACCAAGAAATACAGTAGAGGCAACCATGGCAACAACAGCCATATTTATGTATTCGGTAAGATAGAACATTCCAAATTGCATCCCGGAAAATTCAGTATGATAACCGGCAGTTAGTTCTGATTCAGCCTCAGCCAGGTCGAAAGGTGCCCGGTTACATTCAGCAGTACTGGCAATAACGTAAACTACAAAAGCAAACATGATGGGAAGATGTCCTTTGAGTATCCACCAGCCGTCAGCTTGTGATTGAATGATCGCGTTTACCGAGAGACTTCCGGTAAGAGGTATTACAGCTAATATGGCCAGTCCGGCGGACAGCTCGTAGCTGACAATCTGAGCGCCACTTCTCATTGCTCCAAGCAATGAATATTTGTTATTGCTCGACCATCCGGCCATCAGAATACCAATAACTCCAATGGATGATACCGCTGTAACATATAAAATGCCAATGTTAGTGTCCCATAACTGCAAACCTGGAGCCCAAGCCATAGGAGCTAGGGCCATAAATGAAACAGTAAGCACCATAACCGGGGCAAGGTTAAAAAGAAACTTGTCAACGCTGTTTGGCGCGAAACTTTCTTTCAGCAAAAGTTTAAAAACATCGGCAAACACTTGAAGTGTTCCCCAAATACCAACTCGGTTTGGCCCATAGCGTAACTGCATAAATCCAGCCACTTTGCGTTCCATGTATACCATCAATACTACCATAAGTAAAACAACGACCAATGCTACGGCTCCGGCCAGTAGCATCTCGCTAAGAAATGTCAACCATGGAGGCATGATACCTGAAAGGCTGGTGTGAATCCATTTTGTTATGTCTGGAAATCCTATCATAAAATTATTTTATCTATTCTTCAACTTTTTTATCCCAACCCCTTAAAAATGGGCTATAATAGTGATATGAAATTCCAAAACTTCGAATCTGATTGCCCTTCTATTTAAGGAAGGTTGTGAGGTGGAATTAAAGTAAATCATTATAAACTATTATTTTAAATGCTATTGGCTACATTTTGGCCATCAAGCCATCAGTTGGTTATTATCTGTCAATATCGGGAATTACTAAATCGAGTGTTGCCATGCTGGCCATTAAATCGCCAATTTTCATTCCAATGGTGATAGGCTGCAATGCGCCAAGGTTCGAAAAACTTGCAGCCCTGAATTTGCAGCGGTAGGGTTTGCTACCTCCATCGCTCACAATATATACCCCCAACTCTCCGCGTGCCGTTTCAACCCTTTGGTAATATTCTCCCACCGGAAGCTTTATCACACCTTTTGCTTTAGTCCTGAATTCTCCTTCGGGTAAATTTTCAATCAGCTGTTCCACAATATGTATGGATTGTTTCATTTCTTCCATCCTAACCATGTACCTTGCCCAACTATCGCAGCCATCGCTTGTTATTTCTCTGAAATCAAGTTTTTCGTATCCGTCATAAGGATAATATTTTCTAACGTCGCAACTGATGCCTGATGCACGTGCAACCGGGCCGGTGCACCCCAACGATATGGCAAGTTCCTTCGGCAATACCCCAACTCCTTTTAACCGATGTTGAAAAATAATATTTCCGGTAATAAGGGTGTCATATTCCTTAAGGTATTCTTTAACTATTTTGAAAAGGTCCTTAATGCTTTTTGCAAATGAAGGTAGCACATCAAACATCACACCTCCAGGAGTAATATAATTCATTGTAAGACGGTTACCGGTGTTTCCTTCAAATATTTCGAGTATTCTTTCACGATCGCGGAAAGCAAGAAAAAAAGGAGTTACTGCCCCAAGATCCATTGCGCATGAACCCCACCATAATTCGTGTGATGTAAGACGTTGAAGTTCTGCCAGTATAATTCGAATAGCTTTTGCACGTTCAGGGACTTCAATTTGTAAGCCTTTTTCAATGACAAGAGAACAGGCCTGATTATTTATGTGTGCCGACAAATAATCCATTCGGCTTGTAAGATAAATAAATTGCTTGTATCCAAGTGACTCTGTCATCTTTTCGATGCCCCGGTGAATATAGCCTAAAACAGGAACAACATCTTTTATTGTTTCACCATCAAGGGTTGTTTGCAAACGGAGTACACCATGGGTTGAAGGGTGTTGGGGGCCGATGTTTACAACAAACTCTTCTGTTAACTCCTCCAAAGGCAAATTGTTATTTTGATTTTCCATCAGAAATTTTGCTATAAAGTCACAACATTAACATCATCATTATAATCTTTACGAAGAGGAAATCCTTGCCACTCGTCGCCAAGCATTATACGTCGCAAGTTCGGGTGATTTTTAAAACGAATTCCAAACATATCATAGATTTCGTTTTCGAACAAATCGGCAGCTTTCCAGAGTAGATAAACTGATTCTAATTCAGGATTTTCGCGATCCTCGAGAACTACCTTCAACACCATGTTGTGATGATAGGTGGTAGACGTAAGATGATAAACAACTTCAAAATTATTTTTACGGTCAATGGCTGTTTCGCAAAAGAGAAAATCGAAAAGGGTTTCGCCCGAGTCTTTTAATCTTTTAGCCACCTCAATCAATTCGGATTTGTGAACAAACATTAATGGAAAATCAAAAGTTTCTTCCACTTTGCTTCCCGGAAAGGTTTGTTCCAGGTATGTTTTCAGTTCTTCTTTAGTCATATTTTTATAATAGTCGTAAATATCAATCGTAAGACTAAGTAAATAGTAACAAGTACTTAGAAATTAGACAAAACAGTTACTATTCTTCCTTCGGTTTTTCAATCACATAAGCCTTCGAAAGCAATATCTTCTTTTGCAGGGTCATCATCCCATGAATTAATGCTTCTGGTCGGGGAGGACATCCGGGAATATAAACATCTACCGGGATAACATGATCAACTCCTTTTACTACGGAGTAGGAATTGTAAAAAAACGGACCTCCTGAAATGGCGCAGGCACCCATGGCTATAACATACCTAGGTTCCGGCATCTGGTTGTATAATCGTTTAAGCACAGGAGCCATTTTATAGGTGATGGTTCCTGCAACAACAATTAAATCGCACTGTCGGGGACTTGCCCGCATTACTTCGAAACCAAAACGCGACCAATCATATTTAGCAGATACTGTTGACATTAACTCTATTGCGCAACAACTGGTACCAAATGACAATGGCCAGAGAGAATTACTACGGCCCCAATTAGCAAGGGCATCTACACTGGTAACAATAAAATTAGTTTTACCGTTATCATCCTTATATATGTCTCCGGGAAAATCCGGGAGAAAGTCATTTTTTACATCCATGTAAGAGCTTTCTTTTTATATGCATACAAAAGTCCCAGAAAAAGGAACATTGTAAAAAACAAAATTTCGATAAAGGCTACCATACCAATTTCTTTTAATACCGTAGCCCATGGATATAGGAATACTATTTCGACATCAAAAACAAGAAAAACAAGAGAATAGAGATAATAACCTACATTGAATTGCACCCAAGTAACTCCCTGAGTTTCGATACCACACTCGTAAGGTTGGCCTTTCTCGGGGTTTGTAGACGAAAGACCAAAGACCTTACCTACACCAATTGCAAGTACAGCGAATATTATTCCACAGAACAATAGCACTATAATTGAGACACTTCCCATAATTCTGTTACTTTAAAATAAGTTCGCAAATGTAATATAACAATTTATGGGATGTTATTAAAAAGTGAAAAATTTATAACATGCTGTATGATGATTTATATCACCAGCATTAATATTCAGTAGTTTAGGATGGTAAATTTAAATATTTAGATCATACTGATTTATTGTCAAGTTGACTTTTTTGGATGAATTATCAAGGGGTATGATTACGAGTAACTAAAAGACTTTGAGGAGAAAATAAACGAAACCATAAAAAATCAGTTTGTTAGACCTTCTCAGCCAAGTAAAGAGATAAAAAAGGCATATTAAATTCCATTTTAAATGACGCTGAAATTCCAAATGCCACAAAGTTTATTATCTCGCTACATTTATGGATTAAAGTAACCCTCAGCCTTTCAACAATGAAAATCGCAGAATAAAACACATTAGTAAATATCAATAAGTAATAATTCTATTACCTATGCAAATGAAATATAGCGAACTTTTATGGATACTTAAAAAACATGGATGCTATGAAGTAAGGCAAAGCGGGAGCCATATTATTATAGAACACCTTGTAAACTGAATACTATTCCGGTATCCTTCAATGCCTCAAAGGTTGTAAAAAAGGGGACATTAAAGCAGATACTTAAAATGGCTGAAATCAAAACAAACAAAAGATAATATGACTATCAGTAATGATTAATAATATTTTGATAATTACAAGTTAAACAAGCTATTAATAGTATATCAAACAATTGATGGGCAAAATTTCTTCTATTGACTTTATAACAAAATTCATTTAAGTAATTTTGGGCATATTTTGCAGAAATCATGTGATGAACACCAAGCGATGTCCTAAGAATCTTCACGAATCTGAATTTCGTCGGTTTATTTAACTTTTTGATATTGTTAAAATCGTATATAGTTGATGCTATAGCCATAACCGAGGCTTGCTTTTGACAAGGTCGACCCCTTTCTTTTGTTCTGCTTTTTGAGTGTCATCTTTGTCTGTTTGGACAATTTCGAAAAAGCCTTCGTTTAACTCAACAATTTTATCATATTGATATTTGCTATCTCTATATCCCATGGTTGTTTTAAGTTTCTAACGCCAACGTTAGCAACAAGCCTGAGTCGCAATTTTTTAATTTTCAGATTATTTAAGAACAAATCTGTTATTAATTTTTCTTTTGTTTATGCAAAATATTGATTATATTTAAATTAATATAGATTGTGTAAAAAAGCAATAGTTATAATTTAGTAAAACTGATTTAATATGAAGTGGGCTAATGTTCAAATTAGATATAAACTCATTATTTCCTTTGGGCTGCTTATTGGATTACTTTTCCTTATCATTATTCAGTCATTTATTGGTATTAGCGGTGTAATAACCTATAGTAACAATCTTGAACAATCGAGAAATGTAAAAGAGACTTTTCTTGAACGGTATATTGATCATTTAAAATGGAATCAAAAAGTAAGCCGCGTGCTTTTAAATAATAATGAAACGGCATTGGGTGTTGAGCTTGACCCTCATAAATGTGCGTTTGGTAAATGGTTTTATGGCGATGGCAGGAAAGATGCAGAAAATCTTGTGTCTGAAATGAAGAATAGTTTTGATAGTTTAGAAATTCTTCATACCCATTTACACAATTCAGCCGTTGACATGAATAAGTTTCTTGCTGAAAACAATAAAGAACAAGCTTTATTAATCTATAACAAGAATACGCTAGTTTGTCTCCAAGGTGTTGGTATGCAAATTAATAAGATTAATAATGCCATAGAAAAAAAAATAGATAGAGAAAAAGAGGAAAATAAAAAGGGTAACAGTTTTCAACTAGTCAAAATAATTATTTTTGGATTAATAGCCTTAATAGCATCATTAATTCTGACATGGCTTATCACAGTTTCAATTACAAAAGGAATTGATAATGTAGTATCTGTTTCAAAACAATTAGCTGCAGGCTTTCTAAACCTTGAAATGAATATTAGCTTATTATCAAGAAAAGATGAAATAGGGGTATTGGCTCAGTCGTTCCTTCATACCATAGAAAAGTTAAAAGAGATTGTTAAAAAAATTATAGAGGGTTCAAATGATATCGCTGAAGCAAGTCAGCAAATTAGTGCAAATTCGCAGGTTATAGCGCAGGGAGCAAATAGACAAGCTGCCTCAGCCGAAGAGATTGCTTCTACATTCGAGGAAATAAGTTCAAATGTTCAGCAAAGTGTCAACAATGCTAAAGAAACTGAGAAGATTGCAGTTGACACTTTAGTTAAATTTAAAGAAGGGAGTAAAATTTCTTTAACAACGATAGAAGCCATCAATAATATTTCATCAAAGATTAATATAGTAAGTGATATTTCTTTTCAGACTAACTTGCTAGCACTGAATGCGGCGGTTGAAGCAGCAAGAGCTGGCGAAAGCGGACGTGGATTTGCGGTAGTTGCTACAGAAGTAAGGCGACTAGCAGAAAAAAGTAAGATAGCAGCAGTGGAGATAAATGAACTTTCAACGAAAGGATTGGAGTTAGCAAATATTTCTGGACATAAAATGAGTGAGCTGGTTCCATTAATTGAACGAACAACTTTATTAATTCAAGGAATAACAATATCAAGTCTCGAACAAAATAATGGACTTGATCAAGTAAATATTGCTATGCAATCACTTAATGAAGTTTCTCAGGAAAATGCATCAGCATCAGAACAGTTGGCTACCAGTGCAGAAGAACTTGCAGGTCTTGCTCAAGAAACAAAAGAAATTGTATCATTTTTTCAAATAGACTGATTATTACAATTGAATATTAAAAAGGCCAGTTGCTAACAACGGCTCATGCGGCATAAGGTTTCAGTGGTTTGCGAGCAGTATCACCCGCACCATGTCTTCTGCTGGCGGATAGTTTTGTAACTCCGAAAATCCCTTACTCCTTATAGCCCCCAATGTTAGCAAACATTTTAAAAAAAATCATTCATTAATAAGGCGAAATGAGCAAAATAGAAGAACATAATATCAAAGATGAGAATTGGATAAACGAGCTTGATATAGATTGGAAGAAGATTTAAAGGACTATGAGGTTATTCTTACATCTTCTTAGAGCCTGAAATTCCTATTTTAATAGATACGGATAAAAATGAATAATGCACAGATTTTAATATCGAAATTATGTAATTGAAATTCATATAAGTTTAGTGAAATCATGGATGAACAAACCATACTTTTAAAAATGATTTTAAACTAAATTATTGCTATTGAAGAAAAGGATAAAAAATGAGTTTTCCCAATTGTTGAGAAACTGCTAAGAAAATCACCAAAGGAAAAACCCAAAACGTCTGAAAATCATTCGTTTTGGGTTTGTTATTTGAGGTCGATGGCGGATTCGAACCGCCGTACGCGGTTTTGCAGACCGCTGCCTAACCACTCGGCCAACCGACCATTTTGGGTTTGCAAATGTATAAAAATAATCTATAATTTTACAACTGTTCCTTGTTTTCGGCGAATTCTTTCAAACATGCCGGGCAAAGACAATCATTCCATGTTTGCCTGATGTAGTGGATATTCTTATTTAAAATCTGATAATTATGACACCAGCAATCCTCTCCCATGCACTCAAATTTTGATCCGCATTTGGGGCAATTTTTTTGTTTATGGGTTTCGTCTAACTTCAAATTTTCAAATCCGGTCATCATGAAGTTATATTAGTTTTCGAAATTTCTACACTTACACTCTTCATTTGACCGCCCATGGGAGGATGCATCTTCGAAACTTTCACGGTTGCCCGATCCAATTGTTTAAATTCCAAAAACAAAGCGCTCAATATCCGTTCTGCAACATATTCCAGTAAATGAGAGGGAATAGCCATTTCGGTCTTCACTAGTTGATAAGCAATCTGGTAATTCAATGCATCCAAAATATTGTCTGAAACAGAAGGTTTTTCCATTTCAGTTTCCAAAGTAAGGTTTACCAGAAACCAATTACCTGCTGTTTGCTCCTCTTTAAAACAACCATGATAAGCATAAAACTCCATATCTTCGAGATGAATCAACCCCATAATCAAGCTAGTATTTCAAATTTTTTCACAAAGGTAAAAAAGAACTGGTTTCAGGTACAATTATAAAAATCTACAACCCCGGGATGTCAATAAATGTTCATTTTCAAAAATAAAATTGCAATTAATAAAATAACAACCCACTTTTATCTGCAAATTTGTAAATTCATTTATATTTGAGTTTTAAAAGATCACATACATGAAAGACACGTTTGAAGAAAAAGATTGCAATGAATTGAAAGAGACAGAATCAAAGCATTTTATCCAGGAAATTGTGGAAGATGATATACGTTCCGGAAAGTTTCAGGGTAGAATTCATACGCGTTTTCCGCCCGAGCCAAACGGTTACCTTCATATTGGACATGCCAAGTCAATTTGCCTGAATTTTGGATTAGCTGCTAAATATGGTGGATTAACCAATCTCAGGTTCGATGATACCAATCCTGTTAAGGAAGATACCGAATATGTTGATTCTATTAAAGAAGATGTTCGTTGGTTAGGTTTTGACTGGGACGACCGTGAATACTATGCCAGCGATTATTTTGGGAAATTATATGAATATGCCGTAAAACTTATCGAAAAAGGGAAAGCCTACGTATGTGATCTTTCTCAGGAAGAAATGGCTCTATACCGCGGAACTGTTAACCAGTCAGGTAAAAACAGCCCATACCGTGACCGTTTTGTGGATGAAAATCTCAATCTTTTTCAACAGATGAAAAATGGAGATTTTCCGGACGGAGCAAGAGTTTTACGGGCTAAAATCGATATGGCTTCGCCTAATATGTTGTTGCGCGATCCCATTTTATACCGCATTCTTCATATCGAGCATCATCGCACAGGCAATGCATGGTGTATTTATCCGATGTACGATTTTGCCCACGGACAGTGTGATTCCATCGAGAAAATAACCCATTCTATTTGCACACTCGAATTTGAGGTACATCGTCCGCTTTATGATTGGCTTATCAGGGAGCTCGAAATTTATGCACCTCAACAAATTGAATTTGCAAGGCTGAATCTTACCTATACCATGATGAGTAAACGCAAACTGCTCGAGTTAGTGAAAGGTGGCTTTGTTCGAGGTTGGGACGATCCGAGGATGCCAACTATTTGCGGATTGCGGCGCAGAGGTTTTACGCCGGAGAGTTTGCGCAACTTTGCCGAAAAAGTGGGTGTTGCCCGACGCGATAATGTAATCGACATATCGTTGCTTGAGTTTTGTCTGCGCGAAGATCTGAATAAACGGGCTATGCGGGTAATGGGTATAATGAATCCATTGAAAGTAACCATTAGCAACTATCCCGAAAACCAGGTTGAATGGATGGTTGCGGTGAATAATCCGGAAGATTGTGCAGCTGGATCTCGGAAGGTTCCGTTTTCTAAAGAAATATATATTGAACGTGACGATTTTATGGAGGATCCTCCCAAAAAATATTTCAGGCTATCTCCGGGTTCGGAAGTTCGGTTGCGGTATGCTTATTTCATCAAATGTGAAGAGGTTTTAAAAGATCCGGTTACCGGAGAAGTAACCGAGCTAAGGTGTTCATATGATCCGGCTTCTCAGGGAGGAAATTCACCCGATGGACGCAAGGTAAAAGGAACTATTCACTGGGTTTCGGTAAATCATGCTTTGCAGGCCGAAGTTCGTCTCTACGACCGTTTGTTCGTGAAGGAAAATCCTGAAGATTGTGAAGATTGTGGTGATTACAAGGTTAACATTAACCCTGATTCATTAAAAATTCAACCCTGTTTTATTGAACCTTCTGTTAAAGAAGCTGCTAAACTGGATAAATTTCAATTTGAACGCGTTGGATATTTTACAGTTGATTATGATTCCACTCCCGAAAAATTAGTGTTTAACCGAACAGTTACACTTAAAGATAGCTGGTCGAAAATTGCAGGGAAAGAATAAAAGAAGCTTTTGGTGGTTGGTGATAACAAAGCATTAAGGATTTTTATCAGGTTCGTAACGGCGTATTCAAATTTTTTTTATGGTAGCAGGTATCAATTAAGCTTGTTTTTCCTATTTTTGCGGTATCATTGTCCTGTGGTGTAATGGTAGCACAGCAGATTCTGGTTCTGTTTGCCTGAGTTCGAGTCTTAGCAGGACAACTAGGTTTGAAGAAAGATTGACAACGAGGTTTTCAATTCTTTCTTTTTAAGTGTTTCAGAGTAAATATTCAAGAAAGTTACTAACAATAATTAATTAAACTTTAATTGTTTATAGGTTTACTTGCAGTCATGCAAACATACTATATGTAAAACTAGTGCTGATTTGAAATATAAAAGGGCAATTGAAAACATTGAAAGAAAATTTATAGATCAAGTTCATAACGATAGCTTTATACAATTTTTCTTAAACAAGCAAATCCTTTCTCCACCTGATGTTTCTTTATTTATTACTAATTATCTTTCAGATTTTGAGCAGTTTTCTAAAAAAAAGTAAATAATACTTCGTATGAAAGCAAAACCGGTAAAAATAAATGTTGAACTGCCTTTTAATGAAATACTGAAGGTAATTGACGGGCTGGACATCGACCAGAAAGTTCAAATACTTGAAATACTTGAAAAAGATACCTTTAAAGGCAGGTTCCTTAGCCTGGCGGAGGAACTAAAAGATAATACGCTATCGATGGATGATATTACGAAGGAAGTTGAATTAGTAAGAGCTGCCAGGTATGCAAGAAAAAATCGTTTCCAGGGTAATCATTGACACGAATATTCTTATAAGCTCGTTAATGGGTAAGGAGGTTTCCAGACTTAACAATATTCTGGTAGATGAACTAGTAGTTGTGATTTTTAGCCGGGAGTCCTGGGACGAATTTCTTTCGGTACTGAAACGGCCAAAGTTTAAGAAGTACTTTGATAAAGATAAGGTAGGTAAGCTTATAAGCCTTTTAAGCCATATTTCAGAGTTTGTTAAAGTTACCAGCATCGTACCCATTTGCAGGGATGAAAAGGATAACTTTCTTCTGGAGCTATCAAAAGATTCAAAAGCCCATTTCATCATAACCGGTGACCTCGATTTATTGGTATTGGGGAAATTTGGGAAAACTCAAATTCTAACTTTTAACCAATTCTTAGAAATTGTAAGTGTTTAACAAATGTTTAACATTTTCGCATTTCAAAACCTCGCAAAAAGTTATAAAAAACGAAATATAAAAAATGTTACTGAGTCTTAGCAGGACAACAAAAGCCCCGTTTTTACGAGGCTTTTGTTGTTTTGTAGGTATAATTTTGGTGCAAAATTTTCAAATGCACCATATAAAATTTCATTCAATGGGATGAAAAAGAAATATTGAGTTCATTTTGAACCATATCCCTAATCAGTTACTTTTAATTAATGAAAATGAATCGATGTCAGGGTTCGATAAACCCCGGACATCGATTGTTGAAATTTTCTTAATATTTATTTGTGAGGTGCGCTGGTTATGTCTTTTACAACAACAGGCCATATACCGGGTTTAGGAACACTAACACCTTTATTATTACCTCGAGTATTTGCATCAGGTCCAAAATAATACAAAGGCCAGCCTTTATATGTAAGTTGTTTTTTTCCAAATACCGAAATACTGGCAAATAAAGATTTGTCTAAGATGGAAGGAACTACTATTTTGGTAGTATCATAAATAGGCCATGTTGCATTGTTTGAAAAATCCGGCTTGGTATATTTATTAATATTAAAACTATCAGGTTTAAACGCATACAATGTCATGCCTTTTGCATCGGTAAAATAAACCGTTTTGCCAACACCTTCAACATAGGTATCTAAATAGTTCTTACCATCATTACCAACAAGCTGCGCATTTGCTAGCATGATGGTATAATCAGGTTTAGCTACTATCCAATTGTTAATGTTTTCGCCGGTTATTTGTCCGGTTGGTTCAAGGGTCGTTCCATTTGGAGCATAATAATACAGAGGCCAACCTTTATATCTGGTTTGATTGGTACCGTTTACAACAATAGTATCAAAATCGGCAACATTTAAGCCAGTTCCTAAATTCGCCTGAGTTAAATTTGCAGCATAAAAATATGGCCAAACTGCTTTACAGCCACCAGCGCAAAAATTTCTTCCATTATAATCGTTTGAAAAGAAATAAAGTGCATAACCATCCTTATCCACGAGGTATTGACCACGTGTGAGGTCTGTTGCCAGACTTACTGCATACATCGTTGAAGTAGGATTAGTATCCGACTTTTTGCAACCATACTCAGTAACCATAACGGTTACTACAAACAATAGCACCAGTGTGCTTAATGAATTTTTTTTCATAGTTTTAAAATTTAAATGTTAAATAAGAAATTAATGGATATTAAAAGGATTTTCGAATGATATACTTTTTGAACTAATTAAATGGTTTATCGTTTCTTACTTTTAAGACAAAAAAAATTATAGATGGTCCTAATAGAATTCTAATTTTTTTTATTTTCCTGTTATTTTCCTGTTATTTTCTGGTTTCTATTTATGGAAAAACTTGATTGTTACTTAATTTTCGTTATTTTTAGCATGTAATACCAGCATTAATGGATTTGAAGGAAGATACCATTTGGAAGAAAATTCAACAAAAAGATATAGGAACATTTGAACGCTATTATAAAGAGTATTACAAAAGTTTCTTTGTAATGGCCTGCAAATACCTAAAGAACCCTACCCTGGCAGAAGAAATAATTAACGACGTTTTTATGAAAATTTGGGAAGATGGTGATAAAATTGCTATCGAAATGTCGTTAAAATCATACATTTATAAGGCCATTATTAATAGAAGTATAAATGCATTAAATAAGAATAAAAGAGAATATCAAAATCAAACAGAGGTGAGTTTGATTCCAGACGAAAGCTATGAATTACGACAAATAGAAGAAAATGAACTTAAAATAAGACTTTACGCGGCTATTGACCAATTGCCGGATCAATGTAAAAAGGTGTTTGAAATGAGCAGGTTTGACGAACTAAAACAACAGGAAATTGCAGATAAACTTGGGATCTCCATTAAAACTGTAAAAAACCATATCACTATAGCTTTAAAACAAATAAGTAAATCGGTTGAAAGATACCTGTTATTGTTTATTTTAATTTTTGGAGATTTTTTACATTAATAATTAGGACTAATTCCTTTTAATTTTGTCTTATAATTGAACGCGAATAAAAAACATGGACACTTCACCAAAATATAGTCTTCCCTGGGATTTAATATCTGAATCATTAACGGGAGTCTTATCCGAAACGGAAGAACTTCAATTGCAGCAGTGGTTATCATCCGATCCTGATAACAAAAAGAAATTCTCGCATCTTAAGGAATTGTGGGAAAATGGTATGGAAGATTATAAGTTTTACCAGATGGCTAATGAAAAAGAAGCATGGAAAACATTTCATGCCAAATTAGAAATGGTAGATTCGGTTACTTTAAAAACTAATCTTATTCAGGGTCAGTTTAACCAAAAAAAACGATTAATTAGAAATCTCATTGCTATAGCAGCCGTATTTCTTGGTTTGGTTGGTATAGGATTATGGTTTATTCTTTCAATGAACAAGCCAATAATTTATGAAACAGCATCTAATGTTCATAAAAATATTACTTTAGATGATGGCTCCACAATCTCATTAAATCCACTGACTAAAATTGAGGTTTCAGATAGCTATAATAAATCAAATAGAACGGTAATAATGTCTTCAGGTGAAGCCCATTTTGAGGTAGGACATCACACCAACCAACCCTTTATTGTTGAATTGGGGAATACCCGGATTAAGGATATTGGTACTAGTTTTACCATCCAAAAAAGTAAAAAAGAGATTAATGTTTCAGTAACCAGTGGTATTGTGGTATTTGAAAAGCTTACCACTAAAGAAATTAGAGAATTAACAACGGGTACAAGTATTACATTCAATGTTGAAAATGAAAGTTTCGATAAAATTAAACAGGTTAAATCGTCATCAAAGGGTAATGAGCAGATGTTAAACTTTGAAAACACTCCTTTGTCGGATGTTATCATTTCAATACAAAAAGTTTACGGGAAAAAAATAATCATCAGTGATACCAATATTGCGAATAAAAAAATTACGGCACAATTGGATGGAATGCCCTACAGTACGGTAATGAAAGTCATTTGTAAATCTCTTGGCCTGGTATACTCATTAAATGATAGTGTTTACATTCTAAAAGAAAAAAATTAGAGATCAACTTTCTTGTTTTATATTTTATTCATAGGTAGAAACAATACAATTGTAAATTTTTTAGTAACTTTTCAATTAAGTAGTAATGGTTCAACCGATAAAAGCGGGTCTGCCAGTTTACAGAACGGTAAAAACATTACTGATTCAAATAATAAGTTTGTTTTTATTTGTGTCAGTATTTAGTTTTAATGTTCACGCTCAGGACAAAATTATTTTCTCTCCTCAGGTATCATTAAGTGTTGAAAACATGCCATTTAATAAAGTCCTTACAATTATTGAACAACAGACTTTATATAAATTTGCATATAACACTGAGCTAATTGCAAAACAAAAAGACATTACGATTGATGTTCAGAATAAACCACTGAACGAATTATTTATCCTGCTACTTAAAGGTACAAACATCAGCTATAGTATCGTTGATAACCAGATTATATTGCAGCAATTACCGCTACCTCCACAAGTCACTATTAGCGGTTTTATAATAAATGATTTGTCAGGAGAATCCTTACCGGGCGCAGTTATTTATCTTCCTGAAAAAAAAACCGGCACATACACCAATAATTACGGTTTCTATTCTATCACCCAAAATCAGACGGATAGTATGGAAATTTGGATTTCTTATATTGGATTTAATAAAATACACACAAAAGTGAGTGTACAACGTAATTTTTCGATTAATTTTTATCTTAAAGAAAGTAAAATTTATTTAGAAACCATACTTATTACCAAAGATCAACCGGATGATAATGTAAAAAAACATCTATTGGGAAAAACCGATGTTTCGTTAGATATGATAAAAACAGTACCATCAATAAATGGTAATGGCGATATCATAAATACCATCCAGATGTTGCCAGGTGTTATGGCTGGTTTAGAGGGAAGATCGGGATACTTTATCAGGGGCGGCAATACCGACCAAAATTTGGTTCAACTTGATGAAGCAACAGTTTTCAATCCCAATCATCTTTTGGGATTGGTGAGTATTTTTAATTCATCTGCCGTTAAAAATGTCACTCTCTTAAAAGGAGGATTTCCCGCTTCATTTGGCGACCACCTGAGTTCAGTTTTGGATGTTACCATGAAGGATGGGAATAACCAACATCTTGAAGGAGAGCTGCAAATCGGAACCATATCCAGCGGTTTCACCTTATCCGGCCCTCTTGTATCAAATAAGGCTTCTTTTCTGGTTTCTGCCCGAAGAAGTACTATCGATCTTTTATTGAAACCATTTAATTTTTCAAATTATTATAGTAATTATTATTTTTACGACGTCAATGCCAAATTGAATTTTCAGCTAACACCAAAGGATCGTATTTATTTAAGCTTTTATCAAGGCAAAGATAACAGCTCTTATTCAAAAGATTCGACGACTAAAAATTCTATAAACTATGGAGTTCATTATGGAAACCAAGCTTTGACTCTTCGCTGGAACCATGTGTTTTCGCAAAAATTATTTTCCAATACTTCTGTCATTTATAATAATTATTTTCACTCCACAACTGCAAGACAAAAGCAATATTCTGCAGAATTATATTCTGGTATCAGGGATTTGGATTTTAAAACTGATTTGAACTATTATGCAAATGCAAACCATAAAATATCTACAGGGATCAATTATCAGTTTCAAACGTTATTTCCTGCATCAGTAGCGGATAAAACAATTGCCACAGAGTCTATCTCCATAAACCCTTCTGATATACCTAAAAAGTATGCCGGCAGATTTGCAGTTTATTTTAGCGACGAAATTATGCTTGGTCCTAAATTCAGTGCATATATTGGCGCCAGAATGCCGTATTTCTATAATGAAAATGCACAATATATTAATTTTGAACCCCGATTGTCGCTCATGCATTTATTAAACCCAACAACCAGTATTAAGATTAGTTATACGCAAATGCATCAGTGCCTTCATTTGGTGCAAAGTTACAACGCTTCTTTCCCTGCTGAAATATGGGTTGGAACCAGTAAAATTGTTAAGCCTCAGAATAGCCAGCAGGCTTCATTAGGTTTATTTAAGAATTTTAAGGAAAACATGTTTCAATTCAGCCTCGAAATATATTATAAACTTATGGGTAACCAGATATTGTTTAAGGGAGAATTAAATCCTGTTATCAACAATAATATGGAAAATACGCTTATGTTTGGGAAGGGACAAAGTTATGGTACTGAACTGTTTTTTAAAAAAAACAAAGGCAAATTAACCGGTTGGCTAGCATACACGCTTTCGTATGCTTATCAGCAATTCGATTCACTTAATCTTGGAAATAAATTCCCTTTTGTCAATGATAGGAGGCATAGTTTATATACCTCATTAAATTATGCTATAAATCAACATTGGAAAATTTCCTCTAATTTTTTAGTCACAAGTGGAGGAGCATTTACACTTTTTAAAAATGTATCGGGAAGCACTACCTGGCTATATGGCAATCCGTTGTATTACAACAATGCACCTCTTAGTACCTCTGGTAATGGTTCCGGTAGAGGGCCTGGAAGTGGATCTGACAGCGGCTCAGGTGATGGTTCTGGAAGTAGTTCCATACAAAAATATTCGACCACTCAAATAGTGCAAAATAATTACCGACTTGCACCATATAACAGGCTTGACATAAGTATTAGCTATAGAAAGATATGGAATTTACCTGATAGA
Source organism: Bacteroidales bacterium (assembly GCA_038213375.1). GTDB lineage: Bacteria > Bacteroidota > Bacteroidia > Bacteroidales > JAAUTT01 > JAAUTT01. The sequence continues at coordinate 53,227 of JBBQTB010000010.1, read as the reverse complement.
GTTATTGAGACAGAATGGGTATTTTCTGTGTATAATGTTTATGCCCGGGCCAATACATTTTTTGCTTACTGTTCAATAGATCCGGTTACCAAACAGCCAATAGCCGTTGAGGTATCGTTTGTTCCAATTATACCGAGCATCTCCTATAATATGAAATTCTAAAAAATCATACGGTGATGAATATGGGTAATCTCATAAAATTAATTGATAATGGTGTAATGGATACAAATATGTTATAAGAAGTAAAAGTGGAGATTTCCTGACTCTTGACTCTTGGTTCTTCTATCATATATCGTAACTTTGATAGCTATAAGGCGAAGAAATTGATAACCCTTAAATTTTTCGAAAAATCACACATTCATGTCATGACTCACGAAGATTTTAAAGTAAAAGTACTTGGAAAAGGAACGATAAGGTCACCATTAAAGCCATCTTTGCATCCCAATGGGTTGTCGTTTGGATTTATAGAAAACAACGACAGGGTATTATTGGATGCCTCACTGGAGCATTTTAAGAAATGTAAGGAAACCGGAGAGACTCCCATTTCGTTTGAAAAGGCAGGACCCTACAAACATCTTTACTTCGACCCTGACAAAACCAAAGTTGCCATAGTAACCTGCGGTGGATTATGCCCGGGTTTAAATAATGTAATTCGCAGTTTAGTAAACCAGCTTTATTACCGGTATAATGTAAACCGGATAATTGGGATACAATATGGGTTCGAAGGGTTTATCACCAGATATAATCATCCGGTAATCGAACTTACTCCGCAAAGCGTTGAAAACATTCACCTTTCAGGAGGAACTATTCTGGGGTCGTCTCGTGGAAACCAGGATGTTGGCGAGATTGTCGACAGGCTTAACGAACTAAATGTAAATATTTTATTTTGTATTGGAGGAGATGGAACTTTACGCGGGGCGCATGCCATCCACGAAGAAATAGCACGCCGCAACCTAAAAATTTCGGTGTCCGGCATACCCAAAACCATTGATAATGACATCAATCTTATTGATAAATCGTTTGGTTTTGAAACAGCATTTACTATTGCAAACGACATCATTCGCTGCGCACATAATGAAGCCATTGGCGCTTTCAACGGAATCGCAGTATTAAAATTGATGGGCCGTGATTCTGGATTTATTGCCGCTTACGCAGCGCTTTCCATTCAGGAAGTAAATTTTGTACTTGTTCCAGAAATGATATTCGATTTATATGGGACGAAAGGCTTTTTGCACGTTTTGCGGCATCGGCTAGAAAACCGTCACCATGCGCTTATTGTAGTGGCCGAAGGAGCCGGACAACACTTTTTCGATGGCGATGCCGTGGAAGTGGATGCATCGGGAAACATAAAAAATAAGGACATAGGTTTGTATTTGAAGGAAAAAATATCGGAGGAATTCCGATCAAAGAATTTTCCGTTTACACTCAAGTACATCGATCCTAGTTATATTATTCGCAGTGCTGCCGCGAACGCGAACGATAGCAAGTTTTGCAGCCTTCTTGCCCAAAATGCCGTTCACGCAGCCATGGCAGGTAAAACTGATTTTGTTATCGGACACTGGAACAACCTGTTTACTCTTTTGCCCATACCTATTACTGTCTCAAAACGGAATAAAATTGACGTGGAAGGTGAGTTGTGGTGGAATGTTCTCGAAACGACAGGTCAGCCTGTATCGATGAAAAATTAATGAACAAATAGGAAAATCAGATTGTTACTAAATAAATAAAAATACTGCTTTGTGAAAATAAGCCTTCCTAATCAAAAAATAAAAGCCTGGATAAAAAAATTTGGAATTGCATGGCTTATTTTTTTATTTTTAAAAGGATTGGTATGGCTATTCGTTGTATATTTTCTGGTGAAATGACATCGATTATATTCTGAAATCAAATCTTCTATTATATGTATCTGTATCCTTTTATATTGCACAGTCACTCAATACTGCGTTGGGTGGCTTTATTGTTCCTAATAATAGCCGTTCTTAACAGTCTCCTTGGGGTTTTTAGGAAAACTTCATTTAAAGGAACTGATTTGAAAATGCCACTTTGGGCTATGGTAACATTTCACTTGCAGGTTTTGCTGGGAATTGTACTTTATTTTATTAGTCCTAAAGTACAATTTACCGCCGAAATGATGAAATCAGACCTGCTCCGTTTTTATACGATGGAACACATTTCTCTTATGTTTATCTCCATTGTGCTTATTACTTTAGGTTACTTACGGGCAAAAAAGAAGATGGAAAGCGCACATAAACAAATTCTTGTATTTTATGCCATTGCATTGCTATTGGTTCTTATTGCAATTCCATGGCCATTTCGCGAAATATTTGGTACAAACTGGATCTATTAGATTGTGTAATTGTTATAGTTGTTAATTAGTAAAAGCAATTGGTTTACAAATCCAAAAACATTTGTGGATCATTTCAAAAACAGTTTACTTTAATACATCAACAAGAAATATTCATATCATGAACCGTCGCACATTTATAAAAAATTCAAGTATGGCGACCGCTGCTATTGGATTAGCAGGGAGTCGGGCATGGGGAGTGCAAGATCATAAGGATGTAAGTAATATAATTCCACGTTGGAGGGGGTTTAATATACTTGATTATTTTGGAGCCAATGAGAACCCAAATAATTTGTTAAACAAATCCACTGAAGATGATTTTCGATGGATGGCCGATTGGGGATTTAATTTTGTGCGACTTCCGATGGCCTATCCCCGATATATCAAATTTGACAGAACAGCAAATGTTAATCCTCAGGATGTTTATAATATAGATGAAAAAATAGCGGATCAGATAGAGTCGCTTATAACTATGGCTCAAAAGCACGGATTGCATGTCAGCCTTAATTTGCATCGAGCTCCCGGTTACTGCATCAATGCCGGATTTCATGAACCATACAATTTATGGAAAGATGAGGACGCCCGCAAGGCATTTTACTACCATTGGGGTTATTGGGCAAAGAGGTTTAAAAATGTTTCTTCGGATAAAATAAGTTTTGATCTTTTAAACGAACCTGCTCTTAGAGATGACATGAACGATCAATATTCAAAAAGTAGTGCAGTTCCGGGAATATTGTATCGCGAATTAGCGATGGGAGCTGCAACTGCTATTCGAAGTGCCAATCCCAACCACTTGATTATTGCCGATGGAAATAATGTGGGCAACTCTGTTATCCCTGAAATAGAAGATTTAAAAATTGCACAAAGTTGCAGGGGTTATTTTCCGCATTATATTTCGCATTACCAAGCTCCATGGGTATTTAAGGATCCGGCATTAGCCCCTGCTCCTGTATGGCCTGGCGTTATTGATGGGAAAACATTTGGAAGAGCACAATTGGAAGAATATTATAAACCCTGGATTGAACTTTCCAAAAGAGGTGTTGGAGTGCATTGCGGTGAATGCGGTTGTTGGAGCAAAACTCCTCATCATGTATTTCTTGCTTGGTTTGGCGACGTTGTCGATATCCTTACTCACAATGACATAGGATATGGATTGTGGAATTTCAGAGGCGATTTTGGCATCCTTGATTCTGGCAGAAGCGATGTAGATTACAAAGATTGGTATGGCCACAAACTTGACAATAAATTACTTGATTTACTTAAAAAATACTAGCACAAATCTATTTACAATCTTGGTAAAATTATGTTTTCTTTGACAAGTTTACTGAAAAATCAAAAAGTTTGACGAAAAATAAAAAATCAAAAAAATGATACTTACAGAATCAAAATAAATTATATATATTTGCTTACTAGATAAATAAACTATTTAGTGTAATAAAAACTAATTAAAATGACTAAAAACGATTTGATTATTGAGATTTCCAAAAGCACAGGCGTTGACAAAACTGCTGTAGGAAAGACCGTTGAAGCTTTTATGGAAAGTGTAAAAGGATCATTAGTAAAAAACAAAAACGTTTATTTGAGAGGTTTTGGAAGTTTCATTGTTAAGAAAAGAGCAAAGAAAACTGCCCGTAATATCTCTAAGAACACAACCTTAATTGTGCCTGAACATTATATTCCTGCATTCAAACCCTCAAAGGAATTTGTTGCCAAGGTAAAATTGAAAGTAAAATAGACTGCATTCTTTCCTTATAAGTTTTTTTCAAGTGGTATTATTCACTTGGTATTATAAGGTCGTTATAAAATACTTATTCGTTTACAACACAAAAAGCGCTTTTTGTGTTGTAAACGAATTGTATACCCTGTCAAAATCGAAAGATTTGGACAGGGTTTTAAATTTTCACTATATAAAACAGTTTATTTTATCGACTTTCGCCTCTCAACAATTTGCAGGTAAAACGACCATGCAAAGGAAAGGGTAACCAAAACTGAGGCCCCAATCAGACAAGGGAAATAAATGCTCCGTGGCAACACGAAAGGAATAAGAAGTGCAACAAAAAGAACCACGCCAATCAGGGGTCCAAACTTTGTTCGTTTCTCTGTTAAATGATGCATACCGGTAAAATAAACCAATGCAACATAAAAATATCGCATAAAACCAGCCAATAATATCCAGCTACCAGTAAGGCCTTTTTCAAGAAGAATAATTGAAACAAAGCAAACATAAAGGGCATCAGTTTCCATGTCGAAATTAGCCCCAAATGATGTTTCCTGATGAAAACGTCGTGCCAGTATTCCATCTAAACCGTCAAGCAAAACCAAAACGATGAATATCGTTGCCAACTGGCCATTAGTTAATCTGCCAGATATGGCAAATAATACAAGCAAACCTGTCAGTCTCAGAAATGTTACCCAATTGGCATAACCTCCAAAAGGATGAAGTTTTTTCAGCATCGGCCATTCAGAAATCAACAGGTAAATAAAAGAAGGTAACGCCACTATAAAAACTAACATTCTCCATTGAATGAACCAATAAGCAATAACTGCCCCAAGCATGAAAAAGCAATGGAAGCTATCCCACCTTTTTAAATTACTCATGGTATTCTTTTTGAATTCCTTCAGGTCGATAGATGGGTAGATGGGTTGTGTCGGTTCCATAATTTTTAATGAACTCGTGCATAAACATCGAATAGATTCCCTCATGTTTTATGGCTTTATGGTTTCCGGAAATTAGCATGCCTGGGGTGAAACCGTATTTGCTAAATCCGGAACCAAACAAACTGTCCCGGACAATGATATGCACTGGAGTGTCAAAGCCATCATCCTGATTGGTAAGTATAGGTGGCTGATGATCGCCAATTAGTATAAAAATATCATTATCTTTTCCCTCCGTAATAATAAATTGAACAAAAGAATTCAAGTCGTAGGTTATTGCTTTATAATAGTCGCTGAATTGGGGGTTTTTAAAAAATGCTGAAACTGGCTTGGACATTGGCTTGGTATTATTGAGTGACCGCCAGTTGGTAACAACCGAATCAGGGCCATAAAAGGGGCTATGAGAATTTTGTGATATAAAAAATAACGTATAAGGTGTTATTCCTTTTTTTTGAATGTAATCGTTAGCATAAGAAATTGAATATTGATCAGGCGGAGAAGGTCCAAAACCATATTGATTGCCATGATAATCTAAATCTTTAAACCGTATCCATTCGTTGGCGGCATAAAAGCGCGAATACAATTCCCATGGAACTCTAAGATTCTCATTATCAGGCATAGATATCAACCGATAGTTTCTATATCCCTTTTTATTAAACCATCGAAACTGATGATTATAATCTGATGTTTCAGCAATTTTCATCAGACTTAAATAGGTAGCCTGATTTTTTAAATTAAAGCCAAACATTACTGAAGAATAACTAATCCATGATCCGCCGCCTGATACAGGGGATGTGCTAAATTCCGAAAAGACATGAAATCCATTCACTTTAAGTTTATTTTGGCAGCTTTCCATCAGTTCAAGATATTTAGGGCGAAGGTTTTGATCCTCGTAAAGAATTTTCCCATAGGATTCTACAAATAGAAAATAAACATTTGGTTTTTTCTTCAATTGATATTGATCGTAATTCATTTGACGATTAAGCTTTTTAATGTCAAATTGTTTAAGATTGTGAAATGCTTCAACCGAATACTGAACATTATCGGCCATCATCAAAAATGTGGATTGAAATGTATGATGTGGCTCGAATGTTAGTCCCGATTTAAATATATTAATCAGGAAAAGTAACCCAATAAGACCAAAAACTATTTTTGATTTTTTCCCAAATTTAATCTCCAAAACCAAGGTGAGAAAATACTGAAATAACTTCACAGACAACCAAACGATTACCAAGAACAGCAGTATTTCTGCAACTAACAATAGTGATATGCTTCCTCCGGAATTAATAAAGCCCAATTTGAATAGGTATAAATCGTCATATAATACCGGTTTAATAAGAAAAATTTTTTCTAAAACGCTGTAATAAACGATAAAAAGGAACATCACTAAATAATAAATGCCGGCAAACCAAGCATATTTTTTGAGGTTAATTCGTTTGCGAAAAAAATAGAAAATAAATACAAGTAGAAATAAATCAATGTTAATCCTGAAAATATCATAATTATACCTAACAAAAAGAAATTTAAAACTATCGTATAAAGAAAAATGGAGAAAACCAGGATGCGGGAAGAACGTGCTGGAAGTATATTCAATAAGATATTTTGGAATAAATAAAAAGCAATTTAGCAGTATAAAAAGAATCCAAAATTTTATTTTGTTATTCGGCATGTGTTTATATTATATTCAACTTATTTAATAATTTGACATACTAAGTATCAAGAGTTTAAAAATAATAAATATGTCCTTAGTTCTTGGCTCTCAATTCTTAAATATAAACATTAAACAAAACAATAGCTGATGTTGTTTAATATCTGGAGATTTTTCTGATTCAAATAAATATGAACGATCTTTACCATTCAAATCCATATTAAAGGATACTAATGTGAAAAATATACCCCACGATATTTTATGGTCTTTTTTGCTCGATCTTAAGGTATTCGTTAAGATTCACCTGCAGGAAATTGAATTTTTAACAATTATTTTTCGGGATAATAAATTTACCATTTTCTTAAATGAACAACCTCAATTTACATCAGGCGACCATGTTATTTCCATATCTGTCAAACAGGATTTAAAATTTCAACAAAAATCAACTGTATTTCAAATAGATGACAGTTATTTGCTTCGTTTGGTAAGGAATGAATGGATGGATTCAAAAACTCTTGAATTCTTATTGTTATACCTTCCATTCTGCTTATTAACGTTAAAATCATTTCAGCTTAAGCGCTCTATTACGCTTCTTCATTTCGCACAAACGCTTGATGGAAAAATTGCTGCAAATAATGGGCATTCCAAATGGATTGGAAACCAGCAAAACCTTGTACATGCTCATCGACTTCGAGCACTTTTCGATGGAATTTTAATCGGGTCGAATACATTGAAGGTTGATAAGCCAAGACTTAGCGTGAGGCTTGTAAAAGGTCAGGATCCTGTAAAAATTGTGGTTGGTAATTTTAAATGTGAATTTGATAGTTTGCTCGAAAACCATGGGAAGGTGCTTTTCATAACTTCTCAGGAAACTCACTACAGCAAAGGGATTGAAACTATCTTCATACCCAAATTAGCGAATCTCATTGAACCAGCCTTAATACTTAGGGAACTTTATATCAGGGGTATTCACTCATTATTTATTGAGGGAGGCGCTTTTACTGGGTCATCGTTTCTGTCGGCCAATTCTATCGACTTTTTGCAACTCTTTATTTCACCCAAAATACTTGGTTCAGGAATTGCCTGTTTTTCATTAAAGGAAATTACCAGTATCAAGGATTCAATTAAATTTTCATCACAATCATATAACCCAATGGGCGATGGCATCCTTTTTTCGGGTGATGTAAAATACTAAAAATATATCAAATGATGGTTCGTGAATTGTGGCATACTTCATCTGAAAAAACACTAATAATACCGGTGGATTACGATACGACTGACACAACAAAAATTCTGATAAAGACTTCGTATTCAATGGTAAGTACCGGCACAGAGCGAATAGTAAGTACTGGTCTGGTACCTCCTCAGCTTTGGCAATCGATGCAAGTCCCAAACATGGCTGGTTCATTCGCTTTCCCGTTAAAATATGGTTATTCGTTGGTTGGTAAGGTAATTGGTGGTGATAAGAATTGGATTGGTAAGCATGTTCATCTGATGAATCCTCATCAGGATTTTGCATTGGTATCTCCTGAACATGTTTTTTTGATTCCCGATGAAGTACCTGAACATAGGGCTGTTTTAGCCTCCGTATTGGAAACAGCTGTTAATGCCGTTTGGGATAGTGGTATTTCCATTGGCGATATAGTTTTGGTAAATGGCTTTGGCATTATAGGTGCATTGATTGCTTCGGTTGCCTCTCAGATACCAGGTGTTAGGTTATATGTGAACGATACCAACATAAATCGAAAACAGATAGCAAGTTTAATGGGATTTAAAATGATTGAAGACAAGGAAAATGAGCAATTCGATATTGCCTTCAATGCTTCGGCGAAAGGAGAGGGTCTGCAGTTTTGCATTGATAAAACAGGATACGAGGGAACAATTGTAGAGTTGAGCTGGTTTGGCGTCGGAATGGTTGAATTAAAACTAGGCGCCAACTTTCACGTTCGAAGGCAACGTATTCTTTCATCGCAAGTTTCACAAATACCTGGAATAAAATTAAACCGATGGAACTACAAACGAAGAAAGGATCTTGTTTTCGAGTTGTTAAAAAACCCTATGTACGATGTCCTGCTATCAAAACAAGTACCATTTTCCGGTGCGCCTAAAACTTTCGACTTATTACGTAAGGGAGACTTTAACGAAATATGTTTCACATTCACCTATTAACGAACTATGTATAGCATAAAAATTTGCAATCACATGATGATTGCGCACTCTCTTCCTGATCAATTTTTTGGCCCAGCCCAAAAGTTACATGGCGCCACGTATGTCACTGAAGTTGTTTTTTTTTTGAAAACACTCGATAAACACAATGTTGTAATTGATATTGGTCTGGCGCATCAAATGTTGTCCGAAACAATGGCTCCTTTGCAATACCAAAACCTCGACGACTTGCCTCAGTTTAAAGGGCAATTGACCACAACAGAGTTTCTTGCCAGATATGTTCACGATCAATTAAAGGAAAAAGTAAAGGGCTTTTTCAATGGTAGTATCTTGGTTACACTCGGCGAATCGCCTGTTGCCTGGGCGTCTTATAAAGGAGAAGAACTTTGAACACTTTGGTTGAATGGATAGGTTATTGGCGAAGTCGCATTATTTACGACTTTAAACCTTTTAACCATCGCAAGATGGTGAGTTTCTACCGTCGATTTGTCCATTCCGGTGACGTTTGTTTCGATATTGGGGCCCATACCGGAAGCAGAAGCGCCGCTTTTTTAAAGATTGGAGCCAACGTTGTTGCCATCGAACCAAACCCCGCATTCAGTGAATTAATAAAACGCAAATTTTCGAAAAACGCAAATTTTACATTGTCAACCAGCGCCATTGGCCGCGAAAAAGGAACTGCAAAATTAATGATATCATTACGATATCCCTCCATTAGCACATTGTCCGATCAATGGAAAGATGTAATGCTCGGTTATCAGTCGTCGTTAAAGTGGGAAAAAGAACAAATGGTAAATGTTATTACATTAAATGACCTTATTGATACTTATGGTATGCCATCGTTCTGCAAGATCGATGTGGAAGGGTTTGAAGAAGAAGCCCTTCTTGGTCTTAACAAGCCATTGAAAGCCATTTCTTTCGAATTTTTTCCAACAACGGCTTCCAAATCAATTGCTTGCATTACAAGGTTGATATCTCTGGGTAAATATCAGTTCAACTGGTCATTTACCGAATCATTTACTTTTATTTCAAAAATATGGTTGACAGAGGAACAAATGATAAGTGAAATAAAGAATTACAAGGGACGAAAATCGGGAGATATATATGCTTTGTTAAATAAAACTTAACCTTCTTTTCGGAAAAGCTCACAATATTTGTTTCACGCATCTTATTTCTTAAAACTTAATTAGCTTATGCAATTGCATTTATTAATTCCCGGAGATATTAATACTCTTACAGGAGGTTACATTTATGACAAACGAATGGTAAATGGTCTGCTGGAGATGGGGCATAATGTAATGGTATATTCTTTGGCTGTCGACTTTCCGTTTCCATCGCCTGAAAGCAAGCAACAATTCGTAAATATTATAAATGCAATTCCAAAAGGTGAAACTATCATCATAGACAGCCTGGCATTTGGCGCTCTTCCGGAGTTATTGCGAAAAATAAAACTGAATCATACAATCATTGCACTTATTCATATGCCTTTATCAGTTAGGAACGAATTTACTGGCGCTCAAAATAAAAGGCTTTCAATTCTTGAAAAAAAGGCATTTACCTATGCTGATTTAATTGTTGTTACGAGTGTTTTTACAATGAATTTACTTAGAGATATGGGCGTAGATTCAGTCAGAATCGTCGTGGTATTGCCAGGAGTAGAAGTTTTTTCGCATAAAAATAAGTATGCTCTGTTACCTTGTAAATTGATTACCGTATCCAATTTTACCCGAAATAAAGGGCATTTGCTTTTGGTTGATGCCTTGAATGAGCTAAAATACCTCAACTGGACACTTGATTGTTATGGAAACACCGATTTTGACCCAGACTATGTAGATACACTTTCAAGATTGATTGATTTTAACAATCTAACCGACAAGATATTTCTTCATGGTCCAATTACGGGCAATGAATTGTCCAAAGTTTATGTAAATTCCGATTTATTAATTCATCCTTCTGAATTTGAAACATATGGAATGGTTTTAACTGAGGCAATGGCTCATGGTATTCCTGTGATAGCATCTGATGGAGGTGCCATTACACAAACAGTCCCTGCATCAATAGGAACCTTTTTCAAGGCGAATGATAGTAAATCGCTTCAGCAAACTATTAAAGAATTGCTTCTCGATTCAAATAAATATCAGAATTTATGTAAGGAAGCCTCAAACTATATAAATCAGGCTCAAACCTGGGGAAAATCGATTAAGGATTTTGAGAATGCTCTAAAAGTAATAATTAATGAGTAGATAGTTCATAGAAATTGACATACGATTGATTCTTGCATTTTTTATTTTTACTATTTCTACTTTGAAAGTTTAAATTTTTTAATGGTTTTCAGCCTTTTTATCCTTGTCCCTGAAGGGAGAAAGCTGAAAAATAAACTATTTTTTTAGGATTCAGGTTAATAGAACTAACTACTAGAAATGGATACAGCTACAAAATATGATACATTGGCCACTTTCGAGAGCTGGTTTTCACATCAAAAGAATACCTATGCCGTGCATAAACAACTCATGTTTAATACTAATGATACCAATGATGGTATAGACGACATTAACGATTGGTTGGCAAAAAACTTTCCTTTGAAGGATAAAGATATTTTGTTAGATGCCGGTTGCGGAACCGGTAAAACCATATTTACTTATGCCAAAAAATGCCATGTGATTGGAATTGGGATAAGCCTCAGCAAAAAAGAAGTTGCACTTGCCCGTGAAGCAGCCACTCAGCTTGATGTTACAAATAGTTGCATTTTCGAGGTAAGAAGCTATGATGAACCGTTTAACCAATTATTTGACCAAATTATAGCCATCGAGTCGCTGAAACATTCGAAAAACCTGCAATTATCCCTAGATAATCTGGATTCTTCACTCAAACATGGTGGACGCCTTATTATAGTAGAAGATATGCGAAAGGGGATTTTACCAAATAATTATTTTCGAAATCTATTGTTAAACCACTGGTCACTGATTGATTTGTATAGCAAAGAGGATTACATCTTATCCATAAATACGTTAGGAATATCGCAAATTCAAGAAGTTGATTTTACACATCTGGTAAAAGTTCGTAAGACATGGTGGAGCTTTACGTTGGTTTATTTTTTTCATCTGATAAAAATGCTGACCCCTTTCCCCACCGCCCGAAAAATACTCTCGATTTTTCAGGCAGGTTTTGCATTGGAATATTATTATAAAAAAGGTATGATGAAATATAAAGTTTTGGTATTTAAAAAGATATAAATTGATTAAGTAGTAAATATTAAGTTTACCTATCCTCGCTATTTTTAAACATTTTTCTTAAGTTGGCCATTTTGAGCATAGAAGTAGTTTCTTGAAACTTTTCCTTAAATGACATCTTCATTTTTGCACAAACGATTACATTTGCATAAAACCTCTAAAAACAATGAAAAACCTTTTAGCCTCACTCTGTCTTGCTTTATCCATAACTTCTAGTTTTGCTCAAAAAACTGAAATAGTATACCTTTCCGGTACGGATAAGGATCATACAGTTGATTGGAATTTTTTCTGTACCAAAGGACGTAATAGCGATACATGGACCAAAATCGGCGTTCCTTCGAACTGGGAATTACAGGGATTTGGAACTTATAACTATGGACATGATATACCCTTAGGTGATGAGCATGGTTTGTATAAGCATAGTTTTCAGGTTTCTGCCGACTGGAAGGGAAAAAACATTCTCATCGTTTTCGAAGGGTCGATGACCGATACTGAGGTTAAAATTAACGGCAAACTGGCAGGGCCAATTCATCAGGGAGCTTTTTATCGATTTACCTACGATATTACTAAACTACTCAAAATAGGGCAGACAAACTTACTGGAAATTAATGTCAGCAAAATGTCATCAAATTATAGCGTTAACGAGGCAGAACGAACTGCCGATTATTGGGTTTTTGGTGGAATTTTCAGGCCTGTATATCTCGAGGCGTATCCCAAAGAATACATCAGCCGCGTTGCTATTGATGCCAAAGCCAACGGATCATTCTCTTTAAATGTTTATCTGAATGGCATTAACAGGTCAAAGCAAATTGAAGCACAGGTAACAAACCTTGCGGGGAAAACCATAGGCAGCCCTTTAGTCGTTAATGTGAACTCAAAGCAGGGAATGGTAACCCTCAATGGTTCTTTTCCCAATCCTTTGCTCTGGACACCAGAGTTTCCGAACCTTTATCAGGTAGAAGTTCGTCTGAAAGATGACTCGTCCGTTAAACACACTATGAATCAAAAATTTGGCTTTCGTACCGTGGAGGTTAAAAAAAGAGACGGTATATATGTAAATGGCGAAAAAATCATGTTTCGTGGCGTTTGCCGGCATAGTGCATGGCCATCCTCAGGCCGATGTCTCAGTAAAGAGCTTAGCATTACCGATGTTAATCTTATGAAAGATATGAACATGAATGCGGTTAGGATGAGTCATTACCCTCCTGATCAGCATTTTCTCGATGTCTGCGATTCGCTTGGACTTTTTGTTCTCGACGAACTTGCCGGATGGCAATATCCTCCCTATGACACCATTGTTGGTAGGAAATTGGTGAAGGAAATGGTTGTGAGGGATGTGAATCATCCTTCCATCGTATTGTGGGATAACGGCAACGAAGGTGGTTTTAATTTTGGTCTGCTCAACGAATATGCAAAATATGATCCTCAGAACCGTAAAGTAATTCAGCCTTGGGACAATATTAATGGCATGAATACACATCATTACATTTCTTATGATTATGGAGCTACCGAATGTTTTAATGGTCGCGATATCTTTTTTCCAACTGAATTTTTACACGGTTTATACGATGGAGGACACGGTGCCGGTCTCGACGATTATTGGAATCTTATGCTTTCAAACCCTTTATCGGCCGGGGGTTTCCTATGGGTTTTTGCCGACGAAGGCATCGTTCGAAGAGATAAAAACGATTCCATTGATACCAAAAAGAACAATGCTCCTGATGGGATTCTTGGCCCTTACCGCGAAAAAGAGGCTAGTTTTTATACAATTAAAGAAATTTGGTCGCCTGTATTTTTTGAGAAAAAATACATTATTCCTGATTTTAATGGGAAGCTATTTGTCTCCAACCGGTTTTTCTATACAAATTTAAGCCAGTGCAAGTTCTCTTGCCAATTCGTTCGTTTGCCCGATAATCTAACTAAAAGCATCTCTGATAAACAAGATGCATCCATCAAGGCCCCTGCACTCGAACCCGGAGCTAAAGGATTTCTGACAATTGATTTGCCAAAAAACTGGCAGGATTTCGACGTATTTTATATTACATCTACTGACCCTTTTGGTCGAAAAATTAATACATGGTCTTGGAACATTTCGTCGCCCGAAACGATGGCTTCCCGATTGGTTAAAACTTCGTCAGGCAAAGTATCTTCGCGTGATGAAGGGGATTTTCTAATTCTCGCTTCCGGCAATACAGAAGTTTTTTTTAATAAAACCAATGGATTACTTTCAAAGGTTATAACAGGGGGAAAAAACATCTCTTTAAATGGAGGCCCTGTGCCTGCAGGGTTTGATGCAAAATTCAAAGAAATAAAACATTATCAGAAAGGCGACAATCATATAATCGAAATTGCTTTCGAAGGCAAAAATAAATACAATGTTACATGGACCATGCTTCCCGGTGATTGGTTACAACTCAATTATAGTTATCGGCCAGGTGGAATGTATGATTATTTAGGCGTTTCTTTTTCGTATCCCGAAAACCTTGTTTTAGGAGCTAAACTACTGGCAAATGGACCATACCGTGTTTGGAAAAACCGAATGAAAGGCATGCAGTTTGGCCTTTTCGACAAAAAATATAATAATACCGTAACTGGGGAATCGTGGGATTATCCTGAATTTAAAGGGTATTATTCCAACTTTTACGCTATAAGAATCGAAACTAAAGAATTGCCAATCACCATTGTTTCTGCTACCGAGGATTTATTTCTTCACCTATTTACACCCGAAGCGCCCAAAGGTGCCTTTAATACCAATACCGCTCCACCATTTCCGGTAGGAAACATCTCATTCCTTCATGGAATAAGTGCGATAGGTACAAAATTTACAAAAGCAGAAACGTCAGGCCCACAGAGCTTTAAAAATGAATTCTCTCTCAATGGCAATAGTGAAAGTCTGAGCGGACAACTTTATTTCAAGTTTGGAGAAGGTATTGAATAGAAGTATTTTTGTTGCTGTCACTAAAGTTTGGGAATTGGGTTTGATTGTTTAGTTTTTAAAGATGAAAAAATACCGTGTTTATATTTGGATAACAATTATTTTAGCAGTACTAGCCGTTCTGCTTTATACCAACGATAATCATGGTACATTAAAAGTGGACAGCAGGGAATTTGCTGTTTCCGATACATCATCAGTCACAAAAATAAAGATAAGTGATAGTAGGTCAGTACTCACGCTTGAAAGACAAGGTACAGGATGGACTGTTAACGGGGGGTTGAATGCCAAACCCCAAATTGTTAAAGCGCTTCTTAGTGTTATATCAGGTCTCGAAATTAGTTCGCCTGTTTCTAAAAGTATGACGGATGATATATTGAATAGATTTTCATCCAGTGCTTTATCTATTTCTATAGAGTCTTCGGGCAATGTTATCAAAGCTTATAGAATTTCAGAAAATGATAGTTTCCGTATAGGCTCGTTTGGTATGCTTTCCGGGGATAATACACCTTACGTTATTCGTATAATGGGTTATGAAGGCCGCATTACCAAACTATTTTCGGTCGACCCGCAGTTATGGCGCGATAAAACGATTTTTTCATATCGCCTGGCTGATATTTTAACCATTGAAATTGATTACCCAATGCATCCCGAAAATTCATTTGCTTATCAGTTTTTTAGTCCTGGCGTTATGAAAATCAAGTCACTAAGTAATAATCAAACAATTTCCATTGATAAAAATAAAGCTCGTAATTACTTGCTGAATTTTTCTTCAGTACCGTTTCAATTGATTGAATCGGTTAGTTCGAAGATGATATATGATTCGCTTGTTTCTCAGAAACCATTTTGCGAGATTAGAATTAAAAATACCAGCAATAAAGTAAAAACTGTTAAAACATATCGGATACCCAATCCAAAAAATTCAGATAGTTTTAACATTAATATAATGTATGCTCTTATTCAAGATGATAACATACCAATTATTGTAAAATACATTGATTTAGATCCTATTATGCGAAAATTTTCAGATTTTGACTCAAAATAAAAAATGAAAAACTTCATTGGGTGCAATCATTATTTTTTGTATTATTGGGATTAATTTATGGAAGAATATATAATTGAAATTCAATAACCTTTGACAATTAAAAATAGATACATATGAAATTTGTTGTGTCAAGTTCTGATTTGCTTAGTCACCTGCAAGCAATTAGCAGAGTTATTAGTAGTAAAAATACGTTGCCAATTCTCGATAACTTTCTTTTTGATCTGGAAGGCAATGGATTAGAAATTACTGCTTCTGATTTGGAGTCTACGTTTATTACACGGATGACGCTCGAGAATGCTTCTGAATCCGGAAAAATCGCTATTCCGGCAAAAATATTACTCGATACGTTAAAGGAATTTCCAGACCAGCCGCTTACATTTGATATATCACTCGAAACACTTTCGGTAGTGATTATTTCAGCCAACGGACAATTCAATATTATTGGCCAGAATGGAATCGATTTTCCGCAAGTCCCAACTGTAAAATCCGAAAAGAAAACATCTTTGCGTATTAACTACGAAGTTTTGATGAATGGTATCACCAAAACCTTGTTTGCCACTGCCGACGATGAGCTTCGTCCGGTAATGAACGGTATATTTATAGAATTAACCGATAGCAATCTTACATTTGTTGCATCTGATGCACATAAGCTGGTTAGGTACCGTCGCAACGATATTAAACCTGATGCTAATGCTTCGTTTATTCTACCTAAAAAACCAGCGGCACTTTTGAAAAACATTTTGCCAAAGGAGTCGAATGATATTCAAATTGAATTTGATGACAAAAACGCAGTATTTACCCTCACTAATTTCACTTTGGTTTCCCGTTTGGTTGAAGGTAACTACCCAAGCTACAACTCTGTTATACCAACTGATAACCCTAATTCGTTGACTATCGACCGTTTAGAGTTATATAATGCACTTCGCCGTGTGTCGGTATTTGCAAATCAAGCCAGCAATCTGGTTAAGTTGTCAATTGCAGGCAATCAACTTACTGTTTCGGCACAGGATTTGGATTTTTCTATTTCTGCTTATGAGCGTCTTAGTGGTCAGTATGAAGGTGACGATTTGGAAATTGGATTTAAATCATCATTTCTTATCGAAATTCTTTCGAACCTTTCATCAGGTGATGTTATCTTCAATCTGAGCGATCCTTCACGCGCCGGTATCATGGTTCCTGCTGAAACTGAAACTGAAGGGGAAGACATTCTGATGTTGCTCATGCCGATGATGATCAATATTTGAAAATGATTAGATATCATATCAATTAATACTATCGAGGTCGTCTGGATTCCGGATGACCTCGTCTGGTTTTTATAAAGTTAGAACAATTCAATAAAGCAAACATGAGATTAAATCTAAAAAATCCTCTTATCATATTCGATTTGGAAACTACCGGGATGAACGTAGTAACTGATAGAGTGATTGAAATTTCGTATCTAAAGGTATACCCCGATGGTCGTGAAGAATCGAAAACAATGAAGGTTAACCCCGAAATGCCAATAAACCCTGCTGCTACAGCGGTACATGGAGTTACCAACGAGGATTTGAAGGATGCACCCACATTTAAGGAAATAGCTCAAAATCTTGTTATTTCATTTGAGGGGTGCGATTTTGCCGGATATAATTCCAACAGGTTCGATCTTCCCTTGCTGGCTGAAGAGTTTCTTAGGTGCGAAATTGATTTCGATCTGAAAAAGCGTAAATTTATTGATGTTCAAGTGATTTTTCACAAAATGGAGCAACGCACCCTTGGAGCTGCTTATAAATTTTACTGTAGTAAAGATTTGGAAAATGCGCATACCGCGGAAGCTGACACAAGAGCTACTTATGAGGTATTGAAGTCACAGTTAGACAAATATAAGGAACTGGAAAATGACATCGACAAATTATCCGAGTTTTCGGCTCAAACAAAAAATGTAGATTTTGTAGGTCGCGTAATTCTAAACGAGAAAAACATTGAAGTGTTTGGTTTCGGTAAATACAAAGGGGTTTCTGTGGAGGAGGTTTTTGATAAAGATCCTGCTTATTATAGTTGGATGATGAATAACGAATTCCCTTTATATACCAAAAATGTATTAACAGCCATTAAGTTGAGAGGTTTTAATAAAAAAAAATAGTATGAGAGGTATAAACCACGAACCCCAAATCACATGAAAATATTTGCTATAGGGCGGAATTATATCGATCATGCCAGGGAACTGAACAATCCGGTTCCTGCTGAACCAATGTTTTTTATGAAGCCAGATACAGCTTTGGTGCGGCATAATAAACCTTTTTTCTACCCTGATTTTACTAAGGATTTGCATTATGAAACCGAGATAGTATTGAAATTGAGTAAGGTAGGGAAGAGTGTTGATGAAAAATTTGCACATCGGTATTATAATGAAATAGGCATCGGTATTGATTTTACAGCCAGGGATATTCAGGCAAAATGCAAAGAAAAAGGCGCTCCATGGGAAATAGCCAAAGCCTTTGATGGATCAGCTCCTGTTAGTGAGTTTGTACCCAGGGAAAAGTTTGAGGATGTACATCAATTGAATTTTCATTTGGATATTAATGGAGTTACCGTTCAGTCAGGTAATACCAAAGATGTAATATTTTCATTTGAGAGGGTTATTTCTCATATATCTAAGTACATCACCGTAAAAATGGGCGATTTGATATTTACAGGAACCCCCGCCGGGGTGGGTCCGGTAAAAATTGGCGATCACCTTCAGGCATATATTGAAGATGTATTGATGCTCGACTTTTACATACGATAATTCTTTCACACATAATAAATATTTTAATGTTAAAATGATGAAAGTTTGTGGCTTTACCATTGTAAGGAATGCAATTAAATTTGATTATCCAGTGATTGAATCCATCATGTCGGTTTTACCTATGTGCGATAAATTTATCGTATGTCTTGGTAATTCAGAAGACTCTACACGTGAGGCAATCGAAGCGTTAAAGGACCCTAAAATTGAAATTATTGACAGTGTTTGGGACGATTCTTTGCGCGAAGGTGGAGCAGTTCTAGCGGTGGAAACCAATAAGGCATTTGATGCCATTTCTTATGATTACGATTGGGCCTTTTATATTCAGGCCGATGAGGTTGTTCATGAAAAATATCATGACGAAATCCGTAATTCAATGCAAAAATATCTGAATGATAAATCAGTTGACGGATTACTGTTTCACTACCTTCATTTCTATGGCAATTATAAATACATAGCCAACTCCCGTAAGTGGTATCGAAACGAGATACGGATTATCCGAAACAATAAGGCCATACGTTCTTACAGAGATGCTCAGGGCTTTAGGATTTCGGGAAGCAAAAAATTGAGAACTAAGCTAATGAATGCCTATGTCTACCATTATGGCTGGGTGAAAAATCCCTTCAATTTACAGGAAAAACAAAAGGATTTTAACAAACTTTGGCATAATGATGAGTGGATCAAAAAAATGATTAGGGACGATGTCTTTTTTGATTTCTCAAATATCGATTCACTGACTCTTTTCGATGGCACACATCCAAAGGTTATGAACGATCGGATAGCAAGACAGGATTGGGATTTTGAATTTGATATTTCAGCTAAAAACTTTGATTTGCGCAGTAGAATTCTTCATTTTATTGAAAAACACACCGGTGTAAGATTGTTTGAATATAAGAACTACCGGATGATTTAAAAAAAACAGAACCGCAAAAGGCTTAATAAGCTATTAGCCTGACGTGTTACAAAGCCTATCAGGCGATATTATGGTATTATTTCAAACTCCTTTTGTAGTCTTTCAAAAAAGTGCTGGCAATAAATGTCGTTTCCTGACGAAGTGACGTCTGAACATACTGATGACAAACTTCTTTTCTTTTCAAGTATTTCATTTTTAACGTAATTAACCACTCCGATTGGTCCAAGAAGTGATTCCTGCGAAAATTCAATTTTTCCGATCTGAAAATTCAGATCTTTAAAGTAATTCCTTGAAGTTAAATACCGCTGAAAATGAGCATTAACTAAGGATATGCAATGTCCGAAGTTATCCGTGAAGTGTTTGTAGCGGCCTTCCATATTTGTCAAAACTTCTTCCGGAAGGAGCTTAACATTCAAATGTCTCATTAAGTAAATTTCGAGGTATCGATAAGCCCCGATAATACCAAAGGCATCAAGATCATCGGCAGTGTTTAGAAATTTTTGAATCTCGAATTCATTTGGAGATGCCGCTGTTTTTTTATACTCTTTTTTGTCATGATTTTCAATCGCATCAAGCACTTTTTCGAAAAAATCAGGAGGGGTAATATTGCATTTCTGAATGAAAACCTTGCACATCTTTCTGCTAATTTTCCCATGTTCCTTTGAGGTTGTTTCACTCATTCCCTGGTCGTGGAAAAATACAGCAATTATAAGTTGTATAATATCTTTTTCTGAAATAGCCATGCCATGATTTGCAGATTGGAGTATCAGGTTTTTTGCATATTTCCAAACTCTTGCATGATGCATTTGATCATGAGATGGCAAGTGGGTTTCTGAAAATTGGTGGGCACAAGCGATCATTAAAGGTGCAAGCCAAACGGTCTCAGTCTGACGAATGATTTTATCTAGATTAGCTATAGTCATTATTTTTGTTGAATTAATTTAAATGTAGCTAACTTTGAGCATGTTAGTTTGGCCCTTCTCCTCAAAAGGGGTACTACCAACATGAACAACAACGTCTCCTTCGTTAATATAATCGGTATTTTTCAGAAAATCGAGGGAGTGTTGTATCGCATCGTCCATGTTATTATAGTCATCGAAAGTAAAAGCGCGAACGCCCCACACCAACGACATTTTTCGAAGAAGGGTTTTATTTCTGGTAAATACAAAGATATTGGCATCGGGCCGGTGGCTTGAAATCTTAAATGCGGTATAACCGGAATATGTGAAGGTAACTATAGCTTTTGCATTGGTTTGACTTGCCATTCTACATGCGTTCAGGCATATTGAGTCTGGTAAGAATGTTCGCGTATTTGGGATAGGCAGTGTTTCACGGTTAAAAACAAATCCTTTTTCTGTCCAGTCAATAATCTTCTGCATGGCAACCACCGATCCAATAGGGTAGTTCCCAACAGAGGTTTCAGCGCTTAGCATTAGCGCATCAGCTCCGTCAAGCACAGCATTGCCTACATCGTTAGCCTCAGCACGGGTTGGTCGGAAGTTGGTGATCATACTTTCCAGCATCTGCGTTGCTATTATTACTGGTTTGGCTTTAGCAATACAACGTTTCACCAGATCTTTTTGAATCAGGGGTACTTGATCAAATGGAATTTCGACTCCTAAATCGCCGCGGGCTACCATAATTCCATTAGAAGCGTCGATGATATTGTCTATATCATCTAATGCTTCGGGTTTTTCAATTTTTGCTATGATACGGGCAAATTTTTTCTTATTCCGGACTATTTCCTTTAACTGAAATAGATCGTCTGCGGAACGAACAAAAGATAGAGCTATCCAGTCGACATTATTGTCGAGCGCAAAGTTTGCATCTTCAATGTCTTTTTCGGTTAAACTTGGGAGCGAGATTTTCGTATGTGGCAGATTTACTCCTTTTTTTGAAGAGAGAATTCCTCCGTAAATTACTTTGGCTTTTACAAGATCTTTTTTATTGGTTTCAATCACCTCAAGCTTAATTTTGCCATCATCCAACAGAATGCTGTTGCCTATATTCACATCTCTCGGAAATTCTTTGTAGCTGATATATAGTTTTTGGGCAGTTCCAAGACATTTTTCGGTGACAAAAAGTACTTCGGCAAATTCCTTTAGCTCTATCCTGTTGTCCTCTACATCACCAATTCTAATTTTAGGGCCTTGTAAATCAGCTAAGATGGCAACGTTAGTATTGAGTTCCTGATTCAATTCCAGGATGTTATTTATAACTTCCTGGTGTTCTTCATGAGTGCCATGCGAAAAATTTAAACGGCACACATCCACTCCCTCTTGAAACATTTTTTTCAGAATTTCTTTTGCAGAAGATGCAGGCCCTATCGTTGCAATCACCTTTGTTTGTGAGCGATACTGTCTCATGAAATTTGATTTTAGATTATCTTGTTCTTTTGTAAGTTAAGCTATTAGTTCTACTTTTACAGATTTGAATTTTATGTACAATATGTTGATTAACAATAAGGTAATAACGTTAAAATTTTCCAATAATATTTTTCTACTAAGGTTTTAGAAATTGAGAATAAGGTTTTAGAAAGTAAGATAATTAGCCAATTAAATTTAATTTCCAAGTATGAAAACCTTATTTTTCATTGTAACCTTAGTAGAAAACATATGCTAAATTAATCAAACCTTATTACCTTATTAGGATCCATATTTTAATTTAATTAGTAGATAGTTTTGAGGCTGAAACGTCAATGTGGTTGAATAGTGATAAAGATAAGGATTTTGTATCAAAAATTTATAGTGAAATGCAGTTTGATACAAACAAAAAAGGAGTGATTTCTCACTCCTTTTTTTAATGGTGTTATAAAGAATATTATTTCTTTTTACCTTTTTTTGCACCAGCTGCAGCGATTGAATCTTCTTTAGCTTTTGCAACAACAGCAGCAATAGAATCAGTTTTAACTTTTTCAATAGCAGCGATTGAATCAATACGTTGTTGTTCAACTTGAGCTGTAGCGATAGAATCAGCTTCTTTTTGTTTTTTTACTTCTTCGGCACTTGGGCCACAAGCAACAAATGAAAACATTGCTGCAATTGCAAGAGAGAAAAATAATTTTTTCATGATATTATTTGTTTTTAAGATACAGGGACAAAAATATATCAAAAAACCTTCTTAGGAATCATTTTGGTCAAATATTTTTAACAATTTTTTACAAATCAATGACGTTTGATGACAATTAATAAGTAAAATATTGTATTATAGTGGTTTACTATTTATTTTTTGCACATATATTTGCCCCGAATTGTATTTAGTAATGGAGATTTCTTCTCCCCGATCGATAAATCCAAGTTCTGAAAAGGCATCATATACCTTTTTATTTACCTCTATTTTGCCTGAGGGTCTCAAAATTGTAAGTGTAATGCCTGATGAACCAATTAATTCTGATTTGTCATCAAAGCTTTTATATCCGTCAGTACTTTTTTGCTCGGCTTTTAGA
This sequence comes from Bacteroidales bacterium, assembly GCA_038213375.1. GTDB lineage: Bacteria > Bacteroidota > Bacteroidia > Bacteroidales > JAAUTT01 > JAAUTT01. Next base: position 30,088 of record JBBQTB010000010.1, on the reverse strand, counting down.
GCCATTCCCTGAATGTAAGAACTTGTAATTAGTTTTTGCGAGAGATAGATTGACGTAACCAACGAAATCACTATTGAAGTGATCACTATAAATAAAGATCTGAACAAAATAGTAAGTGCTTTACCTGTTTCGAGTTCGAATAAGTTATTATCAAGCATGCTTAACGAAAGCCCAATGACAACGAGAGAAATGCCGGTTATTCCGGTAATTCCGAAACCGGGAATCACAAATATCTCGAGGGCAATAAGGATCAAACCAATTACAAAAAGTAATATTTCCCAATGTTGGGCAAGTCCATCCAGATATAGCGGAGCAAAATAAAGAATTGCAGCTAATAAAGCCGCTGCAATTGGAAAAAATATTCCAGGTGATTGCATTTCAAAATAAATGCCTGCTACGATAACCATGATAAGAATTCCCTGAATAAATGGATTGATAAGAAAGCCAATCATCTTTTCATAACCGGTAAGTTTATATTCTTTTATTTCATAGTTTGTTATGCTCACATTTTTAATTACTTCATTGAGGGAATTTGCTTTTCCTTCGCAAAAATGATGTTTAATTGCTTCTTCAGTTGTGAATGTCAGCACTTTTCCCGAATCGTTCACGCCGGGAATATATGTCCGTGGATCAACCATTGCCTCGGCAATTTTGGGGTCGCGATGCCATCTGATGATCGTATCCTTGCCTGTAATGATGGTGTCTTTTCCATGCGCTTCACATGTCGACCGCATCATCGACCGCATAAACGATTGATATTTATCAGGTAAAGCTTCTCCCGTTTGATTTACTACTGTTGCAGCTCCCATGCTGGCTCCTTCTCTCATATATATGCGGTCAGCCGCAATGGAAATCAAAGCGCCTGCTGATGCAGCGTTGTTGTCAATAAACACATAAACAGGTATACGGCTATTTAGAATAATGGTACGAATGGAATCGGCGGCATCAACCAACCCTCCATAAGTATTCATATGAATGATAATTAAATCGGCCTTTAGCTTTTGAGCTTCTGTAAAACTTTGCTTCGTAATTCGCCAAATGGCAGGCCCTATCTCTTTGTTAATATCAAAAGTGTAAATTAGAACTTTGTGAGAGTTTTTCCATATTTTGTCCCGATTGATTTTACTAATAGCTAATTGAGAAATACTTACAAAAAACAGTAATAAGATCACTCGTAAATAAGAATGCTTCATAGATGGTTTGTTATTGGTAACTAAATTAATCATATACTAATAATAATCTATTTTTTTAAAATATAAATTTTACAATCTAAGGTGTTGGTTAATGGTTCGGCTGAGGTGCTACCTTAGTCGAATATATCTTTTACAGGCTATAGCCCGTTTTTATATGACGGACGAGGCAGAACCTCGTCTGAACAGAGTTCTTGGCTCTTTTTATTAGCTCAAATATACAGTTTCTAAGAAAAAAAACCTTAATTTTTTTATAACTTTGCACCGTTTTTTAAAAGTAAAAATAGTATGGAGATTACGATGTTAACGGCGATATCGCCCATCGATGGAAGGTATCGGTCAAAAGTTGATGAGCTGGCAATTTATTTTTCGGAGTATGCCTTGATCAGATATCGTGTGTTTGTTGAAATTGAATATTTTATTGCTTTGGCTGAATTGCCATTACCACAACTTAAACAGATCAGTAAAGATAATTATGAGCAGTTACGATCAATCTACAAAGATTTTACAATTGAAGAAACACAGAGGATTAAAGATATTGAGAAAATAACCAATCATGACGTTAAAGCTGTTGAATATTTTATCAAAGAAAAGTTTATTCAACTTGGACTCTCCTCAAGCAAGGAGTTTATTCATTTTGGATTGACCTCGCAGGACATTAACAATACTGCTGTTCCATATTCTCTTAAAGTTGCCGTTCAGGAAGTATATTTGCCTATTTTGGAAAAACTGATTGAAAAACTTGAATCGTTTTCGGTTGAATGGCAAAACATTCCATTGTTGGCTCATACTCACGGACAACCAGCTTCTCCTACAAAGCTTGGAAAGGAGATTTTTGTTTTTGTTGAGAGATTGAAAAAGCAAATGGTTCAGCTTGTTACAATACCTTTTTCCGCCAAATTCGGTGGCGCTACAGGTAATTTTAATGCCCATGTTATCGCTTATCCTGAAATTGATTGGGTGGCATTTGGGAATGCCTTTGTGAATGGAATTCTAGGTCTCGATCGCAGTCAGACAACAACGCAAATAGAACATTACGATAACATGGCGGCATTGTTCGATGCCATGAAACGTATCAATACCATTCTTATCGATCTAAATCGAGATGTTTGGACCTATGTTTCGATGGAATATTTTAAGCAAAAAATAAATAAGGACGAAGTTGGTTCTTCAGCCATGCCGCATAAGGTAAATCCTATTGATTTTGAAAATTCCGAAGGTAACCTTGGAATGGCGAACGCCATATTCGAGCATCTTTCAGCAAAATTGCCTATATCAAGGCTTCAGCGTGACCTTACCGATTCCACTGTTTTACGAAATATAGGTGTTCCGCTGGCTCATACTATATTAGCTTTTAAATCATTGCAGAAAGGCCTTGATAAACTTATTGTAAATTTCGATGCCATAAACCATGATCTGGAAAAAAACTGGAGTGTGGTTGCCGAAGGAATACAGACTATTCTTAGGCGCGAAGGATATCCTAATCCTTATGAGGCATTAAAAGAGCTTACCCGCACAAATCTTAAAATGACCAACGAGATCATCAACCAGTTCATAGATTCCCTAAAGGTAAGTGAGACGGTAAAGGCTGAATTGCATAGAATTACACCTCAAACATACACGGGGATATTTTAATGGATTTTCATGCCACTTTCTTCCAGTATTAGGTTGATTCCTTCATCCCACTTTTCTTCGATGGAAATAATATTTGTTAAATCTTTAAAAGGAGGATATTTACTTTTTACTGTAAGTCTTATAAAATGGTGAAAATATATTCCAAGAATTAAATTAACTGGCTTTATATCTCCCACTTCAATGCTTCGAAGCTTAGCTCTGATAAAAATATCAAAATCAGCGCTTTGTATCCTGGGATCCCACAGTCCAATTTTATCCAAAGCAGAACGTTTCATAAATACGTTCGATCCCGCTATACCTTCTTTTATCTTATTTCCGAATAATTGATATCTTTTCTTCGTGTAAACATCCCAATTTCCATAATTAAGATAATGCATTAGCTTTAGGTTATAATACCTTGGCCCAAATAGAAATAGCAATGGATTGCGTGTATATTTCCATTTCTTTTGACTTCGATAAGTAGCTTCGTTGGATTCTACTCTATCTGTTGCACAACATGTTGCAATTTCAAGATCATGCAAATTCATGATTTTCAGAGCCTTTTCATCCCAATCTTTTGACACCAACAGATCGTTGTTCAAAAAAACAAGATTATCATATGTTGCTTTAGCTATTCCCTGGTTCATACAATGAGGGTATGAATAGTTAGCTTCGTTACGGATTACTATCGCTCCGTTTTTCTCAAAAAAATCAGCGCTTCCATCTTTGGAACCATTATCAATAATGATAAGTTCGAATTTATTATAGGTGTAGCGATTCAAATATTCGAGAAACAATCTGTTCATGGATATCTGATTATAAATTGCGGTAATTATACTGATCATGGAAGTATAAATGAATTTTTAGTAAGTTTGCAAAATTATTCAAAAAAGAAGTTTTCCCAAATATAATTTAGAAGTTTTCCATGCGTAATTTTTTGAATTTGATTAGATTTATATTTCCTTATAAAAAATATGCTGCATTTAATATTGGCTTTAATTTACTATCAGTTGTTTTTTCATTAGGCTCACTGGCCATGGTTTATCCGTTTCTTAACATTCTTTTTAAAACTGCGGGGAATGAAAAAATTGCAAAACTCGGAAAACTTCTACCTTGGACTTTTGAGAATTTTAAACCTAATTTATATTATTTTTTAAATCAAATTATTGATACACAAGGGGAAGCAAAAGCTTTACTTATTGTTAGCCTTCTTTTAATTACGCTCACTTTTTTTAAAACGACATTTAGTTATATAGCCAGTTACTGGATGGCGCCAATCATAAACGGCGTTGTACGTGATTTTCAGAAGAAAATATACGATAAAATTTTAATGCTTCCGATGGCTTATTTCTCGGATGAACGAAAGGGGGATATCATTTCCCGCATGACCAGCGACGTCCATGAGGTAAAGTTTTCTATCATGAGTTCACTTGATATGGTTTTTCGCGATCCACTTACAATACTTATTTATCTCACATATCTTCTATTTACTAGTCCGCAATTAACACTTTTTGCTTTAGTTTTACTGCCAATAGGGGGAGGCATTATTGGCTGGCTGGGTAAAAACCTGAAAAAGGAGTCGATGGTAGGGCAGATAAAAATGGGTGAGGTAATATCTATGGTGGAGGAAACGCTTTCGGGCTTGCGAATCATAAAAGCATTCAATGCTGAGAAAAAGATGTCGGGGAGGTTCAGTACCCTTAATGATACTTATTTTCATATTGTAAACAAACTTACCCGCAGGAGGTCGCTTTCGACCCCTTTAAGTGAATTTCTGGGCACAATTGTAGTAGTCATTATTATGTACTATGGTGGAACGAAAGTTCTTCATTCCAGCAGTACATTAAAACCCGGCGAATTCATTACGTTTTTGGTTGTTTTTTCTCAGATTATCACTCCTGCCAAATCGCTTTCAAATGCCTGGTACAGTATTCAGAAAGGGATAGCATCAATATATCGTATTAATTTCATCATACATGCTGAAGTATCCATAAAAGATAAACCTAATGCAATCTCAAAACAAGAGTTTATAGATTCTATTGAATTTAAGGATGTTACTTTTAAATATTCAGAGAATGAAGTTCTGAAAAATATTAATTTGAAAATTAATAAAGGCATGACTATTGCTCTTGTCGGACAATCCGGGTCAGGCAAATCAACATTGGTGGATTTGATTCCGCGGTTCTACGATGTCGAGCACGGAGAAATTCAACTTGATGGTGTTCCTATAAAGGATTATAAAATGGTCGATTTACGCGATTTAATGGGTAATGTTAATCAGGAATCTATTTTGTTTAATGATACTTTTTTTAATAATATTTCATTCGGGGTGAAATCGGCAACCTTAAATGAAGTAATTGCCGCTGCTAAAGTGGCTAATGCTCACGATTTTATAAGATTAACAGAAAACGGTTATGAAACTAATATTGGAGATAGGGGCTCTAAACTTTCGGGAGGCCAAAGACAACGCATCAGCATAGCACGTGCTGTGCTTAAAAACCCGCCAATTCTTATCCTTGACGAAGCGACCTCTGCCCTTGATACTGAGTCGGAATTTCTGGTACAGGAGGCGCTGACAAACCTAATGAAAAATCGCACTTCAATAGTAATTGCCCACCGCTTATCTACCATTAAAAGCGCCGACGAAATATGCGTACTTCACGAAGGTTGTATTGTTGAACGTGGCAAGCACGATGTATTGATAGAACTAAATGGCTATTATAAGAAGTTGTACGATTTGCAAATGTTTTGAAAAGAACCTATCAAGAATTTCGTCTGTCAAATTAAAACAGGCACAAGCCTTTAAAAGATAAATGCGACTGAGGCAGAACCTTAGCCTAACTTGTAACCATTAACCTTAACCAGTAATCAGAACACTAAATAAAATATTAATTATCCGTCTCAGTTCCATTGGAGATATTATTATCGCTACTCCATTGTTACGGGCACTTCGACAAGCATTTCCGAATGCTCAAATCGATTTTGTGGTTAAAAAGCAGTTTGCCCAACTGTTACAAAATAACCCTCATATTAATAATCTATTAGTGTTTGACAAAGAATTGGGAATGGATCCGGTAAAAGACATCATCAGAAATGCCGGTTATGATCATATTGTTGATATCCATAAAAACATACGAAGTACGATTCTTAAATTTTCATCACAAGCCAGTTCATCAACCTATTCAAAATACATTTTTCGTCGGACTCTTCTGGTGAAGTTTGGAATCAATCTTTATAAAAATATTCAACCGGTATATCTTCGTTATTTTGAAGCGGTTAAAAATTTTGGAGTAATTTATGATCACATTGGCACCGAAGTAAATTTTACGTATGACGATTTGGAGAAAGTAAATATAGTTTTATCTAATGCAGGTTGCCGTATAGATGAAAAAATGGTTGTAATTTGTCCAGGTGCCAGTTTTTCCAATAAACAATGGCTTCCGGAAAGGTTTGCGCAATTAGCAGATCGATTGATAGAAAAAGGATTTCTTGTTTTTTTTCATGGAGGTCAAAAGGATGTAGATTTGTGTGAAAGTATTATTAACTTTATGATAAACAGGTGTTTTAGTTTCGCAGGACAATTTTCACTTCTGCAATCGGCCGCTTTTCTTAAAATGGCGTCATTGGCAATTACGAACGATTCCGGCATGATGCACATGGCTCAGTCGCAAAAAACTCCTGTTGTAGCCATTTTCGGACCTACAACCAAAGAATTGGGGTATTTTCCGCTTCCCGAAAAAAGTGTGGTTGTCGAAAAAATGGTATCTTGCAGACCTTGCACTCATAATGGTTTAAATTATTGTCCTAAAAAACATTTTCGCTGCATGACTGAAATACAGGTTGATGATTTAGAAAAAGCAGCTATGAAATTTCTATCTATTCCAAATTAAATTTTACAATGGGGAAACTGATTATTATCCTGTACAACTTTATTTTTATACCAGTTTTCAAATTCGGTTTTTTTACAGGTAGCTTTTTTAATGTCAAGATGAAGCTTGGTAGAGACGGACGAAAGAACCTTTTTCTTAATCTTAGCGAACGTTTATCTCTGGTTAAGCCTGATCAAAAACGAATTTGGTTTCATTGCACTTCAGTTGGTGAATGGGAGCAGGCTGTCCCAATTATTGATGAAATAAAAGCCGGCCGACCCGATATTTTTGTGTTGGTTAGCTTTTTTTCACCTTCGGGATATAATTATGTGAAACGCCATCACAACGTGGATTTTAAAACATATCTTCCTATAGATTCGTTTGCGAACGCGAGGCGATTTATCCAAATTGTTAAGCCCGATTTGTGGGTGATTTCGAAATTTGATATCTGGCCGGCACACCTTCATATAGCTGGTAAAATGGATGTTCCGGTAGTGTTAACAGCCGCCACTCTGTCGTCAAACTCAGGTCGGGACAAAGGAATGTCAAAAATATTAAACTGGTTTGTTTATAAAAATATTTCGTTAATTTTTCCAATTTCATTAATAGACCGAAACCGGTTTTTACAGGTTTTCCCTTATCCCGAACGAATGGTAGTTGCCGGAGATACCCGGTTCGATCAGGTATTTAACAAGGCACAAAAGGTAAGGGCCACAGGAGAGGTAGCTATTTTCAAGGACAGCTCTGGCGTCAAGCTAATTACAGGTAGTATTTGGCCGGCTGACGAAAAGCACTTACTGCCTGCAATTATTAACCTTTATAAAAAGTACAACTATCTTAAATTGATACTTGTTCCTCACGAACTTCATGAAACTCATATATCCGATATTGAAAATAGACTGAGTAGTGCCGGAATAGAAAGCGAGCGTTATACTTCATTTGAAAAGGCTGGCGGGACTACAAAACGTGTGGCCATTATTAATACTATTGGAATGTTGGCCCGCATATACAAGCAAACACAATTGGCTTATGTAGGTGGGAGTTTTAGTTCGGGGGTTCATAATGTGATGGAACCCGCGGTATTTGGTCAGCCTGTTGTGTTTGGTCCGGAGTATCACAATTCTTTCGAAGCAATTGAGTTAATTCATAAAGGCTTTGCTTTTAGTGGCTCAAACTCAATGGAACTCGAAACACTTTTAGATCGGTTTGTAAGCAATGAAACTGATAGAGTTGAAACAGGTAACAAGGCAAAGAATTTAATTGAACAAAACATAGGGGCAACCCTAATAATCATTAAAAAATTAAAAGAAACCTATGATTTTATTTCCTAAATACATACAGATTGAAACATCGGTCGTATGTAACAGTAAATGTGTGTTCTGTCCTCATGAAGAAATGGAACGTGGTCCAAATTATATGGAGGATTGGGTTTGGAAGAAAATTATTGATGAAAGTCGTGGTAAAGGCATTATATACCGGCCATTTATGATCAATGAACCATTGATTGACCCGCGGATGCCGGAAATTGTCCGTTATATAAAGGAAGACCCCACGGCAAAGGTGGAATTCAATTCCAATGGAAATCTGGCTGTAAAAACTGATGTTGAGGCTCTTATTGCTTCAAATATCGATTGGGTAAGGTTTAGTTTGGATGGTCATACCGCTGAATCATTCAAAGCAAGTGGCAGGGGTGGAAAGTTCGAGAAGATTGTTGAAAACATACACCGTTTTATTGATGAGAGAAACCGACAAAAAAGCGATACCTTCATTGAGGTGAGGATCATTGATCTCGATGAAAATCGTCATGAACACAAGGATTTTGTAGAGTATTGGAGCAAATTTGTGAATAAAGCAACCGTAACTCCACTTTATGATTGGCCGTGGACCGGTCAAAATGAACCTCACAGAGCACCATGTCTAAAAATTAGTGACGAAATGTTTTTTATGACAGATGGTAATGCTACCCTTTGTTGTTGGGATGCCTTTGGCAGAGGCATTGTGGGCAATGTAACCCAAAATACGGTTGAAGAAATCTGGCTTGGCGAAACCAATCAGAAATATCGCGAATATCTGAGCCGGGGCGAACGCGACAAAATTCTTTTATGCTCAAAATGTGATGCTTATAAAAACTATGATTTTTCGAATTGGGCTGGTTACTAGAATGTTATAGTTTCATAACACCAGATTTTAACCTTACTTGTCCGACGTCGCCGATCTGCTGAAAAATGCTACAAATCACTCAGTATCGTTAAAACAACTTCTGAACTTCTTTCTTTAGAAAATCGATCGCATTGGCTGAAGGTGTTTTATCCATCTCCATCACCATTTCGAGGATAGTGGTGCTTAAATGCATTGACTGAGAATCGGCTGGCACCTTATCCGCTGCAGTATTAATCAGTCTAGTGGTATTGGAACGGGCACTCTTAATCATTTCCCAGGCTTCGTTCGATACATAAAGTTGTTGCGATAGATTGTGTTCAAATTCGGCACGCACAGAACTGAGCATTTCCGTTTGCAACTTTTTGCTGGTCATTCCAGTTACACTTACGCGCATAATTAACGATTCTGGTGAAATACGTTCCAGCAGAAGAACAATGCGCTCGTAAGCCTGAAGACGCAGTGGCGTGATCAGTTTTCTGTTTTTTAATGCTGTTTTAATTTGTCGTTTCTTTTCATTGTCCTCAAAGTAAGAATGAAGGATATAAAATACGGTAAGAAAAAGAACCAACGATGGAATGGTGTATTTCAGGACGTCAAGCATGATTAAATATCAAATTATTTACACAAATCAACGAAATTATTCATTAACTATTATATAAAAACCGTAATTTTAAGCGATAAAAACGAAGAATAAAGATAAATTTGATTCTATGGAACATCTTTCAAAAAGAATTAACAGTTTGAGCGAATCTCAAACAATTGCCATGAACCAAAAAAGCAAGGACTTGCAGGCTCAAGGCGTCGATGTCATCAACCTTACCGTTGGTGAACCTGATTTTTTTACCCCACCTCATGTGAAAGAGGCAGCTAAAAGGGCAGTTGACGAAAATTACTCCTTTTATTCGGCAGTAAATGGTTATCCCGATCTTTTAAAAGCCATTTCCGCCAAGTTTAAAAACGAAAATAATCTCGATTATAAACCCGAACAAATTATAGTTTCAAACGGAGCTAAACATTCACTGGCAAACGCCATTCTGTGTTTGATTGACGAAGGCGACGAAGTAATTATTCCGGCTCCTTACTGGGTTAGCTATGCCGAATTAGTGAAACTAGCACAGGGAACGAATGTAATTCTTGCTACCACACTCGAAAACAATTATAAAATTACTCCGGCTCAGCTCGAAAAGGCAATTACTTCGAGGACAAAAGCGTTGATGCTTTGCTCTCCATCAAATCCTACGGGTAGTCTTTACAACAAACAAGAAATGAAGGCCCTGGTTGACGTGTTGATGAAACATCCACAGGTTTTTGTGATTTCAGACGAGATTTACGAACATATCAACTTTGTAGGAACACATGTTTCAGTAGCAGAATTTCCTGAGATAAAGGAACGTTGCATCATTATTAACGGAGTTTCGAAAGCCTATGCAATGACCGGTTACCGTATTGGTTATATGGCTGCACCTATTTGGTTAACAAAGGCTTGTTCCAAGCTTCAGGGACAAATGACTACCAACGCGTCAACCATTGCTCAGCGTGCTGCTTTAACTGCCCTCACCTCAGAAAAAACCTATACTTATGAAATGAATAATGCGTTTAAACGGCGCAGAAATTTGGTGTTGGGTCTGATGAAGGAAATTCCCGGATTCAAATGCAATGTGCCTGAAGGCGCCTTTTACGTATTCCCGGATGTTAGCTATTATTATGGCAAAAGCGATGGAACCATAACGATCAAAACAGATATGGATTTTTGTATTTATCTGCTCGACAAAGCATTTGTTGCCACTGTTCCGGGCGACGCATTTGGCGAACCTAAATGTATTCGTATTTCCTATGCCAATTCCGATGAAAATCTTACCAAAGCTTTTAAACAGGTAAAAGAAGTTTTGGCTAAGTTGAAATAAATCGAATTAATTCGAAAGTATCAAGTCGTAAGTCGTACGTAAAGATTAATTGTTTCGCGACTTACGACTTTTGTCATAAAACTATATTTTCCTATTCATATAACCACTAAAATCCTTTGCTTTTAATTTGTATTCTTTGTTAAAAAAAGGAGAAGAGATAATAAAATCGGCTGTTGATACTGTAGTTGCTGTAACAACATTATATAATACGGTGATTCGCAAAAGCGCTTTAACATCTACATCATGAGGTTGTGGGTTCATTGGATCCCAAAGAAAAATTACAATATCTACTTTGCCCTCTGCGATCATGGCTCCCAGTTGTTGGTCTCCACCTAATGGTCCGGATTTTAATTTGGTAATATTCAACGGGTACATTTCCCCGTGTTCATCTTGTTTTCGATTCAATGCCTCTTCTACTAATCGACCGGTTGTGCCTGTGCAAATCAGTTTGTGTTGCGAAACCTCTTTCCAATTCCATTCCAACCATTCAATTAAATCCTTCTTACATGTATCATGCGCTACCAGAGCAATTTTCTTTCTTTTCTCCATAATTGAGTTGTTACAAATTTCACTTTATACCCGAATTTTATAAAAGTGTTTTAATTTTGCACAATATAATGAAAAAACTAATGGGTAAATCGAGGGTAAAGCGCAACGTTAAGTCTAAAGCAGGTAAGGTAGTTTGGATAAGCTTGATATTATGCTTTTTCATATTTGTGGTAGTGGGTACGTGGGCATACCTGCGCTTTAATAAACCGAATGTAAGGATAGAACTGCAAAAAGCACAATCGTTTCTTTTTATTCATACGGGAGCAACCTTTGACCAGGTTTTAAATACACTTACTCAGGAGAGGTATTTGCAAGATGTGAAATCGTTTGAATGGATGGCCGATAAAATGAATTACAGGAGTCATATTAGACCGGGGAAGTATCTTTTAAAGGATGGGATGAGCAATCGAGAACTTCTAACCATGATAAGGGCAGGCCGACAAACACCCACGCGGATAATTTTTCACAATGTCCGGTTTAAAACCGATTTGGCTTTGGATGTGTCTTCTCAAATAGAAGCGGACTATAGTTCAATTCTGAATTTGCTGGACAGCGATGTTTACCTTGGTCAGTATGGATTCAATTCGCAAACAGTCACTGCCATGTTTATCCCCAATACGTATGAATTTTACTGGAATACCTCGGCTGACCTATTTCTTGAAAGGATGCACACCGAATATAAAAAATTCTGGAACGATATCCGGTTGAATAAATGTACCCGCATTGGAATGAGCCAGATAGAAGTTTCAATTTTGGCTTCTATTATTGAGGAAGAAACACAGAAAAACGGAGAGAAACCCATTATGGCCGGAGTATACATAAATCGACTGAATAAAGGAATGCCGCTTCAGGCCGATCCAACGGTGCGGTTTGCTTTTGGTGATTTTAGTATTAAACGAATTCTTACAAAACATCTTGAAACAAACTCTCCCTATAATACTTATAAGTATTCGGGATTACCTCCGGGGCCAATTTGTATTCCTTCTATTACATCAATTGATGCCGTGTTGAATTACCAAAGACATGACTACCTGTATTTTTGTGCTAAAGAAGATTTTTCGGGTTACCATAACTATGCCCGCACTCTTGAGCAACATAACCGAAATGCTCAGAAATACCAGAAAGCTTTAAGTAAAGCAGGGATTATGCATTAAACAATTTGAAAATTTGAAAATGGGGCAATTTGAAAATGAGTATCAGTTTCATTCATCTTCAAATCATCAAATTTTCAAATCATCACCTTTATTCCCCTAAACAGGTTCCTACCCATCTTGCACTCAGTATCCATTGATGATCATGAGGAACGCAGCGAAGTTTTCCTGCAACTTCTTCAAGTGGAATAGCTTCCACACCTTCGCCTTTGGAAGCGATCATTACACCATAAATACCTCTGTTAATATATTCTGCGCAAACAGTTCCCAATTTAGTTGCCAGAATGCGGTCGTAAGATGAAGGTGTGCCTCCCCGTTGTAGATGTCCAAGAATGGTAATGCGCGACTCTATACCAGTTAGTTCTTCCAGTTTTTGAGCCAACCGGAGTGTTTGTCCTGTTCTCATTCCGCCGATTTCTTCCATTAACTTTTTTACAGCTTTTTTTTCGTCTTTATCTTTTGCCGATTTTAATTTTTCCTCAAAATTGTCCATTTGCTTTTTCTGATTTTTTGAAAGAGCACCTTCGGCCACAGCAATAATACTGAATGATTTTCCACTTCGGCTTCTGTTGCGGATTGATTCAGCAACAATTTTAATATCATAAGGTATTTCAGGAATCAGAATCACATCGGCACCTCCTGCCAAACCAGCTCCCAATGCCAGCCAACCAGCCTTGTGTCCCATAATTTCTACCAGTATCACCCGGTGATGACTCTGAGCAGTTGAATGCAGACGGTCAATGGCTTCGGTAGCAATTTCAAGTGCAGTGTCGAAACCAAAGGTCATATCCGTGCCCCACACGTCGTTATCAATGGTTTTTGGAAGTGTAATAATATTTAAGCCTTGCTGCATAAGCCGGTAAGCATTTTTTTGAGTGCCTCCACCACCAATACACACCAGCACATCAAGATGATTGCGGTGATAATTCTCCACAATGGCCTGTGTCATGTCCATTTCTTTGCCTCCAACCAGCATTTTATGAGGTTTGTCACGACTAGTTCCCAAAATTGTTCCTCCCTGAGTGAGTATTCCCGAAAGCATTTTGCCATCAAGAGTTACCGAGCGGTTTTCCATAAGACCCCTGAAACCATCTCTGAAACCAATCACCTGCATGCCATAACAGCCTAGTGCTGCTTTTCCTAATCCGCGAATTGCCGCGTTTAATCCTGGATTGTCGCCCCCGGAGGTTAATACACCAACAAACTTTGTCATAAATAAAATGCTTTTCGATAAAGTTATTATAATTATTGATCCGAACCAAAATCAGATCACATTAACTTCCATTTCTAATTCAATTCCAAACCGTTGCGAAACGGATTTATATATTTTTTCTGCCAATTGAACAACTTCTGTGCCGGTAGCGCCATTATAATTAATAATTACCAAGGGCTGATTTTCGTATGTGCCGACGTTTCCTTGACGCACACCTTTCCATCCGCAGGTTTCTATCAACCATGCCGCAGGTATTTTAACTAACTCTTTATCAATCGAAAACGACGGTACCAACGAAAACTTCTCTTTAATAGATTGAAATAAATTGGTTGAAATGATAGGATTCTTAAAAAAGCTGCCTGCATTTCCGAATTCCGCGGGATCGGGGAGTTTACGCCGACGAATATTGATGATGGATTGCCTTACAGTAGCAACTGATACTTCCGTGAAATTATTCAATTCTTGCATCACATCTTTGTAGTTCAGAAATATTGCCGGTTGATTTCTGAGTTTAAATACCACGGAGGTAATAATGTATTTATTTTTGGCTTCGTTTTTAAATATGCTGTTACGATAACCAAACTGGCAGTCGGCATTACTGAAAATTAGTTTGTCTCCGGTTTTAATGTCGAGTACCTCAACTGATTCGATTACATCTTTTACTTCCACTCCGTAAGCGCCTATGTTTTGAATGGGGCAGGCGCCAACATTTCCTGGGATAAGCGACAAGTTTTCAATTCCTCCCAATTTTTTGGAAACACAAAATTCAACAAACTTATCCCAGTTTTCACCCGCATAAGCCCGAAGCCAGGTGCTCTCTCCACTATGTTTTACTAATTCGATGCCTTCGAGGTTTGGATACATAACTATTCCATCGAAATCCTTCGTAAAAAGCAAGTTGCTACCACCTCCTAAAACCAGTCTGGGTAAAGGATTGTTTCGAAAAATATCAATAATTGATTTTAAATCGTCAAGAGTGGTTGCTTCTGCAAATATTTTTGCATACGACTGTATTCCAAATGTATTGAATGATTTAAGAGAAAAATTTTCTTCGATAATGATCATAGCGGTGCATTAGAAAACAAAAGTAATGATTTGCTCATATTAATTGAAGTGCCGGCAGAAAATGTTATTTTTGATGTGATGACAAATATAATACTATCTGTTACAAACGATCTGGCTACAGACCAACGGGTTCACAGGGTGGCCACAACGCTCGCGAAAAATGGGGCAAAGGTTACATTGGTGGGACGATTACTCAAAAATAGCTTGCCGTTAAACCGTGGTTATAAGACTTACCGGATGCGATTGCTTTTCACGAAAGGACCTCTGTTTTATGCCGAATATAATGTAAGGTTGTTTCTTTATCTATCTTTTTCGAAGGTCGACATATTGGTGGCCAACGATTTAGATACTTTGCCGGCCAGCTATCTTGTTTCGGTTTTACGCCGGAAAACCCTGATATGCGATTCTCATGAATTATTTTCTGAAGTTCCTGAATTAATTGGCAGAGATATAGTTAAAAAAATTTGGCTGAGAATTGAAAGAATGCTTCTCCCAAAAGTAAATTGTTCTTACACTGTTTGTCAATCAATTGCTGATATTTATAAAAAAAAGTACGGCATCACTTTCAAAGTTATAAGAAATATTCCTATGAGGTTGAATAAAATAGACAAAAGTAACCCTTACCCTCGGCTTCCATTATCTGATTTTATTCTTTACCAGGGTTCTGTCAATCAGGGAAGAGGTATTGAAGCGTTTATTGATGCTTTTGAATTCATTGATCATATAAAATTTGTTGTTGTTGGAGATGGAGACATTATGCAGGCAATTAATCAACATATAGCAAATAAAAACCTGAAAGATAAAGTAATATTATTGGGAAAATTACCTTTTGAGGAATTAAAAAGGGTAACACCTTTTGCTGTATTAGGATTATCTGTTGAAGAGTTTCAGGGTCTTAACTATTATTATGCCTTACCAAATAAACTTTTTGATTATATTCAGTCAGAAATACCTGTGCTGGTATCTGATTTTCCTGAACTACGCAATATTGTTGAAAGTTATAACGTTGGGGAGATATTAGTATCCAGAAATCCAAGAGAGCTGGCAAATCAGATAAAATTAATGGTCAATAAAAGTAAGGATGGTTTTTGGAAACAAAACCTGGCAAAAGCTGCGGAAGAACTTTGTTGGGAAAATGAAGAACAGGAGTTAATGAAGATTTATGGAAAGTTTCTGTGAACAAAAGATGTTTTTAATATGAAATTCAAATGATCCTTATTTATACACCAACACCATCGCCCCGCATTTCATTTATTACGAAATTTTTATTTTCGGAAATACTAAAAATTCCTTGCCAGATAACATCGAGCATGGATGATTTTAGAGTTTATAACGGGCCAAAACTTAATTATTCCAACCAGAAAGCTGAAGGCCTTTCAATTAAACCAGCATCATTACTATTTGAGACTGGGATCAGAAGTTTTGTCCCAGAAGTGAATATAGTGCAAAATATGCCGGTTTTGTTTCCAAATTCATACAAATCATTGCTACCTTTTGATCCGTTTGCTTCAGCTTTTTACATGATAACGCGTTATGAGGAGTATTTACCTCAGCCTATGGATATGCATGGGCGAGTTTTGCCTTCAGAATCAATAGCTTATAAAAACGGGTTTCTTAACAAACCTGTTGTCGATCAATGGGCGATATGGCTCAGAAAAATTGTTAAGGAAAAACATCCCGAATTTCATTTTCCTCCCAGAGAATATCACTTCATCCCAACTGTGGACGTAGATATTGCTTACGCCTATAGGCACAGGGGCTTTTTAAGAACCATGGGTGCCGCGTCAAAATCTGTTATTAAAGGCAATTGGAGGGACTCCATTCATCGCTTTCAGACGTTGTTTTTAAATCAACCTGACCCATATGATACATTTGAATTATTTCGCTCATGGTTTACAGAATTTGATTTAAATCCTAAATATTTTTTTCTGGTAGGAAAATATGGGAGGTACGACAAAAATATCTCTCCGACACATCCAGCCATGCGGGATTTAATTGTAAGAACTCACAATAAGTATGAAGTAGGAGTGCATCCATCTTATAAATCCAACAGAAACACAGTTGAACTTTCATCAGAAATTTCAGCTTTGGGAGAAATATTGAACCATAAAGTAACTATCAGCAGGCAACATTTTTTGAAACTTCAGTTTCCTGAAACCTATCAACAGCTAATAGCAAATGGTATTACAGAGGATTATTCTATGGGATATGCCTCATTGCCTGGGTTTAGGGCAGGCACTTGTACTCCATTTCCTTTATACGATTTAACTTCTGAAAACGAAACATCCTTAAGAATATATCCCTTTCAGGTAATGGACGGAACGTTAAATCATTACATGAAATTGTCTCCCGATGAAGCACTTGTAGAATGCAAAAAACTAATTGATGAGGTAAAGAAGGTGAATGGAACCTTCATCTCGTTGTGGCACAACGAATCACTTAGCGAAATGCGGGAATGGAAGCAATGGCGCAATGTATATTATAGACTTTTAGAAGCTGGTTCTTAGTATTTGGTTTTCTGTACTAATTTTCATAAAAGAAATAGTGCCGATATCCCTGTTGATACTAAAATAAATATTCGATAAGCCTTCTCGGGCAGCTTATTCACAAGCTTTACTCCCAGATAAGCGCCAATCGCAATGGCAGGAAGCAGCATCAGATTAAAGCTGAAACTCGACCATGTAATGTTCTTCCAAAAAATCACCTGCAACGGAACTTTAGTGTAATTAATAATGAGAAAAAACCAGGCGCCGGTGCCAATATAGCTGTTTTTTGGAAGACGCATCGATTGAAGGTAAATCGCCATAATTGGTCCTGCCGCATTACCAATCATGGTTGCAAATCCTCCGAAAATACCAAAGACTGGTGAAAACCAACTTTTTTCAGGCATTGCAAATTTTTCTTTGTGGAAATCCTGCCAGAACATTAACACTACGCTTGCCAGAACAGTAATACCTATGATATTTTTGAACGTATGGTCCGAAATATATTTGCCTATAATTAACGCGATAACTATACCTGCAAGTGCCCATGGCAGTAAATTGAAGATGTGTTTCCATTCGGCGTGGCGGTGGTAATACCAAACGGCAATAATATCAGCCATACAAAGCATCGGCAGTATAATGCCAGTTGATGGTTTCCCCCCGAACAATATAGCCATTAATGGGATTGCCAGAGTACCAGCACCCGACAATCCCGTTTTTCCCATGCCAATGAGTATGGCGGCCAAAATGCCGCAAAGCCAGCCAAGGAAATTTATTTGCGTATAATCCACCAGTTAATTTTTGAAAAACGTGATGAAGTTACTGTTTTTAGTTTATACCGAAAAACATTTAATATGTCAAGCAAAATTAGTGTGAACTGGCCATAATACACATTTCTTAACATTTAAAAAGTTAAACTATTTCATAACCAATCTTATTGCAGCTCCTCCTCCAGGAGCTAAATTTACAGACAATCCGAATAAACTATTAACTTTTATTTCTTTATAATCAAAACTTTTGGGATTTGTTTTCCAATCGGCATCAGCGCCATCCGAATATATTTGAGCTGTGTATTCCTTACCTGCGTCCAAAAATTGCAGGTTGATGGTCAATTCTCGTTTGTTTTCGTTTGTAATGATACCCACATACCAATCCTCCGAATTGCGATCCTTGCGGGCAATGGTAACAAAGCTGCCTATTTCGGCATTCAATACTTTGGTGTCAGACCAATCGCAAGGAACTTGTTTTATAAAATCGAAAGCTTTGCCAGTGTAATTCTCTGGAAGATCCGATGCCATTTGAAGCGGACTATATATAATTACATATTCCGCTAATTGCTTAGCGATGGTTGTTTGCACCCGGGAATAGGGTTTGGCAGGTTTATCAAAATTAAAGGTGCCAGGTGTAAAATCAAAGGGACCAGCTAACATCCTGGTAAAAGGCAAGATAGTAGTATAAGAAGGAGCATTCCCGCCATCCGATGACCATGCATCATACTCCTGTCCACGAGCTCCCTCCTGAGTCATGAAATTCGGATAGGTACGGCATAAGCCTGTTGGTTTCACAGGTTCATGATTATCAACCATAATATGGTATTTGGCTGCTGTTTCAAATACCTTACGATAATGACGCACACCAAACTGTCCGTCATGCCATTCTTTTCCATTGAGGTATTTATTTACATAGCCTGTTTTTACAGAGTGTACCCCATGCAGCTGATATAATTTGAACGCATCTTCCATTTGCTTTTCATAGTTAGCCACAGCACCAGCAGTTTCGTGATGTCCAATCAGTCTGATTTTTTTAGATTCTGCATATTTGCATATTTTGTCGATATCAAAATCGGGATAGGCTTTCGTAAAGCTAAAAACATTTCCGTTTTCAGGCCAGTTGCCATCCCAGCCTTCGTTCCATCCTTCCACCAAAACACCCCCAAAACCATTTTCAGCAGAAAAATCAATGTAACGCATTGTATTTTCGGTTGTAGCGCCGTGCATGGGCCCTTGTCCCCAAGTGTATTTTTCGAGATGCATGCCCCACCAAATGCCAATATATTTGATTGGCTTAATCCATGAGATATCCGGCAATTTGCATGGCTCGTTCAAATTAAGCATCAAATACGAAGTTACAAGATCACTTGGCTTATCAGTAATTATCATTGTTCGCCATGGGGTTTCGAAGGGTGCTTTTCCGTAAACCTTTATACCATTTGCCCATGGAACGAGCTCACACTTGAACCGGGAGGAATCATTTCGCACTAACGTCATCGAAGCATAATCAGTAAGATTTGCCTCATGAATAGCAAGGAAAAGCCCTTCTTTTGTTTCCAAGGTTAACGGAGTGTTTACCGTATCTACTTGATTTATTGCGGTATGTCGAAATATGCTTTCGTAATAACTATTGTCCGAATGCACTGGAATCCACCATGCGTTGTGCACAGCGGGAAAATTAAATTCGGTTTCTTCGTTGGTTATTATAAGGCTATCGATGTTCAGTTGCTGCGGAAACTTGTAACGGAAACCAAATCCATCATTAAAAACCCGGAAAACTACATCAAGCTTTCTTTTCAAATTTTTTATTTCCAACAGATGTACAATTAGTTCGTTATAGTTATTAACAACAAACCTTTTTTCGCCCCAAGGTTGTTCCCATGTCTGATTAAATGAAAATTTTTCAATGCTTTTAATTTCAAAATCTTTGTCTAAAGGCGGAATGTTTTTAAACGTAAATCCCAGTAAGGATTTAAGAAGAATTGATTTACTATTCCGAGAAACAGAATAATAAGCCTGTCCATTTTCGATAGACAAGGTAACAGACAATTTTCCATCAGGAGAGGCAACAATTGAATTAATAACTTTTGCCGATACTACTGATGACTGGCAACTTAGCAAAAGCAATATGATGCCATTACATACTTTTTTTAGTGTGTTCATTTTTAAACGATTAAAATTGAATAAAGGTAAGTCTACCTTAAGATTTATTTCGGGTTTATCCCCAATTTACTTAAGAAACCTACAATGATTATTTGGATAATTTTATGTTAAGGGACATTTGTTTGAAGACTATCCAATACGTAGACAGCCTTGTCATTCTGTAGGGAAACGAAATAGTAAAACGACTGATCAAGCGATTTTTGTGCCAATGAATTGTTTTTATACTTTAGCCTCAAATCGTATTGTTTTTTTATGTTTTCAAAAGCGTTGTTGTACTCATTAACCCCACCAAAGTTTTTTACGGTTTCAAGATGCTTATTGCCAAACTCATTAGTGGGCTCAATCATCGTACCTTCTCCAAAATCATTCCATGTCGCAATTTGCAAGTATTTCAAGCTGGAATTTTTAGCCTTTTTTAATGTTTCTTCAAGTGTTACACCATTTTTATGATCGATTGTCCAGCCGAGACTCTCTCCGCCACCTCCCTGAGCATAAAAATCCTTAAACCCGGGATAAGCACAACCCATCGCAACATTTAAATTTGGGGCTTTGCTGGTATAAAAATTGTCAAGAGAGGAAGTGTTCTGATAAACCCAGGCATATTCACCCCGGGCATTGGTTCCGCCTTCACCTGATTGATACCACAATGTTAGTAAGCAAGGTTTTGGACTGATATTCGAGAAGGTCTGCGTCCAATCATCTGCTTTCTGCATTACTATCGGACCAAATACAAGCAATAAAGGTTCGTTGCTAATTTTTATATAATTTGGGTTTGTAAAAAAATTAGTTTTAAGGTACGTCATATCATCTTTGGCTCCGTTTACAGATGAAGCTGCTTCTCCTTGTTGCACTGTCGGTTCAAGAGTACGATCTTCATAATCAATGGCAAATTGAAGCCCTGTTTTTTCGATCAGGCTCACTACAGCTTCAGTATTTTTCTTGATCGCTTTGTAATCGTTCACATTGTGTGTCCCATACCAATCAATAATTACTCCGTCAATGCCTGCATATTTCATCAATAAAAGATGGTATTCGATAAGAACTTTGTCACTTGACGCATATGGTCCAATTGAAGGATAGAAATGCGCAGCTATTTGTCTTTTGCCATTCGCATCAATTACATCCGGATCCTGACTTTTCATTGTCCAATGATAACCCCATTTGCCGTTTGTGCTGGTTTCCTTTGTTTCAAACCAAACCATATAATGAACAAAAATCTTCATTTCGTTGGTTTTCTGAATCGCAACAGGTTCCAAAATCCGGACGGTTAGATTTGTTCCGGGATGGTCGCTTTTGCTGCAGGATATTAGTAAAATTGAAAATACCAAAGTACGTGATAGATCTACCAGGACTTTTATAAGCATCATATTCTACGATTTATGAACTTTAATATTGTAAATTACAGGGACACAAACTTGCTAAGATTTTCAACTTTACAAAAGTATTGTGTCCCTGATATTTTCTGGCAGGTACAAATATTAATTGTACCCTTGATTTTGAATCAGATTACCGTTTTTTGCTATTTCGGAAATAGGAATTGGAAATATTCCGCGATATGCTGGTGTTACATTTTGATTCCATCCTTTTTTGAAAAAATCACCGAAACGAATATTATCGGTACGTCGATGTCCTTCAAACAAAAACTCACGCCTTAATTCATCATTAATAAATTGCAAATCAATATCTGCAGGAGTATTTAAACCGGCGCGTGAACGAATTTGAGCGCAAATTGGTTGAGCTAATGCTGCTGATCCTAAACGAACTAAGCTTTCGGCTTTCATCAGCAGAATTTCTGAATATCGCATGAGCACCCAATCGTGGTCACGTTCCCATCCTTCGCCATCCTTTACTTCGTATTTTTTTAATCGAACGCCTTCGTTTTCATTTGCATGTCCAAATTCTTGAATTGTATCCGTATAATCCAGAACATTACCATCTCCCATTAAAATAGGGGTTCCGGTTGCCAGATTGATTTGCACCCCTGCAAGCATTGACTTCTTTCGAACATCTTTATCGTCAAACGATTTGTATAATCCCGGTGTACCGCACATGCCATCTGCACTCCAGGGCCAGTTACCAGTTGCTGAAAATGCCAGATGCTGATTGTAGTGAAATGACATGGATGACATGTAATTTCCCGTGGTTCCTGCCTTATGGTCGTAAGGAATGGAAAAGATTATTTCTTTCGATACTTCATTACTAGTTAGGAAGCTTGTGTAAAAATCAGGTTCCAAAATATAACCTGTAACCTTATCACAGGCATCAATGCAATCCTTCCAACGGGCTTGCCCTAAATATATTTCGGAGTTCAAATACAAACGTGCTAATAAAGTGTAAGCTACGTTCTTAGTTATCCTGCCATAAATGATATTACCTTGCAAATCGGGCATGATGTCTTTTAATTCCGATTCAACAAAAGCATACACTTCTAATTTAGTTGAATTTTTAGGTAGCCCGTTGTTTACAAAATCAGTAACTATCGGAACATTTCCAAACAAATCCAAAAGGCGCAAGTAGTAATAGGCTCTTAAACCACGAAGTTCAGCTTTGATTTTTGTTTTGGCCTCAGCCGTCTGATTCGAATTATCGATCGCGGATATAACCTGATTTACCTTGGCTATACCAATAAAATGATATCTCCATGAACTAAGTATCATCAGATTACTTGAGGTCCAGGTATGAAACTTGGCTTCCTGATACCTACCACCGTCCCACCAGTTATTACCTGGAAAACGGGTTGGAATACAGGCTTCGTCCGACACACATTCATCAAGGAAAAATACATATTCACACGTTGGAAAGGCATTAGAAGTTGCATCGCTAAAACCCCTTAGGGAAGCATATGCACGGCCCACGATAGTCTCAATTTCACCTGAACTTTTTCCATAGTCATCTGCCAAAACCTGATCGTATAATTTTTCGTTTAGTTTTGTACAAGCCACAGCAAACATCAAAGTGACAGCAATTGTAATTAATAATTTTATTTTCATTTTCATATCATTTATATCTAATTGTTAGAATGAAACATTTACACCAAATGAAAAAGTACGAGGTTTAGGATAGTAGTTGTTCATATCTATCCCTGGACTATTTAACCCTTCAATACTAATTTCCGGATCAACTCCTTTATATTTGGTAATCACAAATAGGTTTTCGCCAGTTACATAGAATCGAAGTTTTTCGATACCAATTTTTTTAAGCGAAAAGTTATAACCCAACGATATGCTTTGTAACCGGAAGAATGAAGCATCTTGTATCCAGTAACTTGAATAAGCAGGAGGTTGGTTTTTACCAATACCACTATTTAAAAAATCGTCCGGAACATTATAGATAGGCAATCTGGTACCATCATACATTATCATATCAGATGCATTCAAAACTTTTTGGCCAAACATTCCATAAGTCGAGATACCTAAATCAAATTGCTTGTAAGTAAAATTCATACTGAAGCCTAAATTTAATTTTGGTTGAACATTTCCCAGGTTGGTAGTATCGGGGCCAAGAATATATTTGCCGTTTTCATCCAATCCTTGATAAGTTCTACCCCAAAATGTTCCAACCGGATATCCTTCACGAAGAGTTTGAGTAAACACACCTGTCATCCCTGTTAACCCATTGAGTGAACCAAGTTCAACAGCCTGTGGTTTTGATGCATCAGACAATTTAAATGCATCATTGGAAAGTTTTACCACTTTTTGCACGTTATGAGACGCATTTAAATTTACGTCCCATGAAAAGTCTTTAGTTTTAATAATATTAGCATTAAGGGATATTTCAATACCTTTATTTGTCAAGTCGCCAACATTTGCCAACTGAACACCAACCAGATAAGGAGGAACTGGAACATTGTATGTGTACAATAAATCGCTTGTCTGCTTTTGATAAATTTCAATGGTACCATTAATTCGGTTGAACAACCCAAAATCAAGACCTACATTTGTTGTAGCCGTAGATTCCCATTTCAAATCAGGATTTGCATTTTGGGAGGGGCCGTAAGATAGTTTCCATTGATTGGATTGGGCATCAAAATATGGCACTGAAACTGCTCCACCTGTAGACGAAGGGGATGAAGTACCATAAATATAGAATGATTTGTAATCACCAATACCATCCTGGTTGCCAGCAACACCATACCCTAAACGCAATTTAACGTTATTCAACCACTCAGCTCCTTTCATAAAATTTTCGTCGGAAATACGCCATGCCACAGATGCGGATGGGAACAGACCCCATTTATGATTTGCACCAAAACGGGACGATCCATCTTCGCGTAATGTTCCTGTAAACATGTACCGACCCATAAAACTGTAATTTACGCGACCATAATAGGAAATGAGTTTTGAATTACCTTTATATGAATACACATCACCTGCTTGAGCATCGTATCCGGCACCCAAATTGTTATAGGAAAATAAGTCAGTATTAAAACCTTGGCGAAGAGCGCCAAAACCATCATACATGTAATCTAGATAAGAATATCCACCTAAAATGTTTAACTTATGGCTCCCCAATTCCTTATTGTATGTTAAATAAGTTTCTAACTGAGCATTGCGGTAGTCACCCAGAGTTTTTTGACCAAACCCAACAGAGCTTTTCCCTTCCATAACAGCATATGTAGGTTTATATAAGCCTGACTGGTGAGAATTATATTCGTACGAGATGTTAGCCACGGCTTTTAAGCCCTTTACGATCTCATATTCGGCCTTTCCATATCCCAATAAGCGGTGACGCGTATCTTCGGAAGTCCGGTTTGTATTAATTTCAACCGGATTTTCATACAGTGTACCTGGTACTTTACTAAAATTATTGTTTTCGTCCCTTACCGGTATGGTTGGGTTTAAATTGTATGAGCGTAAGAAAATGCGATTATCAATGACACTCCATTTATCAAAATTGGTATTTACACCTGCTTCCAAACGCAATTTGTTTTTTAACGCAAATTGAAAAGCTGAGGCGCTTATTCCCATTCTTTCTAAATAAGTTTTCTTAATAACCCCATCGTTTTTTAAATAATTTAAAGCGATATGATATCCTCCATCTTCCGTAGCACTATTATATGTTATGGAATGTGACTGAGCAATACTTGTTTGTTCCAATTCTGCTTGCCAGTCGGTATTTCCGCCATAATCTACTGCGTTTGCAATGCTATTATCGCGTACATATTTTCTCCATTGGTTTGCCGATAAAAGATCAAGGTGATGGGCCACTGAACCCACAGCTACATAGCCTGAATATTCTAAGCTTTTCCCCTTCTTGGCTCTATTTGTGGTTACAATAATAACCCCATTTGCCCCTCTTGATCCATAAATAGCAGCAGATGATGCATCTTTCAGAACATCAATCGATGAAATCTCAGATGGTTGAATCGAATTGATATCAACACCAGGTATACCGTCAACCACATATAATGGACCATTAGAAGCGGTTAGAGAAGTGCCTCCTCTTAAACGCACTGATGCACCTTGCGAAGGATCACCTGACCCTTGGATGACTGTTAAACCGGCCACCTTTCCCTGAAGCAATTGTTCCGATGAAGTAACTACGCCTTTTTTAAAGTCATCTGCCGATACAGATGCAATAGCTCCGGTTAAATCCGATTTACGCATTGTGCCGTAACCTACCACCACTATTGTTGCTTCACCAAGGGTAATAAAATCTTCTTCGAGTTTAATGGTTAATTTTTCAGATGAAGATGCTGTAATTTTTTGTGATTTATATCCTACAAACGAAATCTTAACAATCTTACCTTTAAAGGTTGAGAGATTAAAAGCACCGTTAACATCAGTCATTGTGCCGGTAGTTGTTCCCTCAACAATAATAGATGCGCCAGGTAAAGGTTGTCCTGCATTGTCAATTATTACGCCATTTACCAGTACTTTTTCGGTTTCCTGACCATATGTTCCTATGTTCAATAACATTGCACTCATTACGAAAAAGGCAAACCGAACAAGGAAAGTATATCTTAGTTTTTTATTCAATTTCATGATATTAAACTTTTAAGTTATTCTAATTCTGATAGCTGAACAAGTGAAATGTCTGTATTTAAAATTTCCCTGTTGTTGTTGTCCTTAACAACAATATGGATCTTATCAAGACTTGGAGACCCTGCAAGTCCCGTAAGTAAGTCGATGTATGCTCGCATATCGGCTTTGACACCTTTAAAATCGCCAGTCAGCGTTTTGTCGCCTGCTTTAATAGTGTATGTTAACTTGCTAACATTACTTTCGTTAAAAAGGCGTTTAATGATGAAAATATCCTTCTGGCTGAATTTTTTAGGGAAAATATAAAGTTCAGGATCGGGAGGAATCGGAACCCCTGG
Source organism: Bacteroidales bacterium (assembly GCA_038213375.1). Lineage (GTDB taxonomy): Bacteria > Bacteroidota > Bacteroidia > Bacteroidales > JAAUTT01 > JAAUTT01. The sequence continues at coordinate 3,638 of JBBQTB010000010.1, read as the reverse complement.
GGCTCTGAATAAAAAATCCTTACCGCCAGCATCCGTGCCCACTTTCACCCAATCCTTGGATGGAACAACAAAAGAGATACCTTCCATCACAAAATCATTTGCGACTCCGTAATATTGGCTTGGGATCATGTCTATTTTGTAAATGTCGTTTCCCATATTTTTGAATTTTGTTTTTTCAAATAATATAGGATTTCCCATATTTGCTTCAACGATGGTGCCCTCTTGAAATTTATTTAATCCACTATGCAGATGGATGGAAGGAGAACCCACTAGACCACCCTTTACAGCGCCTGTCCAAACTTCCTTAGCATTGATTAATATTGAAAGAGGTTGGTTGAGGGAAAAATTTGCAGGAAAAATTTGAGCTGATTTACTTGCTCCGGCAAATGCATCAAGATCTGTCCATGATCCATTGACATTAATAACATCGCTTTGTATTGTTCCGGCCAAGTCTTTCAAACGCATCCAGAATCCCGCAGAGCTCTTAATATCAGTTATCGATCTGTTAAAATAAATTGTTGGGGTAATTGTTTTCTTCCAAACCATTTTTCCGACATATTCTAACTTGGCAAATGCTGATGATTTGGCCCAATTATTTGCATCAGGTTCTGAAGGTGACCATGCCCATAAATAGAGGTCTGCACCATCAACAAAAGATGTTCCTGTTAAATCAAAATACCACACAACTTCTTCATCAAGTGCAGTAATAGCTGGATTAGTCCATATTTTAGCAGGGACGCCACCTGCAATTTGCCCATTCACATTTCGGGGTAAAAAAATTACCAGAACTGTGATTAGTAATAAAATATATTTTTTCATGATCACTTTGTTTAGTTTTTAATAGATAGTTGATAAGTATAAGAAACAAAAGGAACTCCGTTGATCTTACGAATCATGGTAAATTGAAGCACCTTTTGTTCGCCAGGTAAAGTTAGAATGTCAAGGGTTGCTGTTTTGGTTGATTTTGAGACATCGGAATATAGGTTGATTTTACTTGCCGTTCCATCAGTATGAGGATAGGCATAATCCATGTCCCAAAACCCGGTTGGAGAGAGTAATCCAGGAGCCGTTCCTGATACTGAATAAATATTAGGTTGTTGATTAGCATCTACCTGAAAAGTGATGCTAAAACTTGAAAAATTGAATTGATCCGTTAAAACCATTTCAGTTGTGGGTTCTCCATTTGCTTTCGCTATTTCATCAACTTGTTTAATTGATGTTAGAGCCCACACTCCGTTTATTTTTTCGGAAATGACTATTGGAGCCACATAGCTCCCATTGTCGGTTTTTTTACACCCATAAAAAAAGGTAAAACATACTAGCAATAATAGAAAAACTGATGTTTTTTTCATACAAGTTAAATTAGTTAGTAATAATTATTTGTCTTTACCAATCTTCCGCATTGGATATCTTGAAAATTAGTATCGACCCTGCAAATCTATTTTTTACCTAACTCATAATGAATTTATTCAAATGCAATCTAGGTTACATATACTTACAACGAAGTTAAATATCTAATTGTAAGCATTATATAAATAAAAACTAAATAAAAAATCTAGACGGGATATAGGAAAAATTCATCTCTAAGAGACCTATCTCTAATAAATATTTGAACTAACGTTTTATATGGACTAAACTAAAATTAACTATAATTTACAACAAATTAAATCATTGCATGACTATGTGCTAATACATTCCATTTATATTAATGAAGCGCTTTAATTTCCATTATTTTTTCATCGAATTGTTCACGGAAAATAGATTTACTTTTAATCTTAGTTTTATAGGTATATATTGTAGTAACTGAGAAATCAAGAAATTTGGCAATTTTTTCATTATCCTTAATTCCCAATCGCATAAGTGCATAAATCCGCAAATCGGAATTGAGCAATTTTTCGCCTTTCAACAAAATACGATCATCATCTTTAAATAAAGCGTTAAAATCATTCACAAAATTCGGAAATATTTTCAGGAAAATCTTATCAAAATTTAGGAATAGATTTTCTCTTTCGTCTTTCAAATCACTGCTTTTAATAAGATTACTAAGATCATCGTATTGCCTTGCAACTATTTTGCGATGTACGGTCTTTTGAAATGCTGCCATTTTCTCGATAAATTCCGAATTAATGTTGAAAAAATAGCCAATATATTCTTCCTTAATCTTATTAGCTTCTAATAATTTATAGTTAGTACCCATTAAATTAAGGTTGACTTCCTGAATAATGGATTTTGCTTGTTTTAGCTTTCGTAACTGTTTAAATATCACAAATGCAAATATTAAAACAAGAATAATTAGAATGGTTATAAGAACGGCATAAACCTCAAGTATCGATTTCTGTTTTTCAACGGTATTTAACTTTTCGCCCTCAATAATTGGTAGAATCTTAGCAATTTCTATTTTCCGATGACGTGCATTATAGAAAGTTGCATCGTCAAGTGCTAATTTAATATAACGGTAAGCGGTTTTGGTATCACCTTTCTTAAAAATTAGATCAGATAAATTTCTTAATGCCACAGTTTCTTTGGTGGATGATTTAATGTCGGCAATGGATGCTTTAATTAGCCAATCAATTGCTTGATCATTCTGATTTAACAATGTACACAAATACCCAAGACTTGAAGCGGCTATCGCAAACTCATGCTCCGACAGGTTAAAATTGGTAATCCAATATTCAAAAGCTTCTTTTGCTTCTTGGTTGTTAGTTCCCTTCATCTTCCTTAAGCTCATGCACGACCAGTATGCTTTAGAATTTGGGTAAGTTAAGTTTATAGCCTTATTTAAGAACTGGTTTCCAGTTTTGTTATAAATTAATGCAAACCCAGATCCACTAACGTAATCAGCTAAATCATAATAAGTTCGTGCAATAACAGAAAAGTATTCAAATTTCACCGAATCTGGCAAATTTTCCGGCTGGATACTATTTAGGGTATCAAGTGATTCTTTAAAGAGCCCCGAAGAAAGTAAAACAAACCCTGTTTTAATCATTGCAAAGCTAATCTTTGTGCCATCCTTCATTCGGGATGCAACAAATCGGGCCTTTACAATATAATTATAAGCTGAATCGTATGTAAAAGACTCATACTCATTAAATAATTTCAAGCATAAATCATACTGCTGTTCATAATCCGATTTATTTATACTATAATATTGATTTGTTAAATATTTTATTCGGTTAGTTTTCTGAATGAAGTATTGATCCTTATTATTTAAGGTTCGCTCAAGTTCGCTCAGTAAGCTGTCTTTAGAAGAAACGGAATAGGATACTAACGAATGTAAAATAAACACAAGGAAAATTAAATGTCTATTCATAAGATAGTTTTCAGTTTTCGTAATTTATTAAAATGATAATCAATTGAAAATTAGGTAAATACAAATTTTCGATTTGTCCGATAGTTCAATCAATAAATTGAAAATAGAAAAACCCCATTTAATTGGTTTATTCTCAAATGCTAATTTCTAAACTTACCTGAGCTCCAATATTTAGTAATTATAATAAATATACTATACCCTAATCTTCGGACAGAAATTATACCAAGTTAAGATTGTTTACTCAAACTCAATACTCGGTTAAAACGGGAAATAACTTTTTGGCCCTTTCAAGGCCTAAAAAAGTTATTCTCGGTTTAAGCCGCTAATA
>JBBQTB010000009.1:0-145606 GCA_038213375.1 Bacteroidales bacterium | reverse complement strand
TGTTGAAAATCAATACCCCCCTGAGGTCTACAAATGAAATTTTAAATATAACTAATACTGATTATGAGCTGTTTACTAAAATTAGCCAGAAAAAATAACTGTTTTGAGACCAAAAAAACTTCGTTTTTGCCTGTTTTTTTTTGTTTTTGGGGTCAAAGGCTGCAATGTGGGTTAGCATTCGTCTGAGGGTTAAAAAAACATGTGTATGGCTGGTGGGAAGGCGGAAGGAAGGGAAGCCATACCGTTGTTTATAGTTCGTGAGGGTTGATTAGAACTTCTTTTACTATCCAGAAAATGTTTCTAAGGAGTATTTCTTGAGGTTTGCCCCCTAACAACTAAATAACCCACTTTTTGCAGAAATATCTCGAAAATTGATTTTAATTTTTCAATCAATCCTTGTCTAATGCTGCTGATAGAGCTTTTAAACTATGGCAGGTTACGCGCTTATCTAATCGTAAAATGAAACTATGGTAGGACCTTCGGATACTGCCAGGTTATACTTCCTTGCCTTCTCCGGTTAGGAAATAGCTTTTGCAATTAAAAATGCTGCTGCACTGGCAATGGCACCGATTAACATTGTTTTTAATGCGCCTTTTACAGGTGCTTGACCTGTTATTTTGCCTTTGTAATATCCAAAGAAGAACAAGGCAATTAGGGTAACTGCCACCGAAATATGCAAACCATCCATGGGCGTTTTGGTAAAGAAATATGCCGACAGCGGAATTAGCCCGCCTACAATATACGATGCCGATATAACCATTGCACTTTTTCGGGCCTGGGATAAATGGGGCTCTTCAAGTCCAAGTTCGAAACGCATCATAAAATCGACCCATTTTACCGGGTTTTTAGCCAAGTCGTTCACCACTCCTTCCATATTTTCCGGTGATATCCCATATTCCGCAAGGATATCCCTGATTTCCTGTTTTTCGCGGTCGGTCCAGTTTTCAACTTCCCAGTTTTCACGTTTCCGTTCCGACTGATAATGATGGTATTCAGTAGTTCCAGCCAGGTACCCACCCAACCCCATCGCAATAGACCCTGCTACAATTTCGGCCATCCCAGCGGTGATCACAATAAAGTTTGAGGTGATGACTCCGGTAAGTCCGGCAGTGAGAGCAAAAGGTACAGTTAATCCATCGGCCATACCAATAACCACGTCCCGCACGGTTTGCGAGCCGGTAAAATGAGTTTCTTTATGTTCCATGTATCTATATTAAGGCTAATTATTCAAAGCAGGGTTTTTAGAAGAGTCTAAATCTTCATCAACAAATTCAATCATTATCTCACCTTTCGTCTCATCTCCCAACCTGAGGAAACGACCTTTTTCAAAAACTGTAATTCGGGCAATTCTCAAAACTTCCTTTACTTTTTCTTTTGTTAAAGGCTGTTTCGATTTATTGAGCATTCCATCTATAAACAAGTCCTCTGTTATAATTTGCCCATCGGGTAGTTCAATATATCCATTTTTATAGTGGCGGCAATGAAACATTTAGTCTTAATTATCAAGTCGTTATACAAAGTTCCGCGTAATTAATACTAATAATTAGAATTAGAGTAAATTATATATATACCCTTCTAACCCCTACGTTCTGATAAGACTGCGGCTAAGTTGTCCATATAAAATCAGACTGAGCCTGTAAGGAAATATTCGACTAAGGCACAGCCTAAGCCTAACTGGGATTCGCAAAATCCCGTAAAAGAATCGAGTCTTGATAATTAGTATTGAGTAGTAATAAATTAAAACCCTGCTATCCTCCGGAAATCTTTTGCAAGCATGCCTGCTGGTCGTCGTTGCGAGATGGTTTCGAAGTTATAATAGTAGATTTTATTATCGTCTACACCATAAATAATTTTATATGAACGGCCAATATTGTCGTTCTCTCCCGGTTCAATCTGATGCAGAATAAGCGTATTGGGTGTTAAATTAAAAACTGCTTTTTCAATTTCATCAGAGCTTACAATCTTAACTTCATAGGGATAGAGAGTTTTGATTTTTTCCAACGAATTTACCTCCTCCGCCAAATCACGTTTTTCCACCAACAAGGTTTTCTTTTTAATATCCCTTACGTTTTCGTTATTATATTTCAGATTGCGAAAATGAATGATTCTGTCGGATGCCATCATCGCTTTAACATGTTCCTGAGCAAATCGTACCATCACTCCCGCTTTATAAGTATAACTATTTTCGTCAACGCCGGAATAGTCGAGCGGAAGTGTGAGAATTTCAGGCATATCGTTAATTTCTTTTACATTAGCTCCCATCAAAACATTTAAATACAGGTATTCTGCTTCGCGTTTATCCTTGGTGAGGTTTACTTTGGTAAGAAGAATAAAAGAATTGTTTGCATTGCTGCGAATAGAGTCGAATGTTTCATATGGAATTACCTTGTATGGAGTAATTTTCCAATACTTTTCCACAGCCGCTTTAATCACAATATTATAGCCCAACATTGGGTTGTTGTCCATCACAACATAGGTTGTCGATTTTTTGAATAATGTCAGTTGTTCTTTAGTTACCTGTTTGTTTTGCTGGCAAAAAATAGAAATCAGGAAGAAAAAGAAAAACGTGGTAATAATTGTTTTTTTCATATTTTTTAAAAATTAAGATTTTTTAAATCCACAAGGAGCAATAAATGAATTACGACTAAGATTAGCCCCTCCTATTTAATCAGTGTGAAAAATTTGTAAAAGCAAAATAAATTATAATTTCCTTGCAAGCTTTTTCAAGTCTTTGGCAAGAAAACCATCAGGGTTGTCAGAGGATACCATATGATAATCGAAATAATAAAACTTAGCATCGGCAGCGCCTACAAGTATTTTATAGCAACGTGCTTTAAATTTAGTAGATTCGGGACCCACTTTATGCAAAAAAACTATATCCATTTTGTCTGATATTGCTTGTTTAATGTCATCAGGCGAAACCAGTTTAACAGGTCCAGGATATACTTTTTTAATTTTCGCCAGAGTATTCACATCCTTAGCCATTTCGTTGGCCACTAAATAAAGGGTTTTTCCCTGAAGTAACTCTATGTTATCGTTGTAATGCCTCAGGATATTTTCGCTGGCTATTTTTGGGTCGACCTGCAAAAGTTTTACATGGTTCTGCATAAAACGAAGTAAAATACCAAGCTTATAACTGTAAGCATCGTCACCAATTCCATAATACGAAAGCGGAATAGAGCATAGGTCGGGCATCGTGTTTATTGTAAGTGCCGCACCGCCCATCACCAGACTAATGAAATTATATTTGGCATTGGTTTTATCTTTATCAAACTTCACCTGGTCTAATATGATGAATGAAAATTTGGAATCCATTCGTTTAATTTCGAAATCTTTCCATGATATAAAATCGTATGAAGTAATTTTCCACTCCTCAGGCATTACCTGCTTTAGGGTCATATTAAAATCTGAAAGGGGATTATCCTCAAGCACCACCATTGTTTTTGTTTTCGAAAAACGAGCTATGGCTTCCTTTGTTGGAACATAATCCTGAGCAAACATGCCCACCGATATTGCAATTAGCAATGAAATTAACATTCTTCTCTTCATTATATTTTAGTTTAATGGTATCATTAATGGATTGCGTTCATTAAATTTACGGATATAAACAAACTTAAGCTGCGATTTTTTTTTCTTACTTAGAGCCATATATTCATCATGCAATCCGGGATCCTTCATTAAAAGCACTTCAATGCTTTCTTCATCGTAATCCATAATTTTACCTGAGTCGAAGTCTAAAATAAACTGTCTCATTTCATTAGAGGTATATGACGATGGATTATACCCTCCACGATAATAATAGTAAGGATTATAATAATACGGATCGTAGTTTCTTGAATTGTATGATGTAATGGTTGCAATGAAATGGCTTATACTTCCAATGTATGAAACACGATTAAATACTTTTTCCATCCTAACAAAAATCAATCCGTTTTTTGAGTAACCCCAAACCGCATTTACAGCAACATCTCTTTTAAGACCAAGCTGATCATAAAAGGAAAAAGTTTGACTTGCTAGAACATTGTCAAAAAATTGTGCGTCGTTAAAATCAATATTTGTAATGACCCTGGATTTAGAAATAGGGTTATTGTTTTTAACTTGTTCGAAATTGAGGTAAATTCCTTCCTTAAATCGAAAATCCTGATTGTAGGGAACCTTTTTTATGGAATCGTTTTGGCCATACAGAAGATATAACCCGCTTTCCATAAAGATAAAAATACAAAAAATATACGAAAAATGCCTTTTCATTGTTATTGCTATAGGATAGTAAAACAAAGTTAAAGAAAATACGCTTCATCCTACCGTAAAATTGAAAGATATAAATAGACTTTAGAAATTTCGTTTTATTTTAATATAAATTGTTTTTTAAATCAAAACTTTAATGTTATTTTTCTATTTTTAAAGTACTGTTAGAATTTGGGCAAAAATTAGATCAGGATTAAATTCATTTTGGATAATCGTTTTACAAGATGGCATTTACAGAGTTTCTTAAAGATATCATAAGTATCGAATTTCCCGCTTCGGAGGATTCAGATAACAATAAAAGGAATTTCATTTATCTTATTAGCTGGTTTGGCGCAATCTTTTTCCCGATTTTTTTTCTTATCGATTTGATTACAGAAAGTTACCTGAACGCGCTTGTTGAATTTATGGTTTTTATGCTCTTTGCAATAAACATTCTGAATATTAAAGCAAACAAATGGCACTATAATCATGGGTTTTATAACTTAGCTATCATCGGATTATACCTTTTAGTATTATTTATTACCGGAGGAACTACCGGACAAGGTCGTATGTGGCTCGTTTGTTTTCCTGTTATTTGTGTTTTTTTCTATGGTATTAAACTAGGTAGCCGAATTTCTTTTGGCTTTTTTGTCCTAAGTTGTATTATCACTTTTTTACCTTTCGAATGGAACGGAAGCTATAATATTCCGGTTACTTTCAAAATTAAATTGTTCTTTATCTACATAGGTATCTTTTTGATGTGCTATGCATATATTAACTATATGATGAAACACCTCTCTCAAATCAGACATAAAGCTCACAAACTTGAGATGGAACTTAAAGTAAAGGAAGAGTTTATTTCAAAACTATCTCACCAGATTCGAACGCCATTAAATAATATTATGGTGACCACCAACCTGCTTACCTCAACAATTTTGGATGAATCTCAACAAGATTTTCTTGAAACAATACAGGCATCCACCAACAATCTGGTGAATGTTGTTAATAATATCTCGAAAGTATCGGCAATTGATTTTAGTAGTTCGGGAGTGTTAATTAGCTTTAATCTTCAGAGTACTATCAATAGCACAATAAAATTATTCCAAACATTAAATTATAACAAAGTAAACTTACATTTAAAGCCACTTACTGATCTGCGATACAACCTAATTGGCGACCCTGTAAAGGTAAAACAGATATTTTTAAATATCATTGAGAATATATTACGAAATAGTTCCGAACAAAACATCACCATTACTATTTCTTATTCTGCTTTAAAAGAAACTGATAAATTATGCGAATTGTCCTTTAAAGTTGAAGCAAACGTCCCTTTAAATCTTGATAATTCGCAAATTGACACATTAGGGCAGATAAACGAAACTAATACAAATGGAAGAGAATCAACTATTTTTGATTTTACCATTGCAAAAAAACTTATTGAACATTCGGGCAGTCAATTGTTAGTTAACACAACAAAAGATTCGACAATTTTTTCGTTTTTTCTTATTTTCAATATTTATAGTGCAAGTTTTATTGCGGAAGGAAAAGATACTATAATAGGTAATGACTACCAAAGTAATGTTTCTGCAAGGAAAATGCCGGTTATTGATTTAAAAGATTCAAATGTGATGTTGGTTGAGGACAATTTAATAAACCAAAAAATTGTTGTGCTTAGTCTTCAAAAATTGATAAAAAATATCGATATCGCTAATAACGGAAAAGAAGCATTAGATAAATTCGGATTAACAAAGTACGATCTTATATTAATGGATATACAAATGCCGGTTATGGATGGAATTCTTGCCACAAAGAAAATAAGGGAATTAGAAGCCTGCACCAATCAGCACACACCTATAATCGCAATAACTGCAAACGCTCTTGCCGGAGATAAGGAAAACTGTCTTGCCGCAGGGATGAATGATTATATAAGCAAGCCATTTCAAACGGAAATGCTGATCCAAAAAATGAAGAACCTGCTTGCCAGAAAATAGATTCCCTTCCGGAAATTTTTAAAATCCGCTGGCTTTAAATAGTGAGATCATTGAATTTTTACTTTTGAATCGGAAGAAACATTTGTTCCTGTAAAAACTTGGTCATCCGTGTAAGAGTGGGAAGAAAATTGGGATTACTTACCGGCCAATCGCATGAATGATCGGCATCTTTTACTGCAATAAGTTCACACGTATTTCCTAATTTTTTCATCAGTTCTGTAAACTTTTGAGCCACCTGAAAAGGAGTGGTACCATCCGCTGTTCCACATGACAATATAGTTGGAGGCCATCCCTTTCTGATATTCAATATGGGAGAATACTCAGGGTGTTCGATGAAAAAAGCCGCCCCGAATCCTTCACCCAACACTGGATTATGCAGTACCAAAGCATTGGCTTTCGAACTTATTAACAAATTTTCTCCCGACTCATCACCGCCATCGATGGCAGTGCAGGCCGCTATATGACCGCCGGCTGATCCTCCGGCAACAATAATTTTATCCGGATCAATACCTAACTCTTTGGCATGAGCCCTAACATAACGTACTGCTGATTTTGCATCGCGGATACACTCCACTGGAGTAGTTCCATGTCTTGATTTTACACGATAATCTGCGGTTATACCAATGATTCCATGATCCCGGAACCAAGCAGCATTAGCAATTTGAGAGTCCACACTGCCATTTACCCAACCACCCCCTGTAAAATAAATGATGGCCGGAAGAGGTTCTTTCGTATTACCTTCCGGACGAAGAAGATAGAGATACATATCTTCCTGAAGAGTTTTTTTATACATTAATTTAATTGACAGGGCAACCAATTGATTTCCTGATAAAGTGTAACTTATCCTTGGTATCAATGTATCCTGAGCCTTCTTTTGAATGCTATCTGAATGATTTTTAGTCGAAATTAAATTAGTAAAACTGCAAAAGACAGTCGACACTATTAATACAAAAAAGATGTTTTTTTTCATGTGTTAAATTTTAAACTTTGTATTATTTCAGCTTCCATACTACCACTCCTGCTGTTGGAAGCTCCTTTTGGCCTATCAGTATTTTGGCATTTTCCGGAATATTCACGTGGTAGGTTTTATATGAATAATTAACCCCTATGCCAAATCCGTCACGATATTCGACTAGCACTCCTTCCGGAAACTGTTCCACAGAAATATTCAGAAGTGCATACAATTTTATGGGTACATCTTTTTCCAGAAGACCGTCATTACTGTCTACACCAACATATATGACTGTGTCTTTCCCCAACTTTCGGAAAATAACCGCAGGTTTTCCGGCATAGAAATCGCCCTGATATGTTGCCCACACATTTGTTTCTTGTGCGGGTTTAAGTATATCGCCCCAAGTTTTCCAGGCATAATTTTTATTTTGCAACAAAACCGAGTCCTGAGCATGGGGCATTGGAAGGTCATAAAATTCAATTTCTGCGCCAGTTAAGTCGTACATTGGAGCGGCAAATTTCGTTTTCCACAAATTTTCCTTCACGGTTTTTAAGGTCACGAATAAAAAACTAACAGTCCGACAATCCTAACTATGATGTTTTAAGAAAGCGCACATTTTTTTAAAATTTGGTAAGGAACGCATCCATCGCTATCGTAGGTTTCCCATCAATGCCCCATGCACTTAATGAATAACCGCTCCAGCTTTTTGCTCCCTCGGGTTCCCAATAAATGACACCGAGACCTTTATTTTCCGGAACATCCTTCACTTTCTTTTGAACTGCGATAAGCATATCGTAAGTATTTTGTGGCTTTATATCTTCACCACCCACTTCTACCACCATCACTTCCTTGCCATAACGCGATGCCATATCTTTCATGTTATTCCCAAGATCATCTATTGAAAGTGAGTAATCGGGTTTTCCTTCCAACCAATAAGGATAATAGGATAAGCCAATAACATCATATTTTGCACCGTTCGTTTTAGCATTGTCGAACCACCACCGGAACCGTCCATTGTTATTTCCCTGGTCGACATGCAGCACAACCTTGGAATGCGGGCTTACCGCTTTAATGGCTTCGTACCCTTTGTTGATTAACTGAATCAATTGGCTCCAGTTTGTTGAGCTACCTTCGGGATAGATCATGCCACCTGGAATTTCATTTCCAACCTGAACCCACTCGGGTTGAACACCTGCAGTTTTCAATGCATACATCACATCATAAGTATAGCTATAGAGATCGTTCAGCAACTGTGGAAAGTCATGACCCACCCATGTGGCAGGCTTTTTTTGTGAGCCGGGATCGGCCCAGGTATCGCTGTAATGAAAATCGATCATCACCCTCATTTCCCATTTCTGAGCCCGCACTGCCATAGCAACTGTTTCTTCCTTACTGCAATGACCGCTGGTTTTGTCATTCGTCGGATTAACCCATGTTCTGAGTCTGATAGTATTTATTCCATGGTCTCTTAAAATCTGAAAACAGTCCTGCTCTTCGCCTTTATCGTTATAGAATTTGTAGCCAGAAGCCTCCATCTGCGGAAGCCAGCTAATATCTGCCCCTCTTGAAAATGAATCGGTTGACTGGGTTTGAGGTATATATGAGGTTGCTTTTGCACATCCAGGCAATAGAAACAATAAAATCGCAAGGATAATAAATGAGTTTTTTGTATGCTGCATTGGTTTGTAATTTGAATTTTTAATTATCTGATGCCCATTCTTTACTATTAGACTGGAAACCCAAATGTACGAAAAATATATAAGGATTGCTTCATTTCTAAGGCGGGCTTCCTGAATGGCAGCGATGTAAATCAGTAAAACATATTCCATTATTGCTAGTAGCGATTTTTTGTGCTAAAAAAAAGAATAATCCATAGCATATACAAATTATAAAAATTCAGGTTTAAAAAGTTGAATCAAAAAAAGTAATTTTTAGAGATGTCCTTTAATCTGCAACTTTCAAAACCATTCCGGGTTCAGATTCATCATTTAAAGTTGCAGCCGAAAGTCCTATTTTTTCAATTAGTTCGCCCGGAAGCACAATGATTTGTCCCGAAATTTGTATGAATTTGGTTATGTCATATGAACTATCTCCGGCTAAATCTTGGGCAATAATTTTACAATTTTCGATTTGTTTATTTGCAATTAACTTTACTTGTTTAAACCTTCCGAAAATAGCCACAGGCATTGAACAATCACCTATTTCTAATGAAACTTCTGCTAAGGGATAGTAAAAGCCTTTTTTTGTGTTGTGGCGTATGAATGAAGCCATTGCAACTGCCCCGTTTGGTTGTTTGGAAACAATAATATACGGTGGTTCTCCATCGCATTTTACATCAGGCAAAGCCAAGTTTTTAGCCACAATAGCAGGTGCACTTTGTTTCACTTCCTTGTTGAAAAGCCAACTTGTCCAGCTATCACCTCTTTTAATCAACCATGAATCTGTTAAACGGGAAGATGAGAGCATAGTGGTTGCTTCACCTGCACCAATGGCTGGAGCAATTCTTTGCCAACGAACTGCACGTATTACTTCATCGGAACGTTTATTCATGTTTAATGGATCGTAATTATACCCGCTAACTTTTATCCATGCCGGATTTCGCATGATACCCATCATGCAATTCAATGTGGCTGCCAGGTATGGTTCATCTTCGCAATTCAGGATACATTTGTTTTCACTTTTGCCAGAAACTTTTGCCAGAATTTGAGAAACACGGTCCAATGTTGTAGGGATTGATAAATAGGTAGTAACATCGTAAGTTCTGAGAATTTGTGAAAATTCAGTGATTTTTACGCAATTATCGAGGGTTGAACCATCGCACCATTTGCTAAATTCACCAGAATGATTTGAAGGACAATCCCAGGGACAATCCCAATCGTTCAAAGGACCTCCCCCTCTGGCATGTTCTACATAAAGTTTTGGTGCATTTTCTTTTGCAATGCGTGTTAGCATTTTACGAAATTCCAAATCGCCACCCCTGGTGCCATAATCCACTTTCCAATATTCAATTCCGGCTTCATTTGCCCATTTGGCCTTTTCTGTAAAAAACTTTTCGAGTTCGGTATGCGATAATAGTTTGTTGTTTTTGTTATCTAAATAAGCATGAGCCGGAATCCATATTCCTGCACCTCGCCAACCGGCCGCTTTGGTAAGTTCATTTAGTTTTTTGAGTTTTTCGACAGATGAGCCTGAACATGAAGGAAATTTATCGGTGGCAACAATTTGTGAACCCAATTTCCATCGATTGTCGTCAAAATTTTCTTTTTCAGGAATGTCCCAACCGACATCAAACATGATGTATAAATCCTTCTGAACTTTTTTGAAAGCTTTGGCCCATCCTTTTTCTCCAAAAACGTTTTTTTCTGTCAGTTTTGCAGCAATAATAGAATGGCCTCCAACACCAAAAGTGGAATTTGCCAGGGTAATGCTATCTATGGCATAGTTCTGACTACCCCAGGTGCACCAGTAGTTTGGAGTTGTACCGGATTTTTCAGGAATCAGATTTAAATTTGTAATTGATTTGCTTAAATCCAATTCTTTTGTTGTTTGTTTACATTTTGTAAAAGAAAAAAGAGCTATTATACTGAATAATAAACATTTAATCATAATAAATTATTTTTCAAATGAGGTATCTATGACTATTTTTAAATAGTACACTACTTAAAATGTTGATTTCATGTTAACTACAAATAATAAATTCAAAAATTACCAAATTAAATTATTTTTAATACAAAAATGGTTTTAAAGTCTTTTTAAAGTCAAAAAGCCTTCAACCTATAAACCTGAGAGGCTTCTTTTATATTATTGAATTGTTCGGTATTTATTTAAAGTTAACTATCAGATTTAATTATGAACGGCCTCAAATTTGGGTGCCAAAGGCAATCTTGTTATACCTCCCCCACCAACAGACATTGGTGAATTATTATCTACCACATGAAGGTTTAGGAAGATTCGATCCATATCCCTGCTCCAGGGAGTATTTATGTTGTCCTGTGAAAATGAAAATCCCCAGTTTTTTTTAAAATCATCCCCAAATCTTCCATTTGGCGACCATTCAGTTACAATGGCATATACATCCCATGCGGTATCATCTACAATGTATGCCCCGTAATTTTGAAACGCATCAGCCAGGATCCGTCCTGGCGTTGTTTCAAAACCCAGTGTGTTAAGGTCGGTAAAAGCTGGCAATGCCAGTAATGCCCCCATGCGACATGCCTTTACTTTTTCCAGTGTCCGTTCTTTGTAATAGTTGTCGGCGGCATACCCGTCGGCCCGCATTGCCGGCCAACGGCAACCTTTTGTTTCCGCATCATAATAAAGGTTTTTCCTGCCGAAAATATTTATCTTTAAAGCATGACGTATCTGGCCTGAAACGGGTGTGAGTTCCCCTGATCGTAAAGTTCCACCAATGGCTGATAATCCTGATCCACCATGAGCACCATAGAATCCCTGGCCATAGATGTCCTGATCATCAAAAACATATTGAGAAGTAGCCGCTTTTGTGGAATCACAAAAGGCAAATGGCTGTGTCTGTCGGATGGTTCGTTTGTCGGGCATCAAAACGGCCAAACCGGCATTTGGAGTTGCGCCGTCCCAAGTAGAAGGACTTACCTGAAATTTTTTAGGAATGGGAGCCGAAAAAAGTAATTTTCCCTGGATGTCGCAACGACTTTTTGTCCGGTCCCAGCCGGCATAATTTTCATAAATTTCAACCATGGGAGCAGCCGGTGATAAGACAATATAGTCTTCGTCCAGGGTCATGCCATATTGGGTTGCTTTTTCCAACCTGGCATGCACGTATACTGCATTGGAGCCAATAGGCATGTTCCAGATGGAAGTTTGTGAAAATGGCCATTGGTAAGGATTACGAGTACCCGGTTCCACCAGGTTTTCGGTCTGCTTTTCCGGGTCTTTTCCACCGCAAGCAAACAGAATGAAAATAGTTAAACCATATATCGTTTTGTTCATTTTATCAAGATTTTATTGAAAAAAGTCTGCACCCATGGGCCGGTATGTTTACCTTTTCCAAGCTTCCGGAAACGTTTACATCTGTTTTATCCCAGAGGTCATGTACTACTCCTTTTCCGTTAAATGCAGTTTTATCAAGCGGGAATGAGATAGAAACCGGCTGATCGGTAATATTGAAAAATGCCAGGTATTTAACCGGTTTATCTTTGTCCTCGGCTGTCCAGATACTAACACCATTTGAAAAACTGATTTCCTTGTTGTTTTTGGAGTGTTGGTTTACCCGGATTACTTCCCCATTGGTTATCAACGATGTTGTAAAAGCGTCGTTGTCGGGCAAATTTCCACCGAACATCAATGGTGACCGGAAAATAGACCATAAAGAAATCAGAAAATATTGTTCCTCATGTGTGAAGTTGGTTTGGCGGGCAGGGCAATCTTTCAATTCAGTACGGATGTTGAGGTGACCCAATGTCAACATATCGGCATCAGGCCAATGCCCTTCGGTTACCAACGGAGCCCAGTCGCGGCAAAGCTCAAGTTGGCGTTTCAAAGCATCCCATTTGTCCCAGAAATCACCTGAAATACGCCACAAGTTTGCGTTTTCGCGAAGGTGTTTTGGATTCCCGATAAATGTCGGTCCGGGAGAAAGGCTTAGCACGATTGGCCGTCCGCAGTTTATGATGGCTTTGTGGACTGCCTCGATCTCATCGGCATGATATGGAAATGAAATGTCGTCGACCTTAATATAATCGACCCCCCATTGGGCATAGAGTTCAAACAACGAATTGTAATAATCCTGGCCTCCAGGATTGGTGAGGTTTACGCCGGTTAACCCGCCATACCAAATACACGTGTCAGACAAGTTTGCAACTTCAGCAGCCCTGGCCTGTGAATTTTTTATCTTGGTATTTTGCACCAAAGCCTGGCGTGGGATCCCGCGCATGATATGTATTCCAAATTTCAACCCTTTGTTATGAATATAATCGGCAAGAGGTTTAAACCCCTTCCCTCCGGTAGAGGATGGATGTAACTTAAGGGATGGTACCAGGCGACCGTATTCGTCGATATATTGAATCGGGCGGCGGTTAGCCATCTTTATCCACGAATCCTGGTCGTCGCAGTACCACAAAAAATCGACTACAATATATTCCCACCCAAATTGTTTAAGGTTAGCCGCCATGAAATCGGCATTGGCTTTTACCTCTTGTTCCGTCACATTCCCTCCAAAGCAATTGTAACTATTCCAGCCCATGGGCGGTCGGATGGCCCATGTATCCGTATTGTTTTTCTGGGCATTGGATTTGTTTAAGAGCGCGAAAAGGGATAATAGGGCAATAAAAAAATTAGTTTTCATGTGTGTTTGTTAATAGTTTCGATGAAAAAACTTATGATGTCACAAATAAAAAAGTTAGCTGGATATCAAATCAACAGCCCACCATGTTTGATCGGGATACAAATATAGTGTAAAATTTACATTTTATCCCCCTGCTTTTAACCCGGAAAAAACTGCCCCAGCTAATCTGTCAATGGATCAAAAAAAAAATAAAAAATAATAGAGTGTTTATTTTACAGTAACTTAAAAATACATATATTTGCCTAGTACTTCCTAGAGGTTGGAAATGGATAAAGCAATTGAAATACAGTTTGGAACAGGGTCTCATGTCCCGAAATACCGCCGGATTATCGACAGTATCCATCAACTTGTAAGGGATGGTGTTTTGGTTAAGGGCGACCGTATCCCGTCCATTAACAACCTTTGCAAAAAACATAGCTTGTCGCAGGACACGGTGCTCATGGCATATAACGAACTTAAATCGAGGGGCATTATTACGTCAAGCGTTGGAAGGGGCTACTTTATATCTAATGTTTCAGTGGAATCGAACCACAAGGTTTTTCTGTTATTTGATAAATTTACCATTTACAAGGAAACCCTTTACGAATCGTTTAAAGAAACCTTCAAGGGGAAAGGGAACGAACAGATTTTCTTTCATTACAACAATCCCAAAGTTTTTCAATCCCTTATCGAGAGTGCTGTTGGCGAATATTCGGAATATGTGGTGATGCCGCTTGCCGATAAAACCGCCTTGTCTGCCATTGACCTGCTCCCCAAAAACAAAGTCTTTGTTTTGGACATGGGCAAGGGTTTGTTTAAAGCCAAATATCCACATGTTTGCCAGGATTTTGAACGCGATATTTATCGGATATTAAAAGATCAGCAACTGCAAATCGGAAAATATCAGCGGTTAGTGCTGGTTATCCGTCATTTAAAAGGCCACTACAAAGATATCATAGTGGGGGTCCGCGATTTCTGTAAACAACACCCCATCGACTTCATGATTATAAATGATACCGCATCGACAGAAGTAAAACAAGGCGATGTGTATATTGTGGTAGATGACCGCGACTTGGTTTCCCTTGTAAAACAGGCTCATGCAAAAGGGTTGCAATTAGGGACCGGTGTTGGGATTATCTCTTATAACGAAACCGCACTGAAAGAGATTATTGCCGGCGGGATCACAACGGTTTCCACCGATTTTGCCCAAATGGGACGAAGCATGTCTGGCATGATCTTATCCGGTAAAAAAGAAAAAATAGACAACCCATTTATGATGACAAAACGAAATTCATTTTAACTTAACTACCATGAAAAAAAATGCAGTGCTTATTTTACTATGTTCCTTTCTAATACAAGGATTGTATGCAGGCGACCCACGGGTTGTCTTCAACCTTAATGGTACCTGGGAGTTTGACCAGACCACAAATGCTTTTCCCCCTGCAAAATTTACACGTAAAATCCCTGTCCCTGGGCTGGTACACCTTGCCGAACCAAAAATTGACGATTATGACAAGTTCTTTAAACGTCCCGGCAAGGTTGAATTAAAGGAACAGCACAATCTGTACAATATTGATTATACGCCACGGTATAGCTGGTACCGTAAAACCGTTTTTATCCCAAAAGACCTTGAAGGCAAGGATGGTGTTATTACCATTAAAAAAAGCCAATACGTTACCCAGGTGTATATCAATGGCATGGATATGGGGACTTCGATGTCGTGCTATACGCCGGTGGAATTTACAACCACAAGTGCTATTAAGTATGGTGCTGAAAACGAGATCCTCATCAAAGTTGGCGACCGTGTTTGGTTGCCCAGTGAAGCTGCCGGTGGTACCGATAAGGAAAAAGAACACTACCTCCCAGGCATTTGGGACGATGTCCTGCTATCATTTACCGGAAAAATGCGGGTCAACCGCTTATTGGTGCTACCCTCGGTAAACGAAAAAAAGATAACTGTAAAAGCCCAGATCCGAAACTTCATGCATGCCCAGATTTTTTATGGCGATGCCATGAGCGATACTTTGACCATGTCGGTTTCCATCTGCGAGAAAAGCTCAGGGAAAGAGATAACCAAAGCATCAGGGAAATTTGTTTCAAAACGCGATAACCTATCCGAACTGGAAATTTCCCTTCCTCTATCCAGCTTTACAAATTGGTCCCCCGAAAAACCATTCTTATATAATGCCAAAGTTACACTTGTCGATAACAAAGGCCTATCCGATGAAATGACCAAGCAATTTGGGATGCGCGATTTTATCCGCAAAGGAAAATTTTTCAACCTAAATGGAAACGAATACATCCTTCGGGGAACCAATGTTACATTGCAACGTTTCTTCGAGGATCCCGACTGTGCAAACCTTGTGTGGGACAAAGAATGGGTGAAAAAACTCCTGATCGATTACCCAAAACAGCTTAACTGGAACGCGATGCGGGTATGTGTTGGCATTGTACCCGATTTCTGGTACGATTTGGCCGACGAATATGGGCTTTTGTTTCAAAACGAATGGCTTTACTGGCAAAATCACGGTTGGGATGAACAAATCCGTAAAGAATATACCGATTGGGTATGGACCGATGGATGCCACCCAAGTATCGCCATTTGGGATGCCATCAATGAAAATACTGACAATTACATAGGGAACACGCTGATACCCGAATTAAAGAAACTCGATCCCACGCGGGTTTGGGATGCGGGCTACATGACAGGCGATAAAATGGCAGTGGACGAAATGGATGAACCTCATCCCTACCAAGGTCCATGGCTGGATAATATCAAAGGTTTTGAAAACCATCCGTATCCGCTAGGCGACCTCGATTTCAAATCTGAGCTGATCCAAAACAGTGAAAAGGCAGTTTCCGCACAATTGGTAAACGAGTATGGGTGGATATGGCTTTGGCGAAACGGCACCCCAAGCAAACTTACCGTCGATGTTTATAAATATTACCTTGGGCCAAATTCTACAGCTGAACAAAACAGAGAGTTACAAGCTTATTGGCTCCAGCTCGAAACCGAATGGCTGCGCAGCAATACCAACCTTGCAGGCGTATTGGCATTCTGTTACCTTGCAAACAATTACGGGTATACCGGCGACTGGTTTATCGACAACATCAAGGACCTGAAACCAGGCCCTACCTTACAATGGTTTCAGCATTGTTTTGCCCCGGCAGCCATGTTCATTAACTTAACCGATGAACGGTACACAAAGCACATCGCACCGCATCAACCTGGGTCGACATTGTTGTTTAACCTTGCCGGTGTCAACAATAAGAAGATGATGGTAAATGGGAAAGTTAAGGTTTCGTTGCTTGATGTAGATGGAAAAGCCATTTCTAAAAAACTTGTGAATGTTTCTCTTTTGCCAATTAACCGGACAAACTATCCCCTCACCATCGATCTTCCAAAGAAAGCCGGAGGGTACCTTTTGGTTGCTGAATTTTCACCCGAAGGCGTGTCTCAACCCATTATCTCGCGCCGATACATTAAAGTCGGGAACAGCGATAGGTATCGCTTTTTTGAAATGAAACCGTCGCCTTTAAAATAACCTTTGTTGTTTCTCGAAAAGTTCTAAACACATATATAATGAGACATTTATCCATTCAAGCCCCGTTGCAATCGCTTAAACCCGAATCGTGGCACCTTCAGGGAGAAGTAATTATCGAATCTGAAAAACGGATCAAAAACCTTACAGGAGTATTTGCCGATGAAGCTTCGTTGCAGTTGCTGAACCCGGACATGCTGGTTTACAACGTTCAAGCATTTCTTCCAGTCAAAGAAGGGACACCGGGTGGCCTTTATTTTGGTACCACCGTCATCCAACCCGGGAAAGTTGGAAACGAGTATTTTATGACCCGTGGCCATTTTCACGCCAATGCCGACAGAACTGAATACTACTGGGGTGTCCAGGGCGAAGGAATGCTTATTTTGATGGATAAAAACCGGAAATGCTGGGCCGAAAAAATGTTCCCCGGAAGCCTTCACTTTATTGGTGGACACATCGCCCACAGGGTAGCCAATACCGGAACTAACCCGCTGATCTTCGGTGCCAGCTGGCCCTCCGATGCAGGGCATAATTATGAGGAAATTGATAAAAACGGGTTCTCGGCACGCCTGCTGGAAATAGACGGTAACCCAGCTTTACAATAGCCTATGAAAAAAACCATCGCACTCGATTTGGGAGGAACCCGCATCAAAATAGGCATTGTGCAAAATGGGAACATTCTTTGCAACACCCTTGTGGATGCCTTTTCCGACAAGGGACTGTTGCCCAGGTTACCAATCATAGAAGAAACCATCGGGATGTTGATGAAAGAAACGGGCGTCCCACTTAACGAGGTGCACGGTATTGGCATTTCCATTCCGGGTATCGTCGACTCGAATACAATGAAACTTCTTTCCGTCAACAAAAAATTTAACGACGCTGTGGATTTCGATTTTCAAGGATGGGCGAAACAAAAATGGCAATTACCCCTTATTGTTGAGAACGATGCACGTTCGGCATTGGTTGGCGAATGGCAACACGGTGCTGGAAAAGGTTGCGATAACCTTGTGATGGTTACCCTCGGGACTGGTGTTGGGGGAGCAACCATCATCGAAGGCCGGCTTTTGCGCGGGAAACATTTTCAGGCGGGTTGCCTCGCGGGCCACTTCACCATCAACTACCACGGGGGCATTTGCAACTGCGGGAATATTGGTTGTGTGGAGTCCGAGGCATCAACATGGCGGTTGCCCGAATTAGCCCGTCAACACCCTTTGTTCGCTTCCAGTAAGCTTTCGGCTTGCGAAAAAATCGATTATTGGCAAGTTTTTCAGATGGCAGTCCATGGCGACAAGGTAGCCATCGATTTGACAAACCAGAGTTTAGAAGCTTGGAGTGCTGGAGTTGTTAACCTTATACATGCTTACGACCCTGAAACCGTGGTTTTGGGTGGAGGTATCATGAAAAGCCACGAAACAATTTTACCATTCATTAAAAACAAGGTCGAAACTAACGCATGGACACCGTGGGGCAAAGTGAAGGTGGTTGCTGCTGAAAACCCCGATTGGGCAGCATTGCAGGGATTGGATTATTTAATCAGAAAGAATTTTTAGTCAAACTTTTAATAGCGATTATGCCAAAATTTAATAATAACCCTTTTGTTGAAGTAAAAGGAAATTTTAAAGTAGAAGAAGGCTGGAAAGGTATTGCTGATAAACTTATGGGCGATGCAGCCAGCCTGGCAAAAAAAATTAAGATCATTGTTGTCGATTATTACCAGGGGGTGATAGACGACGAAGTTACCAATGCCCTCGCAACCGTCATTAAACCAGCGTTATTTATAAATGTTAACAACCTGATGTGGCCCGAAGGGAAAATACGCGACATGGTTTACCCCGATGTTACCGACGACCGCATTTTCGGGTACCTCACCCGGTTAACCATCGATGCGTACTTTGATCCTGAAAAGGTTGCCAATGCCCGTCAACAGATCTCATCGTTGAAAGAAGGCGTTGTGTTGGTGGTAGGTCCGGGCGCGGCCTATGCCATCAACGACTTTGATATTTTGGTGTATGCCGACATGGCTCGTTGGGAAATCCAGCTACGCATGCGCCAGCACCTGGTCCACAACCTTGGCTTGACGAACAAGGACACTGCCGATTGGATGCTTCTTTACAAACAAAGCTTCTTTGTCGATTGGCGTGTGTGCGACCGTTGGAAGAAGAAACTCATGCACCGATGGGATTATGTACTCGATACCAACAACCGCAACCAGCCGAAACTTGTCCCCGGCAAAGCTGTTATAGAAGGCTTGAAAGCCTGCCTAAACGGCCCCTTTAGTGTTGTTCCCTTTTTCGATCCCGGTCCGTGGGGCGGACAATGGATGAAGGAAAACTGCAACCTCGATCCCTCCCAGCCCAATTATGCTTGGTGCTTCAATTGCGTTCCCGAAGAAAACAGCTTGTTGTTAAAGGTCGATGGAAAGGTTATCGAAATCCCCTCCATCAACCTGGTGTTTTATGCTCCCCAGGATTTGCTTGGGCCTGCCGTTCACGGGCGCTTTGGCGATGAATTCCCTATCCGGTTCGACTATCTCGACACCATCGATGGCGGCCACCTGAGCCTACAGGTCCATCCGCTGACGGAATACATACAGGAAAAATTTGGGATGCACTACACCCAGGACGAAAGTTATTATATGATGGAAACCAAACCCGGCGCAATCGTTTACCTAGGCCTTAAGGAGGGTGTCGACCCATCTGCCATGATAAGCGATCTCGAAGCAGCACAGCGTGGCGAAATCATCTTCGATGCCGAAAAGCATGTCCAAACATGGCCGGTGGAAAAACACGACCACTTTCTCATCCCGGGAGGCACCATCCATTGTTCAGGTAAAAACAGCATGGTTTTAGAAATAAGCGCAACTCCCTATATTTTCACTTTCAAATTATGGGACTGGGGCCGCCTTGGCATCGATGGAAAACCCCGCCCTATCAATATTGAACATGGAAAACACAACATCCAATGGGACCGCACCACCGAATGGACACGGAAAAACCTTGTCAACCAAATTGAAAAGGTTGCTGAAGGTGATGGCTGGATCGAAGAACGGACCGGATTACACGAACGCGAATTTATCGAAACCCGAAGGCATTGGTTCACTGATAAGGTATGCCACAACACCGATGGGGGTGTAAATGTGCTTTGCCTGGTTGAAGGCGATGATATTTTAGTGGAAAGCCCCACCCATTCATTTGAGCCCTTTGAAGCCCATTATGCTGAAACATTCATTGTACCTGCTTCTGTTGGAGAATATACCGTGCGGCCATCTGGCAAAAGTGTTGGAAAGAAATGTGGGACAATGAAGGCATTTGTGAGAAAGAATTTTTAAAAAAACACCAAGTAATCAGTACCAAGTAAATAGTATTTATACCTAAGTCTCAAAGAACGAAGAATTGAACATGGCATTGCGTGCTGAATAAGGAGTGCTGAGCGTAGCCTCTGGCTAAGCTCTCCCTAACAAAACTTAACAATAAAAAGACTAACATCCTCATTATGAAAGAAAAAGATTCGAATTTCTTAATCCTGGCCTCCCTTGTAGCTGCATTGGGCGGACTGCTGTTCGGATTCGACACAGCAGTTATTTCAGGCACTACACCATTCCTTCAGCCTTATTTCGGACTTAACGATATTGCCCTCGGATGGACTGTAAGCAGTCTTCTTGTTGGCTGTGTTATTGGTGTCATTTCTTCCGGTAAGCCAGGGGATATTTTCGGACGCCGTAAAACACTTTTGGCGGCTGCACTGCTTTTTGTCATCTCTGCCATTGGATCGGCACTATCGACCCATTTGGCTGTTTTTATTATCTGCCGTGTATTTGGTGGTATCGCTGTTGGAACCGCTTCCATGTTATCGCCCATGTATATTTCGGAAATTGCACCGGCAAAAAACCGTGGAACCCTGGTTTCACTTAACCAACTTGCCATTGTGGTTGGTATATTGTTAGCCTTTTTTTCCAATTACCTATTATCAGGTTCCGGCGAAAACAATTGGCGCTGGATGCTTGGTGTAATGGGTGCCCCGGCTTTCCTGTTCTTTGTTACATTGCTGTTTGTGCCCGAAAGCCCGCGGTGGCTGGTGCAGAAAAACCGGGATGATGAAGCGTTTACCATCTTAAAACGTATCAATGGGACTGAAATAGCGACCGTTGAACTAGCGGCTATTGAAGAGTCCATTGCCACCAAAGAACGTGGGACATACCGCGAATTGTTCTCAAATAAGATGAGACCTCTTTTAGGAATTGGTGTTTTTTTAGCCGTATTTTCCCAGGTAACGGGCATCAATTCTATCATGTACTACGCTCCGGTCATTTTTAAATCGATGGGATCTGGCACAGGTTCGGCGTTAACACAAACCATCATTATTGGTGGGGTGAATTTTCTATTTACCCTCGTTGCAATCCGTTGGATCGACAAATGGGGACGCAAGCCTTTGTTGATTGGAGGGGCATTGGGTATGTTCATCTCCTTAACCATTATTACCATAGCTTTTTATCTGAAAAAGTTCGATGGTTACCTTATTTTGATTTTTATCCTGACTTATATTGCATCGTTTGCTGCTTCAATCGGGCCGATATCGTGGGTGGTCATCTCCGAAATCTTTCCGAACAAGTTCAGGAGCAAAGCCATGTCTCTGGCCATTGTTGCCTTGTGGATTTCATGCTTTCTGGTTTCTTTAACTTTTCCGGTGATGCTGAACCGGTTGGGAGGTGGAACATCCTTCCTTGTATTCGACATCATGTGTTTCTTCCTGCTACTTTTTGTTATTTTTAAAATACCCGAAACTAAAGGGAAAAGCTTGGAAGAACTGGAGAAAATTTTGATGAATAAATAATAATTATGAAGGCTAAGTAGTTTACAATTAATTATATGAAGAAATAATGAATCTAACCTGCATAAATTCTAAACTCCATATGAAACATCTTGCTACGATTATTTTTATAGTATTGTTTGTAAACCATCACTCAGCAAATTCCCAGGAAAAAAGTTTGAACCTTAGGGTTGATGCAAGCATGGTTTTGCAACAAATGAAAGGGGGAATTGGAGCCTCATGGCATGCCCTGGTAAAAGATATTCCCCTGGGAAACGAAAAATATAACTATCCGGCAATATCTGCCTGTCCTCGCGGAAGTGCTTTTGCAGGAAACCCGCCATTGTCCGACACCGCAGCCTGGAACCAGCTATATTACCATGCCAGGTGGCTGGGGCTTAACTTTGTCCGCGTAGAATTAAGCCAAGGCATGTACGAACCGGAACGAAATATATTCGACTGGAACAATGAGGAGATGAATGTACTTTATAAGATCCTAGATTGGTGCGAATCCAATCATGCCGATGTTTTTCTTCAACAGATGTGGGGACATGTGGCTTGGAACTCTTTTCCCGGGGTTCACCCGTTGATAAGTTCACCAAAATCGCTAGATGATTTTGCAAATGGGATCGCAACTTTTTTAAAACACCTTACCGTAACCCGTAAATACACCTGTATTAAATATTTTTGTATGACCAATGAACCTCCTGGCGGGCCATGGGGATCCTGGTGGAGCTCTGGGGATAATGTTGGGCCAAGCATTACCGATGCGTGGAAAAAACTTCACGAAACATTCATCGCCCAGGGAATAAAAATTCCTATTTCCGGCCCCGATTGGACCAGCCTTCCACCCTTTGATGCTTCAAAAATCGATTTCGACGAATACCTTGGAAGTTATGACATTCATTCGTATGATGGTATCAGCAACAAAGATGAATCCAAGCTGAATGACTGGATCCAATGGGCACATCAACACAACAAACCTTTATTTTTAAGCGAATTTGGCAACATGAGTCTTGGTTGGGGAGGCAGCAACCCAGGCCCTAAAAGCTTTGCCGCAGCACTTTCAAATGCTTCGGATGTCATCAGTGGAATAAACCTGGGCGCCGATGGATTTAACCGATGGAGTTTTACAAACCGCGGCGATCTGGATGGCCAGTGGCAGCTGGTTTGCACATATGATACCGAAAAGAAAGCCTATAGATCAAATGTGATCCCCGAAAATGCAGCCTATTATGGGTTTGCAATGCTTTCACGGTTTATGGGGAAATATGCTTCCATGCTGTCTTGGGAAACTGACTATTGCATTGATGGTGTAAAGCCAACTGTTATTCGTAACCGTGATGGAAACATTGTCCTATTGTTTGTAAACAACCGGAAAAATGCAGTGGATGTTAATCTTACCATAAAAGGTGTACCGGCAGAGAAAATATTTCAATTGTACCAGGTAACTGACGAATTGGTAGCCAAACCTTCTTTTAGGCTTGATCCATTGAGAAAGGTTAGTGGCCTAGATAAATCACAGGTTATTACTTTGCTTCCCGAAAGCCTCACCGTTTTCACTACTTATTGTTTGAACCAGGATGACCTGGGGGTGATAGAATAGTTTATTCAAATTAATATGTTTCAACAATGAATTTTAATCCAGGATTTCGCATACAGCCAACCACCCAACCGATGGGGTTTGAATATGGACCGGGAGTTTTTGGCCCTGCAGTTGAAAACCGCACCCTCGATTCCATCCGTATAAGCCTGCTCGATCCCAATTGCGACGGTCCCGACCCCGTGTATGCTATTGCCATGGATGTTGGGAAGCTTGTTCATAAGCCATACCTTGTGGGGCACAACTTATTGTATGGTGTGGTTACATATGCCGCCGGGCGGTTAGGGAACGAACCTGTCCGCAGCCAGGGGCATGTGCATAAAAAGGCACGCAACAATACCATGTCGCCACCGGAAATATATGAAATTTGGGCAGGACGGGCTATTATTTATATGCAGGAATCCGCCGGTGATTATCCGGGCCGCTGTTTTGCCGTGGAAGCTGGCCCTGGCGAAGTTGTGGTTGTCCCTCCCGATTGGGCCCATGCCACCATTAGCTCCGATCCCAACGAACCTTTGACGTTTGGCGCATGGTGCGACCGCAACTTTGGGTTCGAATATGATGATGTTCGCGCCCATAAAGGGTTGGCCTGGTTTCCGGCTTACGAAGCCAACAATGTCCTTAGTTGGAAGGCGAACCAGAATTATAAGCCATCTAAACTGATACAAAAAAGACCAGCTTTACACCCCGAACTTGGGTTAGTAAAAGATGTCCCCATTTATACTGTTTTTGAACAAAAGCCCGAAACGTTTCTGTACATGGCCAACCCCGAATTGAAGAAAAAAGAATGGGAAAATTTTGTCCCATAATAAGATAAGGCCATTGGACATTGTGCTCTATGACGAGATGTGGGGATACATTAATTTGAATAAAATCCACAATCCAATTTTGGGTGGTGAGCAAACGATAAACATCACCTGAAAAAATAGGAAAGTTCACCCTTTACTACCCAGGTCTCAGGCATATTCTTTGCCGACGGATGCTCCTTATCAACTACATAAACATTCATCTCCTGAAGATTTAATGCATAAAGGCTGCTTTTTGGGCCTCTGTATCGAATACCTCGTTGTTGGTATTAGAAAAAATAACAGCATTGTATTTTTTCATACTTTCGTCCCTAAATACCGTAGGGTTAGTTATCGTATCAACCCTAAATCCATGCTCGCGTCCCAGTTTAAGTATGTTATCGATGCTGGCCCAAATGTTGTCATGAACATATCCCTTGCCGTTTTTTGTTTAAAGCAATACCCTCTTCCCTTTCATATTAGCTTACATTTTATCCCATTTTTGAGAATATGATATTGAGAATAAAAAACTTAAAACAATAAGTAAAGTAACTATTTTTGTTTTCATTGTAAAAGTTTTTGAATTGTCTAATAAAAAGAAAGCCGCAACAGTTTTCCTGAGCGGCTTTTTATATGAGTTCCCAATGATCTAATAATAACCTTGATTTTGTTCTTCCGACAAAGGTCCGGCATTTATAAGTCGATCGATATGAACAGCTTGTGGTATTGGACGAAGTTTGTGGTATTCAGCTATTCCCGATGCTTTTGGGTTATAGGCTTTTACTCTTTCGAATAGTTTTCCACAGCGCACAAGATCAAACCAACGATGATTTTCACCGAGAAGTTCACGTGCGCGTTCATCGAGGATGAAATTGACAAGTTTGTCAGGTGTATTTATATCTGCTTCTGTAATGAGCATGTCATTTTCAGTACTTAGCGTGAGTTTAGCAGCATCACCGCCTTCAACGGTTAAAAATTCTTTTGGTTTAGCTTCATTATCCTTGTAGGCCGCCCTTTTCCGAACCATATTGATATACTCCGCTGCTTTGGTATAATTGCCTTTGCGGCCATATGCTTCAGCAGCAATCAACAATGTTTCTGCATATCGGTAAACTGGAAAATCACGTCCGCCTTCCTGAACTACAACTGTTTCACGATGAGGATCCAAAAATTTAATCAAGGTAGGAAAATCCTTTTCAGAATACGAATCTCGTACATATCCGGAATTATCGTCTTTTTTAACGCTTTGCGGGTACCATGTAAAGGATTTTGATGTTGCAACTGTATTTGTAATATCCTTTTGCAAAGTGACATAAATCGCAGTATCACCAAATTTAAATTTGGGTTTACCAGTACCATCCTTTGGAATGGTGCCACTGTTATTGCTATAGTAAGCCATCTTAAACTCTTTGTAAAACCGTGAATCGATTTTTCTATTGTACGAATTAATGGTGTAGTCGGTAGGCATCAATCGCTTCCATGGTCGGCCGTTAGCGATATCCCGCACCATACCCGGTTTGGTATCATATTCCATCAGGTAAAACAAATGGCTCTGATTGCCATTGCCACGTAACAATGGATCCAAAGAATTCTGAACAGCGAAAATAACCTCTTTACTATTTGGATTATCCACCTTATTCAGAATATAAAAATTATAGAAGGTAGAACAATCTGACTCCAATGCATATTTTCCTGAAGTTATAACTGCTTCAGAATAAAAAATAACCGAATCAGGATCAGTCGGTTGAGCACCTCTGATATCAGTTTCGGCGCTTGTGCGTGTTAAGTATACCAACGATAACAAATGTTGAGCTGCCCCTTTGGTTGCACGTCCATATTCGCTTTGTGATACAGGCAATTTTGATTCAGCCATTCTGAGGTCAGACACAAGTTGTTTGTAAATGTCAGCGACCGGAGCACGTTTGTATTCACGTTCAGGACTTGTGGTAGCCTTTGTTTTTAAGGGAATAGCTCCAAATTGCTGAACCAATCCAAAATAAAACATAGCCCTTAAAAAATATGCTTCGCCCATTCGGATATCCTGGGTGGCGGCATTCACAAATTTTACATTTGGCATGTTATCAATGACATTATTACAAATATTAATCCCTTGATAATACTGGGTCCAAAGATCGTTGACCCAGTTATCAAATGAATTTAAGGCTGTGGTGTAATAATTATAATGTTTATAACTTCCATCAGAACCATTCATGTACTCATCGGTTCCCAATTCGGCCATCGTCATGCCACGCTCATGTCCATAAAATTCTTTCAATTGCGGATAAGCAGCATTCAATCCGTCAGTAATCCCTTTTTCCGTAGCGTAATAAGAATAAGTGACTCCGGAAACCATTTCTTCTTTCAAATAATTATCGCAGGAACTTGCCAGAAGCCCAGTTAAAAGAAAGGTAAAAAATATTTTATTTTTCATATTTATTTTTTTTGAGATAAGTAATAAACAACACATTTAAGGTGATTAAAATGTAACATTGACACCAAACATATACACTTTTGTACTTGGTGTATCAACACCAGTTTCACCGGTTGAACTATTAGTTACAAATTCAGGATCTAGACCTTTAAAATTTGTCCATGTAATTGGATTTTGTGCTGTTATATAGATTCTGAGATTTTGCATTTTTAGCTTTGAAACAATGCTTTGAGGAAAATTATAAGCAAGTGTGACGTTTCTTAGCTTTGTAAATGAGCCATTCACATATCGGTATACATCCCTATATTCAGGAAATTCCTGATCAGAATTTGGTCGTGGGTGCGTGGCAATAGCCCTGTTCGGATCTGAAGGTGCCCAAAAATTGACATTCAGGTTTTCATACCGTCCAAATAAATTCATCCGATCACTCAAAACCTGAGCATTCAGCATTTGTCCTTGTTTTGTATACAAAAAGAAAGACAATTCAACTCCTTTGTATGAAAAGGTATTGCCCCAGCTGCCGGTCCATTTTGGAACATCCGAACCCAGAACTTGCCGGTCATTTGCATTAATAGTAGTATCTCCATTGGTATCCACTACCCTTATTTTTCCGGCAGCAAATTTGGCTCCTTTAGCATTATAGGCCTTCATCATGGCGCTATCCTGAGGCGTGTCCTGCCAAATTCCTTGTAATTTATAGTCATAAAACGTTCTGATTGGCTGGCCAATAAACCATTTATTTCCCGGATCATCTTTTTTACCACCATAAAGTTCTGTGATTTCTTCTTTGTTTTTGTACCACATCAAATCGGTACTCCATTTGAACCCTGAAGCAGTATTCAAAATCGTGGCCGATAGCTGGATTTCAAGGCCGGTATTCCGTGTCTTACCAACATTGGCAAGCATAAGTCCAAAACCGCTTTCCGTTGGCAATTGCATCTGCATTAACAGATTTGAAGTATTGGATTGGTAAGCATCAATGGTACCTGTGATTCGGTTGTCCAAAAGCCCAAAATCAAGGGCAACGTTGGCGGAGGCCGTTGTTTCCCATTTTAGGCCTTTATTAGGAATTGTATTTGGCCGATATCCATAACCGGTGGATCCATTCCAATCATATTTGGTTCTTGCCAGGTCTCCCTGGGTTTGATATGGACTAATCGATGAATTACCGGTTACACCATAACCTCCCCGAAGTTTGAGGTCGCTCATGAAGCTGATATTTTTAAAAAAATCTTCTTTCCCAACTTTCCAAGCCAAAGCAATGGCTGGAAAAAAATCGTACTTATGACCTTCAGCAAGCATGGATGCACCATCCTGACGACCGGTAATCGTAATCAGGTACTTGTTATTGTAGGAGTAATTAATACGACCCATAAACGAAGCCATTTTTTGAGTCCAAAGATTACTTCCAATACTATTGATTGTTCCGGCAGTTCCGATATTATACCATTTTTGGGCTTCATAAGGAAGATTGTAAGCGGTAATTTCAGAACTTTCAAACCGTTCATCTTGTATACTTTGCATCAAGGTTAACCCAAGATCGTGTTTCTGAGCAAACGATTTGTTGTAGGTAAGAATGTTTTCCAATACATAGTTCCAACGTTGGTCCTGGTAATATCTTGCATATGGACTTGAACCCTGGCGATCACTTGACATGGCTGCCCGGAATTCTCCATTCCGGTACTGACCAAAGTCAGGCCCGAAATTCATTCGATAGGTAAGATCCTTGAATGGTTTAAGTTCAGTATAAATAGCAGAGAAGAAACGTCCTTTGGTTCGCTCATTTATCATCCCTTCAATATCATTAAGAGGAGTGTAAGTCAAGGCGTCGTTTCCTGGTCTGAACACGACATTGCCATCCTTATCATAAGGAAGGGCAAGAGGTAATATATTTGTGGTTGAATTATAGAGGTTTGAACCATAATTTTGCTTAGAATAGGAATAATTCGTTGAAGCTCCTATTTTAAACCATTTGGTTACTTCGTGATCCAAATTCAACCGGATGTTATACCGCTGAAAATCCTGACCTTTTATAACACCTTGTTCGCTATAAGAAGTTGCAGCAAATAACACCTTTGTTTTCTCACTACCACCTGAGATACTAATGTTGTGGTTCTGAGTAGCTCCTTGTCGGGTGACCAATGAAGTCCAATCAGTAGAACGTACCTGATCAGGATGATAGATGGGAATTCCATTATCATCTCGTTTCACTACTGTTTTCGCATCATCTGTCCATTCATATCCTTGGGAAACAGATTCCCATAGTATGGGATCTTGCTTAAAAATACCGTTGGCATCGAAATAATCATAGAAAGGATCCGCATATGAAGATTTATAATAGTTTTTGGTATTATTTCGGTAGGCTTCCCGTTTTTGCTCGGCATATCCAGCCCCATCTTCAAAATCCATTTTCCTGGCGATTTGGCTAATTCCATAATATCCATCGTAAGTTACAATAGTTTTTCCTGTTTTTCCCCGTTTGGTTTGAATCAAAACTACACCGTTAGCAGCCCTGGAACCATATATTGCTGTGGCCGAAGCATCTTTCAATATTTCCATCGACTCAATATCTGTTGGATTGATATCGCCGAGCTGTGCGTTGCTGGTTGGTATTCCATCAATCACATATAGCGGATCATTTGACGCTGTAAAGGAACGTCGTCCGCGAATTAAAACGGAAGCTCCATCACCAGGGCGACGACTACCATAATTGACATCAACTCCGGCGGCCCTGCCCTGTAAGGCCTGACGAAAGTCGTTTACCGGAACTGCTTTTATCTTCTCAGTTGAAACCGAAGAAACAGCACCTGTAACATCACTCTTTTTTACTGTACCGTATCCAATAACAACAACCTCATCTAGTTTTGTAATATCTGGCTCCAATTTAATATTCAGAACTGATTGGCCATTTACCGAGACTTTTTGCGGATTATATCCCAGAAAGGAAACTACAACAACAGCATCCGATTTAGGAATAACCAAAATAAACTTTCCATTCGCATTGGTTACCGTGCCTGAAGTTGTTCCTTCAATAGTTACGTTGGCACCAATAATGGGTTCGTCATTAGTCGCATCAGTAACTAAGCCGGTTAGTGTTTGTTGTTGAATGACTTGCCTGGGTAATATTACTATCAGGTTATTGTCGAGTACTTGATAGGTTATTTTTGAATGATCGAACAACTCGGCGAGAATAGCTTCTATTTTTATATTCTTTACATTCAGATTTACCTGACGGTTCATATCAGTTAACTCGTCGTTGTAAAAAAAACGAAATTTGCTTTGTCCTTCAATCGTTTTAAAAACCTCTTTAACTGTAGTATTTTTTAAGTTTACACTAAACACTTCCGATTGAGAATATACACTTGCAGCTAATTGGAAAGTAAATAGTACCGTAAAAATAAAGGATAGCTTCATGATACATAGTAGTTTTTTTTGCCCGTGAAATGGAAATAATTGGGCATATTCATGTTTTTTTTTCATAAATTTGTTTGCTATTTAGTTAATTAATTCGGAAGAACTCGGTTCATACCCGTATATTCCTGTTATTTTTCTGTAAGCGAACCGCTGGGTGTTCATACCATCCTGCGGTTTTTGTTTTTGCTCCGGATTGTTACATAGGCTAACATATAATATATTAACAATTAGTTACCTGTTTATTAAAAGCTCATCATACGATTTTTTTGACTTCGTATTTATTTTGAATGTTACATTTTTGTTTACAATCTCATATTCTATTGGCGATGTGATTTTTATGATGTTTAAAACCTGCTGTAAGGTTTCATCGGTGAGCGTTCCTGTAAATTTGTAATTTTTGAGGGACTCGTTTGTGAAAATAATTTTAACATCATAGCGGCGTTCCAATTTGGTAGCCAAACTCTGCAATTCTTCCGAAACTATGAACCACTTGTGATCTTTCCACGAAGTATAAACTATCGGATCGATTTTGGCTGTAATTGTTAACTGTTTAATTTCTTTATTTACTGCTTTAATTTTTTGCGTCTTCTTTTCGATTTCCGAATTTTTGGTAACCAGAGTATTTAAGTTCTTAATATAAGTAGCTGTTTGATTAGGGTTTAGTTCAGTCGATTGAATTGCCGAATACCATTTCCCCGCACCTTCAATTATTATGCGCCCTCTTACAAGAGTAGTTTGTATTGTTTTTTCTCCAGGGTAAGCTGTAACATTAAATTCTGTACCCAACACGTTGATATTGATATTTGATGCATGGACAATAAATTTCTTTTTTGTCATTTTTTTTACATCAAAATAAGCTTCACCTTCCAAATAAACATCTCGCGAAGCCTCGGAAAAATTTACCGGATAACTTAATTTGCTTCCGGCGTTTAGCCAAACTTTGGTTCCATCAGCCAGAACAAGCGACGACCTCGATCCAAACGGTGTTAATACTTCGTTAAATACAACTGGTTGTTGTTTGATTCTGTAATCACTAATGTAATAAATCAAAAAACCGCCAAGAGTAAAAGCCAGAATAAAAATAGCTGCAATTCGAAACCATTGATTTTTTAAATCTCTTTGTTTGTTCTCTTGTTGCCGGTTAAGTAACCGTTCAGATTTTCTTTTGTAAAACCTGCTCTTTACTCTTTCCCAAGAGGTGTCCGAATTAAAATCTGAGCCAGTAGCCGACACAACCGAAGCCTCATGAACATCCTTCAGCTCATCGAAATATTTACGGTTTTGTTCATTTTGAGCTATCCATATTTTAGCTTTTTTACGTTCATCAAAATTCGCCGAACCTGCAATATATTTAACCAGATCGTCGGTAATTTCCGGATATTCTTCTAACTTTTTCATGAGATTGATTTCTGCATAATAGACCCCTGAAAAGTTAAACAGGGTGACAAGGGAAGTAAAAAAAATAGAGTATTTAGTAAAACCCGTAATTTGCGACTAACGATAAATAAAATACCACAACAATAATGGGAGATAATCTTTAAGCTCGGTACGCAGTTTCTTCAGTGCCCTGCTCATCTGCGTTTTTATAGTATTGACGGATAAACCGGTTTTTTTCGCAATTTCAGGATATGATAATTCTTTGTTGCGATGTAACAGAAATATTTCTTTGCATTGATTTGGCAACCCGTCAATCGCCTTCTCAATTGCAACACCAAGTTCTTTAGCAATTAAATTGGCTAAAGGGTAATGAGCTGATTGGGGTTGATGCAACTCCTGATCAAGTAAAGAATAATTAACCGTCTCTCGGTATTTTTGCTCAACAGCGGCATGCCGTAAGTGTTTCATGCACTTATTGTGAATACTTCGGAACAGGTAAGCTCTTAGTGAAGCAGTAATGCTAATAGTTTCGGAGTTTTCCCAAAGCCAGCAGAAAAAATCCTCCACAATTTCTTCTGACAACGTTTTATCCTTAATAAAATGATTGGCATATTGACATAATGGTAAAAAGTGACATTTGAACAGTTCTTCAAATGCCGCTTCATCGCCTGCGCGTAATGGTTGTGTAAATTCAGTTTCGTTCACCATCAAAAATTACTAGATAATTTTTGCCGCAAGTTAAAAAAATACATTGCACAAAGTCACTTTTCATGGAATTTCCAACGATTCGGCGATTGTTATTTTATTGGCAATATTAGGAATACTTAGATTTATGGCAATGAAAGGTCGGTCAATTTTCCAACGCAGGAGTCCACCATCGTCGCTACTTATCGCGATGTCGCGTGTTAGTAATGTCTTTCCCTGAGTCACAGTTTTACCACCCATTTATTAGAAAACGGTATTGATTTAAGGTATATTCAACGATTATTAGGATATAAAAACAGCAAAACCACCGAAAATTACACCATCTTTCAAAAAAATAAATTTCAAAAAAACAAGCCGACTGATTGTTTAGGATTATAAAAAATGCGATATTCAACCGAAAGAATAAATTTAACTTTGCAGCTATGAATACTGACTTTGGCTTAATCACGAACGACGAAACAACACTAAACCATGGGCCTTATGGTGCAGCACTGTTTGATCCGCGATGGAAATCAAAACGAAAAGAGCTTCTTGAAAGAGACAAAAATATGTGCTTTATTTGTAAATCGGACAATAAATTACACGTTCATCATAGACAATATCATTTCTCACGTACACTTAATACATTCAGAAATCCTTGGGAATATTCCCACAATTTGATGATAACACTTTGCGAGAGTTGTCACCAAAAGGGACACCGTCTTTATAAAGTGCCTACCAAATACATAAAATAATTTATTCACAAAATAAAATCTTATAGCAATGGGACTATTTAATTTCTTTAAACAAAACCAACCGCAAACCACTTCACGTGCAAATGACACTATGGCAAATCATGAAACTACTGAAGTTCCACGTGAACTTTTTGTAGAGGATAAAGAACCGCAAGGGCAACAAACAATGTATTCCTCCATTGGTGTGGCAAACGGCATTGATGTTGTATATGCTTTTCTTCAAGCTGATTACGAAACAAGAGGGTATGACGATGTACTTACAAATGCTGATGACAGCAATAAATCAAACGGAATTAAACTAATAAAACTTGACTTGCAAATACTCATTAAGCGAGTCAATAATTATTACGAAAAGAAAATTAAAGATTATGACTTTCATATTAGTTCAAGGAGCAGAGCTGGATTAATTGACTTAGTTGAAGAGTTAAAGTCCGAAAAGGAAAAAGCAATAAAAGATATTGAAGAAGTGAATATAATTGCATCGGAAATAGAATCTGGAACTGGCATGATAGAAAGAGTAATTCTTTCATACCAAAAAGGATTTATGCGTGGCTTGTCTGCAATTACTCAATCAAAGATTTTAAAGTAAAAATATTTACAGATGAAAGATTTATGGGTAAAATTCGGGTGCTTCTTGACAGGATACAATTATGCGATTGTAAAAAATTCAAGTGAAGCGAGTGCCAAAGCAGTAAAGAAATATCTTTCTGCACTTTTAATTGTATGCACATTGTGGTCCTTTATAGGATATGCATTTACGCAACGCTACTTGCATGGTGACTTGTATATTTCATTAATTGGGGCATTAGTAATGTTAGTTATGGTGATTCAGATTGAGAGACAAATTATTTTATCAATCGGAAGAAATTCGCTAGCTTATTATTTTCGTGTTATAATTGGAATTGTAATGGCTGTTATTGGTTCTGTCATTCTTGACCAAATAATTTTCAAGGATGATGTAGAAAAAGTCCAAATAAGTAACATACAGACAGAAGTAAACAGATTGCTTCCTATCAAAACACAGGAACTTACATCACAAATTCAGCAACTTGACAATTCAATTCAATTAAAGGAGATCGAAAGAGTAAACACAATTATTGACATTGGAAAAAATCCTACAATTTATATTCCTTCAACGACTAACCAATACGAAAAAGATTCCGATACCCGAAAATTGGTTTTGACCAACAGAACAGTTACGAATAATTCAATCCCAAATCCGAAAGCCGAAATGATTCCATCAATTGTTGCGCAAATAAAATATCTAAGAGAGCAAAAAACGAGAAAAGAGAATGAGAAGTTAAACATTCAAGATTTACTTGAGAAGGACTTAAAATCAAAAAAGGGGTTCCTTGATGAACTAAAAATCCTTTTTTCAATTCTATTTTCATCAAGTGTCGCGTTGGCGGTTTGGGCTTTAATATTTCTGTTTTTTATTGCGATTGAACTTTTCGTTTTAGTTAACAAATTGGGCGACTCTAAAAACGATTACGATAAGACCATCATGCACCAAATGGAAACAAGAATTAAAATGCTTGAGAAACTTACTGACAAACCTTATGTCAAGAATCAGTTTAGTAATTTATGACGCCTGCAAATTTAAACTCATAGACCTTTATGGATAGAAAAGCACATGCCGCTGATCGAGTAGACTAACCCGCCAATTGAATTTGCACGGTGAGCTGCTCAGAACAATGTACCTAGGGTTTAGTCATAACACATAGAGTATGCATCATGCGGGTTTCAGTGTAATTTGAAAGTTCATAGCTCGCTGGCAAAGGCAGTAATGGTGGGTAGTGAAGTGTTCACGAACTCTCGCACGTTTCATAAGTGCGACTAAAAGTTGCTTGCTATAACTGAAAAAATCACATGTTTTGAAATTAATTATTGTCCTTTCCGAGTCATTTTTGATTTTTTAATTCACAACATAAATTTTATTTGTAATATTTCAATTCTCTGGTATTTAAATTTTCGGGATTTTGATTTTTATATTCAGATAAAAATGTCCAGTTCCCATTTTTATCATATTTATAATTAGATATTTGGATATTTTGCTGCTTGTTGATTATATTTTTTTCAATTATTTCAATTGCATCCCCATAATGATTATATGCATATTCGGTAGTACTTACAAGTTTATTGGTGGCATCATAATAACATATCAGTGAAGGATTTTTTTTCTTTATATATTTGTATGTGATTTTTTTTAAAAGGATGTTATTTGGGGAGAAATAGGCAATTTCTTCATCTTTACTATTAACATTATAAGTATATTTTTGCTTCCATTGCTGGTTATTTAATAAGTCAATATGATTTTCATCTATTACCCGGTTATTGCTGTCAAAAGTATATTTTACCTGTTGTTCAAGGTTTAGTTTTTGTCCGAATGTATTTTCCTCAATTATATTCTGATTGTCATCATACAAAATGGTGGTTCTTAATTTTGAAATAGTATCGATATCTGATATTCTTAAAGATATAAGTTTTCCTTTGTTATTATAGTAATATTTAAGAATATAGGATAAACTATCGCGTAATACATAGCAATATCGTTTTTGTTTATGGTTTAGCGAATCATAATCGTATTTCCATTTTCTTATAAGCGATCCATCAGGGTTGAAGGAAGATTGTTCCAAAACATAACCATCTTTATTAAATGAAATATTCGTCTTATACTTTCCGGATTTTGAATAATTGATCTCGGATAGTGTTTTTACATTTCCTCTTAACTTCCATTGATAGAGATCGTTGTTTTTATTGTCCGGCAAATCCTTTAAGCAAGACGCGAAAATGAGTAATGTGCTAATAGACAAACATACAAATAATCGATAGTACATGTTAATATATTTATATCCTTTAAATTATAATTAATATTTGCCAATAGAACAAAAGTAAACGTATGTTCATCAACATGATTTAAAAAAAATAGCTATCACCAGTTTGGTGATAGCTATTTTATAAATGAATTACTACGTTAATAAGCTCCTTTACGTTTGAACACCGCAATATTAAATGCTCCAACCTCGTGAACACTTAATGAGTCGTGCGACATTACAGTAAAATGATATTTCCCTGCAACTGGCCATGGAAATTTAGGACCACCAAGTACTTCAATTCCAGGATATGATACACCGGCTTTTGAGTAAGTTTCAATTGCGGCGTTAAAAAGTAAAAAATGCTCGTCGGGATTTAAATACCCAGCCTACATTCTTTACTTTAAAAAATATAAAGTATAATACTTTACATTTTAATATCCCGGGTTTTGAATCAGTATTTTGTTGCTGCGATCAATCTCTTCCTTTGGAATTGGGACGAACCGGTATTTTTCGGGGAACATAATCACCTGCCGGTCAACTATAGTATATGTTTTCGTGCCATCCACCGCTTTTTTAATATCAATCCCACGGATAGGTTTATTATTCATAATACTGGTGGCAATATCCCAACGTCGTAAATCATGATAACGATGGTTTTCCATAAACAATTCAACCTTACGTTCATTGCGATACCTTTCTTTTAATGCTGCACCATTATCGGTAATGTTTGGCATGTTGGAACGAGCCCTTACTAAATTAATGTACTTTTGTGCTTCAGCATCATTGCCTAATTCAATTTGGGTTTCGGCATAGTTGAGATATAATTCAGCCAAACGGAAAATGACATTGTGCACAGGTGTTCCCCTTTTGGAATCATAATCTCCAGGCACAACGTCTTCCTTCAGGAATTTTTTTACAAAATAGCCAGTGATACTATAATTCCAATAGCCCACGGGAGCTTCGTTCGAATCGACACCACCAGGAACAAAGGTTTCAATTTTATGACCTTTCCATTGCGACCCATCAAACAAAATACTTTGCGCCAACCGGGGATCCCTGTTTTCCCAAAAATGATCCAGAGTGTAACCCGAAGTAGGATCAGTAATTTTTTTTCCATCCAGGGTTTCGTATGATTCAACCATATCCTGAGTTGGACAAAGACTGGTCCATCCTCCATTTGAAGGAGAATTATAAAAGGTTTCGAGGCCCGACCAAATGTCGAGATCACCAGAAGGACTCCTATAGGATCGTATAAAAATCTCTTCCATATTGAATGGAGTAATAAAAATACCTCCATAATCGGGAACAAGCTGATGGCCGTTTGCTTCGGCATAATCAATGGCAGCCTTGCCGGCAGTGGCAGCTTTATCCCATTTTGCCCGGTCATTGGGCGGATTGAATATTGCACTTGCCGAAAAAAGCAATGTTCTTGCTTTTAATGCATGAACTGCTGCAGTTGTAACTCTTCCCTTATATGTTTCGTCACATTTTGCCAAAGAATTGGGTATCTTGGGATCCTTCAGGATTTGATCCAGTTCATCCACGATAAATTTGACCACTTCATCAGGAGTATTTCTTGCAATCACATCATACTTATCCAAAGATGGCACTGTTTTTACAATTGGCACTCCACCCCAATATCTCAGCAGATCAAAATAAAGATAAGCTCTTATAAATCGAACTTCATCGGTGTATCGGCCAACCAACGCTGGATCAATATTTTTCGCCAGCGCAACGTTATCCATAAACAAATTGCAATTTTTTACCGATTCATAAAGTTTCGCCCACTTCCATTGGAAGCATCCCAAGTTTGAAGGATCCAACGCACCATTGTGATTGATTGTCCAGGTACCCCAGAAATCAAATTTTGCATAATTTTCATCAGACAACGGAGAAGTAAAATGATCAAGTGGTAACGGGAACCACCATCCTACTTTATCAAATGTGTAAAATCCTCTATAACAACCATTAACATATATTTCCAGCGTTTTTGCATCGGTAAACACATTGGCTTCCGTAAATTTATCGACGGGTTTTACATCCAACAAGTCTTTGTTGCATCCAACTGCCAATAAAAAGGAAATTAGCAGAACAGGAATTAAATTTTTTATTTTCATAATAAAGTCATTTAATGTTAGAAAAATTAAAAGGTAACATTCACTCCAAAATTGAAGATGCGTTGCCGGGGATAAGAGTATCCTCTTATACCTTTGCCATCCGATGCAGCTTCAGGATCGAAATATTTCAACTTATTGTAAATCATAAACAGGTTTGATCCACTAAAATAAAATCTCAGGCTCTCGAGAGATACTTTGTTGGTAACAACCTTTGGTACAGTAAACCCAAGTTCCATCGAACTTAACCTAAGGTAACCAGCAGGTAATACAAAAAAGTCGCTACTGTTAGTGCTTCCAAAAGTGTTCGGGTTGGCTTTTGGCCAACGTGCACCCTGGTTGGATTCCGTCCAGTAATTTGTGTAGTAATCCTGCAGGAAG
This sequence comes from Bacteroidales bacterium, assembly GCA_038213375.1. Taxonomy (GTDB): domain Bacteria; phylum Bacteroidota; class Bacteroidia; order Bacteroidales; family JAAUTT01; genus JAAUTT01. The sequence continues at coordinate 107,430 of JBBQTB010000009.1, read as the reverse complement.
TTGCCACGTATACCAATATCGGCTGTATATAGGTAACGATAGACCTTTTCAGCTCCTTGAAATGCCATATTCAAATCAAAACCCTTGTAACCTCCTTTGATACTAAATCCATACATGACACGCGGAACGTCAAGACTTTTGTCCATTCTCACACGGTCGTCGCCATCAATTTTTCCATCTACGCTATAGTCAACTACTTTAATGTCGCCTGCTTTGGCTCCACCGTATTTAGGAAGGTTGGTATTGTCAATATCAGCTTGAGAATACAAACCGTCGGTTTGATAATATAACTCGGCTCCAAAAGGTTTCCCGGTTTTTTTTTGCCAATCCAGTACATTAGGCGTTTCATCGATATCAACCACCTTATTGTTGTTGTATGAATAGTTTCCTGAAATACTATAATTAAAATCCCCTATCTTTTTATTATGCGTAAGAAGAATTTCGAACCCCTGATTTCTCATCTTACCGAGATTTTCATTGGGTAGATTTAATCCTACATAATCTGGAATTGATGCATTTCGTGGAATAAGAATATTCTTACGACTATTGCGGTATACATCAAATTCAACCTCGATCAGGTGATCGAAGAATCCGGCATCAATACCAACATTCATGTTTTCTGCAACTTCCCATGTAATATTTGGGTTGGCATTTACTCCCGGATAAAAAGCAGGCATCACTGTGTTTGCTCCTCCCATGATAACCTGTGCATCTAAATAATTGTATGCAGTCAGATACTGATATTCGTCAACTCTGTCGTTTCCTAACTGTCCCCACGAAGCACGAAGTTTCAGGTTATTCACTGATTTAACATTGTTTTTCATAAAACTTTCTTCGGAGATTCTCCATGAAGCAGATACTCCTGGAAAGTTCCCAAAACGTTTTCCCTCGGGAAAGATTGGAGAACCATCGCGTCGTATGGTTGCATCTAAAAAGTATTTCCCCGAATAATTGTAACTTACCCGAGAGAAGTAATTTTGACGGTTTATTATGGATGCTGACCCATCAGCATTTTGACCAACCTGCGAGCCCATAAATAATTGAGCATCTTTATTTGTGCTAATTAAATCGGTTCGAAAAGCAGACACCCAATTTGAGTCGTATTTATTTTGTTCATAGGCAATAAAAGCATTGACTTCATGCTTTCCAAATTTTCGTGCGTAATTAAGTTTGGAATTGAATGTAGCAGAGCTATACCAATCTGCCTTTTGAGTCAAATTAATCTGAGCCAATCGTTTAGCAATGGCGGGTGGATAAATACCATCAGCATTTTTTCTTCCATACACAGTCCATGGATATTGCTGCTGCCGGTTATTGGTTTGCCCTTTATCCAACGAATACCATCCGTCAACCGAAAGCCCCTTTATCCAGGGAATTTTAATTTCATACGTAATCATATTCCGGTACGAATTGTTTTTATTAACATTTGTGCCGCCGGCATCAGTAACCATCATCACCGGGTTCCATCCGTCCTCTTTGCCTTCCCATGGCAATCCATTTGAAAAATACGCGGGAAATCGCGGATTGATCGCTTGGGTCATCCACCATATATCGCGCATGTCGGTATTCGGTTTTGTTTTCTCTTCGAAAGTCCCGCTCAAATTCACACCAAGTTTGATCGATTTATTGATCTGCCAGTCAAAATTAGCCCGGTAATTATTCTGAGAAAACCGATCGACTCCATTTTTGAACACACTTTTTTGGTCAAGGTAGCCCACGGATGCAAAATATTTTAATTCGTCCGTTCCTCCCCTTATGGAAGCAGTGTGTCTCTGGATGGGGGCGTATTTTCGCACCACAGTGTTCCACCAATCGGTGTTTGCAAAATAATTGTCGGGATCGCTACCTGTTCTCAGTTTTTCAAGGTCGGCATCCGACATTTGTTTATCTGCTTCGCTGTTCGCAACATAGTAGGCATTAACATACTTGTTGTATTCGTAAGCGTTGGCTATTTTGGGTTTAACGGTGGGTTGCCCCAGACCATAGTTAAAACCGTATTCTATTTTAGGCTTACCTTTCGCACCTCGTTTTGTAGTAACAATAATTACACCGTTGGCTGCCTTGGATCCATATATAGCTGCCGAAGCATCTTTTAAAACGGAAAGACTTTCAATATCATTTGGGTCGATACGGTCAATACTTCCAACATCAATGCCATCCACGATAATCAATGGGTTATTATTTCCAAGCGTACCTAAGCCACGAATCAGAATTTTGTTACCATCTTCTCCAGGTTGGCCCGAATAGTTTACCGATACTATTCCCGGAATTTTTCCACCCAGTGAGCTGGTTAGGTTCGGTGACGGATTAAGTTTCATATCTTTTCCATCAATTTTGGAGATGGCTCCAGTAAGCGTTTCCTTTTTGCGTGTGCCATATCCTATTACTACCACTTCTCCCAGAGCTGTGATATCAGGAACAAGTTTTATGTCCATGCTTGTCTGGCCCGAATAGGTCACCCGTTCGGTATTGTAACCAATAAATGAAAACATCAGTACAATATTATTGCTCGGAGCATCGATGGAAAAGGCACCATCTTTATTGGAAATAGTTCCGGTGGTGGTACCTTCGATAACAATATTTACGCCCACCAGTTTTTCTCCAGATACTGCGTCAGTAATGACCCCCATTACTTTTTGCTGTTGCAGCAATGCCGTAGGTGAAATAATAATTAAATTGTTCTCCAGTATCTTAAACGACAGATTGGTTCCTGATAAAAGTGTATTAAGAACCTGATCTATTTTCATTTTATCCGAACCAAGCGCTACCTGCTTGTCAATATTAGTAAGGATATCGTTATAAAAGAAGCGAAATTGACTTTGCCTTTCAACTTCTTTGAAAACCTCGCGCATTGTAAGTACCTTATTTTCGAATGTAAGAACCTCATTTTGTGAATATACCGAGGCTGTTACCTGAAAAATACCCATTAAGATGAAGAAAATCGTAAGTTTCATGATTTGTAAAAGTTTAGTTAAACCTCTTTTCTTAGGGCAGAGGTATTGTAATAGCTTTTTTTTCATAAATTTGTATGATTTTTAAATTAAACATTTGAGCCGGAAAATTGAGATATTCAAGGCTCATTAAATTAATTGATCATTAGACTGTGGAATGCTTCCGGCATTCTGCAGTTTTTGGTTTTTACTCTTCTTTTAGTTTATTCCATAGGCTGTAAGTTAGATATTATTTATTATTAGCACATTATCACTTGATTATAAATTCTTTGTTCTCATAAAAAGTAATTTTTTTCTGTTTCAATGAGTATTGTATTGGAGCGCTCATTTTGATCACCTCAAGTACTTGTTCCAGAGATTCATCCTCAAGTATACCGCTGAATACATAATTTCTTACCTTTGAATCGTAAAAATCAATTTTTACATTGTATCGCCGCTCAATTTTTACGGCTAAATCTATTAATTGCTCACTTTCAATAATCCATCTGGTATCCTTCCATGAAGTCACATATTTGGTTACCACATCATTGTTGATGACTAAAGAATTCGCTTTAACCACCTCTCTTTTTTGTTTTGCAATTCCAGAAACAGAAGTATTTGTGTTTTTTACCTCATTTAAAGCTATTCTTACTTTAATATAAGTAGCTTTCTGTTTGGGATGCAAAAACACTCTTTCATTAGTTTTTTCTATTGATACATTGTTGAATACTTGCACCATACCACGCTCAACAGTTGTCTCAATTGTTTTTTCGTCAGGATAAGCTTTCACATTAAATGCTGTTCCTATTACTTTTACGGTAATGCCTGATGTTTTTACAAAAAAAGGCTTTTGCGCATTTTTATAAACATCAAAATAGGCTTCGCCCTCCAATGTTACCTGCCTGTCCAAGGCATTGAAATTTTGAGAATATCGTAAACGACTACCCGAATTTATCCATACTCTGGTTCCATCGGGAAGAGTAACTACCGATTTACTCCCATAAGGAACATAATGTTCGGTATAAGCTGAAACATTATATGGAGTTATATTTTTTCCAATAAGGTAGGTAACAATGGTTCCGGTGATAAAAAAGACAATAAAAATAGCAGCGACCCATTGCCAACGGATGAAGAATCCAGTGATTTTTGTTTGAATAACCGGATTGGATTGTTTGTTTGAAGATTTGGTGGGTTTCGACTTTTGCCATGCCATTTGCGGATCGAATTCATTTTTGCGACAAATCTGTTTGGAAGCCACCCACAAATCGCATATTTCATCAAAATGTCTCTGGTTGGATAGTGATTTAGAAAGCCACAAACGCATATTATTCAGATCTCCCTGAGAAGCTCTTTTGCTAAGAAATCTAAAGATCAAATCGTCCGACTGAATATTATGTAGATTAAATTCGCTCACCTTCTTTTCTTATCCGTAATATATATAAGACCGGAACGAAGTAAAAAAATGTGACAGGGATGAGTTATTTTTTTGAAAAAATATTTTCATACCTCTTAGGATTCTCAAAAAATTTATTGGATTATTTCAGATGTTGTTTTAAATAAGAATCTTCCCGAAGCATTACCTTTTTTTTATTGATGATGTACGATATGGGAGAAGTAAAACGAATCACCCTCAATACCTGTTCAAGACTCTCGTCTTCTAAAGCCCCGCTGAAAACGAAATGTTTCAGATTTTCGCTGGCAAAGGTAATATCCACATCATATCTACGTCCAATTTTAACAGACAGACTTCCAAGCTCTTCGCGCTCAATTATCCAACGTTTATCTTTCCACGAAGTTGAAAGTTCTGTATCAACATTTTCCATCATCACGAAATGGCGAGACTCTGATGTATCTCTTTTGTGAATTTTATTTTGGACAGCCCCCGAAACAGAGTCCTCCGTTATTGTTTCAGGTTTTGTTTGACCCGCTATTTTAAATATAATCACTTTTTGTCTCGGATTAACCGTAATATTTTTTTCCCGACTTACAATGTTTACCTGGCCTCTTTCCACTGTTGCCTCAATCACTTTTTCATCAGGATATGCTTTAATATTAAATGCTGTACCTGTAACTTTAACAATAATTAAGGCTGTATGAACCATAAAGGGTAGTTTCGGGTTAGCTTTTACATCAAAGTATGCCTCTCCTGTCAAAGTTAGTTCTCTGGAATTTATATTATAGTTCTGGTTATAGGTAAGTTTACTTCCGGCATTGAGCCATATTCTAGTTCCATCAGGCAAAATAACCATCGACCTGGAACCATATGGCACGGAGTGTTCGGTTACAGATTTGACTGATGATTTTCCTGATTGTGAAAAATATTGCATGGCAAAAACCCCTGCAACAAAAGCAATCAGCACGATAGCAGCCACCTGAACTAGCTTTTTCCAGTTAAATAATTTTTGAGGTAAAATGGAATTTTCTACTTTTCTACTTTTTATTTCGGGAAAAAGCTTTTTCCATGCCTGATCAGAATTATACCCAGCTGCACTTTTCAATTTTCCGGAAGCTAACCAAACATCCTGGTTTTCATCAAATAAACGTTGATGCTTGATATCATCCTGCAACCATTGATGTAGCTCCTTCAAATCGTCGGCATTAGCCGATTTCTGGAAGAACCTGATTGCAAACTCAGGAAGATCATACCCATGTAAAGCATCACTTTGCATTTATAGATTCATTAAAATTAACCAGATAATTAACGGAAGATATTCTTTGAGGCTGATGCGTAACTTTTGCAATGCGCGACTCATTTGGGTGCGAACGGTGTTGATTGATATTCCCAATTGCCTGGCTATCTCATCGTACGATAGCTCTTCGAAACGACTTAAGCTGAAAACTTCACGGCACTGATCGGGTAAGCCCTCAATCGCCTTTTCAATTTCTCCAACAATTTCCTGCGAAATAAGGTTTGCTAAGGGGTAATTGGCAGATACAGGTTGCCAAAGATCCTTATTATCGAGCATATAAGAGGCATAGTCCCGATATTTCTGAAGCACCTTTAAATGTTCCAGGTATTTCAGGGAATTATTGTAAATACTTGTATATAAATAAGATTTAAGTGAAATTTGAATTGTGATGGCTTCGCGATTTTCCCAGAATTTCAGAAAAAAATCACCTACAATTTCCTCGGCGGCCGCTTTTTCCCTAACCATTTCTTCGGCATAAATACAAAGATTACGATAGTTCGACTTGAACAGCTTTTCAAATACAATAACATCTCCTTGTCGCAACCGACTGATAATTAATTTATCCTCAGGAGAATTGAATGTCATAAGAAGCTAACTGTTAAAATCAGTGCCAAAAGTAATATTTTTTGAAAGGTTTATTAAACATTTAATTTTTCATTTATAAATTCTACTTTACAAACCAATGTCGTTGACTTAATAAAACTAACCCCTCCCAACCCCTCCCCCAAACGGGGAAGGACTAAAGTCCCTCCCCGTTTGGTAAGGGATTTCGGGAGGGGTTGAGCAACGAATAAAACCTTAAGTCAACGACATTGCTTTACAAACTTATAAAAGCACTGAAAGTGCGATATATACCAGCCCGGTGCGAAGCGCCGGGTTAACAAACAAATCCTGAATCAAGCACTGAAAGTGCGTAATATTTCGACCTTTCAGTCCTAAATTTATTATCGGTTATTTTACCCTTACAGGCTTAAAATTTGAAAATCAATTATAAACAACTTCGTAAAGTAGAATTAGTAGCTCAAATAAAGATGCTAACCATAAAGCAAAGCACCTATATTATTTATTGATAAATAAGTACTTACATTATCAACAAATTATTAGAACTTTATTAGCTAGTATTCATTAGAACACCAAATTTTTTACTGTAGCAAAATCAACATGCGCATTTAACCTGAATACCATCTTTTTTTGCCTTGATGCCTTCAATTGCATAACCGTCGAATTTCCACCATTTAATACCTCCGGTAAGCTCTTTCACTCTAAACCCTAGCTGTGCCAGATTCAATGCTGCTCTTGTGGAAGCGTTGCAACCTACTCCATCGCAATACGTTACATACAATATATTTTTGTCTAACTGTTTTGTTGATTCCTCATTCATGGTGCGATGAGGGAAATTGATGGCGCCAGGTATATGTTCCGATTCAAAACCTTGTGGTTTACGGGCATCTATTACCACTATCTTTTCGCTATTGTTAATTGCATCGAAAAGATCGGAAGGATCCATTTCGTATTTTAATTTGTTCTCGTAATATTTTATTTGTTCGTTCATGGCTTATGAATTTTATATAGGCATATAACAATTCAACTTCAAAAAAGGTAATTTGAACCAATTGCAGGATTATGAAGGAATACTAACTCCTTCATAATCCTTATGGTTATCATCCCCTTTTTATTTTCACATTTTTTCCCTTTAAGGAAACCATTTGATTCTAAAAGATTGAACTATGCGATATTTTTAATTTTTTAATTTTAGGGATACCAATTTCGCTTTTGTGTAATCCGCTGAATTATGAGCTGTTATTGCTATACCAACGAATAATTGGGTTGGCATCATTAAGGTGAATGTTGAGTAAAGTTTCCACTTTTTATTATCATTGCTAAAGTAGGATTCGAAAACATCACCGTGTCGTTTTAACCGGATCCAAGTGTTTGGAAATGCAACGTCAAACTGGTTTCCTGCTGTTTTCATGTCAGGATATATGGCTTTCATCTCACCACCTTTAGCCAATCGGTATTGAAATTCGCACCCACCATTGTTTTTATTCCTAGGACTATTATCCGGGAAAATCTGAAAATAAACATGCTGACTGGTATCGCTTAAATCGGCACGAGCCATAATACCGGCTTTTGTATATTGATTTGCTTTACTTAAGCTCATCACTTGAACGCTAAAATCAAAGTCTCCTTTTAACGATTTGTACCCGAAATGAAACTCATCGTGTGTTCCCCAAATATCGGCTCCACTCGCTGTAATTTCAAGTTCTCCTTTTGTAATTTTTGCTGTTCCAGCTTTGGTTTTTACTCCAATATCGGTGTATTTAAAGTCTGAAAATGAAATATTCACAGCTTTACTACTTGCAGGCTTTTGGGCGGATACCAGAGTGAAAAATCCCATAAAATAGATAAAAAATGAAAGTATATTCTTCATAATATATTGATTAATTTATTATTAATGTATTAACCTATTCGGGTAATAATTGAATATTGGTATGCGATTTTTTGGATCTGGCAACATTTTATTGCGCATTTCAATTGTTCGACTGAAATTTTTGAAGTTTAATTTCAGGAAATATCTTTACAGATACCCATTCCAGCCCAGAAAGAATTCAAGTAATAAGAATTAGAGTAAGAAAACACGGTAGTCTGATTCTAGTTTTCATTATTTTAGTTTTTCTATTCTGGCAGCCCAACCTCCACCTGGCGCAAGTTGTATTTTCAATTTATCTGTGGAAGAGATTTTAATTACCTCCTTTTTATAATCAGTAGCATCGCGATCGGCATTCATTCCGTCTTTAAAAACCACTGCCTGATAAATGCCTGTGCCTAGAAATGAAAAATCTAGTGTCAATTCGCGCTGAGTCCAGTTGCTCATGGCCCCAACAAACCATGTTTCGCCTTTCTTACGAGCGATGGCAGCGAACTCTCCTAATTTACCATCCAAAGCCACGGTTTCGTCTGTGGTAGTCGGTACATTGGCAATAAAATCGGTACATTCCTGCTCCTTCGCATAGATGGTAGGATTGTCTGCCAGCATTTGAAAGGGTGCTTCAAACATCACATACATCGCCATTTGATTGCAACGCGTTCCCATACCCATAGGCATAGCACCGATCGACCTGTAGTTCGACTTGTTGGCATTACGCATCGCTCCCGGCGTATAATCCATAGGCCCGGCCATCATCCGGATAAAAGGAATACTGACAGTATACCGAGGTTGATCTTCAGTAGCCCATTTGTAATTTTCCAATCCTTTAACACCTTCATAACCAACTACATTTGGGTATGTTCTTTGCAATCCAGTGGGCTTAAAAACTCCGTGATAGTCCACAATCAATTGATATTCTGCCGCTTTTTTGGCTATTTCATACAACGAAGCTACTGCAATCTGGTCATCGCGGTCAACAAAATCAATCTTGAACCCTTTCACTCCCATTTTGGCATACTTCGGAAAAGCGCGATCCATCTCTTCCTTTACAGCATACCACGATGCCCATAGAACTACACCCACTCCTTTTTGCTTTCCATAATCTACTATTTCCTGAATATTGAGATTAGGGGCAATCACATCCAAAATATCAGTATGTGAGGACCAACCCCAATCCATTACGATGTAGGCTAATTTATTGGCGGCGGCAAAATCTATATAATATTTGAAAGTTCGCGTGTTGTAACCTGCTTTAAAATCAACATGCGAAATATTCCAGTCGTTCCACCAATCCCATGCAACCTGACCAGTCTTGATCCAAGAGATATCTGCTAATCTCGAAGGTGAGGCCAGTTTTTGTACCATATCGCTATTAAGTAAATCTTTGTCTTGCTGACTAATAACCAATGCACGCCATGGAAAATTACGTGTACCTGTAGTTTTTGCAATAAAATCGGCTCTTTTTGTTGGTATCAGATTCATGTCTGAATATCCGCCTAACTTAGATTCCAATGGATACTGCGCATAAACTCCCATAAATCCCCTTTTAGTCTGATTCATATTCAGATACATACCAGGATAGTCTTCCAGATCGGCTTCGAGGATGACCACTTTTTTGTTGTTTCCAACATCAACCAACAAGGGTAGAAAGGCCAATGAATCGGTGGCAAATTTCGAGATATTTATCTCTTTGTAAAGGGCTTCAAATGAATGGTTGAATTTTTCACCACCTCTGTAATCCCACATATAGGGAATATATGCTTTGTGGTCCGCGATGAAATTGAAGTTAGCTTCTTCGTTTTTTACAATCATCTCTCCTTTTTTCTTTGTAAAAAAACGATAAGCCGCACCATCATTATAGACCCTGAATATTACACCGAAATCGCCTTTACAATTTATTGTAATCTGATTATATTGATCCTGAATGGTTTTCTTCTTATAATTAATTGCTGCTATCAGTTGATCCATTTTTTCAATCTTCGACGAACTGATTTTGGCGTTGTTTCCAAGAGTTTCGCCACCGTCCAATTGCATTGATATTGCTGAAGGAGCAATAATCTGCTGTCCATCGTGCTGAACAGACCATTGCATTTTAGCCCCAACGTCAAATTTTAAAGCAATTTTGTTGTCCGGCGATTTAATCTCAAAGCTTTTATTTTTCTGCGCGCTGAGTATCGTCGAACTCAATACCAAAAAAGCAAATAATCCAAAATGTTTTGTTTTCATATACCATTAGTTTAGTGTTTAATTTGTATTATAATATTTTACTCCAACGTTTTGAATCCCTTTACTATTTTGTGCGTGCCTACCTGCAAAATAGCTTCTTTAAGACCCTTAGAAACAGCCGTCAAACGAATATTTCCACTTTTTTGGGTCGATTGAATAATAGCAAGCGCCAATCCGTTGAATGCATTGCGTAGATTGCTTTTCATACGGGTTTTGTCCTTGGGATTGCCATTATCTGTGCCAATCAATGCTCCTTCTCCATCCACTTTAAATTCGATAAGGTTATCTGCATCAGGCACAACAAATCCATTTTCATCAATTAGTTCAACTTTAACATTTGCAATGTCGTAGGCATCAGCATCAATTTCATATCGGTCGGTCGACATTCTGATTGCTACAGGGTTAGAAGTTTTATGCACTTCTTCTGAAACAATTTTTCCGTCTTTTTTCCCAATTACTTTCAAAACGCCCGGTTCATACGGTACATCCCAACTTAGATGCAAATCAGATGTTGTTGCCGGAACATAAGGGTGTTGATAGGCATTCCAGGCTAATGAAACGCCCTGTTGTGGAAAAATTGCAGATTTTATTTCAAAAGATTTTCCATTCAGGAAAAGTTCAACGCTGTCGCAATTGGAATAGGTAATTACAGAAATAACCTGACCTTCATGGCCTTTCCAGTTCCAATGCGGAAATAGATGGATCATCGGTTTTTTTGTCCATTGGCTTTGATAAAAATAATAACCATCTTTCGGAAAACCGCAAAGATCAATAACCCCTGAACTTGCATTCTTATTCGGCCAGCTTGCTTCCCCAAGATAATCAATGCCTGTCCACATAAAATCACCTATCACATAATTATTTACCGCAGTAAATTTCCATAATTGTTCTGCCTGGATCATATTTGTGCGATAATCTTGTGAACGACCCTGCCGTTTTTCAGACTTATTGGTGTCAATTGAATATTGTCCGCGAATACCCGGAACGGAAACATTTTCAGTTCCAATCATTTTCCAATCCGGATGGTCATGCCGGTCGATGCTATAATATAATTCTCTTCGGTCGCGCCAGCGGTCAACATAATTATAACCTACAATATCCTGCATGTCGAGGAAAGGAAGTTTAGCAGGGCCATCACCGGCAGCGATACGGTCATTTGCTTGAGTTACAGGCCGTGTCGGATCTTCCTTGTGGAATGTATCAATTAATTTACGAAGAGTTTCACTTCCAATCTCTTTTACCTGATCTGGGACTTCATTTCCGGCACTCCACAATACTACCGATGGATGATTGCGGTCACGATGGATCATGGAAACTAAATCAGATTGTGAGTTTTCCTCAAAATATTTATGATAACCATATTGTGGAGCTTTTGACTCTATCCATTCATCAAAAATTTCATCCATTACCAGAAAACCCATTTTATCGCAAAGATCAAGAAATTCGGGAGCCGGTGGGTTATGTGATGTCCTGATTGCATTGCAGCCCATTTCTTTTAACAGAAGCAACCGCCGAACCCAAGCGTGTTCGGGAACTGCCGCACCCAGACAACCTGCATCGTGATGTAAACACACCCCATTCATCTTCAAATGCTTACCGTTCAGAAGAAAGCCTTTATCCTTATCATATTCAATATGGCGAATTCCAAAAGTTGAGTTGTAATTGTCAACTTCTTCTTTTTTTTCTACCAAAAATGAATTCAAAGAGTATAAGGTAGGATTGTCTATTGACCAAAGCTTAGGAGAAGCTACTTTGATGGTTTGTTTGATTTCTTCTTTTCCGAATGCTACAATTGAAAAAGGCGTTTCAATCTTAGCAATTTCCTTGCCCGAACCATCTTTAACCACCGATCGAAGAACCATCTTTTTAGAAATGGAAAGGTTGTTTTCAACAAAAGTGCGGACGGTTATTGTTGCGGATAATGAATCAACTTGCGGCGTTGTAATATAGGTTCCCCAGTGAGAGATATGAACAGGATCGGTAATATTTAACCACACATGTCGGTAAATTCCTGAACCAGTATACCAGCGGCTGCTAAGTTGAAGTGAATTATCGACCCTGACCGCAATTGTATTTTCCCCTTTTTTGATATAAGAAGCCAGATCATAGAATAAACTCGTATAACCATAATTATGTTTGCCCAGATGTTGCCCATTAATCCAGACATCGCTGTTCATGTACACACCATCAAATTCAATCTGGAATTGCTGATCTTTACCGACTATTGAAAGGTTAAAATGCCTGCGATACCATCCGATACCTGCCGGAAGATAACCTCCGGAGCCCTTTGTGGTAGCATCCTCTTTAAATTCACCTTCGATACTCCAATCGTGTGGAAGGTTGAGCGTTCGCCACTTAGTATCATCAAAATCAGCCTTTTCCGCATCTTTTACATCCGACTGTATAAATTTCCAATTGTAATCCATCAACAAACGTTGTCGCGTTTGAAGAACGCCTGACCAGGCATTTAGATAAAACAAGTTTACCAGGATGAAATTTAGAATAAGAGTTTGTAGTTTCAGCATTAGTTTTTTTAATATTTTAATGATAACTCGGTTGTATCCTTAAAAAAATCACTCTTAATATCACAAATTCTAAGCCGCTTGTTTAGCGCGTGATCAGCGTAGTATGCAGCAGCGCAGGTATGGAGCCAAAGCGAGGTCCTCCCCAATCAGTTTCGTCACCATTAAGTATGCGTAACAGTTTGAATGTTCCGTTCTCATACTTGCCTTCTTCAACCTTCAGGTATTGCCACGCTTTGTCGGCGTTGGCACCAATTGGCTTAAATGTGAAATGGCAACGTGTGCCTATCAGTAGAAACTCATTCTCTCCCAATTTTACCACCATCGCTTTACCAATGGGCTTGGAATTAGTTTGCACCGTATTTCTACTTGAAGCACCGAATGACACCGTGGCCTCCCATGACCCGAGGTCGATTGTTTGCGAAGCATGATCCACATGCTCCACAATGCTCTTTATCTTTCCTTCAAAAGCCCATTTGGCAAGTTCTCTCATCATCGGACCGGCTATGGAATATTCCTGTGCAATAGCAGCAAGCCTGGTTTCAGTCTCAACCTTTTCTTCACCTCGTCCATTATCGTCAATCCCAAATGGTGAAAAACCAATACCACCATGGGCAAGCACTGAATAGAAATATCTCACGTATTCTTCACCCGAACCTATCTCTGGCACGAACAAAGGGTTGTCAGAACGGTCATATAATTCAATTACCTTTAGTGCCTTTTCGCTATCGGACAAATAGATATCGGGAGCCAACAAGTCAATGGATGGCGCGGCGGCCTTCCATATTGGAATTACATTGTCAGTTGGACCACCACTCTCATATGTTGTTGCACTGGGGTTGCTGAGCGGATCGCGAAGCGCTGCATTGACGTATAATGGTAATGAATTAACTGCCTTTCCCGCCGCCGCAACATAACCGATGTACCGGGCAACTGACCATGCATGAAAATACTCGTCAGCGTCTTTTCCGAATACCTCTGTCCAGGTTCCTTTTGCAATGACAGGTTTGTTCAATGCCTTGAGGATTTCAGGTTTGAGCAGTTCCATTGGCACCCGGCCTTCAAAAAGTTTTTGGGCAGCTGTGGAAAAATCCCGCACACTCCCCCAAGCACCGGGTTCGTTTTCAACCTGAACCATCAACACAGTATGCTGTGGATCAGCTTTTTTTAAATATTTCATCACTGCTGCAAAAGCCTTAGCATCGGCTTCCATTGCCGCCTGTGTATGCGGCGAAGGGGAATCAACCGATTGACCGTTTCGTCCGGTGATGTTGGGATACTTCCCTGCATCACTTTTCATCCATTCGGGCATATAATGATTGCTTCCATTTTTCCATGTGGCAAACCACAGAAGTATAAGGTGTACTTTGTGTTCACGCCCCTGCTTTAACAGCGTATCTATCAGCGAAAAATCAAACTTTCCTGGTTTCACTTCTATCAACTCCCAGTATATTGGGACTTCGAGGGTGTTGGCGTGCATCGATTCAATAGCCGACCATACCCGGGGCAACATAGCTGGCCAGCCGCTGGAATTATGTGCCTGACCCCCAAGTATTAAAAACGGTTGCCCATCAACCAAAAGGGCATGGCGACCATCTTTTTCGACGATACGGGGAACCTGTAATTCCTTTATCTGTGCCGACACGGTTGACAAAACGGCTGCTACCAATAATATTACACTAATAGCAATAGATTTACGTAGATGCATTGTAATTCCTCCTTATGAGATTGATTTGGTTTATTTAGAAGTTTGATTATAAATAGGATATACTTTTTGTGAAAAAATTGTGGGTGAAGGAGTAATCCCGTTGATCGGTTTTATCATCAGGTTGTCGAAGAGTGCACTATTGCTTTGCTTAGTTATACTACCTGCAACTAGTCCAACCATACCTTCTGAAAACGTCGTGTTAGTAGCTGTTAAAACCTGCGTTTTGTCAACAAAACCGGTTATGGTAGCGCCTGAAAAACGGAGCATAAGTGTATGCCATTTCTTTGCATCCATATTGGATGTCTTTCCTGAAGCCAATAGTGTACCCTGTTCATTATTTTTTTCATCCTGTTTTGAAACGTACAATGAGCAAGTGCCATCTGCCGACAGATTTATATAATATCCACTTGGTTTGCATCCATATCCAGTTCCGGTAGCGATGACACGCCCCATAATTCCAGCCCAACCATCGATATTAATGTAGACATCAGCGCTAACTTCATAATCTTTCCAGTTTCTATCACCCAGGATGGTGTATGGATACCATTCGGGAGCCCAGCTTTGTGAGCCTGCTTCGACAACCTGACGCAAGCATTTTTCTTTATTATCAGGGCGTTCCGCAATTTCGAACACTCCGGCAATGTCGGCAGTATAGTGGGGCAAGTACCCCCATTTATTTGCATCTTTGTAACTCTCAAATGTTTCGTAGTAGGGAAATGGAAACGGTTTGGAATCTGGAATATTTAAAAATGAACCTTTCTGTTGCCCGGTAGTTGTAGATACAGAATATATGGATTGTGGTTCCATAACTACATCAAAAGAGCCATTTATAGGCGTGATATCGTTTAACTTTACAAATTGTGCCTGTGCATTGCTGCGCCAAACACAAAGCTTAGCAGTTGATAAGCCCCCGCTAATTTTGAAAGAAACTTTTTGGTTTTCTTTAGCATCCTTGGTTTCTGCAATAATACTAAAATCAATGCCAGGTGATTTCAAGGTAACATACGTTCCCCCATTCGGTAGTTTACCACAAGCTCCATTTAAATATTGCCAACCAGCTTTTGTAAACTGTCCGTAATGCGCATAAGCCCAAAGCACTTCCCTAATATAATAATTTCCACCCCAAGGTTCGCGTGCAACCATAATGGCCGGGTCTTCAGGAAATGGTTCAATACTGTAAGTTGAAGCAACCAGAAACCAGTTCACCACCATGGTTGCACCACTCTCAATGAAATTTTTGTTGAACGACTCCACCATGCTTAATTCACAGTCATACCCTTTAAGATAAATATGTTCTTCAGTGTTCCAGATTGGTTTTCCCAATTCATCACTTAATTTTTTAATTTCAGGGGTAGTTGCTATTTCCGACATTGTATGGGCGCTTATAATGTCCACCGAAGCCCTTAGTACCGAATCGGTTTTCATATTTTTGCACCAGTCAAATTTTTCTTTCCCCCAATTGTCAAAAGCATGAATCCTAACTTTGTGCAGACCATTTTTATTTAGAGTAGCCCTGAATTTTTTAACAAAATCTTCATTCACTCCTTTTTCGTTTCGGCATCCAACGGCGTCTAAATCGATACCATAAACACTTTTCAGACCTTTGATCCAACTAGCATAATAATCGCACATGTCCTGCGACCAGAAATTATTATCACCTACCCATCTTGGGCAGCCCCAGGCATTTGCATCCAGTGTTATCGTAGGATTACGTTTTTTGGCTTCGCTCATTATCCACCATTCGTAACCGCGGCTGTAGTTCAAATCTTTTCTTAAATGCATATGACTTGACTCCGATCCCTGAGTTGAATTACCATCGCCAGGAACTTCAACCAGCAATGCTGAGATAGAAGCTCCAAAATTAGGTTTGAAAAGAAAATCTAAAACCTGGCTGCGCTGAGGTTCGGGATAGTCTTTTAACAATACCGATGTGGCTCCGCCACCGCTCACCGCTCCGATTCCATCAAATCGTTTGCCACCGGCAGTGCCATCGATGTTAACCGATTGGCCATTTACTGTAATCAGAAAAAAAATCATTATCAGGCACAGTAGCATTAAAGGCAAATATGTATCTGAATGTATAATTTTAAAAGATTTGATTTTTGAATTCATCCTTTTGGTTAGTTTATAAGTTTTTGCATTGAATTTTAGAGGCAATTTAAATTTAATTATTTCTGTCTATTTTGAAATTCGATTCCTTCAGGTTTAATGAGTTATTTTATTAATTTTCAATAGGTTATACCGATGGATGTTTAAATTAATCCATAATAAGGTTTATTTAGACATCCAAATCTGAGGAACTTGAATTACTCTAGTGAAACTGGAGGAATAAAAAGCCAACCACTGTTGCCCCCCAAAATGGGTTCAACAGTGGTTTTATAATTTTTTTACAGATTCTTACATTGGTTTATAAATAAGTTCAATACCTTTTCCTGATTTAGGATCCAGATTGCGCGAATACTTTCTCGAAAGATCATTATCCCAATGTTCAAAAACGCCCAAACTATTGAGTTGTTTGCCATTTTGCATGTATTTGGTTTTCGATGGTGGGTTTCCGGCTTGAGCCATTTCTTTCAAATATTCGTCGGCATTTTCGCGTAAAAGCATTCTCGAATTGCCGTCCTTACCGATGTTGTTTTTTGTTTGCGAATTGTAAATGTCAAGTCCCACACAGTCGAGAGCCACACCATCCAAAGAGGTTAGAATACTTGCCGGCCATGAAGTATTTTCGTATGGTTCAACAGCATTATTAAATGGAGGATTAGGAAAATGAAGCGGGTATGTTTTCCATTTTCGTCCACAGTAAAGACCATCTAGCAAATAAAGGATTGTTTTTGCCCCAAGATTCGGCGAAGCTGCCAAATCTACCATCGGAGAATACACATTTTTCAAACCTTCCTGATTTGTATTAATTGCCGCATGTAATTCCGGTGTACCTTCAATGGAACCAAAATGATTTTTGCCACACATGGTAATACCGGTCTGCCCTTCGTCGCCATCTTCCATGGTATTGTAAGGATAGGAATGAGCTTTGAGCATAGCCATGTTAATCAGATAAATAGCATCGAATACTTGTTTTGGGATATTGCGAGCCTTATCATATTTTCCGTTTGAATAGGTGATGCCTTGAACCCAAACAGGAGCTTCAAGGCCATGGAAATCACCATATCCTGTATTTTTTGGCTGGCTATTTTTTGGTCCTTCACCCTGAACAAAACGAACGTCTTTATATTCACTCCAAACTTTTGTTAACAGGTAATGCGGGATATAACGGCGAACATCATAAATAACAATGTCCTTGGGAGATACATGTGCATTATTGACCAATTGCCGAATCATTGCCAATATTAACTGAGGCGATTCATCCGTCCAGTTGTCATTTTTTACCGGATTATAAGTATTGTTAAAATTCGGTTTCAGAGCAATAATTTCTCCTGCTTTATAACCGGTGTTCTTCAAACCACGAACCTTATCATTGTGAAACTTGAATATTTCAGCCCAGGCATTTTCAACATTTTTAGAACCGGTTAACTGTTTCAAATTGGTTTCGAGCATTGCCTCAACTCTCTTCTGATCAGTATTTTCATCCAGCCAATATTGGTCAGATTCCAATTTCCAGTTTCCTTTCCATTTGGTCGCTTTTGGATCGTGTGCCCAAACAACCCTTCCCGGGAAAATACCTCTGGCAATTCCAATCGGCTCGTTTGATTTTCCTGAAGCGTAGTTATAATTGGTTGTTTTTTTAATATTTAACGCACTGGTGTCGTTGCTGTAAATAGTTACTGTCCAAATAACGAAACTGCCCATTACAAGCATGGACATTGTGTAACCTAACCACTTATGTGACGGAATGAAAGACTTCATCTTTTTCATCAGCGGTTTTAGGGCGAATAAGCTTATCAACCAGAGTACAAATCCCGATGCTACAGGAAATGCAGCCTGCTGACATGGGTATGATGCCCGTGATGGTTTTGGAATTACCCTTATCAAAAACCAGAGGGTGGCGGCAATTCCGATGATAATGATTACTATTTTGCCCCATGAATCTTTGATCAAATTAGTTACTTTTTTAATGAGAGACTGATTCATCTTAGTTAAGTTTTTATGATGACATTAATTTAGTGATAAAGATAACAAAACTGTTAAATCTTGAAATTATCTTAGAATTAAAACTAATTTAAACTATCAGACCTGAAATTTTTGTTAGACCTGAGCAAAGTTTAAGACTGATAAAATTGCATATTTTCTTTTATATGTGATCGTTTGTGCTTATTTAAATATTTATTTTAATTATAAACTAAAGTTTTAACAATTTTATCGTTGAAGGTCGCCATTATCGGGATTGCCTGGTTCACCGAGTAATTGGATGGATGTACTTGGCCCTAAATCGGGGTTATCCCATGACGATAATGCCCAAACTACTTTTTTATCGGGAGTTACCTCGAAAACCTGAACTGTTCCGACCCATTCCTCTGTTTTATTGTTACCAGCGCACCAATTGCTGATTACAGTGTTACCATTTGCTAGTCGATTAGCTGTCTGGTTGTTGTACAATTTGAATGGCACATCTTTTTGCGTCAATTCCCAAACTGTTTCCCCTTTCATATTCACTTCGCGGGTGTAACTCATTCCATCGCCCGAAATAAGGGTGTTGCCATTGTGCAACCGAATAGCCGACCATGCAGAAGGTGCATCAACTGACCAAACTACCTTTCCATCCAAATCAAATTCAACCACTTTCTTTTCGGCAAAAAGCCCCACCATGATGGTTTTATTTTTGGTGATTCGTACATGGCGAAATTGTCCATGAGTGCTGGTTGCAGTAGTTGGAATGACAATTTCTTTTAATAAAGTATTGGTAGCTGTATTAAACATCAGTACTTTACCAGGAAAACCATTCAGCACCATTAATACACTGTCTTTCCCGATGGGTTGACAGGAATGAGTTTCAGTACCCACCGGACAGATAAATTGCCAGATAATGTTTTTTTCGGGTGTAATAATTCCGGCGCCCGACATGCAGGCATACACAATATTACCATTTGAAAGTAACGTAGCATCGTCGAATTCCTGTATTCCTCCCGTTGCAGTTCGCAGAGGTATGGAGTATTGCCATACTACCTTTCCATTGCGCACAAGGAACATCGATTGAGCCTGTGGCTTCCGCATATCCCACTCACCTGCATATAGGAAATCATGTTGTTTTATGCCTTTGCCAGGAATTTTATAATTTTTTGTTGCAGTTTGTGCGCCAGCAAAAGTCCACAAAAAGATTAGAATAATTGAAAGCAGTAAATTGGGTTTCATTTTCCGAAATTTTAGTTTTGTGGTTTAAAAAGCTTTTATTTTTTAGTCAAAATCAATCGAACCATCAGTACATCATGCGATTTTACTTCTGCTTTTAATGCTTTTTGCGTATTTCCAAGTTCTTTTTTAGACCACACATCTTTAATTTTGAATACCCCAGCTGTAGCGTCCAGTTTTCTTTTTGATATTGAATCAGAAACTACATTCTTCACCCAGTCATATTCAATCATTTTTGATACTGCTGATCGGTTTAAAAAGCAAATTGCCCAATCGCCACCACTCAATGGTTTTAACCATGTTTCCAAACCGTCTTCCGATTTATATTTTAAACCCTGAACACCCAATACATCCTGATTAATGCTAATAGCATCAGCATTTGTGAGGATTGCACGAGTTTGTGGCGACATGCTTTTCAGATCGTTACCGGCAATTAACGGAGCTGCCAGCATACACCACATCGCAAAATGTGCCCTATCTTCATTTTCGGTCATTCCGCCGTTTCCAACTTCGAGCATATCGGGGTCATTCCAATGTCCCGGGCCGGCAAATTGGCGCATTTCTATCTGCATATCCAGAATTTTCATCACTCCCCAGTTCGAATAACCCGTATGTTTATTCTCGCAATCGAAGCAATCGGTAATATCGCCCGTAGTTCTCCATAAATGACCAACATCACCGGCCCATTCCCAGGGTCTACTCCCACCCCATTCGCAAAGACTAAAAACAATTGGCCTTCCGGCTTCTTTTAGCATCCGGCTCATCAATGTGTAAGACTCCTTTTGATTCTGACCGTCGCTGCTACACCAGTCGTATTTCAGGTAGTCAACGCCCCATTTGGCATACATATATGCATCCTGAAACTCGTGACCACGACCACCGGGACGACCTGCACAGGTTTTTGTTCCGGCGCAGGAATAAATACCAAATTTTAAACCTTTTGCGTGAATGTAATCAGCCAAGGCTTTAATTCCTGAAGGAAATCTTTCAGGATCGGCCACAATAAAACCCATGCTGTCGCGACTAACCTGCCAGCAATCGTCAATAACGATATAGGTATACCCGGCATCGCGCATTCCCGTCGAAACTAACGCATCAGCAGTCTCCTTTAACAGTTTCTCGCTTACATTACATTGGAATTTGTTCCAACTGTTCCATCCCATTGGAGGAGTTAATGCTAAATTCTGGAATTTCTGTGCTGAGACGATAAAGCCATAAAGGATAAAAAATACAATTACAAGTTTCTTCATGATTCGTATAATTTGAGTTTTAAAGGAAAGATTTTAAATGTGGTTACCATTTCACATATCTCATCAAAAGTGGAATTTACTTACCCTATGAAATTAAGGATATATTTTAATTATTAAAGAAAAAGTTTCATTAAGACACTAAACTAATTGACATTCAACCATATTTATTGCTTACTGCTTAAGCTGCAAGGGATAAAGTCAAACCCCGAAGGTTAAGACTTTCACCTTAGGGTAATACGCACTCAAATTGTCAGTTATTGCACCCGGCTTGCGAACAGTATATGAATATATATGGCTGTGAAGCATTCATTTTATTGTTGCAATCGCATACTTCTTCGCTCACCGCATCCATGTCTCCCGTGCGGTTTTTGAACTTATTTACGCATAAAACCAGATAGTTCTTTTCTATCTTCTTTATTACCAATTTCAGAAAATATTGTTGAACCGTAATTGACAATATGTTGTTGTCGAACCGGAACGTTCCTTCTATCCATTTTTTATTGATATCGGCCTGCGTACCTTTATTAATGAAAAGCGAAATAGTGTTGGAATTATCGAAAACCAGTGATTTGGGCAGAGTGTCCTGCATATTCTCTTCGGCAATCAGTTGCGTAATATCAAACAAAGCATTGGAAACATTGACCTGAATGGAATCAACTACCCAATTCTGATTGGTAAGCATTCGATAAACATTGCCGGAAAGTACTGGAAAATTGAACTTTTCCGTGCTTTTGCGCACTTCTACAGGTATTTCGCGAATGATGGTTTTAATGCTCGATTTCAAAAATGCTTTTACCACATTCGAAACATCAGAAGCCACGTAATATTCTCCTCCTGTTTCTTTGGCGATCAATTTCAACTGCTCTTGAGCGGGTTTATCGTTTACTATATCGAACCCAATGCATTCGCATTTAATAGCTGTTTTTCGATCTTTTAGATCTTTTAATGCTTCGGAAATATTATCATCGCTTCTCCCATCGCTTAACAATATAATTGTTTGCTGCACCGATTTGGGATTTTTATCGCTGGTAAAACAGAAACTTCCCCTTTTTAATGCAGCTCCTAATGGTGTACCTCCTTCGGCTTTTAACCCGTCGATAAATGTGACCAACTCGAACTCGTTGGTGGAAAAAGGCAAGCTGAATATGTCAGGTTTTTCCTTTTTGCCTGAATATGCCATCACCGAAAACTCAGTATTACATGGCAACAACATTCTTACAATTCGTTTTGTGGCGCTTTTTACGGAATCAATTTTTGCTCCCTTCATACTCCCCGATATATCAATAAGGAATAAAACACTATGCAAATTTTCTGACACCGGAGTATATCCCAACATTGAGAATGACTGATGAGACATCAAGAAAACTACGAACACAATAATGCTCTTTTTTATGTAAGGATGGGATGACATAAGGCTATAATTTAAGTGAATTCCAAAAGTATCAGTTTCATTTAATTATTCAGGTGAATGCCGAAAAGGGATATAGTCTCAAATTCAAAAATATCACTTACCCTCAACTTCGAACTCCTTATTTATCAACTCATTTATTTCATTACAATGAAGTTTAAAATGGTTAGGATATCCCAACACCATTGACTTGAGAGATATTTGTTCATTTAGTGCAGAAGGCCAAACATTCGCCAGTTTCCCTGAATTTATATATTGTATAATATGAGCGAAATGCAGGTTCGAATATTTCCAAAGTTGTATCAGATTGTACCAATTTTCGTCCTGATAGTTCTGAATCATAATCCATCGTTCGTTATTTCCATGA
The DNA here is from genome assembly GCA_038213375.1 of Bacteroidales bacterium. Taxonomy (GTDB): domain Bacteria; phylum Bacteroidota; class Bacteroidia; order Bacteroidales; family JAAUTT01; genus JAAUTT01. Next base: position 84,597 of record JBBQTB010000009.1, on the reverse strand, counting down.
TGTGCGTAATCCGGAAAAATGAGAGGACTTGGTTGATATTGCAAATGAACGATCCTGTGCGTGTTGTTTGAGGCAGAATCTACCAGATGTCCTAAAATCTGCTTAATAGTCCGGTTTTGACCGTTTCGTCGTTGAGATATCACTTCCAAAGATAGCGACAATAGCTTTGGTTCCCATTCATCTACTAAAAGTTTAATTTCCTGGCTGATAAGTAAAATCTCATTCATAATAAATATTGTTTTATTGAGTAGAAAAAATCAATGATCAATCTAAATTTTGTGTCTATTTGTGAATATAAACCTACGATCAAAACAAATTTTTAAACTCATCTCCATTTTAAAATATATTAAATTGTGCTATCCGCTTATCTGCCATCTGATAAAATAAGGATGTAAATTCATCCTTTGCTCCTGTTAACAAATAAATACCGGTACCATTTTCTCTGGCATATTCGTTTTCAACCACTCCAAACAAGTTACAGTTTTTAAACAATGCCAATATTTCATTACTGGGTTTATTTCCAACTAGTAATACATTTTTAATTTTAACCATACGTGGTAGCCAAAAAATATAGTCAGTATTAAAGGAATATGCCTCGGGCATTTTATTGCGGTTGTAATAATTTAATGCACCAGTTTGTCCATAATTATCACAAAATACCAGTGTTTGATCTTTTTCGTTAACAGAAATCATATTGTAAGCTGCCAGTGATTTTTGGGCCACCTCCTTCCATCCTAACATATCCGCAAAATCCTGAGGAAGGGCATGGTTTTTCCCGTCTTCCCAACGTAACATTCCAAATCTTTCAAAACCTGCTTTATTTTCAACAATCGACACGGGCTGAAGCACAGGAAATAGGTATTTGGATACCATGATAAACAGTGCAAGGTTCACCAAAATAAGTACATAACCAATATAAATTTTCCAGCCCTGCCCAAGTAATTTTTCAATATATACGCTCCCAAATGCCAACAGCGCAGGGTATAAGCCGGCAGCATAATAATCCTTTGCTTTTAAAAGGGCAAAAAGAACGATTGCAACAGTAAAAGCAATGCCAATAAACCTGTATGGTCTGAATGGCTTGTAATGGACGAAAGCAATTAAAGCGGCAATGATCAAAGGCAATGATCCAAAAAAGAATACTAACTGCCCTTTTAGAAAACCTAAGATAGAATTATTATCCAGCTGAGTTTCCTTTAACCGTTGCATGTGATGAATAACCGGCAAATGATGTATGAATTGCCATATCACATTTGGCAAAACTAAAACTAAGATTATTATCAATGCTTTCCAAAATATTTTATCAGTAAATAACTTTCGCTGGGGAAACACCAAAAAGCCAACCAATAACCCAATAAGAGGGAATGCAATGTTATACTTGTTATAAAAGCCTAAAACTATTACGAATGCACAATAAATCACATATTTGGGTTGTTCTGTTTTTATATAGGTTACCAGCAGATAAAATATAATTGTCCATGCAAGAATTTCGAATGAGTTAGGTTGAAATAAAATATTCAGGCGCATCATCACAGAAAATACTAATGCACATGCAACTAATATTTTAGAAAATAATTTACCGCCTAATCGTTCAACCAGCAGCCAAGCAAAAACAATGGTTAAAACCCCGAAAAGGGCAGGAAAAAAACGCACAAAAAAAATACTTCCACCTAACAGGTATATTATTTTCGATATCCAGGAGGTAAATGGTGGAACAGAAATATATCCGAATGACAAATGGTTAGCCTGACCAAGATGCAAAAATTCATCGCGATGCAATTCATAAACCGGATTTACCAGAATATACTGAAGGATAAATTTTACGACTAACAGAATGATTAATATCCAGTACTGATCAATAAAAAGTCTGATTTTAGAACCCATATTTCTCTTTTATTGTGTTAATGAAGAATATATCAAAATTACTATCGAATCATATTGATCAATAATCATTTTTCATATTTTACTATCATTGAGGCACTTAATAGTTTTATTCGATTTCCAGGAAGCATATAATACTTATAACATTGTTTTATCCTTCAAATATATTCAAATACAAAATATCTACAAAAAAATAATAGCTTTTAAACAATTGAATTAATGTGATAAAGCAGTTTTTTATTTCACCTTCAAAAAAATATTTCAATTAAAATTAAACCTTTTCCTTATACACTCATCTAAGTTAGAAATTAACAAAAAATAAATTTTTAACAAATAAAAATTTTTATAACAAGAAATCTGAATTATCTGTTAGCGATTGCGCTATTTGGAATGTTTGCAATGGTATCTTGTAAAAAGGACAATAACACAAGTGGCACTGATGTTACAAAGGAAGATGCTTACGCAGCTGCTCAAGATGATGCTACTGCCGGAGATTCGTATGATGAGGTTTACAACGAATCAGAAGATGTTGTTTCCACAGAAGAAAGTAATAGTTATTCCAATTCCCCCGATCTTAAATCGGTGTCGTCTAGTGGTACACGAAAAGTAACAGTTACAAAAGGTTCCGGCGACTCTGCAGTTTACCCTAAAACAATCACCGTTGAGTTCTCAAACTGGATTGGTAAAAACGGTCGTAAAAAGAATGGTATCATTTCCATTACTCAGTCTGCAAAAATGTGGAAAAAAGATGCTGTTAGAACCATTCTTCTTTCAGATTTTGTGATTAATGATTCCATTAAAATTGAAGGACTTAAGACTGTAACCAACAAAGGTTTGGTAGCCGGAAAATTCACAATAGAAGTAAAATTGCAGGACGGTAAAGTAACCAATCTGAACTCAGGTAAATTTATTACACGCGAATTCACCAGAACCCGTATATGGGATAACAATTCAACTCCACTTTGGATTTGGGACGATTCCTATACCATCACCGGAACTGCCAGCGGGATCAATAAAAAAGGATATAGTTACACCAGCACTATTGCAGTAGCTAACCCATTGTTAATAAAAATAGGTTGCCCATGGATCAGAAGCGGAGTAATAACAATTGTGGTTGAAGAAAAGAAAACAATCTCTATTGATTTTGGAAATGGTAATTGCGATAAAAAATTCACTGTAACAGTTGATGGCGAATCGAAAGATGACAATTCAGCAGCAGGAGTTGAAACAAACGGATTTTAAAAACTAATATTAGTCTTTAGATTATCGACGCAGCCTGAAAAGCTGCGCCGATTTTGTTTTATTACAGAGCGATACTTAGCTCATCTTTTAACTGTTCGATAAGCGATTTTACCGATACTATTTCTGTGCAACGGTAGGCATTTGCTCCCGCGAAAACAAACGAGTTGTCTAACATTCCTTTTGAGGCATCACCTAAAACTTTGGCTATGCAATACGGTGATGTACGTGGATTGCACGACCTTAAACAATGATGTGGACATTTAAATGGTATTGTTTCTCCTTGCATCACTCTTTTGGTAAACTCATTACGGATAACTCGGCCAGGCAGTCCAACAGGGCTATTAATGATGGCTATGTCTTCTTTTTTTGCAGTAATATAAGCTTGCTTAAAATCATCATGCACATCGCATTCAGTGGTACAAACAAACCTGGTTGCCATTTGAACACCCGATGCTCCTATCTTTAAAAATTTAGCGATGTCATTTCCATCAAAAATACCGCCGGCGGCAATTACGGGAATAGTTTCTTCGAGCGTACTTACAAAGTCTACTAATTCTTTCACCAATTGTTCAAGAGCAGGCGTCTTATCATTTAAAATATCATCATAAGAGAATCCAAGATGCCCACCGGCCATAGGTCCTTCGAGGATCACAGCATCGGGAACTTTGTTGTAGTTTTGTTTCCACTTACGATAAATAATATTAAAAGCACGTGCTGAAGAAACAATAGGGATTAACTTAATGTTTGACCCGGCAGTTAATTTTGGCAGATCCAACGGAAGACCTGATCCGCAAATAATCAAATCCACTTTTTCCTCTACACAAACTTTCACCAGTTCTTCGTAGTTAGACAATACAACCATTACATTCACGCCTATTACTCCTTTTGTAAGAGACCGAGCTTTCCTTATTTCTGCTTTTAATGCATCGTTGTTTACCTCAACAAATTTAGAAGCGGACGAATTTTCATAATCTCCCAATCCAACACTTGCTATAATACCTGCACATCCCTCATTTGCAACTGCCGATGCCAGTCCCGATCTTGATACTCTTACGCCCATCCCACCTTGAATAATGGGAGGGTTAATTTCCAGATCTCCAATCCTCAGAGTTGGTAAAGTTTTCGATACCATAGTTTTTCGTTTTATTAATTAGTTTTATGTGTATAAAGGCTAAAATACCAATTGATTATAGATGCACAAAAATTGCAGTATCTGTTTTTCTGAAGTCATAAAAGTAAAAAAAAGCATCAACTTTGCAAACCAACTTTCAGGAGTTCGTGGTTAATCATTCTAATAAAAAGTAAAATTCAACTCATTACAATATTAACCCTCTATTGGTTCGATTTAAAATAATGGCGGGTAAGCACTTTTTTCAAATCCCTAACAATTATTTGGTGAGCAATGATCTCCACATGATTATAATCTGGAATGTCTACTTCGGCTTGTGCTATTTCCTTTTCGGATATATCCACCTGATACAATACAGAAAGCAATCTTCCAAAATCCCGTTCCATTAAAACTGTTATCTGATCAATGAGCTGTTCGTGTAACTCAAAGTAAGCCTGTTCCGTATTACCCGAAAATGTGATGGTAACACCAAACAGCCCAAAATCTTTCATTATCTGCCGGGCGGTTTCTTCCACTATAACAACACTATTAAGATATTGGACAACATTATCATTACGAATATCAGGAAGCTTCATATATTTTTTTCTAATGATGATATTTTACCATTTCAATGTTACAACCGCAAAATACGTCTTTTAACTTTTAATTGCAAAATTGGTTTTTGGCGACCTATTACAGATAATTCAGTTATCCCTTAATTGGTGCACCTATTGATTTATCCATATAACCTGTGTATTTTTAACACGTTAATTCAAACCCCTTTCCATGGACGAAAAATACTTTGATATCGTTTGGCGTTATTATGAGCTTCATGCAAAGCAACGCATCGAAAACTTTCGGATATACCTTGTTTTAGTAACTGCTTCGTTCTCGTTATTAGGCTATTTTTATAAGGATGAGACGCTATCTAACGTTTACCTGCTTTTTCCATGCGCCATTTATTTATTGTCGAGTATCATCTTTTTATTGCTCGATTTGCGAACTGTAGAATTAATTGATAACGCCTTGTATTCTTTAAAAAACTATGAGAACTACCTCAAAACCACGGTGAAAAATAAAGATATAGAAAATTATATCTACGATCTTTTTAATCACCATTACCGTGATAAAGACGTTAAAAAACCTCGATATCGTTTAATTTTCAAAGTGTTCTATATGTTAAATATTCTGGTAGCTCTATTGCTGATTTTGATATTTAGCTTGGCATTGATAAGATAATTGCAATTCAATTCCTTTTCCCATCTCAGAAGCTTTTTGGCATCCTCCTCAGAATAGGCTCTGCCTCCGCGTATGGCTTTTTCCTCGAGTATACATATTCCCCTTAAAAAGATCGATTTGCCATTACAAGGATTTCTGTTCCTTTTGTTTCAATGGTTAAAAATCCGATTTTATCGGAAACTTTATCGGTTTTACTGGCAATATTGAAAACAACATTTATGTAAGAAACATCTCCTTTTGATGACATTTATGTAGGCTTTTATGACCTATAAAATCAATATACTCATTCATAATCAATGCATAATAATCGTGGCATAATGCTTGATTAGCCATTATTAGAATGTACACCAATAAATATGATAAAATGAAATTAAGTGCACGAAACTAACTAAAAGGAAAAATCCTGAAAGTTGATGAAGGTTTGATTACCGCCAAGGTTGTTCTCGACCTAGGTAATGGAAATAATTATCTCGGCTATTATATCGAAAGGCTAAAGTTGTAATTGCAATGAACATGATTGAAGTAGAATGTCAAATTTCTATCAAAAAAAACGGGAAATGTTTTTTGGGTTCCATGAAAACCAATCTTTTAAACGAAATTAAAAAGAGTGGTAGTTTGAGTGGCGCTGCTAAAAAACTTAAAATCTCGTACCAACATGCCTGGACCATGATAAACGAAATGAACCGCGTAGCTCCCAAACCAATGGTAATTAAGCAACGGGGTGGAACAAACGGCGGTGGAACCGAGATTTCAACCTATGGCGAAAAAATATTACGCGAATACGGGCAGATTGAGGCACAGATTAAAAAACTGGTTAACCAAATCAATGTTGAAATTAACCTTTGATTTTTTTTGATTATCGTTACCGGAATGTCTCATGATATAATGGTAGTTAAATACAATAGCCCTTTTATTCCGATTCATTCTGGATTTGCCTTCAACAACAGTAAGGATACTTTGTTTGATATGAGTTATGCTTATAATCCCAAACAAAATTACAAAACGATGGGCTATGCCTGGTTGTCAAAACAAATTTACAAGGGAACAACACTTTCACTTATTAGTATAAGCGAAGGGTTTCATAATAAAACCGATTACAAAATAGTATATCCGCGAATAACATATGGTGGAAATTTGGTTTACTTAAACGATTCATCGGCTTGGGGCGCAATATTGACTGCCTATAGGCAACAAGGAAAAGATCCCGGCAAAACTCTGGGCAAGGGTTATGCTGATTTAGAATCCTACTTTCTGGCTGCAAAAGCATCCTATAAGATCAATCAAAAGTTAACTGCAACCATAGGCTTGGATTATTTTTCAGGTTCAGCCATTGATATTGATGCTGGTAAGTCTAATACATTCAACCGTTTATATGGTACAAATCACAGTTTCAATGGCAACATGGAGTATTTTTCAACCCTCCCTATACAAGGATTACTTGAGTATTATAGTGGGTTGTCTACTAAAATTACATCCAAACTATCCATCGATTTAACCGGACATCTTTTCTATTTTGATAAAAACTTTATCTACAATACAGTTATTACAGAAAAAAATCTTGCTACAGAGGCAGACATTGTAATTAATTATTCAGTTTCAAAAGAAATAGCCATACATATAAAACACCTCCAATGCCTGATAGTAAATAGTAAAATAAGTTAATGCTAATATAAGTGATATGAAGAAAGTATTTATAATTTTGTTAATGACTTTAAGCATAAGCCTTCAAGCGCAAACGGTAAAAATTGCGGCAGCTGCGAACCTTCGTTATATCATGGATGAAATAAAAACCAGGTATGTTAGCGAAAATCCAAAAGCTAATATCATTATGAATTTTGGTTCATCGGGCGCATTGTCTCAGCAAATAACCAATGGAGCCGATTTCGACCTGTTTATGGCTGCCGATAAAGTATATCCCGATAAATTAAAGGAACAGGGAATTGTTTCAGGCGAAGTGAAAATCTATGCCTATGGCAAACTTGTTATATGGAGCAATACGCTAGATGTATCGAAAGGTTTAGATATAATTCTTGATAAATCAGTTAACCGTATAGCCATCGCCAAACCGGATGTAGCCCCTTATGGAAACAGGGCTGTAGAATGTCTTAAATATTATCACTTGTTTGATAAAGTTAAGGACAAAATTGTATATGCCGATAATATTTCCCAGGCAGCTCAATTCGCTCAAACCGGTAATGCCGAGGTTGGATTCCTTGCACTTGCTCTGGTATTGGCTCCCGATATGAAAGGTTCGTATTTCCTTTTAAATATGAAAAGCTACAAACCGGTGGAACAGGCAATGGTGCTGGTAAAAGGATGGCAAAATAATCCGGAAGCAGGTAAATTTATGAAATTTGTTTTAAGTGCAGAGTGCAAACCCATTTTTGAAAAGTACGGTTTTATCGTTCCTTAATATGAATAAGCTATCAGGTATCATTAGTCAGATTCAGATTTCAGGAGCTATTATGCTCGTGGATATTGATATAGATGGTCAATGCTTTTCGGCTCTTCTCATCGAATCAACAATACATCCTCAATGGCTTCAAACAGGCAATATCATCGACCTCGTATTTAAAGAAACCGAGGTATCACTTGCCAAAGGCTTGACGGGGAAAATAAGTATGCGAAACAGAATGAATTGCGTGGTAAAAAAGGTTGAACGAGGCATGTTATTAAGTACTATCACTTTGCAGTTTCAGAAATACACCATTACATCGGCTATTACCACTCGCTCGGTAGATTCGCTCCAAATAACTGTGGGCGATGAAATAGAAGCGCTGGTAAAAGCCAATGAAATATCTTTAATGAAGCAATATTAATTTGAAAATGGGGCAATTTGAAAATTTAAAATTAATTACCAGCTTCTGTAATCATTTTTATTAACGCGCAATTACATTTTCAAATCAGCACATTATCAAATCTTCAAATTAAAAAACTATGGATCCTACTTTTGCTCAAACTCTGTGGATTACATTTAAACTCGCCATGTGCACCACTTCAATTTTGATTGTTTTAGGGTTGCCATTTGCTTATTGGCTGGCTTATACCCGTTTCAGATTAAAACCACTTATTGAGGCACTTGTAAGTATGCCCATGGTTTTACCTCCATCGGTTATCGGTTATTATATGCTGATTATTTACAGCCCCCATAACTGGTTTGGACGATGGCTTGCAAAAGCGTTCGATGTGCGCCTGGCATTTACATTTGAAGGTGTGCTGATTGCATCGGTCATTTTTAGTTTGCCATTTATGATACAACCTCTTAATAATGGTTTGCGGTCGCTACCCGACAGTCTGCGTGAAGCTTCTTATACTTTAGGCAAATCAAAAATATTTACTTTTTTCAGGGTTCTGATTCCAAATATAAAACCATCCATCATCACAGCCATTGCCCTTACATTTGCCCATAGTATCGGCGAATTTGGAATTGTACTTATGGTGGGAGGTAATATGCCGGGTGAAACACGTGTTGCCTCCATTGCCATATATGACGAGGTACAATCTCTCAATTTTGCTGCCGCTAACAAGTATGCCTTTATTCTATTTGCGGTATCGTTGATATTACTTACTATAATTTACAGCGTAAATAAAAAACAAGATTCATGGCGGATGATGTAATTGACATTGACATTGAAAAAATGATGTTTACAGCAAACGGCAAGATGAACCTTTCTGTTAAAACAACCATCCAAACAGGCGAGTTGGTTGCATTATTTGGTTCGTCGGGAGCAGGGAAAACTACACTTTTAAGAATTATGGCAGGATTAATAAATCCTGATAAAGGGTTTGTAAAATTTGGCAAGTCGGTTTGGTTCGATTCGGATAAGGGTATAAACGTTGCTCCACAAAAAAGAAACATCAGTCTTATGTTTCAGGACTATGCCTTATTTCCGAACATGACTGTTGAACAAAACATTCAATTTGCTCAGTCAAAAATAAACAATACTATTGTTAGTGACTTGCTTTCTATATTTGGTTTAACGGAATTCAGAAAGCGTAAACCTAACGGGTTATCGGGTGGCCAAAAACAACGGGTGGCCTTAGCCCGCGCTCTTGCCCGTAAACCACAATTGTTATTATTAGACGAGCCTCTGTCTGCGCTCGATGCCGACATGCGCTCTCAACTGCAAAATGAAATTTTCCACGCACATCAATTATCAGGAGCAACGACTATTTTAGTAAGTCACGATCTAAATGAGGTTTTTCGATTAGCAACTCAAGTTCTTTGTATCGAAAATGGTTCAATCAACCGGAGCGGCAAGCCCGAAGAAGTGTTTTCCGACAATACCATCAGCGGCAAAGTGCAAATTACGGGAAACATTGCACGTATCGAAAAACAGGATACCATCAATATTTTAACTGTTATTTCAGGGAACAATCAAATAATAAAGGTAATTGCATTCGATAGCGACATTGAGAACTTGCATATCGGCGATGCTGTAATGGTATTTACAAAGGCCTTCAATCCTATTATCAGCAGGTTAAGGTAGATTGTTGGTTTTGATTTATTAAAATTATTTCTCTATTTAAACGCGTTATCAAATTGCATTCAAACTAACTACCAAAGCGATAGCCTATCCCTGATTCTGTATTGAGTAGCTTTGGCTTGGCTGGGTCGTCTTCAACCTTTTTGCGTAATTGGGCAATGAACACCCGTAAATATTGTGTTTGTTCAACATATCCCATTCCCCATATTTCTTTTAAAATATAGTGATGGGTCAATACCCTTCCTTCGTTTTTAGCTAACAAAGCCAATAAGGAAAATTCAGTTGAGGTAAGTTTTATTATTTCGTTATTCTTGCGGGCTATGTGGTTGGATGAATCAATAGTTAAGGAATCAAATTCCATAATAGGTTTGTCCGAAATACTCTGACTTAGCCGGATGGCAACCCTTATTCTGGCTAGTAATTCGCCTGTACGAAAAGGTTTAGTAAGGTAATCGTTTGCCCCATAATCGAGGGCTTTTACTATATCATCTTCCGAATTTCGAACCGATAGAATAATGATGGGTTTTTGATACCATTCACGAAGTTTTTTTAGAACATCGAGACCATCGGTGTCAGGCAAACCTAAATCAAGTATTATTAAAATGGGTTGTATTGAGGCTGCCAATGCCAAACCCTCATTACCAGTTGATGCTTCGGAAATTTTATATCCATTTACCAAAAGTGTTATTTCGAGTAAACGGCGTACCTATGAGGTATAAAGATTTTATAAAGATGGGGTGAGCTTTTCTTTCAAATTATGTGTAAATTTTGTACACTTGTATTAAAATAACTCAACTAACAATCATATTTTATGAAATCACAAAACAGAAGAGATTTTCTAAAGTTTGCAACGCTGGGAGCCGTAGGAGCTGTCGCTCTAGGTAAAATGGATATAAAAGCAAACACTCTTGCCAGCGTTAAACCAGGTATAGGTCTTCAGTTATATACTATTCGTGATGCAATGAAAACAGACCCTGCAGGATCATTAAAAAAAGTTGCAGATATAGGTTTTAAATACCTTGAACTGGCTAGTTTTGCTGATGGTAAATTTTATGGATATTCTCCTGAAGATTTTAAAAAATTAGTAAACGACCTAGGTATGGAAGCTGTGAGCAGCCATTCAGGTGTTGAAGTTAAAGGTGTTGATACCAGCAATGCGGAAAGTATGGCCGAAGCCCATGCCAAACTTGGCGTAAAATACTGTATCCAACCATGGATGGTTGAAGAACGCCGTAAAACCATTGACAGCTTCAAGAAATTTGTAGCTGACCTGAATGTTGTTGGTGCCGTGATGCAGAAACACGGTATTCAGTTTGGTTATCACAACCACGATTTTGAATTTAAAACTGTGGAAGGGAAAATTCCCTATTTTGATGTTTTTATGACTGATGCTGATCCTAAGCTGGTTATTTTCGAAATGGACTGCTATTGGGTAACCAGGGCTGGACATAATCCAATCGATATTTTCAAGAAATATCCAGGTCGTTTCCAATTGCTTCATATTAAGGATATGGAAAAAAGTGCCGATAAGTTTTTTGCTCCGGTTGGAACAGGCTCTATCGATTACAAAGCAATTTACGATGCCAAAGCTGTTTCGGGCATGAAGTATATGATTGTTGAGCAGGATAATACACGCGACGGAAAACCTTTCGATGCCATCAAAATTAGCTTTGACAATATGATGAATACTATTTTAGTATAAGTACAAAAAAATATCATAAAAAAACCTGCCCAATGAGCAGGTTTTTTTATTTTGTTTAACCCCAACCCCTTAATAATGAGCTGGTTTTGGAATTGATTTTTAAATTTTTATTCCACGGGCGAAATTGTAAAACTATACGAATAGTTTTGAGGGAATAACCGATACCTGTCATAAGGCAGTCGACCCCAGCTAGTGTCGCCGCCAACACCCATCTGAAGGTAATCGATATTTACATTTACCTGTTCCCGCACATCAAGATCGGCCGGGTGAACTCCCTTTTTCTCCACACCCGGATCCATATCCTCAATGGTGTAATTCAAGGCGCTGACACTCAACAATGGCAAACCGGTAAACTTTATTCCCTTTCCTTTGGAATTGGTGAGGGTCATCCAGCGAACATCGGTTTTATTGCCATTTTCCTGTGGACGAACGTATGGCACAAATTGCTCGGCAACTTTTGCTGAATAAGTTCCAACAAAAGCGGCTGAATTTCTGTCCCAATAGTTTTCGAAAGGACCACGGCCAAACCACTTCATATTATCATATTCTTTTGGCAGGGTAATACACACGCCAAACCGCGGTAATTCCGTATTTTTTCCTTTGGCGAGTAAGCTCTTTCCGGGAACAAAAGAATTGTTCAAAACTACTTTTCCACTTCCATAGACCACATATTCACTTCGATAGGCTGCGTCAACATCGGGCAAATTGAAATTAAACACGATGCGGGTTTCAGCATCATTGAGTTTAATAATGGAATCGCTGGTCACCACGCGGGTTTTTCCTGCATTTTTCCACATTTTCAACCGCAGCTGCATGTTGTTGCCAAAGTCATTATCCGTTGGTGCTCTCCAGAAATTTAATTGTAATCCTTCCTTTACCAATTCATCGCCTTTAAATTTGAAAGATGACATATTCCCTGCCTTGCGATCAAATGTAACCGAGAAATCGGTATTGGAAACAATATATTTCTCTGGTGAGGTTTTCACTTCAGCTTTATTTGAGACATTCTCCTTTACCGCTGCTTTTGGTAAAAAAACTGGCAGTTTGTATTGCTCATTGGCTACTATATGTCCAAGCGGCACCATTTCAGTACCTTTTGTCGTTTCGGCTGTAAAATTAATATAGTATTCCACGCCCGGTTGCGGATCAATTTTAATGTCGTCGATACGCATAATGGATGAAGTTCGTGGTGCAACATCAAGTAAAGGAAATTCGCCTTTCTGCACAGTAACTCCATTGCCTTGAACTTCCCAACTGATTTTATAGTCTTTCAGGTTGGTAAAATCGAACATATTTTTGACCTCAAAACGGTATGTTTCAAGGTTTAAAGGCCTTATTTTAATGTACTGGTACACCTTCTTCACTTCCCAAATACCGGGATGAATGGAGCGATCGGGCCATACCAGACCATTGGCACAGAAATTTAAATCGTTATGTATACCCTTTGGTTCATAATCTCCACCGTAGGAAAAAAAGGTACGGCCTTTGGCATTCTTTTTATAAAATCCCTGGTCTACCCAATCCCATATAAATCCTCCCTGATGTTGTTGGGGATGAGATTCAACAAAATCCCATAAGTCCTGAAAATTGCCGGTGCTATTTCCCATGGCATGTGCATATTCAACCCAAATAAACGGACGGTCTTTTTCTTTGGTAAAAATTTCTTCTACCTCAGTAATAGAGGCATACATGTCTCCAATGATATCGGTATGTCGTTCCTTAATCCGTGTATCTTTCTCAGCACGTTCATAACTTACAGGACGCGAAGTATCTCTGCTTTTTGTCCATTTATAGTTAGCCAGAAAATTAACTCCTGTCCCGGCTTCATTTCCCATAGACCATACGATGACAGATGGATGGTTTTTGTCGCGTTCCACCATATTACTCATTCTGTAAAGATGAGCCTCCATATAATCAGGATTATTCCCAAGTGTCTGATCAGGATCATATCCATAACCATGAGACTCAATATTGGCTTCGTCATACAGGTAAATACCATATTTATCGCACAGTTTATACCAAGCCGGATCGTCAGGATAGTGGCAAGTACGGATGGCATTAAAATTAAACTGTTTTAACAATTCGATATCTTTTTTCATATACGGCAGGGTAATTACATGCCCTGTCACCGGATCGTGTTCGTGACGGTTCACCCCTTTGATGAGAATGGCTTTTCCATTGACGAGTAATTGTCCGTTTTTAATTTCGCTGGTACGGAAACCCACATTACAACCGGTTGTTTGTAAAAGCTTTCCGCTATTATCCGAAAGTTGAATGGTGAGGTTGTATAAATTAGGAAATTCTGCTGACCAATGTTTGGCTTTCTCAAAGCTTGATGAAAAATTCACAGTGCCGGATCCATTGGCAGAAACATCAGCCTTTTTGGATTCGGTAAATACTTTTTCGCCATTTTCAGCATCATATAGATTTACTGTCAAATTGACTCCGTTTTGATTTTCCTTTAAGCTGTTGTTCAATTTTACATCGAGATTCAATGTTCCGCTCACATATTGTGCGTCCAGACCAGCTTTGGCAAAAAAATCGGCAATCCGGATTTTCGGTGTAGCCAACAAATAAACATCCCGTTCAATACCACTAAGTCTGAAAAAATCCTGGTCTTCGAGATAACTTCCATCACTCCAGCGGTATACTTCTAAAGACATGATATTTGTTCCGTCGTGAAGGTATTTCGAAATGTTAAACTCTGCAGGACTTTTGCTGTCTTCGCTATAACCAACTTTTTGACCGTTTACCCAAAGGTACATGGCCGAATTCACGCCACCAAAATGTACAAAAACATCCATTCCCTTCCATGCAGCAGGTATGGTAAATGTCCGTTTATAGGATCCGACCGGGTTGTAATATTTATCGTTAGGCATCATTCCCAGACCTTTGGTCATTTTCGAACTTTCTCCGGGTTTGTAGGTATGCCCAATAAAAGGTTGATTTTTAGGAAACGGATATTCAATATTTGTGTAAATCGGGTAATCATATCCCTGCATTTGCCAATCGCTTGGCACCGGAATATCTTTCCATTTGCTGACATTGTAACTGTCCTTATAAAAATCCTGTGGGCGTTTTTCCGGTTGATCCACCCAATTGAATTTCCATGGGCCATTTAAGGTCTGAAACCAGGGTGATGCCGAAAATTCATCTGCTATGGCAGCCTTTTCATTGTCATACACCATAAAGGTGGCATGAGCAGGTTCTTTATTGACAGCAAATATTTTAGCATTTTCCCACTCAGCCGGTTGGGCAAAGGATTGAATTAGCCCGGCAGCGAACATCAATAAAACAAATAAGGTTTTTTTCATTACATACGGATTATTTAATAATTACAATTTTATAAATGCCAAGAAAGCTCTATGACACAAAGTTATCAATACTTGGTTCTTTTTTATTAAAAGAATAAAAAACTGTTTCAATTTAATATTATATCAATGTTTTTGACTTAAGGTTTTGACCTCACAACCCTTCTTAAAAAGGATACCTAACTTGCGCAGTGCCAGATACAAGTTATAGCACCTTTTAAACTTAGCGAAGCGATCTCACGACCGCAGCCCGTTCCGTTTAAAGCCGATAATAATCCTTTGCCGTCGGGACCTTCCCAAACGCCCACGTTGAATGGCAGACCGTTTGCAGAACCCCAGGTCATTTTTTGCGTAGAGAAGCCCAACAATCCGGCATGGTTCCAAACCGAAGGCAAGGTAGCTACAAACCCGAAACAGTCAGGAAGCATAATCGTAACTTTCTTTGTTGAATTCTCGCCGGAAAAAGAGGTTTCCATACAATACCTGGCGGATAACCGATTCAGAAGATGAAATATTTACTTCACCCTCATCAACCGAGGATCCGGAAATAAACCACCGACCTTGTTTGATATAATCGCTGACGCGTTTATACAATTCAGGATAATACTCCTTCATCATGTTATAACGGCGCGATCCGGTAAAATTGAATACATAATCAGGGTACTTTTCAAGAAGTTTGAAGTTATCCTCCATCGTTTTCTTAATGCACTCATTAATGGTTGTCGGATATTCCCAGTTCCACTCGGTATCCAGGTGAGCATACCCAATAGTGTACAATACTTTATCTTTGGAAATGTCGTATTTCTCCCGTTTTTCAATTTGCTGGGCAAAAATCAGCAAAGGCAAAAGGAGTCCTACTATGAGAAGTCCATAAAAATGTTTTTTCTATTAGTGTTTTACGGTTTAAATAGATATTGTTGATTTATAATGTTTTGGAAATTTCAATATTCATAAGATGATTACACTTGGCTAATCTTCTTCTTGCCAAACCATCGTCTTTCATCTTTTTGTAGTTGAATAAAATACTCCAACACTCTAATTTTAATCAGAATGCTGGAGTATTTTTATTGATTATAGAACTGATTGATTCTTTTTTATCCCAAAAGTGGTCAATTTCAACAATATTATTTCACAGGCTCAATCCTGAATGAATAGCTGAGAGGCGCATTTGCCGGAATCATATACTGTGGCAATGGTCTTGGGCCGCAGGTTGCATTGCCCAAACCTTGTTGCATACAGTCGAGATTCAAATATACTTCAGGTTTGCGGATACTGTCGAGATTAAAATCGTGCAATGATGACCATAAATCGTTATCGGTCATGTGCAGTGCACTCATGCTAAGATGATTTTTTGAACTTATCTTCAAACCAAAATGATTCCCATTGGTAATTGTCATCCAACGGATACCTTCGCGATTGCCCAAGCTTTGCGCACGAATATAATGTTCCGATTCCATCCCGGTAACTGTTGTTTGGTATAAACCAACAAAAGCTGAGGTAATTCTGTCGATGTAACTTTCTTGTGGACCATTACCATACCACTGGATGTTTTCAAAACCTTGTGGTAGCTGCATTTGCAAACCTAAGCGACGAACAATTGCTCCGTTTTCTGGTTTTGTAAAGCTGGCATCCACATCAATTGTTCCATCGGCATAAACCACATATTTCACCAAATAGGCAATGCTGACTTTTTTCTCAGATTGAATGGTTGCAGTTGAGTTTACTATTATTGTCACAAACTTCTGGCTGCTATCAGCCTTCCATGTTAGCATCGGCGCTTCAAACTTGGTCTCATAATAACGTTGGTCGGTGAATTTGTCATTGCCTACACTTCTGTACCAATTAAGATTTAGTCCATTTCCTTTATAGATAATCTCTTCCCCGCCATACTGCAACGAAGTGAAAATACCGGTTTTGATATCCAAAATCGTTTTGAAGGCTGCACTGCTAATGGTTAGTTTACCATCCAGAACCTTTGCGTCTAATGAACCCTGAGCGGACAAATCAACCATATCAACCGAAGGACGTAGATTTAATGCAAATTGTTCAGATGCTACTTGAAATCCTGACTTGGCCCAATGGGTATCCGACTTCAATTCGGCATATACGTTGAGGAAATATTCATTTTCATTGTCACTTCCACTACGTCTGTTTCCAATGCGTGTTTTAAAAGGTATGGTTACGATTTTGCTTTCATTAGGAGCCAGTGCGAAACTATCAAACACGCCGGATTCTATGTTGACGCCATTTTTTAAAACAACCCACTTAAAGTTGAATTCATTCAGGTTAGAGAAATCATAGTGGTTAAGTATTTCTACTTTACCTGAATTAACAGCCATTGGCTTGAATTTAATGTACTGGTATACTTTTTTGGCTTCGATTAATTTGGCTGTTTCCCTGCGGTCGGCTGTGGTAAGCCCGTTTGCACAGAAGTCCATATCGTTTGGTTTATCGCCAAAGTCACCGCCAAAATAATAGTGGTTCTTAGGTTGCCCCACTTTATTGATACCCTGATCAACCCAATCCCAAATACAGCCACCAATCATGCGTTGCGATTTGTTCTCGATATAGTCCCAGTATTCAGCCATATTTCCCATTGCATTTCCCATCGAGTGGTCATACTCGCACAAGAAATAGGGCTTGTTTGTTTCTCTCTGGTCATTTCTTGCCATATCAATTAAGTCTGGGTACATCTGCGAGTCCATATCTGCTATATCATTTTTTCCTTCGTAATGCACAGGGCGAGGATCTAATTCTTTAGCTCTTTTGTACATATCATTGAAGTTTTTACCAGCACCAGCTTCGTTTCCTAACGACCAAAATACAACCGATGGGTGATTTCTGTCGCGCTGGATAACGCGGGTAATGCGGTCGAGATAGGCTGGTAGCCAGCTTATCCTGTCGCTGATACTTTGATTGCCGTGGCATTCCAAATCAGCTTCGTCAACAATATACAATCCGTAGTAGTCATACATTGCATACATTTTTGAGCTATTGGGATAATGGCTGGTGCGAACCATATTAAAGTTGTGCTGCTTCATCATCAACACATCTTTTAACATGGTCTCAACAGGGATAGCTTTTCCCATCTGTGGGTCGATATCATGGCGGTTGGTACCTTTGAAAAATACCGATTCATTGTTGATATAAAAATGCTTATTCTTTATTTCAATTTTACGGAAACCAAACTTCGACGACATGGCCTCGGTTTCTATTCCTTTATCATTCTTCAATGTTACAATAACTGAATACAAATTGGGTTTTTCAGCCGACCAAAGCAAAGGCTTATCAACATTGGTTTCCAACTTAAATGCCTTTTCTGTATTGTCTGCCATTCCATCAATCTTCTGTGTGAGGCTGCTTACCTTCTTTCCTGAAGGATCAAGCAATGTTACTTCCAAGGTTTTTGCAGACGTTGCGTTGTCTCCCAAATTTTTCACCGAAGCATCTACTTTGAAAAGTGCTGATTGGAAATCATCGCCTTTAAATTCTGCTGTCAAAATGTAATTCCGAACATGCGTTTTTGGTGTAGCCATCAAATATACATCACGGTGTATCCCACTCAATCGGAACATGTCCTGATCTTCAATGTAGCTGCCGTCAGTCCAACGATACACTTCAGCGGCAATCATGTTCTCGCCTTCTTTCACATAGCTGGTTATATTGAATTCTGCGTCGTTGTTAGAACCCTGGCTGTATCCAACCTTCTGGCCATTGACCCAAACGGAAATGCCACTGTAAACGCCATCGAAATGGAGGTAAATATTTTTACCGTCCCATGTTACAGGTATCGTAAATTTGCGGCGGTATGAACCAACCGGGTTGGGTTCATTTTCATTGGTATATCCTTTTTGTGGTGCGATAAGCGAAGGCTTATTTAAGAATGGGTATGTGATGTTGGTGTAAATAGGCGTTCCGTAACCATTCATTTCCATGTTCGATGGCACGGGAAGTTCTTTCCATTTTGAAACATCGTAATCTGTTTTATAAAAATCTATTGGACGTTCTGAAGGTTGCTTTACCCAATGAAATTTCCATGTACCATTCAACGACTGGTAGTATGCCGAAGTAGTGGTCTCCCAAGGGAATTCAAAATATTTATCGGCTTTCAGGCTTGCTTCATCAGGATATGCAATGTAGGTGTTGTGTCCTTCTTCTTTATTGACAGCAAATATTTGCTCGTTCTCCCAATCGTCTGCTCCGCGGAAGTTCTCAGGAGGCATCTTCATTCTGGTTGGAACAAGCTTCCATCCAGCTTGATTTTTATTGGAGATATAAACTGCAACGCCTTCTTTCTCGGGTTCAATAAGCGAAAGAAACAGTCCTGAATTTGAATGGGCAAGGGAATAATTGCCATCGGCTTGTTTTTTCATAAACCAGTGCTGGTTGCTGTTGCCGTGGCTAAATCCCCACATATTTACTATAAATTCTTTGCCTTGGTCTTCCGCAATGTCCATCCCTTTTTGGTTGAAAGGACAATAAATGATTTTACGATCACCGTTCGAAACAATTCTCCAATACTGCCCTTTGCTACCGGCGTTATCTTTTGCAAGATAAATGTGACTTGAATTGTCCTCACTATTTCGGCAATCAATCACCAGGCCCTTCGGACTAATGATTTTGTATAAAACATCTTCATTGATTTCCTGTGAAGAAGCAGACTGCTGTCCAATAAAAAAAACTGAAAGCATGATAAAAATTAAAATTCTAAAATTCTTCATGTTAAAGACTTATTAATTAGAGTGATTTTATAAATAATAATATTGAAGTGCGTTTCCATTCTTGGTTAATATTCTCAACTATTGTTTCAAAATGTTTTTTTGTATTTATTGATTAATTTTTTGAACTGAAATCACTAATTGTTTACCTTTTCTCAGCTCTTTATCTTCAATTTTAAAGTTTCCAATTTTTTTACCTCCATAGGTAATCCCTGTAATTTTACTTCCTGATTTTTTTTTGATGATAGAAAAACTCTTTTCGCCAAGGTTAAATTCTACTTTATCGAAAAGAGGTACCGAGATAATATATTCAGGATCGACAGGCGAAAATGTATAAAGCCCGATGGCACTAAACACATACCATGACGACATTTCGCCGGCATCATCCATTCCAGCATAAGCCAACTTTTCATTACCCATGTCATAATAATGGTTCATTAGGCTATCCAGATAAAACTGTGTTTTTTCTTGCTTACCAATAAAGGTGTATAACCATGGGTAACTATGATCGGGTTGATTTCCCTGGCAATATTGCCCTATAAATCCCGAAATATTATATGCTTCGTTGCCACGAAAAGGTGTTGTAAAAAGTCCATCCAGTTTTTTCTCAAAAGCATCGTTGCCATTGTACAAACCAATTAAGCCTTTTACATCGTGCGGAGCAAAAAACGAAGACTGCCAGGCATTGGCTTCACGATACATATATTCGTAATAAATAAACGTTGGATCGAAATTCTTAACCCAGTCACCATTTGCAAGGCGTCCTCTCATAAATCCTGTCGAAGGATCGAACATATTCTTATAATTGCCGGTACGTTTCATCAGCATGTCATAACTACTTTGATCGCCCATTTCTTTGGCTAAAAGTGCAACGGCATAATCGTCGTAAGCATATTCCAACGTTTTTGTTACTCCGGCAGCTGCTACAGTTTCAAGTTTTGGGTTCTCCAAATCAGGTTCCGAAATGTATCCCTTTTCAATATATTCAAGTACCCTGGGCCTGCTTTTGTTTTCAAGAGTGGCGTTTCTTAAAAGCAAATTATACGCGCTTTTCACATCAAAACCTTTTAACCCTCTCAAATAGGATCCAACAATAAAAGGTGCCGCATGGTCACCATGGAAAAACGTCGGCATAAATCCACTCTTTTCTCCTTTGTCAATTAGCGATTGAATAATATCATTGGTAACCTTTGGGGAAAGCATGCCCAGTAAGACTAGTTTATTGCGGTAAGTATCCCACAATGAAGGTTCAGTGTAATAATTAAAACCTTTATTTACTACTTTACCATCCTGACCGGTGAAATCTCCGTTTATATCACTCCGTAAAGCCGGCCACAAAAACGACCGGTACAAACAGGAATAGAAAATTCCTTTCTCTCTTTCTGTACCTCCCGTTACTGCAATTTTCGATAATAAGGCTTCCCATGCTTTTGTTGCTTCGTCACGCACTTGTTGAAAACTTTTACCCAATATTTCCTTATCTAAATTCTCTTTCGCATTGGCAGTGCTCACATACGAAAACCCGATCTGTATTTCAAGCGGTTGCAGTGAGTCAACAAAATTGACTACTGATAGCTCTTTCTTTTCTTTTTTTAGGGTTTCAATATTTTTTATCCTGATATTGGAAATGGCATAGAAATACATTTTTTCGCCAGTTTGCTGAAAGCCTTGAAATACATTGTCGCCTTCCTGTATGATCTCCCAGCTCTTCACCCTTTCGTTGGCCATTGCCAGGTCGGCAATTAGTTTTCTGCCCTGCCCATCTTTAAAGGTATATTTATGAAACGCACAACGCAAAGTCGAAGTCAATTCTGCATTCACGCCGTATCGATTAAGGTAAACCTGGTAATAGCCCGGATGTGCCGATTCGTTTTTGTGGCTATAAGCCGATTTATAATCATCAGGTGCTATGGTTCCAGTAGCTGGCAGAAAAGGGATATTGCATAAGTTCCAGTGTCCTTTGCTGGTATGGGCAAAACCATAAATGACGGTATCTTCATATTGATATCCGGAACCACTGTGAAATTTAGTGACCGGCGTTAATTGTACCATTGCATTGGGCAATGAAGAACCTGGAAAAGCCTCAGCGCCCCATGTCCGGTGTGTTGGTTTATAGCCTATGTCGATACTGTCCCAAAGTGTGGCTGTACCTAGTAAAGGATTGACATAGTCAACAAATTTTTTTTGGGCTTGCAAATTATTTACTCCTATCAGGAATAAGATGAAAAACGAAATTTTTCTCAGCATAGTTTATCTTTGTTGATTAACACTTATTTATTTCAATTTTTATACTACTTTGATACTTTTAAAAATTATTTGCTTTATTTTATTACTGCCTCCTGGGTAACACCTGATGTAATTCCGTTTTCGCCAAATGCATCGATGGCAAACCAGTATCTCTGGCCTTTATTCAGGCTATTAATAGATACTGAAATATTGCCATACACCTGATAACTACGATATAATTTATTGGGCTCTGTGCCAAAGCGAATGTTGTATCCAATAGCATTTTTTTGTTTATTCCACGATAGAATGGCCGATCTGGAATCAGATAAGCTCCTTGAAACGTTAAACGAACTAATTTTTGTAGGCTTCTTACCGGTACCGCTTCCAAATACCCGAAAACCGGAAATGGCAAAAGTGCCATTGGGTACGCGATAATTGGTTACTTTAAAATAACGGGCTTTTATTGGGTTGTTAAACACATGGTACTGATGGGTTAAATCTTCATCATTGGTTGTTTTGTCAACAAGCAAAGTCCAGTTTTTGTTATCATTCGAGTATTCTAACAGGTATTGTTGGGCAGGTAAGTTATCGCGCCCAAAAAGCTGTGTATTGTTTTCGGCAAAGTTTATCTGAATGGCTTTAACTGTTGATGCTGTACCCAAATCAACACTTAACCATTCTCCTTGGTTTCCAGTTGCAGCGCTCCAGTATTGGCGAATCTCTTCATTAAAAGCATAATTAATAGGATTGGTCGGCAGACTGGAAGAAGCATATCCCTTTTTGTTGTAGGATAACATCATCCAACCAGGAAACAACTCGCTTACATTGTTGTATTTGTATTTAGGCATTATACAGGGTAAATCGCCAAATTCGGTGTGTGCCACCATATTTCCTTGCGCATCGAAGGTTACAGGAAACAAACCCAATCGGCGTTCAAAAATATGCTTCACCGAAATAGACATAGTGGCTATCTTCCAATAGTTCCCATATTTGTCAGTAAAAACACAACCATGACCTGCTGCGTTAATAAAGCCCTCCGGTTTAGCCGAATATGGACTGTTAGTCGAATAAGTAAAAGGACCCAATGGATTATCAGAAATGTAATATCCATCAGCATAGCTTTTATATTGTGTGCCAGGTGTAGAAAATTGCAGATAGTATTTGTTATTGTATTTGGTCATCCAGGGGCCTTCAAGCCATGGGTTTAGTTCTATTGTATTGTAATCGCCGGCTCTTTCCGATCCATGTTCTTTAAAATTAAAAGAAAAGCAATGTAATTGATTTCCTTTTCGTTGATAACCATTGTCAGGATCTAATTCAACAGCATCAATAAATCCATTATTGGTGCAGCCGGAGTATAAATAAACCTTTCCATCGGTATCCTCGAAAATATCAGGATCGCCCACATTAGGAAATAAATTACTTACTTCAACCCATTTTCCGTTAATTGGATCAATGGCTTTGTATAAAATATTACTTGCCATTGGATTATAATAAAGTTCGCCTTTAATTACAGCTACTGCCGGGGCGTCTTTTTCGAAAGGTAAGTCGGGCGTTGTAATAAATTTCCAGTCAAGTAAATTGCTTGAATACCAATATCCTCCCGATTGCGTTGCAAACAAATAATAAGAGTCTTTATACAACACAATTACCGGATCGGCGGCAATACGCTTTGAAGGTTTATCAAGGGTAAACCGATAACTAATATTTATAGGATTACAGAAGGTTTGCTCAATTAACTGTTGAGAAAACACCTCGAATGTAGCCATTAAGGCTACCAATATTGTAATTAATTTCCGCATAATATTTATTTTATTATATACAAAAAATTTGTTTAAGATTTTCCCCCTCAACTTATTTCATTCTCAAGTTTTTGGATATAAAAATAGGAATAGATTCATATATAAAAAAGTTTGTTTTTTCACGTTATTGTATGCAATCTACAAAGAAAGTGAGGTAAAAAGAAGCAAACGTTTGGCGGCAACGCGGTTTTGAATGATGGGCTGCCAAACTTTTGCTATACTTCGACCTTTTTTAGTTTCTAGGCTCAATAAATGCTACCCAATGAGCAATTTTCTCCATGTAAATTGAAATAGTTTCGTCGGTTTTTATTGGATGCCTTTATTAGCAAATATTATTTCAAAACAGCAGCAAAACCACCATTTCTGACCATCCTGATACTTATTTTATCACCCTTTTTGACGCTGTATTCTTTCTTTTTATAATCGGCTGCCTGACGACCAGCATTAATACCATCTTCAAAAGCGGTTACCTGATAGGCTCTGTTATCGCTCAAAAAGCTTAAATCAACATCTATCATTCTCGCTTTTTCCGAGTCGTTTACCATACCGCCAATAAACCATTGGTCGCCTTTGCGCTTTGCAACAATCAGGCATTTGCCGGCTTCTGCATACAATGCTTTGGTTTCATCCCAGGTTACCGGCACTTTGGTGATAAACTCAGTGCATTCGCGTTCGTGATAATAGTTAAATGGATTGTCGGCCAGCATTTGCAAGCCGCTTTCGAAAATAACAAACAACGACATTGAGAAGCAACGGGTTCCTGTACCTACAGGCTTAATACGTGTGTAACCAAGATTTTCGGGTTGTCCGTTTAGCATAGCGCCCGGTGTGAAATCCATTGGACCAACAGCATTGCGAACAAATGGCAAATACAAACTGTTGTCGGGTTTGCAACGGCCACCTTGCTCAAGCCCAAGCACACCTTCATGCGAAAGAACGTTTGGATAGGCGCGTTCCTGACCGGCAGGCTTGAAAGCCCCGTGGAAATCGACAAACATCTTATATTTAGCTGCTTCCTTTGCAACGCGCTCATAATAGTTTACCATCCATTGGTCGCTGCGGTCCATAAAGTCGATTTTTACACCTGCAATACCCCATTCGCTGAAGGTTTTGAACACAACATCCAAATTTTTCTCAACAGTAAGCCATGTAAGCCAAAGGATAATTTTTACATCCTTTCCCTTACCATATTTTATCAGCTCTTGTAAATTGATTGTTTCATTAGGAGTGAATGGGTCACGTGTAGATTTTGCCCATCCTTCGTCCATGATAATGTAAGGGATACCGAATGTTGCTGCAAAATCGATGTAATATTTGTATGAGTCCATGTTATAACCCGACACAAAATCAACACCGTACAAAGCAGCATCGTGCCACCATTCCCAGCTAACCTGACCGGGTTTAACCCAGCTAACATCGCCAAGTTTATTGGGGCTTGATAGTTTAAACACCAAGTCGTTTCCGATAAGTTCTTTGTCATCTTTTGTAAGCATAAACATTCTCCATGGGAAAGACCGGCTTCCTGCGGTTTTTGCTATGTAGTCTGCTTCTTTCAATATTTTCTGGCTCCTGTCACCATCTTCGCCAAATTCCAATGGCACTTTAGGGAAGGTAGCCAGAAGGCCATTGTCTCCTGAGCTTTTGAAGAACATTCCGGGATAGTCATATAAATCAGCTTCTGAAATTAATATTTTATAATTCTTTGAAGCTTCAATCAGTAACGGAAGGTTTGCTATTTCATCGGTTATCTTGTATTCACTGATCTTTTTATGCTGGTAAAGATTTTCGTATGCAGTTTTAAACGAGCGATTTAATTGCATGTGTAAGGTGTAATCCGCTGGAAAGTTAACGGCTACATTTTCTGATTTAATAGCTATTTCGCCCTGTTTGGCTGTAATAAACCTATAAGCAACACCATCGTTGAATGCACGAAACTCAACGGAGTAGTTGTTTTTGAAATTTAGGGTAAGCACATTGCAATTGTTGTTTATCAACGAATTCTTAAAAGGTATTTCCCTTTTGATTTGTTCATTAATTGCGCTTGATTTCTTGTCTTTCAGTTCCGGCTTTACGCCTAATGTTTCTTTTTCAAGCTCAAGGGCCAGGTTGCAGTTTTTCAACAATGTGTCATTGCCATAAACCACAGAATACGATAGTTGGTTTTTCAATTCAATGCTAATTTTTATCTCTCCGTTGGGCGATTTAAGTTCAGTTTTTTGCCCGTACACAGAAAATGATAAAAATGCAAGGAGAATTGAAAAATTGATAATCGAACAGTAATTCTTTTGCATAATTTTTAAATTAAGTTACATTTCAAATAAAATTCAAAGTTGTAAATATCAATAAGTTGAAAGATTATTCAATGTTATGCAATTGATTTATAATTTAAAGGTATAAGAAAACGTTATTGGTTCGGCAAACACCAGATACTGATCCAATGGTCTTGGCCCGCAACTTGCAGAACCAACGCCAAGAGTTTTGTGACTTATGCACAATACAGTAGCGCTGCTCTGTGGCAGGTCAATCTTATATTCAGGTTTTTCAAGTTCTTCATCGGTATAAGGAAGCGCTGTAAATTGCATCAGGTCCTTATCACTGGTGACATGAATCGCTGCTCCATCTTTTTCTGAAATGGTAGCCCATCGAACGTCTTCATGGTTGCCGCAATCCATAGGTTTTTCGTATGGTGTGAGCTGTTCCTTAATGGTACTGTTGTAGATGGCTATGTCAAAGCCTCGTTTGCGGTCGCTATAGTTTTCCATAGGGCCTCTTCCAAAATACGAGATCTGATCCATTTGTTTGTTGAGCATTAACCTCACACCCATTCTTCCAACCACCAACTTTGAATTATTGGAGTTTACATCGTTGTCCACAGCTATTTCTCCGTCACCATTGATGGTATAGACAGCGTTATGAATAACTTCAAACCCGTTTTTTCCCTCGCCCTTTAGTTTTACGGAGAGCATTACAGTACCAGCATTAATCTGTATGGCTTTTGATTCCAGCACGGACCACGTTATCTCCTTTAATCCGTTTTTTATCCAATTGCGGTCGGCATATCCGTCGTCGTTTTTGTGTGCCGCCCTCCACAAATGCAACCGTGGTCCACCCTGACCTGCAAGAAGTTCCAAGGTTCCTTTTTTGATGCTGGTCAACGTCCCTAAGGTATTATCAAACACGATAGTGAAATCGGTTCCTTTCACGATTGCCTCATTTTTATTTTGGGTGAGTGTAACCGTTGATTTTGATAGTGTTTTAGAAATGTTTGCTACTACAATCGGTACTTTGAATTGTTCCGTAGCTACTTCAAAACCCTTCTTAGCCCATAGCTCATCGGCGTTCTGAACAAACGAAATACGAACAAAATATTCAGCCCCTGGTTTTGGATTGGTGATGGAAAAAGGAATATTGATGGTTTGTTCGGAGAAAGGTTCTGTTTTAGGAAGCACAAATGTTCCCGATGATATCTCTTTTCCGTTTTCCGATAGAGTCCATAATCCGTTAAACTGATCGAGACTGATAAACTGATACCTGTTTTTAATTTTGATAACCCCTTTTGTGGCATCTTCGACTGAAATACCAATCCATTGATAGGCTTTTTTCATTTCAGGATAATGAGGTTTTGGAGAACGATCGGAGAATACAGTCCCTTTGTGGATAAAATAATGGTCGTTCGGAAATTCCCCAAAGCCGCCGCCGTATGCTAAAATTGGATGTTTCGGGTCTCTCCGGTTCCATAATCCCTGATCCTGATATTCCCATATCGCGCCACCCAGGATGGAAGGATATTTATCAAAAAGATCGTTGTATTCACCCATGGCACCCATTGAATTAAACATGGCATGAGCATATTCACACAAATAGAATGGTTTAGTAAAGGAGGTGTCGTTAGCTATTCTTTCAACTTCTTTCGGATTTGTGTACATTCTGGAGTCGATATCGGCAGGGTTTTTTTTACTGATTCCAAATCGTTCGTAATGCACAAAACGTGTGGGATCGATAGCCTTGATGGCGTTTTCGGCAGCCACAAAATTTGAACCTATTCCACCGCATTCATTTCCCAACGACCAGATAATCACCGAAGGATGATTTTTAAAATTTTCCACATTGGCCACATTGCGGTCCACAATGGCTGCTTTCATTCTGGGTTCTTCATCAAATTTGCCGTCATACCCATGGCTTTCCACATTCGCCTCGGCCACCAGCCAGATACCATATTCATCACACAGTTCATACCAGCGAGGATCGTCAGAGTAATGACAGGTTCTAATGTGGTTGCAGTTTCCTTGCTTAATCACTTCCAGATCGCGAACCATTTGTGCCTCAGTAATGGCATGGCCTACTTCAGGCCAATGCTCGTGGCGGTTTACACCTTTTAATTTGATAGGAGTACCGTTAACCATAAAAATTCGTCCTTTAATTTCTATTTTCCGAAAACCTGTTTTTGAAGAAAGAATCTCGGTTGGTTTGGCGCCTTCAATCAGACTAATGACTGTAGTGTATAGTTTTGGTGTTTCGGCAGTCCATTTAAAGGGGTTGACAACAGGAAACTTTAGTGTTATTGTTTTTTCTTCACCAGGTTCCAGTGCAGGAACGGTAATATCTGCCTTAGAATCTGCCACCTGGCTGTTGCCATCAAACAGGTTAGCTGTCAGCTTTTGAGGGATACCCCTGGTTGAGCCATAATTTTTAACCTTTGCTGTTACTTCAACTGTAGCATCTTTGTATTTTGAGTCCAGATCCGTTTTGATAAAAAAGTCGCGTACATGTATGTTTGATGCACTCCAGATTGTGACGTTTCTAAAAATGCCACTTAACCTCCACATGTCCTGATCTTCCAGGTAGCTTCCCGCAGTAAACCGGTAAACCTCAACCGCGAGAGTGTTTTTACCCGGTTTCACATAACGGGTCACATCAAATTCTGCGGCGTTACGGCTATTGACACTATAACCAACCTTTTCCCCGTTTATCCATAAAAAGAATCCGGCATCTACTCCATCAAAGGTTAAAAATAACCTGCGTCCGTTCCAATCTTGAGGAACCTCGAAATCGCGACGATAACTTCCAACAGGATTGCGTTCTTCATAAGCTGTAAAGTTTTTAGGCGGTTCTGACATTACTTTTGGAAAATCTTTCTGGAAAATGTATCCCAGATTGCGATAGTATGGCGTTCCATATCCCAATACCTGCCAGTTGGATGGAACTGTAATTTCCTTCCATTCAGACACATCATAAGAAGGTTTGTAGAAATCGACCGGACGAAATTCCGGGCGTCTCACATAATTAAACTTCCATTGCCCGTTCAGACTTCTACAATACGAAGAAGCATGGCGGTTTGCTTTAAGCGCTTCATCCATATTTCCATATACCATCAAGGTGGCATGAGCTGCTTCTTTGTGAATACCCAAAAGTTCAGGATTCTCTATTTCCGGTGGAATCTGGGCTCCAACGATGGAATCCTTACCGGCGTTTGAATTGTTTTTATGATTGAATGGGTCACAAAATCCATTCACTGCAAAAATGGTAAAAAGTAACAAACTAAAACAAACATTTTTTTTCATTTCGGTTTCGGTTTTTTATGAAAAGAAAATGGCAAGCAAATGCATAAAGCTTTGCTTGCCATTGAAAGAATATTACGAATGTTTAGTATCCAGGATTCTGAACAAGTTTGTTATTTTTATTCATCTCAGAACGCATAATCGGGAAGAAATAGCATTTCTTATCCCATGCTCTGGCATCTCCACCCAAGTCAACTTTGGCAAATGTTGCACTACCATAGGTAGATCCATCTTCTTTTCTATAGCTTGAGACAGTCTCAGAAGTTGAATATTTAACACTAACTGCTGAGGTCTGGTGATAAGCAGCAGCTCCAATCATCCAACGGCGAACGTCCCAGAAACGCTGATCTTCATAGGCAAATTCAACACGACGTTCGTGACGGTAAGCCTGCCGCAATGCATCTCCTGTTAAAGCAGCTAAATTAGGTTGACCAGCACGGGTACGAATCATGTTAATATAGGTGCGGGCTTCTGCATCTTGTCCCAGTTCAATACAGGCTTCAGCATAGTTTAACAATACTTCGCCATAGCGAAGGTGTTTGAAAGGAACTTCCTGTTTAACAAACTGGGGATCTAACGATGGATCAACCCATTTTCTAACATAGTATCCTGTTTTACCGCCATTCCAGTCTTCTATAGGACCTGAGCGGGTATCAAGACCAGCTTTAATCACTGTGCCAGACATATCATATATGGCGCCAACCTGTATTTTACTAAACGGGTCGATCTTTAACGCATCATCTGGACGTTTTCTCCATTGTACACCTTCATAGAGGATGGTGGCATACAAACGGGAATCACGGTTTATATACGGATTGGCCTTGTGGGTAGCATTGTTCCAATCAAATTTGCTTCCGTCTTTCATTTCATAATCATCTACGAGATCGCCAAGCGGGCAATTGTTCCCCCAGTTATGGTAACCGTTAGGTCCGCAATATAAAGCCGGATTATACCCTGACCAACTTTCGTCAGTTTTTGTGCTGAAAAACTGCAATAAGATATCCTCACTGGTTCCCTTGGAAGTAAACAATTCTACAAAATTATTGGCAACTGAATCGCCAGCAGCAGGTGCATTTTTGTACAAACTGTATTTATCCAAGTCAATCACGGCTTTGGCAGCATTTTTAGCAGCCGTCCAACGGGCAGTGGCATCGCCACCTACATAACCCAACAATTCAGGTTTAGTAAATCCGCTGGTAACCACATTGTTTTTGGCAGAATTATGCAAATCACTAGCAGCATACAGCAATACCCGTGCTTTGAAAGCCAATGCAGCTCCTTTGGTAATGCGACCATCCTTTGCATAAGCATCAGGTAAATACATGGCTGCTGAATCGAGCTGGCCAACCACAAAATTGATACATTCTTCGTAAGTATTCCGTGCAACTGTAAATGAGTCAGTTAATCCGTATACTTTGGTAATTAACGGAACACCACCATAAAGAGCTGTCAGGTAATTATAAGTCCAGGCACGCAGAAAATATGCCTGTCCTTTTAAATTATCGATCTTGGCTTTGTCATCAGATTTAACTACACCAATTTTTGCAAAGAAGATATTGGCCCTACGAACGTTGGCAAACAAGGGATCCCAACGGTAATGCAATGTATTAGCTGTTGGATCTCCGTTCCCCCAATCGGTACCCCATCCCAATAAGCCATCGGAAGTCATTAAGCTTTTATTAAAATTGGTAACATCCCAATCCGGAGTAAAATGAGATTCGTCCGTATAATCAGAGAGGCGTTCAATAGAGAATGGGAAACCCAGTGCATTACGGTACATGGTGTTTACAAACGTTTCAACCAGGGCCGGATCACTCCATACGGCAGTTTCGGAATAGTCTCCCAATGGTTGTTTATCCAGAAATTCATCCTTTTTTTTGCAGGAGAATAACAGTGAGACGATCGCAGAGATCATCAATATATTCAGTGTCTTTTTCATATTTATGTGTATTAATATTTTAGAATGTAATGGTTAAACCAGCGTTCACAACTCGTTGAAGAGGATAGGCTTGTCCACTTTCCGTTTCAGGGTCAATTACTTTTAATTTATCCAATGTGAACAGGTTAAGTCCATTTGTGTAAATCCGAAGCCCTTCAATACCCAACATTTTATTGGCTTTCAATGGTAAATTATACCCAATTTCAATGTTTTTCAAACGTACATAATCGGATTTTTTAAGCCAGAAGGTATTTCCCTGACTTCTCCAGTATTCTTCATCACGGTTAAATGTTCTTGGGTAAGAAGCATCTGTGTTTTCCGGTGTCCAGCGCTTATCAGCAAAATCCTTGTAATAATTTCCTATTTCACCGGATTCAGCTGAAACGTATTGCTGGGCGCCCATTGCTCCCTGAACTAACACAGCCAAATCAAATTGTTTGTATTGCAGGTTAATGGTGAAACCACCAACAAACCTTGGCATATTATTTCTATCATTTCTTACTTTGTCTAACCCGTCAATTTTACCATCTCCGTTAACATCTTCAAAAATAACGTCGCCCGGACGTGCATTAGCCCAATGAGGATAAGCATCAATTGCTGCCTGGTCTTTGAAAATGCCAAGTGAATTATAATACAATTCGGAACCCATAGGTTTGCCAGTAGATTGCTGATAATCAGGAATACCTGGTGTTTCATCCCAAAAAACGATTTTATTTTTCGAATAGCTTCCGTTGACCGACAAATCATATTTAAGGTCTCCCAACTGGTTGTGAAAGCCAACAATTGCCTCAAATCCTTTGTTATCAACCTTACCAATATTTTCTCTAGGCAAGCTTAAACCGGAAGAGGATGGTACTGAAGCATTTCTCCACCATAAAATTTGTGACCGGCGGTTGTTAAAATAATCGGCCGATACTGTTAATTTGTTATTAAAGAACGATGCATCAAAACCTATATTTGCTTGATTGGCAACTTCCCATGTAACATTTGGGTTGGGAATTTTCGTTTCAACCAATAATTTATTTTCAACACCGTTATAAACGTAGCTTCTTGGTGAATTATTTACTGATAAATAACCATAGGATGATATGTATTGATATTCTTCGATTCTGTCATTCCCGGTTTGACCCCATGATCCACGAATTTTGAAATCATCAAAGAATGACAGGTTATTTTTCCAGAAACTCTCTTCAGAGATACGCCATCCGGCAGAAATTCCAGGGAAAAAGCCAAATTGTTTGGATTTTGGAAATTTATAGGATCCATCATATCTCCATACAAATTCCACCATGTATTTGCGGCTCAAATCGTAATTGACACGTCCGAAATAACTCATGTAAGCATTTTGACTTGCAGAACCGCCGTTGGTCATGTATAGATCTGAAGCACCTGCAAATAACTGGTCAACAGCGCCCGAAATATAGTTTTTACGGAAAGCATTAAAACCATCCCAATTTCCATTTCGTCGTTCAGTACCCACCATCAGTTTGATGTTGTGTATGTCCATCAGGGTCTTTTCATAAGTAGCATAGGCATTAACCGTAATCCGTTGTTCATCACCCATGTCCTCTGATAACTGAGGAGAAGCTAAACCTCTGATACCTTTGGTTACCTTATGCTCAGCTCCACCGTCCCAGGTATATAAATACCAAGGTGTTTCGAATTTTTTATGGAAATTGAATGTTTTATCGATAGAAGCATTTGCTGTTACCGATAATCCGTTAACCCATGGAATAACAATGACGGTGCGTAAATTACTTTCGAGAACATAATTTTTATTTCTGTCGTAACCAGTTGCATCTGTTGAAGTTACAGCAGGATTGTCACCATATTCGATATCGGGACCCGGAGTGCCATCAGGCCAGTATGCAGGCATGTTTGGCTTGCCACGCATCAACATCCGGAAAATAGAACTGGATGAACGGGTTGGATAGTTTTTCAATTCTTCACGTCCTGCAACATCAAAAGCAACATTGATGTATTTGTTTACCTTACCATCGATGTTGGTACGAAAATCGTATTGTTTGTAATTGGTAGCACTGTGTTTGTAATAACCATCTTCGAATTTGGCACCCAATGAAAGAAAATATTTCATATTTTCTGTACCTCCGGAAATGGAAACATTTTCATGATTCTGGTTGGACCAGGGTTTGAATACTTCACCAAACCAGTCGGTATTTGGGTGACCCCATGGATCGGAACCATCACCGTATTTTGTAATATCATCTACAGAATATTTCTGATTGCGTCCACCGGTTGGGTTTTTATAATAGGCAATTTCATTCAACATAGTCGCATACTGGGAAGCATCTGCCATTTTAGGAATACGGGTTGGTTGGTTGAAACCACCGTTCAAACTGATCGAAACTTTAGGTTTGCCGAGTTTACCACGTTTGGTAGTAATAAGAATAACACCATTGGCCGCCTGTGATCCATAAATGGCTGCTGAGGCATCTTTTAAAATGGTGATAGTTTCGATATCATTTGGGTTAAGACGTTCCATACCGCGGTTTGCAACTCCGTCAACCACAACAAGAGGACTATTGTCACCTAAAGTATTTGATCCGCGAATACGCAGGGTAGCGCCATCGGAACCGGGTTCACCGCTTCGTGAAACAGCTGTAAGACCCGGGAGGCGACCTACGAGGTTATTGGTTAAATTAGTACCGGGAGATTGGCTGATCTCATCACCTTTGGCAGAAACTACAGAACCGGTGGCAGTAACTCTTTTTTGAGTGCCATAACCCACCACAACAATTTCGTCTAATTTTTTAATATCTGTCGTCAGAGTCAAGTCAATTTGTGTTCTTCCCTGAACGGCAATTTCTTCGGATGTATAACCTACAAATGAAAATATCAAAGTAGCATTCGAATCGCCCACTTTAATGGAATACTTTCCGTCAACATCAGTCATAACCCCAAGTGTAGTACCTTTTACAGTAACATTAACACCAGGCATGGCTATTCCATCAGGGTCAATTACCTTACCGGCAATGGTAACCTGCTGTAAATATCCTTTAGGAGTAATTACAACCAGATTATTTGATAACAATTTATACGATACATCGGTATTTGCCAATGTTTGTGACAAAATTTCATCAATGGTTGCATCCTTGGCCAGAATTGTAACCTTTTGAGAAGAGAGAGTCTCGTTCCGGTAAAGAAACTTTAAATTGGTGCTTTTTTCAAGCACATCCAGAACTTCTTGTATAGATGCGTCTTTTAGTGAAAAAGACAATCTGCTTTCCTGAGAATAGGTTTTGGCAGATAAATTAAATAATCCGAATAATAGCAGTACTGTCGTCAGTTTCATAATTTTTAGGATGGTTGAATTAAAAAAATCACCTAATCCCTTGCAATAAATCGAAGGATTTTTCATACTTTTGTTTGTTATTAATTAATATATAGTATTTTGGGTATCAGTAAACCGGGAGGTGTTGGAGCACTTTCCGGTTTTTTTTGATTATAAGGTGGATTTAAATCATAGGCATAATAGATTTTAGTATAGTATAGCTAGATATAGTTTCTATTTTATAACAATTACATTTTTATTTATGGTAAAGGTGAATGGATAAGTAAGCTTTAAGGCATCCAATGCTTGCTCAACGGTCTCCTTATCAAAAGTTCCGGTAAAAATGCATTTTCTAAGGTCTTCATTCTGGAGTGTAATTTTTACATCGTACCAACGTTGCATTTTTATTATAATGCTTTGAATATTTTCCTTTTTAAATATCAATTTTTCATCTTTCCAAGATGTTACCAATTCAATAAAAGTAACAGCAGCAATAGGTTTTACTTCCTTCACCTTTCCCGGATACACAATAGATACCATTTTATGATCTTCAGGTGTTTTTTTTGACGTTTCGTCTGAAACAAAATCACCTTTCTTTTTTGAATAAGAAACTATCTGGTTTGGTAACATTTTTATATTATTGAGCACCTTCCCTGCGGCATTGGTTCTCTCAATTTCTATGGAACCTGATAATAAGGCAGTTTCAATAATGCTTTCTTCGGGAAACGATTTCACATTAAATCTGGTGCCATAAACTTTAATGTTTATATCCGATGTTTTAACAATAAAAGGTCGTTTGGGATTATGTGTTACATCAAAAAACGCTTCGCCTTCAAGGTAGATTGTTCTGTCTTTTTCAGCAAATTTCTCCGGATAACGAATCCTGCTACCGGAATTCATCCAAATTTTTGTCCCATCCGGCAATATCAATGATGATTTTGAACCATAAGGTACTCTGTAATCGTTAAAAGCTACCTGACCTTGTATTCCTTTTTCTTTAATACTGAAATACAGCCACGTTAAACCTACCGAAAAAATAATGATGGCGGCATATTTTAATAACTGTAAACCAATATTTTTATAGAGGGGAGCAATTGATTCAGATGAATTGAGAGGTAATGACCGGCTAATATTTTCCCATACTTTGGGATATGAGTTGAACGTGGGCCCAGATTGAGATTTTGCCCAAATGCTGTTCGAATAGCTTTCAACATCGTTTGTACTATCCTGATGATTCAATAGTTGATATAATTCAGCAACATCTTCGGAGGAGATAGATCCTGAAGAATGTTTTTCAAGTAAATACTGAATGTGTTTTTTGTCCATATTTTCTGCCTACATTAATTAAAACACTTAATTGATAATGTTCCGTGAAGGGAATACTGAAATATTTAAAAAATAATTATTGAACACTGATTTAATGAAACTTAGATTGAATTGTTTTTCGAATATAATCCAATGCATTTCTTATTTGAGTATCAACAGTATTTTCAGAGATATTCAATTTTTCAGATATCTCTTTATATGACAATCCATTGTCCACACTATAAAGGAATATCTCTCTTCGTCGCTCAGGCAAATCCTTAATGCTATTACGAAAAATTGTTTCTAACTCATTATAGTTTATGAATTGCTCTGTTGATAAATCAGATTCGGTATTATTTTCCTTACAATAATTGAGGTAATATTTTTCATTCACTGCTTTGCGCAGATAATTTAAAACCTTGTTTTTAGCTATCCTATATAATAAATGCTGAATGGGCAGCTCTTCGTCAATTTTTTCACGCATTTCCCAAACACTGATAAACACATCCTGAAGGATATTAGCAGATTCCTCAATATCATGAATAAAATGCATAATATACCTTCCGACACTTTTATGGTATTCAGTATACACTTTTTCGAACGCTTTGGAATCGCCCTTTTGAATTTTTCTGACAATATCTTTTTCGTCTTTTTGCATTCAAATAATTTCGTCTTCCGGAATATTCATCAAAAGTCAAAAGTATGAAATGAATTTTAAAAAAAAATTATTAGTGTTAAACAAATTTAAAAATTACATATTCAGGATTGAATTAGTTGGGAAAACCTTATTTTCAATAGTAACCTTAGTCGAAATAAAAGTGCTAACCAAATAACCAATTATATTATTACCTATTATATTATTGATAAAAAAGGTATTAAGGCTGTGGGTATACGAAAAACCCGATTTTTAGTTTGTCATTGAGCTGCTGATTAATTGTGAAATCAACATAATTACAAGAATAACAATTACCCATAAATGAGAGGTACTGCCCCGTTGCGCTATTAATTTCATCCGCAATTGTTCATCGTTTTCAGTGTGTTGAATAATTCTGGCAATCTCTTTTTTAGCAAAAACCAGATATATCCAATTTCCAAAAAACCCAGTAAATAAGCTGAACAGCAAGGTATTTACACCATTTAATATCAATGCGAGGTGAGGCTCGCTGGTTAGCCGGGCTCCAAAATATAAATTTTCGCCAGCGCTTACTAATACCACACATGCGATAAGATACATCGCTTGGCGATACATCTTGCGGTATAAAAACCAAAGAAATCCAAACAAGAATGCATAGATATTAAAGCTGATTTTTTTCTTATTTTCAAAAGCTTCCAATTTGGAAAAATAATATTCGTTAGAAGAATCAAAAAAATGCTCCAAATAATTGTTGTCCATACTTGTTTTTTTCGGCGCAAAGATGCACAATTTATGGTAAATTTATAAACTTTCGATTTGTATATAGGATGCAAATGCAGTTAAAAACATGATTAGCAGAACGTCGTCCCGATAGGGCAGTATTTCTATTTATTATTATTTAATTATACTTATCTTTATTTATCTTTGAGCAATCGGTTGCGCAAATCATTATTGCAAGTTATAACCACACGTGTCAACTCATTAATTGATAAAAGTATTTCACTAAATAATAAATCTTATGTCGACAAACCACGAAATCCGGTATTCATGCAGTCCTGAGGATGCAAAATCCTACGATACGGCCCGTATGCGCAAAGAATTCTTAGTTGAAACCCTGATGGTTAACGATCAGGTTAAGATGGTGTATTCGCTCTTCGATCGACTAATTGTAGGTGGCGCCATACCTGCAAATAAGGAACTGGTGCTCGAAACAATCGATCTATTAAAAGCATCCTTCTTCTGCGAAAGAAGAGAAGTGGGTATTATCAATGTTGGAGGTAAAGGCACTGTAAGTGTTGATGATAAAATATATGATCTCGATTTTAAAGAATCGCTTTATATAGGGAAGGGAAACAAAAAAGTGATATTTAAAAGTAATTCGGTCAATGCACCGGCTCATTTCTATTTTAACTCGGCACCCGCTCATGCTGAATATCCCACCACAAAAGTTACCCGCGCCGATGCTGAAGTTGTTCAAATAGGAAGTTTGGAAACGTCTAACGCCCGAACTATAAACAAGCTATTGGTAAACAGTGTGGTAAAAACCTGCCAACTCCAAATGGGAATGACCGAATTAAAACCGGGAAGTGTTTGGAATACAATGCCACCGCACACGCATCTTCGCCGGATGGAAGCATATTTTTATTTTGAAGTTCCTGAAAAACAGTCAGTATGTCATTTTATGGGTCAAACGCATGAAACCAGACATATATGGATGCAGAACGAAGAGGCTGTAATTTCTCCTGCATGGTCAATTCACTCAGCTGCCGGCACAAGTAATTACACCTTTATTTGGGGCATGGCTGGCGAAAACCTCGATTATGGAGATATGGATTCATGCAATATAACTAATTTAAAATAAAAAATATGTCAATAGAATTGTTTAATTTAACTGGTAAAACTGCACTCATCACGGGGGGCACACACGGTTTGGGGATGGCAATTGCATCAGGTTTGGCAAAGGCCGGCGCAAAAATAGTCATTAACGATGTCTCTCCTGAAAAACTTGATCACGCTTTAAAGGAATTTGCTGCAAAGGGAATAACGGCCCACGCTTATTTATTCGATGTAACCGACGAAACCGCTGTAAAAAACGCGATCGCTAAAATCGAAAAAGAAGTGGCGCCAATTGATATCCTTATCAACAATGCCGGTATCATCAAACGAATACCTATGGAAGATATGGAAGTTGCCGATTGGGAGCTAGTGCTGAAGATAGATCTTACGGGACCTTTTATTATGGCAAAAAGCGTTGTAAAAGCTATGATGGCGCGTAAATCGGGTAAAATCATAAATATGTGTTCGATGATGAGTGAACTAGGCAGACCATCAGTTGGTGCATATGCAGCTGCAAAGGGAGGTTTGAAAATGCTTACCAAAAATATGGCCTCAGAATGGGCAAAATACAACATTCAAATTAATGGTATTGGCCCCGGATACTTTGCAACCGAACAAACCGCCCCTATCAGAGTAGATGGTCACCCATTTAACGAATTTATTCTTAAGCGCACACCTGCCAATCGCTGGGGAAACCCCGAAGATCTGGAAGGAGCTGCTATATTCCTCGCATCAAAAGCATCGGATTTTGTAAATGGCCACATCCTTTATGTTGATGGAGGTATTTTAGCCACGTTGGGTAAACATAGCGGAGAAAATTAATAAAAACATTAAAAAATTGGTTATTTTTGGCATCTTTGACTTTTATAACTAACAAATTTAAATACTCTTTTATGAAAACGAGTTTAGCCATTTTATCCTTTGCCATCGTTGGTATTATTGCAAGCTGCACTACCAAACCTGCGGGAACTGAAGAAAAAAAAGCATGTTGTAAAGATTCAGCTTCTTGCAAGGCCGAGAACTTCTCCAAAATTATCGCTGCCAAAATTTACATCAAACCGGAAAAGGTTGTTGAATTTACAACCTTATTTAAGGGTATGACCGAAAAAACCCTTGCAGAACCCGGATGTACCGGTTATCAGCTGTATCAAAATCCATATGAAAACACTACTTTTCTTGTTTTTGAATCATATAAGAATCAGGCCGCTATTGACGCCCATTTTGCCGCCGCTTATTTTAAAGAATTCGGAGATAAAGTTGGCCCTTTAACTGCCAAAGCAACCGAAATAAAAATTTATGATGTTGCTGCCGATGTAAAAAAATAACCATTACATTTATAAGACATAATCCCTTTGGGCACCTAATAAATGCCTAAAGGGATTTTTTATTTCAACAATATCAATTGGTTAAGTGTTATAAAAAAAAATAATAACGGTGACACAAGTTTTGGGCAAGAAATTTGTCTAAACCCTACAACCATTTAAATATAATTAATAAGTATATGAAAAAGAATATAATTTTGATGATATTCAGCATGTTATTGATATCAATTGCTGGTTACAGCCAATCCTCGACTGGCGCCGGAAGACCTGATCCTGACAATATGCCCCTGGATGCCAAAGTTACAGGTGTAATTATGGATGCCTCTACAAATCAACCTGTAGAATATGCAAGTGTTGCTTTATATAGAACAAAAGATTCAACTCTGGTTGAAGGAGTTGTTTCCGATCCTGCTGGAAAGTTCTCCTTAGCAGGACTCCCATATGGAAAATTTTACGCCCAAATCAGTTTTATCGGATATAAAAAGTTAAAAGTCGATAATATCCTTCTTGTTCCGAATAAAAAAAATGGCAACCTCGGCATAGTAAAATTAGAAACCTCATCCACTGCCCTAAAAGAAGTTGAGGTGGTAGGAAATAAAAGTGCCATGGAATACCGTATCGATAAAAAAGTAGTTGATATAAGCCAAAACATAACTGCATCAGGAGGCACTCTGGCAGATGCATTGCAAAATACTCCATCGGTACAAACCGATGTGGAAGGAAATGTATCGCTGCGCGGAAGCTCAAACTTCACCGTTTTAATTGATGGAAAACCTTCGGTTATTCAGGGTAGCGAAGCTTTGCAACAAATTCCTGCCAGCATAGTACAGAATGTTGAAATTATTACCAACCCATCGGCCAAGTATGATGCTGAAGGAAGCGCTGGAATTATTAATGTGATTATGAAGAAACAAAAAATACGCGGTATGAATGGCGTTATAAATGCCACTGCAGGCACAGGCAATAAGTACCGTGGTGATATTAACATCAATTATCGTATATCGAAATTTAATTTTTCGGTTGGCGCTGATTTTAACAATATGGGATTTAATATGACCCAATTCCAAAACAATATCACTCCGTTCGACTCTTCCATTTATCATCAGCCTACAACCAGAAACCAATTAGTAAACGGGACTGGTAAATTTAGCCGAAAAGGATACGGGTTCAAAGGTGGGATAGATTACACCATTAACGATAAAAGTTCAATTACATTTGGCGGAAACCTTGGCAACCGCTCGTTTAACCGAACTTTCAATTCCAAATACGAAGATCAGTTTTTATCCATTCCCAATGAAAATACAATCAATACAGTATTTTACAACAATTCTAATACTGGAAAAGTAAATCACAACTATTATAGTGCGAACATTGATTATCAGTTAAAATTCAACAGCAAAGGACATCAGCTGTCAGCTACAGCTTATATGTCGAGCGAACCTGATAATAATAATATTGGAGATCTGTTTCAGGATACAACCAATACAGGCTGGCTTAAATTGGATACAAAACTTTACCACCAGCATACTGAATTAAACAGTAAAGAAAAAGAATATCGAACTAAGATTGATTATACCTTTCCATTTAGTGACAAAGGGAAAATTGAAGCAGGTTACCAGGGCAAATATGAATTTCATGACGGAGAATATCATTCAATGATTAATGACATTGAGGATATGACTCAATATGACAAACTTACCTTTAAGGATAATATTCAGGCTGGCTATTTTATCGTTTCAAATTCGATGCCGCTATTTGATTACCAGTTGGGACTGCGTGCCGAGTACGAAAATCGAATACTTGACCAAAAAATATCAAACCAAACCACAAAGGTGCATCGAATTGATTACTTCCCAACAATACATGCATCGAAACAACTGCCCTGGAATTTACAATTACAAGCCAGTTATACACGACGTATTAATAGACCCAATGAATGGAATCTTAATCCTTTGGTAATGTACATGAATCCTCAGGAAATTAGAACCGGAAACCCTGGCTTATTACCTGAATTTACCCATTCATATGAATTAAATGTTCAAAAGAAAATCAACGAGGGTTCTTTTATTTCGGTTGAAGGGTTTTTACGTCAGACTTACAACTTGATACAGCAAATTGTTAATACTGATTTACAAACAGGAATAACCATAAACACATTTGCAAACTTCAACCACGATCAATCAGCCGGAGCGGAGTTTATGGTTAATCTCACTTTAGCCAAGTGGTTTACTTTTAATACAACCGCCAGTGTATATAATTACCAGATTTTTGGAAATGAAAAATACGGTGTATCCAATAACACAACCAGCTGGAACATTCGGGCTAATCCCTCTTTTCGTCTGGCAAAAGGAACTTCCATACAAATCAATGCCATGTACAACGCTCCTACTATTACCGCGCAAGGCACTCGATCTGACTTTTACAATACAGGAATTGGCATAAGGCAAAGTATCCTTAAAAACAAAGCAAGTATCACTTTAATGGCTCGTGATATTTTTGGTGAAGTAAAAATGACGAATACCACTAATGGAAACAATCTATACAAATACAATTGGATGAAACGCGAAGCTCAAGTCATTATGGTTACATTAAGCTATCGTATCAACAATTATAAGCAACAAGCAAAACGCAGCCAGGAAGAAATGAGTAGCGGTGATCAAGGTGGCGACCAAGGAGGTATGCAATAATACAGTACATAAATATGATCCAAAAAACCTGGCAAATCGTCCAGGTTTTTTTTGTTTTTTGAAAAAAATACTCAAACTACTTGATTTCTGCATTTAACTTGGTATTTTTATCCCTTGTTAATCAGAAAATATGGCTCACATTCTTATTGTAGACGACGACGCAACATTTTGTATCATGCTTAGGACCTTTCTGGAGAAGAAAGGCTTTAGCGTTAAGGAAGCTTATTCATTCAGCGAAGGAAAAAAAACCATCTTAACCTCAGAATTTGACGTCATCCTTATCGATATTCGCCTTCCGGATAATGACGGTCTCGAACTTTTGAAAGTTGTAAAAACACGTTCGCCACAAACACCAGTCATTTTAATGACCGGATATGGCGATATTCGTTCGGCAGTTAATGCTATTAAGATGGGAGCTTTCGAATATGTAACAAAGCCGGTTAATCCCGACGAGATACTTTGGACAATTAACAGCTCGTTGCATGATAAATCTGTGGTACAACATTCCTCTGCCCTTGATTTTGTTGCCGGAATAAGCGAGTCTGCTTTAGAAATGAACGAATACATCGGCATGGTGGCACCAACCAATATGTCGGTTTTGATAATGGGCGAAAGCGGCACCGGTAAGGAATATGTAGCACGTAAAATTCACCAGGAGAGCCACCGTGCTAAAAAACCTTTTGTGGCTATCGATTGTGGTGCCCTGCCAAAAGATCTGGCAGCAAGCGAATTTTTTGGCCACGTAAGAGGGTCATTTACAAGCGCAGTTTCGGATAAAACCGGGCAATTTGCGGCAGCCAACGGAGGTACGCTGTTTCTCGATGAAATTGGAAATTTAAGTTACGAAGTTCAGATTCAGCTATTAAGGGCAATTCAGGAGCGTAAAATTAAACCTATAGGCAGCAATCACGAAATAGAGGTAGATGTTCGGATTATAACAGCCACCAACGAAGATCTGCTTAAAGAAGTTCACGAAGGAAATTTTCGCGAGGACCTTTACCACAGGCTCAATGAATTTACACTACAGGTTCCCCGTTTACACGAACGTAATACCGACCTAATGATTTTTATCAAGCACTTTCTAAAACTGGCTAACAGAGAATTAAACCGATCGGTAGAAAGTTTCGACGAAAAAGTTGTGGAAGTATTTAAATCATATTCCTGGCCCGGAAATATCCGCGAATTGAGAAACACCATACGCCGCGCTGTTCTTTTAACAAAGGGCACCATAGTTACATCCGATTCGTTACCTCGTGAGCTTATTTCAATTGGAAGTACTCCCTTTTTTGCTCAACACATTAATGGTGACGACTTAAAGGAAACTATTGAAAATATAGAGATTGAAAAAATAAAAAAAGTACTTGAAAAGGTGAAGTACAACAAAACAAAAGCAGCACAAATCCTCAACATCGATCGCAAAACACTTTACAACAAGTTAAAGCAATATAATCTTGAAAGTTGATTTCTATTTCCTTTATCTAATTCCATTAAAGTGTCAACTCATATCGAAATTAATTATGCCATTTAAGCGGAAGAAAGTGTAAAGCTGAACGAGCTACCGAGTCCAGGTTGACTTGTTAACCAAATAGTACCACCCATTTTTTCAACAAAATTTTTGCAGAGGATAAGACCTAATCCTGTGCCTTTTTCATTTTCCGTTCCGGCAGTAGAATGTTTCGATTCTATTTTGAAAAGATTGGCAATATATTCCTCGGGAATTCCAATTCCGGTGTCGCTTATTATTACTACCACCTCATTTTTGGTTTCGGCACATTGAATGTTTATTACACCACCTTTATGAGTAAATTTAATAGCGTTATTTATAAGATTTCTCAAAACGGTAGTTAATAGATTTTTATCTGCACTAACACACACGTTATGAGGAATATAAAGATTAATTTTTATTCCTTTAACATGTGCTTGTTCTTCTAACAAGGGAATGCATTCAATCAGGGATTGCTGCAAACGAACAGGTTTCATATCCACCACTAAATTATCCGATTGTGCTTTGGCCCAGGCGAGTAAATTTTCGAGCAATTCATAGGTAGCTTTAGAAGACTCATGTATCTTACTAATCAGGTGAATCACTTTCTCAGATGAAAAACTATAGAATGATGACGAAAGTAATTCCGACATACCAATGATGGAATTAAAAGGGCTTCTCAAATCGTGTGCAATGATTGAAAAAAACATATCCTTGGTAGCATTCAGTTCTCGTAACTGATGTTCCGATTGTAATAATGTCTGAGCTGTTTTATATCTATCCTGATAAAGCAATGTCTGAGCTGTTTGATCGGCAATTTCACTTGCAAAATGAATATCTTCACTTGACCATTTACGCGCTATTTCAACATTTTCAAAACAAACAACCCCATACAAATTGCCCGAATACCAAATCGGAGTATCAAGTATTGAAATTGTCTGATTATAATTCATATAACTATTAGCAAATTCAGAATTTCTGAGATCATGATAAACATCAGTTGCGTCGAT
This sequence comes from Bacteroidales bacterium, assembly GCA_038213375.1. Lineage (GTDB taxonomy): Bacteria > Bacteroidota > Bacteroidia > Bacteroidales > JAAUTT01 > JAAUTT01. The sequence goes on along the minus strand of JBBQTB010000009.1, from coordinate 39,815 downwards.
AATTCGATATTTGTTAAGCGCTTTAAAATATTCAAGAAAATCCTTCTTAGAAAAGGATTGACCGTGTGTATGGACACCTGCTGATTTTTGGAATAAATCAATGCAAGTCAGTATGGATTCCTCATAACGCCCTATCCAAATACTTACTCTCTCAATATCAATTACTTGTGCTGCTGTCTCCGTAATAATACTAAAACCAATCTGAGAATTTCCTTTAATGATTTCTTCTGATGTAGAAAGTTTTACAATGGCCTTTTGTTGACGATTTATCCTATCGTATAACAATAGCTTTTCTTCGTTTTCATTGATTCGATCGGTAATGTCACGATCGATACCTACAACTAAAATTCTATCGCCAATTTTGATAGGTACGCCAGTGAATTCCACAATATTTTTTTTGTTATCAGGCCTGATCCAGGAGAAATACCCCTTATAAACGCCACTTTTCTTAAATGCTTCGTCAAAACTTTTCCGTGTGACCGGGTCTGCATCCAAGGTTCGTTGATGAATATGCGCATTTTCACTCGTAAGCAACTCATTCATGGAATGTCCTGAAATTTCTACATACCGCGAATTACATTTTAATAATTTGCGGCTGCCTTTTTCGGGAAATTCTTCATAGACACTGATCCCATCCACAGCGTTTTCAAAAATAAGATTAAGAAGTTGCTCTGAACCAGATAGATATTTATCAATCGGGTTTTCCTTATCCACAGCGGCATGACATGTTAACACAATTAATGACAAAGAATCATGTTTGTCCATTAAAATATTCCCTATGATTTCAAGCAATACATATGAGTTATTTGAGTGTCTGGCACGAATGTATATCTTAGTGTGCGGAATATCTTTTGCTACTTTATGCAACATTTTAGTTGCCAATGAGATATCTTCAGGATTGACAAAATCAAATACCGATTTTCCAATAACCTCCTGAGGCTTGAATCCTAGAATTACAAAAATATATGGGTTTACTAACTTAATATTCCCCGCCAAATCAACAAGTATTTGTATTTCCTGTGAGGAATCAAGATTATGAGAATAACGTTGATTAGCTGACCCTTCCGTAAGATCATCGTATATCTCGAAGATAAATTTGTCTTTTGGGACCTCTTCTTTCATGTATTATTAAAAGATTAAATGAAAAGGTATGCAGCAATTATTGTTCTTATAAAAGTAGAAAATTTAACAATAGTTTGTTCCCAAATTAACTGAAATAGAAATATACGGGATGAACATTGAAAAAAAAGTCATTAAAAGATGGGCTTCTTTGAGTTATTCTGTTTTTTACAAAAATATGAACAATAGTTTGTCTGAATCGTCTATATTTTAAATAAATACCATGTTGAAAACAATAGCTTTATTCGGAATGACCGGAAAAACCGGTTCAGTGCTTGTAAAAAAACTCCTTGAGAAAAATTATCTGGTTAAAGCCTTGGTGCGGAACCCGAACAGTCTGTCTTTTTCATCACCTAATCTTTCCCTAAATCAAGGCAATGTATTGAACGAAGAGCAGGTGAAGGAAACGATTCGGGGTACCGATGCTGTAATAACTGTGATTGGACATGTTGCAGGATGTCCTCCTGATTTACAAACTATTGCTTCGAAACACATCCTTAAGGCAATGAATGAATTGAAAGTTCAACGTCTTATTAGCCTAACGGGTGGAGGCGTTAAAGTGGAGGGCGACGATCCCTATTTTATTGACCGAATGGTGGTTTTTATCATGAAAAATTTGGTAGGTAATGCAATGCAAAATCGTTTAAAAGATGGAGATGATCATGTTCGCATAATCCGGGGTGCTAACCTCGACTGGACTATTGTGCGTGCTCCGGTTTTATTATCCAGGCCAGCAAAAGGCAAAACCAGTATTGGCATGGTTGGCCACATCGCCGGGTATACCCTTACTTTCGAAGATCTATCAGATGAGATAGTTAATATTCTGAAAAATGACCTTTACATCCATCAATTTCCGTATATTACGAATGGGTAATCATTTCCCTTCCTCCCTTGCATCCCTTGCCAATTATCCTTAATTTGGCGCTGTAAAAATCTTCGCTAACAAATTCAAAAAATGAAAAAAAACAACTATTGCTTTCTTGCCATTTTACTAGTCATAGGCTGTTCTTCACCAAAACAAACATCGAAAAGTTTGGTTGATTATGTCAATCCTTTTATCGGAACCTCCGGCCACGGACATACCATACCTGGTGCATTGCTCCCATTTGGAATGATTCAACTTAGCCCCGACAGCGAAAAACGCGGATGGGATTGGTGCTCCGGTTATCATGCCTCCGACAGTATTATTATAGGATTTAGCCATACGCATCTTAGCGGGACGGGTTGTGGCGATTTGCAGGATATTCTGATGATGCCGGCAATAAAAGCTCCCAAAGCCGACACAACCGGTCAAGGTGGAAATTTTATCTACCAGTTTAAGAGCCACTTTAGCCATTCCAATGAAGTGGCAACTCCGGGGTATTATTCTGTGGAACTCGATGGCCCAAAAGTAAAGGCTGAACTTACCGTCACCCATCGTGCCGGATTCCATAAATACACCTATTATAAAAATGATACAGCTCTCATGGTACTTGACCTTTCAAGCAAAGGCGGATGGGATAAGCAAATTGATACCTATATCAAGCAATTAAACGATTCCACATTGATTGGATATGAATTTACCAATGGATGGGCCGCCAACCAGAAAGTTTATTTTGTTGCTAAATTTTCGGAACCAATCAAAAACATCATTCTCTCGCAAGGAGGGGAATTATCCGGGGGGTTGAAAGAAATTAAAGGATATTCAGCCAAAGCAATTTTAAATTTTGGCGTTTTGGGCGACAAACCATTAATGGTAAAAGTGGGTCTTTCTTCATCGGGCATCGAGGGTGCACAGAAAAATCTAAGCGCTGAAATTACCGGTTGGGATTTCGAGGCCACTAAAACGGCCGCAGCTAATACCTGGGAAAAAATTCTTTCGAAATTCATGGTTGAATCATCCAACGATAATTTGTTGAAAATATTTTACACAGCTGTATATCACGCTTTTACTGCTCCAAACCTATACTCGGATGTCGATGGAAGTTATACCGGTATGGATGGAAAACTTCATCGCGACACGAGTTTTAACAATTATTACACGCTTTCGTTATGGGATACATTCCGTGCATTGCATCCATTGCTAACATTGACTGATGACAAGCTTGTGTCCGATATCATTAATGGGATGTTATCACAATATCGTGAAAGTGGACTATTGCCTGTGTGGAGCCTGTGGGGTAACGAAACCAATTGCATGCCGGGCTACCACGCCATCCCGGTAATAACCGATGCTTACATAAAGGGTATCAAAGGTTTTGATGCGAACGAAGCGTTTATTGCCATGAAAAAAAGCGCAATGCAGAACATTCGTAACACCGATTTATACCGCAAATACGGTTATATCCCACACGATCAGAAACTGGAATCGGTTTCAACAACGCTTGAATATGCTTACGATGACTGGTGTATCGCCCAATTTGCCAAGGCCTTGGGAAAAACTGAAGATTACAACGAGTTTATGAAACGTTCGCAAAATTATTGGAATATTGCAGATACCACCCTTGGTTTCATGCGCCCGCGAAATACCGATAAAAGCTGGATGACTCCTTTTGATCCGGGTTTGATAAAATCTGGAAACGGATTTACCGAAGGGAATGCCTGGCAATATAGTTGGTTTGTTCCCCAGGATATTGCTGGTTTAAAAAACGTTATGGGAGGAGATAAGAAATTTATTGATAAGTTAGATCAGTTATTCTCGACCAAGTTGAATACCGAAGTGGGAATAGTTGATGTTTCGGGATTAGTGGGTCAGTATGCACAAGGGAATGAACCAAGCCACCATGTAGCCTATTTATATAATTATGCTGGTGAGCCATGGAAAACTCAATCACGAATTGCCATGATCCGCGATTCTTTGTATAAATCGACTCGAGATGGCCTTTGCGGTAATGATGACTGCGGACAGATGTCGGCGTGGTATATTTTCAGTTCTATGGGCTTTTATCCTGTTAATCCGGCTAATGGTATTTATGCTATTGGAACACCGGCATTCGATAAATTAACCATGAACATGGGTAACGGAAAAACATTTATCGTAACGGCAGTCGGTGTTTCGAAAGAAAACGTTTATATTCAGTCGGCAAAACTAAATGGAACACCCTACGAAAAATCATATATCACCCACAAAGACATCCTTAACGGAGGAATAATGGAGTTTTTAATGGGTAGCAAACCCAACACCAACTGGGGAAGTAATCCGGAGAACTGGCCACCAATGAAATAAGTGTTTGGTTAAAGTAAAGCGCAGCAAGATGCTACACTTTACTTTACCTAATTTCAACTGAAATTATATTAACACTATATTTTCAGGGTAAATATGTCTGCTTAAATATGTTATAATATAATTAATCGTTACAACAACCCCTTCACCTTCATCCACCTCATTAAAGATTCAGGCCAATATCCTTCAGTACCATCGGTTTTTCTCATGCTAAAACCATGTCCTCCTTTTTCGTAAATATGAAGCTCACCGGATACATTATTGTTTTTTAAAGCCATAAGGTAATTGATACTGTTCTGAACTGGCACTCCATTATCATTAAGTGCATGAACGAGAAATGCAGGAGGAGTATCATTGGTTACCTGTAATTCGTTGGAGAAGAGATCAACAAGTGCCTGATCAGGGTTTTTGCCCAGCAAATTTGTTCGTGAACCACTGTGAGTTAACTCCTTATTCATCGAGATTACAGGATAAATCAATACTGAAAAATCAGGTCGTGCGCTTGTACTATCCTTTATCTCATAAACCTTTTGGCTATAATGTGTTGATACGGTTGCTGCTAAATGACCTCCGGCAGAAAAACCCATAATTCCAATTTTATTTGGTTTTATATTCCACTCCTTGGCTTTTCTACGAACAATCCGGATGGCTTCCTGAGCATCCTGCAAGGGGCCGATGCTTTTGTTCTGCATGATTACATCGTTCGGAAGTCTGTATTTTAGCACGATGCCTGCAACTCCAATTGAATTATACCACTTGGCAATTTCAGTGCCTTCATAATCGTAAGCCAGAATACCATAACCACCTCCGGGACAAATGATGACAGCTGACCCAGTGGCCTTTTCGCCTGAAGGCAGATAAACAGTAATTGTTGGATCAATAACTTTTTCGATTCTGAGAATATCAGTGGTTTTTATTATTTCCTGATAAGAAGTATCAGAAATTGATCCCGGCGGATTCGATGACCAAAGTTTAATCATTTTGGGTTGGGCGCTCACGTTTGTTATTGATATAATAAAGAAGAAAAACGAAAAAATTATCAGTTGTATTTTCATGATAGCTATTTTTTATTTTATGAGACAAAGTAAAAGCATTTTTTAATTTTTCGTGTATGTTTTTTTTTACTGAATAATATAAAATTAAAAGGTGTTTTCATTTATAACAAATTTTTTCCTGAAACGCGAAACCATAAAAACTGAAGCCTTTCGACGCAATTTCGATAAGAATTTTAAAGGTTGAAAAAGTTTTTTTTCAACTGTTCGTGAACCTTTTTGTTTTTCGGTGTACCGATATTAAAAAAGAATGATGAACGTACAATCGTTAAATTTTCTTAAATTGAATATCAAATGGTTTATACTCGGAATATTACTCTTACTTTTAGGTTATATAGTTTTAGGATGGACACCAGTAAATGCCCAATCATTTGAATCTAAGGTTTATGCATGGAATAAAGTAACACTGGCTCCCATTCTTTTACTATCAGGTTATATATTTATTGGTATTTCTATCATGGTTCGCTCAAAAAAATAAATGTTCAGTTTTAAACACTCCTACAACGATAGTTCCGATGAGCAACTTGTTTCGCTGATGATTACCGGCGACTCGGGTGCTTTTAACTTGCTGTACCAACGGTATAGTAAACGATTACTATATTATTTCTATAGGATGTTGGGCAATTCCAACGAAAAAGCTCAGGACTTTCTCCAGGAATTATTTGTAAAAGTGATTGATAAAATCGATTCGTTCGATAAGTCACGGAAATTTTCGACCTGGATTTTCAGTATAGCACATAACATGTGCAAGAACGAATATCGGAGATTGGAATTATGCAAACAATCTGATTTTGATGTAGTTACCGAAAATTTATTTGATGATGATGAACCTGATTTCGATACCCATGAAATAGATATTGAAGATTTTACAAGGGATTTATTTTGTGAACTCGAAAATTTCGAAGAAATACACAAAACTGTTTTTTTATTGCATTACCGTGAAGGATTTTCCTTAAAAGACATCGGCCAAATACTTGACATTTCAGAGGGGACAGTTAAATCGAGGTTGTTTTACACCCGAAAGCGACTTGCCTGGCGGTTAGTGAGATATGAAAATGCCTTGAAACATTTTAATTAGCAAACAACGATTATTCAAAAAAATAGCAAGTATGAAAAAATGTACAAACACCGATTATTTGTTAAGAAATTCAATTATAAACGACAATCCAGGTATTGAACCTGATAAGTCCGTTGAAGATCGGTTAAACTATTATTTTCTGATGAAAAAATCGTGTTATAAAGTACATTCCAACTCATTTGCAGGTGCGCTAATATGGCTTTTTTCGATGAAAGCTCTTGGTTTAAAAGCTGGCTGTGCAACAGTTTGTCTAGCCTATTTTCTATTTCTCGGAAATATAAATACTAAAACTGTTCATCAGCAATACTCCGATACATGCCAGTTAAATACTTTAGCGGTTGATACAAATTACATGATAAAAGATACGTGCAAATAAATCGAAAGTAACAATTAGTAAGTAATAAGACGAAATAATTAGCAATTTTATAGCCCATCTCCGACAAATATAGAAACTCTTCAAATACATCAATTTTACGGACGCGACGATTTTGAAAATTTGCTAAAAAGAAAAAATCGCCCTGTTTATTTTTGGTAATTGCCTTCAGTCCATTAAATTTGGCTTTTATGCCTATTGCAACACTCCATTAAAAAGAAAAAGTGTATCGGTTAAAATACACTTTTTACTTATGAAACCTATGTCTGCAAGGTCTTTTCCTGAAAATAAATATTGAATTCGAAACTTATTCCAAATAGGTTGCCAAAATTACATTCAAGCAAGCCTCTTTATTTGGTTGAAAGTTTTACCACCATCTTTTGAATAGGTTTCCAAACTTACGATCAAAACTTTTTGTCTTGCCGGTGAGATTATCTTTCACGGTAACCAGTGTGTAATGCTTGTGTACAGTGTCCTCCATAAATGATACCTGATAGGAGACCCTTGTACCTACTACATACGTGATTGTACCTGCTGATATAACCAGACTGCCTTTATATTGAGTAATGATAAGTGGGTCTGTAACAGTTTTTGTATATGGCTCTCCTTTTTCGTTAATACCTTCCACAATGCCGGTATAGGTTAGCGAATCCATTGAAGATTCATGTTTGAAACGTAAATGTGTTAAATTATATGATGGTTCAGCAGCCTTATAGTTAACATTTTTGTAATAGGAGACGGCAGTACGCAATTTGTTCACATTACGCGTAAAGGTAAGAGTGTCGTTTTTACCCGTAGTTGTAACCGCATATTTCAGAGCTGCTGTAATATGGTCTGTTACTGCAATCCTTGCCGATTCAAGCCCCTTTAGCTTGTAAGTGTCTTTTTGGCGATTTACCGTCCTTGTACCATTCAAAATTACGGTTGTGCTATCGGTAGTTACAGCAAAATTAGTGAACACAAATGCCCGGGAAATTAACCTTGGGTGTTTGGTATCAGCAACATTGACAGTGATAGTAATTTTACCATTTTTAATAATACTTTCGTTGAAAGAGTCATCCTTATAGCTGTAATAATTAAGCGTGACCACTTTGGGGAATGTAGTAGTATCAGGATGATCAACCGTGATGATTAATGTATCCATTGGATCGGAAAGAACTGATTTGACTGAGGAAGCTGCATAATTATTATTTTGCAGTTCTTCAAGATGGTTATCAATATCTTCCTCGGTTTTATCTGCAAGGGCATCCTGGGCATCGGAATTTTGCACCTGCACTGCCTGTTGATTTGTAAGGACATTGTCACTTGTTGATGGGCTTGATGCATCCTTAGTACAGGAGGATAACCATAATCCCATGGTCATAAACAAAAAGAAAAACGCCACATTGATGTTTCTTGTTTTCATAATCATTCATTTAAATTAATTAATACCTTTTTTAATAATTGTCAAATAATTGTATTTGCACCTTTGACTGTGCTTTTGGAAAAAGGTTTAAAATGGATTAAGAATATTTTTAAAATTTGCATGATTTTATTTGAACATTTTCACTGTGAGGTTTTGATATCATATACACATTCGAGGGTAGCGCATATGCATTAACGTATATTAAATTCTGTTTTGAAAGACGATTCAATGTGTTGGGAACACACCATTTACAAACCCAAAACAAGTTTTTGTATTGACTCCAGTTATGATATCCTTGCAACTAATTTATTTTCAACACCATTTTTTCCTAGCTAAATTGCTGAAAAATAGATTATATTTGACATAAATCACACATATAGTAAACCCTTATCTATTGACTGTTCAAAAACCAAAATACCTAATAACTATAAAAAAAATATTCAACTTGCAGGTGTACGCCTTCTTGTTATTTTTTCCGTTCACACAAGCCTTAAATGCACAATCAGTGACAACAGGGGGTAAAGTTTCTGCTTCCGGAGAAAATATTGATGGAGAGCCAAAAGAAAAAGCTTTAGAAAATAAACTGAATACCATGCTGCAAGGCGAATTGTTCAATTATATGCGTCACAATACTGAACTTAGTTTATTAAATTTCGTTTGTGAGAAAAATCAATATTCTTTACTGATTCGGGCGTATTGCGAATGTATAAGCACCGTTTCCTCAGCACTGCCTAAAATATTAACCCAAAAACTAATTGTTTAAGGAAAAATCATGAAGGAGAAAATTCCAAGTTTAAACGGACTAAGGGCTATTAGTATAATTTTTGTTCTATTCGGTCATGTGCTGATTAACAATTTTAAGCATTTGGATGCCCCCGGTGCTCAAATAGGGGTAAATATATTCTTTGTTATCTCAGGATTTCTAATTACATTATTACTTATTAAAGAAGAGAATAAATTTGGCTTCATTTCATTAAAGAATTTTTATGTAAGAAGAGTAATCAGGATTTTTCCTGTTTATTATTTCATATTGCTGGTTTATTTTATTTTACAATTATCGAATGTATTTCATCTAACTACTTTTTCTTGGATTACTTCCCTCACCTATACTAAATATTTTCATTATCCTGTGGATATGGAAAGTGAACATTTTTGGTCATTATCCGTTGAAGAACATTTCTATTTGATTTGGCCTTGTATATTTTACTTTTTCAGAAATTACAGAATTCATTTTGCGGTCACTATAATAATCATTGTCCCTTTTGTTAGATTATTTACAGATGTCCCTGTGATGCATTTATTTACAAGAGCAGATTCCCTTATGTGGGGTTGCCTTTTTGCCATCTATTATAATAAAATACTTTCCTATCTGCAGAGTAATGCAAAAAAATTACTGGTAACGCCGTTTCTTCTTCTCATAGCCTGCTTGGTAACTAAAAGGATAGTGACATTGTTCTTTCCCGATTTTAAGTTTTTAGAACATTTAACTATTGCTTTTGCTGGTTCTTTTGGAACAATAACTAATATTTGCATAGGACTAATCATCATCATTTCAATTAATTATAAGGAAAACATTTGGTTTAGCTTTCTCAATAATCGTATAATGAATTACCTTGGAGTTTTATCATATAGTATTTACATCTGGCAAGAAATGTTTTTTTCGGAATCTTTGGGGATATTTTCAAAGTTTCCTTATAACATTTGTTACATATTCATTGCGGCTGCACTTTCATATAACTTAATTGAACTTCCATTTTTAAAACTTAAGGATAAATTTAAAATGAATAAAACAATCGGCCAATTAAACAATCAAAAACAATTGATTAATTAAATCAGGTAGGTTTATCAAAAATAATGAAGAACCAATTGGTATTTTAAATTCCCAACCCTATTTCTCCCTAAAATATATTTGAATTGGCACGCCTGTAAAGTTAAAATGCTCGCGCATACGGTTTTCAATAAATCGTTTATATGGATCCTTCACATATTGTGGCTGATTGCAAAAGAATGCAAACTGTGGAGTACCTGTCGGTAACTGCGTAACATACTTAATCTTCACATATTTCCCTTTAAGTGCAGGAGGAGGATTTTTCTCAATCTCTTGAAGCATCAAATCGTTCAATTTCGACGTTGTGATGCGTTGTTTGCGGTTCTGAGACACTTCCACCGCGGTATCGAGTACTTTTTGTAACCGTTGTTTGGTGATGGTTGATGTAAAAATAATTGGAATATCGGTATAAGGAGCAATCCGCTCAAGGATCCTCTTTTCATACTCTTTGGTTGAGTTCGTATCTTTTTCGATTAAATCCCATTTATTTACCAGAATTACAATTCCTTTCCTGTTCTTCTGAATAAGATGGAAGATATTCAAATCCTGGGCTTCAATACCACGTGTTGCATCAAGAAGAAGCAAACATACATCCGAATCCTCAATGGAGCGTATCGCACGCATCACCGAATAGAACTCAAGATCTTCTTCCACCTTTGTTTTCTTGCGCACTCCCGCCGTATCGATGATGTAAAAGTCGTGGTTAAATTTCCGGTAGCGTGTATGAATGGAGTCGCGGGTTGTTCCGGCAATAGGAGTAACAATGTTTCTTTCTTCACCCAACAGAGCATTTACCAATGATGATTTCCCCACATTTGGACGACCAACGATGGCAATACGGGGTACGCCGGCATCGTCTTCCCGGGAAGGTTCGGGAGGTAAAAATTCAATTACTTTATCGAGTAAATCACCACTCCCGCTCCCACTCATCGAGGATATGGTAAAAAATTCACCTAACCCAAGTTTGTAGAAAACTTGTGAATCATATTGACGTTCCAGATTATCTACTTTATTTACTACTAGTATTACTTTTTTGCGACTACGGCGGAGAATCGCCGTCACACCCTCGTCAAGATCGGTGATACCATTATAAACATCAACTAAAAACAAGATCACATCGGCCTCGTCGATTGCCAGAATCACTTGTTTGCGAATTTCTTCTTCGAAAACATCATCGGAGTTGGTTACATACCCACCTGTGTCAATCACAGTGAACTCGCGCCCCTGCCATTCTACCAGACCATAATGCCTATCGCGTGTTACACCTGAAATTTCATCCACAATCGCATCTTTCCGTCCGGTTAAGCGGTTAAAAAGTGTTGATTTACCAACGTTCGGACGTCCTACAATTGCTACTATATTACTCATCTATTTATTTTAGATTTACGATTCAAATATTTCGGGATTCAAGCGACAAGATTACTCTTTTACTTCCCTTCTTTTCTTCTGCTTACAACTTATATCTTACGATTACCTTACATATTATACCCAAACTCTTTCAGCAGACGATCACTGTCACGCCAATCTTTCATTACTTTTACAAACATTTCGAGAAAGACCTTTTTGCCAAAAAACTTTTCAATATCAAAACGAGCCTGGCTACCAACTTTTTTCAAAGCCAAACCTCCTTTTCCGATAAGAATCCCTTTTTGTGTTTCGCGCGAACAGATTATTACTGCCTTTATATTAATCATTGTATCGTCCTCTTTAAAAAGTTCAACACCCACTTCTACCGAATATGGAATTTCTTTCTGATAATTGGAAAATATTTTTTCGCGAATGATTTCGGACACGAAAAACCGTTCGGATTTATCGGTAAGAGCGTCCTTATCGTAATAAGCGGGTCCTTCCTTTAGTTGTTCCAGAATGCGTGAGAAGACAGTTTCTATATTAAACTTTTTTAGCGCCGATACCGGAATAACTTCCGCTCGCGGCATTAGTTCTTTCCATCTGACAATCAATGATTCGAGTTCATTTTCTTTGCAGAGATCAATTTTATTGATGACCAAAAGCACAGGAGCCTCGCTTTTATTTACCTTTTCGATATACTCAATATTTTTATCCATTGTCTCCACCACATCGGTTACATAAAGCAACACGTCAGCATCGTCAATAGCTGTTTTTACGAAACTCATCATGGCTTCGTGCATTTTATAGTGAGGCTTCAATATTCCAGGAGTGTCAGAATAAACTATCTGATATTCATCTGTATTAACAATTCCCAGTATTCGGTGGCGTGTGGTTTGGGCTTTTGAAGTAACAATGGAAAGTCTTTCTCCTAACAAAACATTTAATAATGTCGATTTACCTACGTTTGGATTACCAATTATATTTACAAAGCCCGATTTATGCGTCATTTCTATTTAATTAACCGCGCAAAGATAAGACAATAATTTGAAGATATTCTATCCGTTTTTTCCTCGTCAATTTCTATACCTTTGAAAAATAAAACTATGGAATATTATGATTATTGATCAACTTGCAAATTCAAGGATATATGCCGCAATAAATATAAGGCTGGCTGTGGCATTAAGTTACATTAACAATTACGATTTGGCACGCCTCGATATTGGCCGTCATACGATTGTAGAAGACGATATTTTTGCGGTGGTTAGCGAATACGAAACAAAAGATGCTGACGACACTAGATGGGAAGCTCATCAGAAATATGCCGACATTCAGATTCTGATTTCGGGCGAAGAAAAAATAGGTGTTGCCACACCAAAAGGTATGAAAGTGAATACGCCTTACAATCCCGAAAAAGACATTGAGTTTTACGATGGCAAAGGTGATTATGTGATTTTACGTCCGGGAAATTTTGCTGTGCTTTTTCCAAGTGACGCTCATTTACCGGGAGTTGCTGTTGACGAGAAAGTGAAGGTGAAAAAAGTGGTAATAAAAGTGAGGCTGTAATTGGAGGCCTTAAGATATTAGGCTATAGACTGTCGTTGGTTGCAATTGTCCATCACCCAATTTGCGGTAATACCACATTTTCATGCAAAATATGGTGATTACTTGGGATTGTTCAGCATAGACACGGGGGATATGATAGAAGGAAATATTCCTCGCAGAGCTATTAGATTAATTCAAGATTGGGCTGAATTGCATAGAACTAAATTATCAGATAATTGGAATCAAGGTCAAATGGATAATCCTGAATTTCATAAGATTGACCCATTAGAATAAAAAATAAAATTTATGCTACATTTAATTAAACATATTAATAAGGTCGAGCCGTTTAAGATAAATGTTTTGTTTAATACAGGCGAAACTAAAACAGTCGACTTCAGCCAAAAACTTATTGATTGGTCAAAGTCAGACAATTCGAAATTTAGAGATTTACTAAATCCTGATTACTTTATGACAGTTAAGTTAAATTCTGATTTAGAGACAGTTTATTGGGATAATGGTATTGATTTCTGTCCTGATAGTTTGTATGATTGGGGAAAATAAAAAACAACAGCAGCCAACGTCATGTATATAAATTGCCGGTGATTAGGATAGTGAAAGGTTGAGACCCGCTCCTAATTTATTGTACCCGGATAGTGAATCTCACGCAGGTGGCAACGTTTTATACCGCCAACGTTAGCAACCAGCAAAAAAAACGAACCGCAAACCATAAGTGAGTCCTAAAAAAAATGTAAATTGCGATACTTTTTGATAAAAAATGATTGAAAGATCTAAAATAAATGAGATTGTAAATAGGATTGCCATTAGGTTTAATCCTGATAGAATTATTTTATTTGGTTCATATGCTGCTGGGAATCCTAATAATGACAGTGACATTGATTTGTTAGTGATAAAGGAGACAGATTTACCGAGACATAGGAGAAGTTTTGATATTCAAAAATCATTGATAGGTTCAATGATTCCAATGGATATTCTGGTTTATACTCAGAAGGAGTTTGATCAAGAGAAACAAGAAAAATATTCATTTGTAAGCTCTGCCTTAAAAACATCACAAATTCTTTATGAGCGAAAAGGATGAACTCATCAATGGGTGGATTGATAAAGCTGACCACGATTTAGGCCCAGCAAAACTATTCTACATTCATATTCCCCAATATTTCGATACGATAGCGTTTCATTGCCAACAAGCAGCCGAGAAGTATCTTAAAGCGGTTCTTGTTCATTTTGATATTGAGTTTGAACGTTCTCATAATCTGATTTATCTTTTGGATTTATTGTCAGCACAACTGAAGATTAGCGAACAAACTTATGATAAGGCAATATTGTTAAATGGATTTAGTGTTCAAATTCGCTACCCAGATAAGTCGATTTATTTAACAAAAGAGGAATTAGAAACGTCCGTTCAGTTAGCTCAAGAGTTTAGGCATTTTGCAATTAATACAATTGGAATAGCCGAAATATAATTGCCGGTATCATATATATAAATTGCCGGTTAGTGGGTTAGTCAAGGATTGTAGCCCGCTCCAGGTTTATTGTACAGGATAGTGAATCTCATGCAAGCGGCAACGCTTCATGCGTGGCAGCAATATTATACTGAAGTGAATCAAACTGAATATACTCCTTTATTTGCTCACAGCCTATAGCCTATTCGACGGTATTCCCCTTGAAACTTTTTTGATTGTTGTCAAATCCGGAAAAATTCATGTAGTTTTGTCCTCTAAAAATTTGTTTATTTATCATGATTTCAGTCAATCAGTTAACGGTTCAGTTTGGTGGGTTTAACTTGTTTAAGGATGTTTCGTTTCTTGTAAATCCTAAGGACAGAATTGGTTTGGTTGGAAAAAACGGCGCCGGAAAATCAACCATGCTTAAAATTTTGTGTGGTTTACAACAACCTTCCTCTGGTGAGGTTGTGATTCCTGAAGATGCTAAGATTGGCTACCTGCCTCAACAGATGATTCATCAGGATGGCAAGACAGTTCTCGACGAAGCCCGCACTGCCTTCTCTGAAGTTCTGGAAATGGACAAACGGATTCAACAACTTAACCGCACTCTCACTTATCGCGAAGATTACGAAAGTCAGGAATACCTAGATCTGATACACGAAATATCCGATCTAAGCGATCGTTTTCATATGCTGGGCGGCGCCAATATCGACGAATCGCTCGAACAAACAGTTCTTGGACTTGGTTTTTCGCAAAGTGATTTTCACAGGCAGACAAAGGAATTCAGCGGAGGCTGGCGTATGCGTATTGAACTTGCAAAAATACTACTCCGCCACCCTAACGTGTTGCTACTCGACGAGCCTACGAATCACCTCGACATCGAATCCATCACCTGGCTCGAAAACTACATCAGAGATTTTAGTGGTGCGGCTGTTATAATATCTCACGATAAAGCTTTTCTCGATAACCTTACCAACAGAACGATTGAAATATCGTTGGGCAAGATATATAATTACAAAGCAGCCTACTCCGAATATGTTGAACTTCGAAGAGAAAGACGCGACCAACAGATGTCGGCATACCGCAACCAGCAGAAATTAATCGGAGAAACCGAAGATTTTATCTCACGATTCAGATACAAAGCAACTAAAGCAGTTCAGGTTCAAAGCCGGATCAAACAACTTGATAAAATCGATCGTATTGAGGTGGATGAGGAAGATATGTCGGCCATAAATATTAAGTTCCCGCCAGCACCGCGCTCTGGCACTGTAGTTGTTAATGCCAGGGGAGTTACCAAAAAATATGGTAACAAAACAATTCTCGATGATGTTGACATTGTAATTGAACGCGGTGAAAAGATAGCTTTTGTAGGCAAAAATGGAGAAGGCAAATCTACTTTTTCTAAAATCGTGATGGGTGAGGTTGATTATGTTGGTGATATGAAGGTCGGTCATAATGTCTCCATTGGTTATTTCGCCCAAAATCAGGATGAACTGATGGATGAAAACATTACCGTTCTTGAGACCATCGATAAGGTGGCTGTTGGTGACATTCGCACCAAAATTCGCGATTTGCTCGGCGCTTTCCTGTTTCGTGGCGGCGATGTGGATAAGAAGGTGAAAGTTCTTTCAGGTGGTGAGCGTTCCCGGCTTGCCATGGTAAAGCTCATGTTGCAACCGGTAAACCTATTGGTGCTCGACGAGCCAACCAATCACCTCGATATGCGTTCGAAGGATATACTAAAGCAAGCATTGGCGGCTTTCGATGGCACGTTAATTCTGGTTTCTCACGATCGTGAATTTCTCAACGGATTAGTCAATAAGGTGTATGAGTTTAAAAATCAAAAAATAAAGGAGCATCTGGGCGGTATTTATGAATTTCTCCAAAAACGCAAACTTGAAAATCTGGTTGAGCTGAACCAGAAAGTAAAACCTGTAATAGATTCTGTGTCGAAACAATCATCGGCCATCAAACAGGATTATCTCGAGAAGAAAGAGATGGACAAAGTTATTCGTAAGGCAAGCCAGCAGGTTGTTGCTTCGGAACAAAAAATCGAATCGCTTGAGAAAGAATTGGAAGAAATAACTTCATTGCTCGCCAATCCCGATAACATCGAAAAAAGCTCTGGAGAAAAACTTTACAATAGGCATGGTGAAGTAGAAAAGTTGCTTGAAAAAGAAATGTCGACCTGGGAACGATTGAATACCGAACTTGAGCAATTAAAAGAACAAAGATTTTAGTAAATTTACTCCGATTTCAAAAAATAACCCTACATGCGATCATTCAAAGTTTTGGGCTTTTGCCTATTGCTGGTAATTCTGGGGTACTCATGTGCCACCAAGCGCAAAGTTGTACAGCAACAAAATCAGTCGTATTTATATACCCCGGGATCTGGATTTATTCATCCTGAATATATGGTTTTTCACCAAAGTGACACAGCATCTCAACTCCTTATCAGGTTAAATACCGATGAATTGTTATTTAACCAGGCAAACCCCGAAAATGCGATGCAGGCAAAAGTTAAAATACAATATCAGCTTTTCGACATTACCACCGACCCAGCCAACAAGAAAATTGCCGACAGCGCCACATTTATACGAAAATTTGAAAAACAAAATGGTAAGCGTGTTATTGTAACAGCCATATCAGTAAAAGCCATTCCCGGGAAAATATATTCAATGCGGATTTCATTATCAGATATTATCCACAATACCTATCAGCAGAACATGATAACGGTGAATAAAATGTCTCATTTTTCCTCACAAAACTTCAAAATATTGACTCATCCCAACGATGCCCCATTGTTTAGATCCTATCTTAATACAGATGAGCCCATACATATTATAGCTAACCAGACGAATACAAAAAAACTTTTCGTAAAATACCACAAGGATAATACACCGCTTCCTTTACCGCCATTCTCTGTTGCCGTAGAACCAACGTTTAATTTTAAGGCCGATAGCCTGTGGGTTTTTGACTATAATCCTCAACAAGCTTTTCTACTAACATACAAGGGTCTCTATTTCGTACAAACCGATACAACCCAAAAGGAAGGGTTATTGCTTGCCAATTATGGAGAGAATTACCCTAAAATAAAAGGTGCACAGGCGATGATACCACCATTGGAATTTATTACAACCTCAGAGGAATTCCGAAAATTGCAAAGCAATGATAAGTATAAGCTTACAGTTGATAATTATTGGTTAGGTTTAAATGGAAACCCGGAAATAACAAGAGAATTGATACGAATTTACTATACCCGTATGACTTATGCCAATCAATATTTTACAAGTTATAAGGAAGGTTGGAAAACCGATCGGGGAATGATTTATATGATATTCGGGCCACCGAGTTATATTAAAAAAGAAGCTACCAATGAAATCTGGGAATATTATGTTCGGCAAGATGCTACCAACCTGAACATCACCTTCAATAAAATAGCAACGCCTTATAGTGAAAACCATTACATCATGATTCGCAACGATTCCTATAGCCCTTTCTGGCGAACCGCCATTGATTCGTGGAGAAAGGGAAAAGTCTACAGCATTGAAGAATAGAACCAAGACCCAAGTATAAACCAGTGTTATGTTAAACATAATTTTGCGGTTGTATTTGTTGATAGACCTGACAGGTTTTAAAAACCTGTCAGGTCTTTGAAGAATAGAACTAAGTATAACCAGTGTTATGCTAAACATAATTTGCGGTTGTATTTGTTGATAGACCTGTCAGGTTTTAAAAACCTGTCAGGTCTTTGAAGAATAGAACTAAGTATAACCAGTGTTATGCTAAACATAATTTGCGATTTTATCTGTTGATAGACCTGTCAGGTTTTAAAAACCTGACAGGTCTTTGAAGAATAGAACCAAGTATAACCAGTGTTATGCTAAACATAATTTGCGGTTTTATCTGTTGATAGACCTGTCAGGTTTTAAAAACCTGACAGGTCTTTGAAGAATAGACCCAAGTATAAACCAGTGTTACGTTAAACATAATTTGCTGTTTTAGCTGTTGATAGACCTGACAGGTTTTAAAAACCTGTCAGGTCTTTGAAGAATAGAACCAAGTATAACCAGTGTTATGCTAAACATAATTTGCGGTTTTATCTGTTGATAGACCTGTCAGGTTTGATAGACCTGTCAGGTTTTAAAAACCTGACAGGTCTCATCAGCAACCAGTATAACTTATTCATTGTATATATCAGCATAAAGCCTACCTTTGAAACTCATTTCAAAACACACATCAAATTGAACCAAAGCACCGATTTTATTTTTGGCATTCATTCCATACAGGAGGCCATTCGTTCAGGAAAAGAAATTGACAGGGTATTAATAAAGAAAGGATTAGCCGGAGAGCTATTTCAGGAGCTATTTAACGACATCAAAGGCTCGAACATTCCTTTCCAGTATGTTCCCATCGAAAAATTAAACCGGGTTACGAGAAAAAATCATCAGGGTGTAGTGGCATATATCTCGCCTATTTCATATCACAATATCGAAACCATCATACCGGGGCTTTTCGAACAGGGAAAAATACCTTTTGTATTGATATTGGATTCGCTAACTGATGTACGAAACATTGGAGCAATTGCCCGAACCGCTGAATGTGCCGGCGTTGATGCCATTATAGTTCCCGAAAAGGGTTCCGCACAAATTAACGCCGATGCATTAAAAACATCGGCAGGCGCTTTGCATCACATCCCTGTTTGCAGAACAAAAAACCTGCTACAAACATCAAAATTCTTAAAGGATAGCGGATTGACGCTGGTTGCAGCCACTGAAAAAGCTGTTGATTTATATTTTACAAACGATTACAGGCAACCTGTTGCATTAATTATGGGATCTGAAGAAACCGGTATAAGTACAGATCTTTTGCGTATTTCGAATTATTTGGTAAAACTACCAACGTTTGGTAAAATCGAATCATTGAATGTATCAGCCGCTGCTTCAGTTATGATATACGAAGTGGTAAAACAGAGAATAGTCGTAAGTTCTTAGTTGTAAGATCAATTACTTATACAACAGAAATAAATGAAATTTGCGAATTTTGTAATCCTGAAAATTTACATAGACAATTGACCAGATCATTTTTATTGGTTTTAGTATTAAAATAATTTTTAGAAATAGTCGCAATCCTAAAAAAAATTGAATTTTATTTTTCAACCGGCAATTGCCGCTTAAAGCTTTCTTCGAGCGAAATAAACGTTTCGGTACGAGCTATACCGGGTATTGATTGTAACTGATCGGTTAAAATATTTCGAAGGTGTTCATTGTTTTTAGCATAGATCTTAATGAAAATGGAATAGTTACCGGTTGTATAATGACATTCCACAATTTCCGGGATCTGTTCCAGTTGTTTGGCTACATCTTTGTATAAACTCGCCTTTTCAAGAAAAACCCCTATGTAGGAACAGGTATGGTAACCCACTTTTTTAGGATCAAGGATAAACTCGGTGCCCAATATAACCCCCTCTTTCATTAACCTGTGCACCCGCTGATGAACTGCAGCTCCGGAAACATCGCATGCTCTTCCTACTTCTAAAAAAGGAGTTCTGGCGTTGTTTTTAATAATTGCAAGTATTTTGCGGTCTAGACTATCAATTTGAAAGTTATCCATGGTTTTTTAAAATTATTTTTCAAAATTATAAAGTTTAAACTCAATTTTAATTAAAATTGAAATAAATATTCCCAAAATGAAATATTTCTTCATTTTTTCTTTGCATAATCAAATCAGATAAATATTTTTGTACTGTTTTTAGTTACTATTTTAAAGAAATATAGCGGTATTTATTTTGATTTAAAACATAATCATCGAATGCGGTTTAAAATTGAAATCAAATATGGTAAATTTGTGAATAATTTATAAACGCACCCCCTTTTTATAATTAACGTGTAACCGAAAAAATAACAAATAATAGTTAACACCCATTAAAAAATTGTAGTATGTGCGGAATTTTAGCTGTAATTGGTAAGAGATCCCCTGAAGAAGTCCAGAAACTCTCAAAACGTATGAGTCACCGCGGACCTGATGAAAGTGGAGTACATGTTAGCCCCTCAGGAGCAATTCTTTGCCACGAACGATTGTCGATTATTGACCTTACAACAGGTCGTCAACCCATTCAGGGAACAACCAATGCATATGTGATGCACAATGGCGAAATCTATAACCATATGGAATTACGCCAGGGCATTTTAAAAAATCATACCTTCAGAACAACGTGCGATAGTGAAGTAATTGTTCATCTTTATGAACAATATGGTCTCGATTTCTGCAATAAAATGCGTGGAATTTTTTCGTTTGTAATTATTGATGACGACAACGAAAAATACATGGTAGGTCGCGATCCCATAGGTATCAAACCTTTGTACTACGGAAAAGATGCTGATGGAAATATGTATTTCTCGTCGGAAATGAAGTCAATAACCGATCAATGCGTTGAATTCGAAGCTTTCCCTCCGGGACATTATTATACACCAGAAACCGGACTCGTGAAATATTACAAGCCCGAATGGCAGGATTATAAAGTAGCTAATAAACCTGTCGATTTGAACCAACTCAGAGACGCCTTAATTGATGCCACACGTGTTCGATTGATGAGCGATGTGCCACTGGCGGTGCTACTTTCAGGCGGTTTAGATTCCAGCTTGATATCATCGATTACAAAACGCCTTCTTCGTGGGACCAAACAGGAATTGCATTCCTTTTCAGTAGGACTTTCAAATGATGCTCCTGATATTAAGGCCGCCCGTGAAGTTGCAAAATTTATCGGAACCACACATCACGAGGTGTTTTTTTCCGTTGAAGAGGGTATTAAAGAACTTGAAAAAATTATCTGGCATATCGAAAGTTATGATGTAACTACAATCCGGGCGAGCACTCCTATGTATTTCCTTTCGAAATATATATCTGAAATGGGTATTAAAGTAGTGTTATCAGGTGAAGGTGCCGATGAGGTATTTGGTGGTTATCTCTATTTCCACAACGCTCCGTCAGCTGAAGAATTTGCAGATGAAACTGTTCGCCGAGTAAACCTTCTATCCACAGCCGACTGTTTGCGTGCCGACAAATCGACCATGGCATTCGGTATCGAAGCCCGTGTACCTTTCCTCGATCGTCGTTTCCTTGATTTAGCCATGTCAATCCGTCCGGAAGATCGAATGCCAAAACGTTCGGAAGGAAGAATGGAGAAATACATCGTTCGGAAAGCGTTTGACGATAAAAACGATCCTTACTTGCCGCAATCCATTTTATGGAGACAGAAAGAGCAGTTTAGTGATGGCGTTGGATACAACTGGATCGACCAGATTATTGCCCATTGCAACAGTAAGGTTTCAGATAAGGAATTTGCCACGGCTGCTGAGTTATTTCCTTATAATACGCCAGCTACAAAAGAGGCATATTACTTTCGTGCTATTTTTGAGAAATTCTATCCCCAACAATCGGCCATCAAAACCGTGGTGAAATGGGTTCCAAAATGGCAGGAAAACTCTGATCCATCCGGCCGGGCCAATACAATGCACGAACAAGCAGTAACAAAATAATCACAACCTACTTTGACTCTTTAGCATGTTTAATACTTAAAGTAACATAAGGTTACAAACAAGATAATTTCAAATAATAGCCCCGAAAGGACGAATAAATTATTCGTACTCTCGGGGCTTGCTGCTATTGAGGATTACGAATATCATTCGTATGAACAACTTTTTCAGATAATGAGGGAATTACGTTTTCCTTATCCTGATGCACATCAATTATTGAGGCATGGTATTTAATGACACTGCAAGAAACTATGATGATCATGCAAAAATATTTCCTTTTTTATGGACATAACAGGCATATGGAGAAAGAGGGGGATAATGAGAAGCAAGCAACGGCTATTGATCAATTAATTAATCAGGGAAAACCAAAATAATAAATGTATTAGAGGAGGGCTTAATTATTTTATTACCATAATGTCGTCCCTTGGGAGACGAAAAAATGCAATCGCCACGGTATCTCGATTCCTAAAAAACAAAATAAGTGAATCACTTGTTAATACAGATGAAAAAGTTTGACGGTGAAAAGCTAAAACAATTAGTTAAGGATTAAAAATAGAGAAATGATAACATACCCAAATAAATGGGGTAATCAGGGATGGACATACGTTGAATTGAATAAAGTTCAGAAAGCACTTTTCATTGATGCAGTAACAACTGCCTATGCCCATATAACCTTCAAAAAATCTTCAAAAAACTTATCCAATGCAATATAAAGCGAACTCTCCGGATCAATACATTGAGCAATTGCCTGATGACAGAAAACAAGCAATCATTGCAATCCGTAAGGTAATAAATGACAATTTGCCAAAAGGATTTTTGGAAACATTAGGTTATGGGATGATTGGGTACGTAATACCACATTCCATTTATCCCAAAGGTTATCATTGCGATCCAAAATTGCCACTTCCTTTTATGAACATTGCATCACAAAAAAATTACATCGCCATTTATCACATGGGCATTTATGGAAATAAAGAGCTATTGGATTGGTTTATTAGTGAATATGCAAAATGTTCAAATACAAAATTGGACATGGGAAAAGGGTGTATCCGTTTTAAGAAAATTGATCAGATACCCTTTGAGCTTATTGGAAGATTAGCTGCGAAAATAACAGCAAACCAGTGGATTAAGATTTATGAAACAAACTTGTCACAGTCAACAAGTAAAAAAAAAATTGACTGAATTGGATTAAAATTCTATTAGCAAAAATCCTAAAAGCAATGAGAGCTTTATGCTTACACAAAATACTATTATCAAGCGGCTCAGTTTGCCATTTCAGTGTTTTTCAACATTGTTTGAATTAGTAAAGCTGGAACGTCCTGAATGTCGAGAATCAAAAGTCCGTCGAGGCAATTGTTAAAAGCGGGATCAATATTAAAACATGCAATTTTACCACCTAGGGCCAGATATTTCTTTAACAGTACTGGAACTTTCATTTTTGAAGGCTCCAGTCCCATAATTACCTGATCAAGAGAGTTCAAATCATTTGCCTTTTCATAAAGGATTTCGGTATCTACTTCACCCCGGTTATGTGCAACAAACGGGGTGCGTGCTTTAATGTAAGGCGATAAATCATTGTTAAAGTGGTGTTTTTCAATAAATTCAATAATTACTTGTTTTGATATTGACGAGTATTTGTTGCTAATGCTTACAGGGCCTATAAGATATCGGTATTCCTTGTTTTTAGCGAGAAATAGTAATATGCCTTTCCAAAGCAAAAACAGGGACATTGGTTTACGTTGGTAATCTTTAACAATAAACGATCTGCCTAATTCGATGGATTGGTCAAGTACTTTCCCCATTTGTTGGTGAAATCTGAACAATGTTTGAATATAAAAACCCTTCAGACCCCATTCCGAAATAATATCCTTCCCCTTTCCAATCCGATAACCTCCCACTATTTTTTTTTCGATTCCATCCCAGATAAAGAGTTGATGATAGTAAAAATCGTATTCATCAATGTCTAAACTTTTGTTGGTACCTTCACCTACTTCACGGAATGTTATTTCACGTAAGCGACCTATTTCTCCGGTAATATATGGTATTAACGTTGAAGGAGCACAATAAACGCTATAATTATGCCATTTGAATAGATGATACTCAGGTGAAATTCCAATTATTTCATTCCCAAGGATATCAGGACTTATTGGAGGATTAATACTTTCTGCCTTGCCGGCCTTCATCCTTTTGTGAAAAAGATCATTCACCGGAAGAGTAGTGGATAAGGCATAAGTTTTAGCTCTTAAATAACGACCAAACTGAGATAAATCTGTAAAATCTTCCTGTTCTTTTACGGTGATAGGGTTACCTATGCTTACACTTATTGTTTGCTTATGCTTGTTTAGAAGCTCCGATGGAATTTTGACTGTTCGTAATAGAGGATGAATCCGGCCCATAAGATGAAATAGCCAGCTGTTATTGCCATGAAAAAATACCGGAATCACCGGAACACCAGCATTTTTTATGAAACGGATAATAGAGCGGCTCCATTTTTTATCAACAATATTTCCGGAATGTTGATAATAGGTGGATACCTCACCGGCAGGGAAGATAGCTAAAGCCTGTCCCGTATATACATGCAAAAATGCTCTTTTCAATCCCTGAATGCTTGAGTAGGCTTCTTTATGAGTTTCAAAAGGATTTACAGCGAAAATGCAATCTTTTAGTGGCTCTATTCTTTGAAAAAGAAAATTCCCCATGATTTTAAGATCAGGCCGCACCAATAATAATTTATGCAGAAGAATTAATCCCTCGATACCTCCAAAAGGATGGTTAGCTATGATAAGAAACGGCCCGTATTTTGGAATTCGGGACAAATCAACGGCTGAAATATCATAACTGATGCCTGCCTCGTAAATGATTGAATCGATAAAAGCCAATCCCTTCTTGGTATAATTATTGGAATAAATCTCATTAATTTTATCAAACTGGAATACAGACATCAAAAAACGAGCAACGGTAATTCCTCCAAACTTATCGAGTTTGGCTGATTTTATTACATCTTCAGTATAAATTAACTGCTTCATAACTTTAGATTTTAAGTCATGCTAAGTAACTGAATGAGTATTAACTATATCTTTAGCCAGTATTAAATTTATGTAACATATAACAATTTTATTAATCATCTATCAATTAAACTACTAGATAACGTAGTTCATAAAATTTACCTCTTAACGTCTCATTTCTCATAATACGTTCAAAATTTAACAAATACTTCACTCGAAGTTAATGTTCTAATAATCTTGCTGATATATCTTTGGTTTCGAATAAAACTAATATTTCATACCAATGACTATTATTCGAGCCGTCATCTTTTTTCTTTCATTCACCATGTTGATTCCATTTCAGCTTTATTCCAAAAGCGCTTCAGATTATGTTGAAACTAAAAAAACAGATAACATGCTTAAAATTCTTACATGGAATATTTATATGCTACCACACTGTTCCTGGCTTAAAGGGAATTGCAAGCGTGCTGCTGAGATTGCCAAAAAACTAAAATCGACAGATTACGATATCATTGTTTTTGAGGAAGCTTTCGATTTTAGGGCAAGAGGAATTTTACGCAAACAATTGAAAGCGGAATTTCCTTATATGTATGGGCCTGCCAACTTATCGTTATTTTCAATACGAACAAGCAGTGGTATTTGGGTGATGAGTAAAATTCCATTAAAAAAAATTCACGAAATTGAATATCAAAACAGGTATGGTATCGATGCCATGGCTCGCAAGGGAGCAGTAATGTTTCAGGGCGAATGGAAAGGGCAGGATTTTCAATTGGTCGGCACGCATCTTCAGGCTGACAGTCCCGATGATGTGCGTCGAGAACAATGCAGGGAAATATCACTAACACTTCTTCAAAAATATAGTCGGAATAATGTGCCTCAATTTGTTTGTGGCGACTTTAATATTGAAATGCAGGATAGTGCAAATTACCAGTTTATGCTTAAAACATTGGATGTGCAAAACGGTGATATGGACGGAGATATTCACACTTCGTTTGATGAGATAGATAACAAACTTGCAAAAAGGCTCAATGGCAAAAAGTGGTTAATCGATTATATTTTAGTTCGCAACAGCCAATTGATTCAAAATATTCATCGCAAAGTTTCAATTTTTCAAGGTAATAACAAAAATACCGCAATCGATTTATCAGACCACTATGCAATAGAAGCAATCATCGATTTTGGGGAAAACTCTATATATACGGCAACAATAAAATAGTCAATTTAATACTGTTTTTACTGATTGAGCTTTCGGGTTGAAAGCTTATCTTTTTCTCAAAATCACTGTACCTGAAATGAAAAGTTGATATGGGTCAACGCTTGAATCTTCAATCCCATTTCGCAAGCCTTTTCATCTGTAGCTTCGTAATACCAGATTGCCAATATATTTTCAGTGTCGAAATACACTAGTACCGAGTTCAGCATATCCAATAATTGTTTGAATTTTCGATTACTTATCGAATCCATTTGAATATTTATGATTAGTGGTGTTTCTATTGCTCTTTTGCTGCTTACAATCGGCACAAGATATTCGCTAACATCACCTTGCAAGGTTTTATCATTGATATCCAGTACTAATCTATCTTCCGATCCCTCGATGCCAATATCCGTTTCATCAACCATTTCAATACTAAATGCTGTCATACAAGTGATTATTAATTAATTACTTAAAAACACAATACATTCCATATAAGTATAATGTTAAGCGATTTGTATTAAGTGAGAATTAAACCGGTGTTATCAATATATTAATTTTATCTGCAAGGATCGAAAGAGAGCCAGAATTAAGATAAACTTAACATTATCTAACAAACCTTATTAAAATATAGCCGTACTATTGATTAAATTAATTAAAACTCCAAAAATCTATCAGATGAAAAAGTATTTTTATTTAACAATATTTGTAAGCAGTTTTTTTATTTCGGGCAATGGTCAACAAATCAACACACTTAAAATCGGAGCTCAGATTTGGATGATGTCCAATCTCAATATAGATATTCCCGGAAGCTCAAATTATAATGAAGATCCGAAATTAGGAATTAAGTACGGCAGGCTATATACCTATGAGGCAGCTAAAAATGCTTGTCCTAATGGCTGGAAACTGCCAACAGTAAAGGATTGGGAGGAGCTGCTTACCACGATGGGAGGCGAAGATAAAGCTGGGACAATGCTTTTAAAAAACTCGGCCGAAGGCGGGTTTAATGCTAAGCTGGGAGGAGTTTCCACCGTTGGCAATTATAACTTATTAGGCAGTTACGGTGCATTCTGGACAGCTACACAAAATGACAAAGACAATGCCTGGTTCTTGTTTTTCACATCTAAAACAAATTCTGTAACTTCTACATATTCTATTAAGTCTCATGGATTATCTGTACGATGCCTTAAAAATAGCAATTGATAAAAAAAGAGTTGTTCTCACTAAGGGCATCTTTACAACTACTAATTAACCAAATAGTGATAAATAAAAACTAATATCGGAAGTACCCCCTATATTAGTTCAAGGGCTTTAAATTTTATTAATTTAGATTTCAATTACTTAATTCGTGATAAAGCAAAATTAATTTATTTCTGATATTATTTTTATCAAATTGATTTATAAATTGTTGCGAAATTTTTAATCCTTCTTCATAAAATGGTTTTTCATGAATTAATCTTTTTGTCATCTCCACAAACTCAGGAGTAGTTTTGCATTTCAAATAAGGATTATCATATAATAAACTATATTCTTCGATGTCCCTGAAAATAATAGGCATACCGCACGCTGCGGCTTCTAATGGGGCTATAGGGCAGTTTTCCTGATAAGAAGGAAATAGTAACATATCTGCAGCAGCATAGATAGCAGGCATTTTCATTAAATCCACCAGGCCTGTAAATTGAATATTCTCTGAAGCTTTTTTTGCCTTTGCATCAATCCGGGCAATTCCTTCGGTTAATATACCAAACGGCCTGCCGCCTGCCCAAACAAACTTTGCCTCCGGAATGGCTTCAGCAATGTCAAGAAAATCTTCAACACCTTTCCTTCCTTCTAACTGGCCTACACCCAAAATGACAAAATCTTTTTCTGATAAGTTCAGAATCTCACGTCCCTTCTTTCGCATTTCTTCTGTGCGCTTCCAACGATCAATAAGTATGGGATTATATATCCTCACAATCCTGGTATTAACGTCCAGATCCCTTATCGCCTTTTCAACCATTGGGGAAAGCGCAATGCAAATATCAGCATAAGAGTAAACTTTCTTAAAATACCATTTAATAAATGGCATTAATGTTTTATGCATTGGCAAAGAACCTTTTATGGAATCAGGAATGACATGTACCGTTAGAATCCTTCTGCCTTTATAATTTTTCCCTTTCCAAAAATAATAAGGGCCATACGTATGGCTATGAAAGACATCACCAAAACCTTCATTATTTATTACAACATTTATATCATTTTTTTCTTTCAACAATTCAATCAAATCGATAAATGCTGTGTGAACTCCATTTCCTTTGGTGGTAAATGCAGTTTCAGAAACTATATGAACTTTCATTGGCAAAATTATTGAAGAATTAATAATCTATTCTGATTTGTCAATTTTTGGTGTGGGAGATCGTTTGTAATGAAAAAGTAAAAAAAACACAATGACGATTACAAGGATTAGCAGCATGATATATTTAAAACTCCCGATATTTGAGATAAAAAAACCCCAGAAAGGACCAAGCAACCTTCCGGTAATTGCATAAGTGGCACCCCATATTGTTGCAGTAGTCAATGCAATAGGCAAAAACACCCGATGCCTGATCTGGAGCAACCCTGATATAACAGAGGTATATCCCCTGATAAACGGAGTTAAACGACAGATATAAATCCCACTCAAACCTTTTCCCGATAAACGATGGGTGAGTTTATTTATAGCATTTATAGGTAATGGCAACCAGCGAGGTTTATGTTGAAGAATATAAGCGCCAAAGAAATAAAAAACGGTATGAAGTATGCTGGTACCAATAAAGTCTGCTGATAAAGCGGTCAAAATCACCAAAGGAAGTTTCAATATACCTGTAAATGTGAGGTATCCCGAGAATAGAAGCACTAATTCATTCGGAATGGGATTTGGTGCACCTATTTCCTGAAGAAATACAAGAATAAATATGCCATAATATCCGTATTTAGTAATAAAAAGAATTAATTCTGCTGACATTGATATTAAATTAAAGTATCAATATACTCAATATAAGTGAGAATAATCCATATAAGGACTTATCAATATCATTATTATTAAGGTTGGTACACCCACCAATAGCGAGTATATCAAGTCCTCATTGTATTCATGCAAGACACTTTTTAGGCGGGTAACTGTTAAGTTCATAAAAATACATCATGTGTTTAAGATGATGTAATTTTAAGTAATAAGTATTAAGTAAAAATAAATTAAGTATTAAAGTAGTGTTAAGTTTTTAAATTCTATTAAAGTACAAAAGCCGGGTGCTTCATCGCTCGCCCGGCTAAATCACTACAGCATTATCTTAATACGCATCACTTGTCAATATTAACTTGACTTATTAACGATTTATTTTCGGTTACTTTTGCAATAATTACACCCAGGGGTTTTTCATTTACGTATTTTACTCCAAGCAGCGAAGCCAAGGTTTGCGCGTATTGCGCATTGTAATATTGTCCTCCGCTAACTTCTCCAAGTGCAGGTGTATCGGGACCGATTACAGCAAACCATGTTTCGCTGGAATGTCCCAATATTGCTTTGCCATGGTGCCTCCATCCTGGTTCTCCAACACCTCTGCCATGGTCTACTGTAATTAAGAGTGTTGTTTTGTCTCTATAGTCTTCCTCACTTTGTACCCATTGCCAAAGCTCTTTAATAAAGCCATCGGTATAATTTGCCGAGTTGAGGTAATAGTCGTATTTACCCTCATGGGCAAAGTCGTCGGTTTCGTCAAAAGCCAGATAAAGCACCCGAGGCCTCTTGGTTTTAAGATATTCAAATCCAATATTGAATGTCAATGCATCCAGGCGCACACCGTAAAACACATCGGGCAATTGGGACTGCATTTTATTCAGCATATCGATCTGAGGGTTTGACTCCGATTCCAATACTTTATCAAAAGCTGAATTCACCAGCAATCCACTTCTGGTTTTATTTAGAATATCAGGGAAGGCTGCCCACGAGGAGAAGGCTGCTACTTTCCCATTAAATTCCTGTGTTTGATTAATGAATTCGAGAACATTTACATTGGGATTTGGGCCATAGGAATTGGAGTTGATGCGTTTGTCGGCAAAACCGCACAGTATTTCGCTATACCCGGGGTATGAGAACCAATAAGAATTAGCAACATTCACATTGCATCCAATATGGCGGTTTCCATAAATTTGACCCTCCTTAGCAATGGTTTCCCACATAAACGGCATAAGCATTGTACGACGAACAGCAGGGTTGTTATTCCAATACTTATTTTTGTAATCGTCGGCGTTTCTTACCAAATTATTGTTATTCAGCAATATCGAATCGGCACCGGAAAAAACCTCTTGCCAGCGAAAGCCATCGATGGTAATAATAATCACATTCTGTGTTTTGTAAGATTGACCCTGAACCTGCAAACCAGCCATAACAAGAGCGATGATCAGTATTTTCTTCATTTTATCTGTTTTAATGATAAACTAACCCAGTTCTATTTACAGCATAAAAGTAAACCTTGCCTTTAACCTTATAATTAAACTCAAATTACCAATATCTTAAATTTGCTTCATGTATAATTAATCTGGTCATATATATTGAATCTGATAATAATGAATGTAATGGATGAAGTTACTTATACCTTCTGCTAAAGTTGTAAATAATATTCACCTTTATTCCTATAAAACAAATCCGTAAGCTGTCACCTTTCATTGATACAGCTGAAAAAGCCGGCTCCGACTTGCTGAATATTGACAATTCGTTCGAGCTGCATTCTCAATGTTACTACTCAATACGTCAAAGAACAATACTTGTCGAAAGGCCGCATGATTTATTACAAAGCCCTATCCCTGATAAAATGAAAGAAGTTTTTACTTTCAATAAGCGGATGAACAATTACAAAGACTATGTTTTTACTTTCGTATATTATTTCGAAGTCCCTATTGATAATAAAGGTTCGGAAAGGACTATCCATAATATCAAGGTCAAACAAAAAGAGTCAGGTCAATTTTAAAACCAACGTAAGGCTCAAATTTAAGCCATCATCCAATCGGTAACCAGACACTTGCATTAAAAATAAACAATTCATCCTGCATGCCTTTTATACTATTGCTAAATTGCAACCTGAATAGTTACATTTGTTTTAATTTAAAATATGAATTACCTCAACATCCTCTTCACCTTCCGGATATTGCCGTCGTTTGGTGCCGCTTTTAGATGCAGAATTGCTGCAAACATGGTATATAAATGTATATTCGCGAACGAAGGTGTTACATAGCCTTTCTTAAAAGCGGGGCCTGAAGCATAAAATATTCCGTGCATATCGGTATTAGCGGTGTCGTAACCATGAGCGCCGCCATTGCCGGTTTTATCTCCTTTCCAACTTAATGTATAAGCGCTGTCGGCCAATACTACCAATTCGCCAACTCTTGAATTAGCGCCAAAATGCAAATGCGAAGGCACATTCTGCCTTCTCCAAATTTTAAGGTGGGGAACATTCGATAATCTGCTAAATATGCTATCGCTAAATCCTGTCTTGGCGTCAAGCATAAATATGGGGTTGTGACCATTGATGCGGTTACACCACTCCTTTTTGATATGCTCGTCCAGAACTATTTTACGGGAATTACTGGTTTCCCCCATTCCATGGTCTGAAGTGACAATGAAATTAAGCTTGTTGTATATAGGAAGCTTTTCTATTTTATCAATAAAAATACCTGCCAGTGTATCCAACCGCATCACCATTGCTCGAGTTTCAGGTGAAAATGGGCCTGTATCGTGACTAACCTTGTCAGGCTGATCAAAATAAAACATCACCAGGTGCGGACGCTGTATTTCGGGGAGTGATAACCATTGTATCACCGTATCAATGCGTTGTTCGAAGGTTACTTTTTTATCGTACTGTTTCCAATACGTGGGGTGCATTCCCATAATCGGGGCTTCAGATCCTACCCAATAAAAACTTGCAGTTCGCATGTTTTGTTTTTCGGCAGTTATCCATATAGGTTCACCTCCATAAAAACGACCGTCTTCCACCGTCTTCAGATCACCCAGGCGGTAGGTTAAATTTAATGTAGAATCGTAAAAACTGTTATGCACAATACCATGATGATCGGGATATAAACCAGTTGCCATGGTGTAATGATTTGGAAAGGTAACGCTTGGAAATGAGGGAATCAACGACTTTGCGCGTACTCCTTTTTTAACTAGCTTGTGCAGATTGGGAGTAGAAAAAGTATCAATGTAATCCCACCGGAACCCGTCCATCGAAAGAACGACCAGATAAGGCATTTGGACTTTTTTCTGAGCATGACTATTACCAAGCGCTAACAATGAAAGAGTCGCGACAATAATTATTTTGAATTTCATAGTGAACTGTTTTAAAAAATGATAAAAAGGTTGTCACCGATATCACATCGACAACAACCCGGAAAATATATAAAAAGGAAAAGAGAACTTAGAAAATATAGCGTATGCCAAATTGCAGCTGCCACCTCGAAGCCAAACTATTGTCATTGCTATACGATGAAGTTAACGGTATCTTGTTGGTTGGGTCGAAATAAGGGAAACTAAAACGTGGTGAATTATCAGGTCCCTTGAAATCCTCAAATGTGAGGAACGAGCGTTTGTTTACCGTCTTTTTACACCCCACTCGGAGTTAAGCAGGTTGCCAAAGTTCACAGCATCCACACTGAATTGAAGTGTATTGCGACGTCCGGCAATTTTCAGATATATATCCTGAGTAAATTTGAGATCAATCTGTGAATTCCAGGGAGTAATGGCGCCATTGCGATCCATAATTTGACCGCGATGATTCTTCAGATAATCATCCTGCTCGATAAAGGCATTAAGCTGTTGCCATATTTCGTCCGTGGTTCGGGTATCTTTTGATATCATGTTGATTTCCGATTTGTCACGAGGAATATAAATCAAATCGTTGCCGGAGATACCATCTCTGTTTAAGTCGCCGCCATAGGTGTAGGAGAATCGTCCGTCGGACTGTCTTTCGTTACTGCTACCTCCACCACCTTGAACACCCATGTAAATAATAGACAAAGCTGAAGCCATATGCCCCAAGTATTCTTTACGATAACTAAGCAAAGCAACTACTTTGTGTGGTTGATCATAGGTTGACCAGCTTAATTCTGGTTTATTAGGATTGCTTTTTACCGGGTTACCAGTAAAGGCCGAAGATGCGATAGAACCAGGGTTACTGCTCAGGTCTTTGGTTTCTCCGTAGGTATATGCAAAAGAAGCGGATAACCCAAAGTTAAATGACTTCTGAAATTGTGCGGTAATAAAGTAAGAGTATCCCTCAATTGTATTTTCAAGTACATAGGCATTAGTAACAGCGCCGTTTAAACGGGTTACCTTTGGAAAAGTGTCTCGACCATCTTAAATTTGTCCCGATGGCATCTTTAAGTTGTAATCGTGGTGTATTACGGCATTGAGGTCTTTGGTATAAATTCCTTCGAGGGTAGCAATTATCCCATATGGTAATTTTTGATCTACAGCAAGGTTTGCCCGAAATACCTGAGGGAAGCTAAAGTTGCTCGAAGTTGCATTGATTAATACTGTTGCCGGCGCTGTGGGGTTTGCCGGAATATATTTTGTAACATCGTCACTGAACGGATATAGTTTAGTATTATTGGCGAAGATATTGCCAAACAAAACGCCATTGTTGCTAGCCTGATTTGAAATCCATACAAAAGGTATACGGCCAGTAAACACACCAATGCCGCCACGTACCTGTGTTTGTTTGTTATGAAATACATCCCAGTTGAATCCAATTCGGGGCGAAAACATAAGCTTTTGATCTGGTAATTTGCTAACATCAATTTTTTGAGTATTTCCTTTTTCATCCTGAAAAGTCAGGTCGTTCAATGTGGCGTTTGCAGGTAAACTTGCAGGATAGCTCGGCAAATCAACACGAACCCCGGCTGTAACTTTTAAATTGAGGAATAACCGCAACTCATCCTGTGCATAAAATCCTAACTGAGCAGTTTTCACTTTTGCCATTGGAACAGTTCCCCCTACAACTGCGGAATAAGTAAGCTGGTAGTTTTCAAGCGCAACCACTTTACCATCTCTGGCATCGGCGTAAAAATCATTTAATGAACTATATCGGTAATAACCATTGTATTGAGGAGTAAATCCGTTTTCGAATTTGAAATGTTCATAAGCCCCACCTATGGTTATGGTATGCTTTCCCAGATATATGGAGAAGTTGTCGGAAACCTGGAAGACATCAGTATTCAATTTGTTGTTTGGCGTGTATTGTTCATATCCAAAAGAGGTTAGTGTAGTTTTGTTACGTAAAATGTCCACTACTGGAAATGGATCTGACTTTCCTGTGCGGAAATCGCGGAAAGCCGAATATCCCACAATGAGATTATTCGAAGCCCAATTCCCAAAGCTGCTATTTAACTCAGCCACCAACGAGTTAATGTTATTGTTTATCTGGTATGCACTATTCGAGAACCATAGGGTGTTAGGGTTTGCAGACCTGGATGTAGCAGAGTTTCCAGTGCTGGGGGAAATGACCTTCCACGATTTGAGGTAATTATAGTTAATGCTCAGCTTGTGATTTTTGGCGATATTGTAATCCAAACGGATCAACATCTTGTCGTTGTATGTTTTTAAACTAAAGTTTTCGTATTCACCCGGATTGTAGTTGTACTTGCTAATTAAGAAGTCTTTCAAAGAGTCTAGTTGAGTTGCTGGTACTGTGGTAACATTGGTGCCTGTTAACTCTGGGCGTGTTGCCAGCCAGGTATGCGCAGGTTCTGTTTTGCGTTTCATTTCACCATTCACGAAAAAGAAAAGTTTGTTCTTAATAATAGGTCCACCCAAACGAAATCCCATTTGAGATTGATCGAAGTTGCTGTTTGTAACATCGTTCCCGGCAACCTTAGAGCCTACATAGTTCTGGTTTCTCCAATATCGGTAAGCTGATCCTGTAAACTCGTTGGTGCCGCTGCGTGTAATAGCATTGATGCCTGCACCCGTAAAACCGCTTTGCCGCACATCATATGGCGCTAGCGAAACCTGAATCTGATCAATTGCGTCCAAACTTATAGGCTGTGCGCTGGTTTGACCGCCAGGAGTGGAGGATAATCCAAATGAATTGTTAAAAACCGATCCATTTATGGAAAGATTATTATACAAATTGTTTCTTCCTGCAAAGGTGTTATTTCCTGTCGCTTGCGGTGTAAGACGAGTCATATCACTTATGCTTCGGCTAAGCGTAGGTAATGAGCGGAGAGTTTCGTTGTTAATAGTAGTGGCTGCTCCTGTTCGGTCGGAGTTAAACACCCTATCTTGTTTTCCTGAAACTACCACTTCTTTAATATCTGTGCCGGAAACTCTCATGGGCACATCAATTTCAAGTTCCTGGCCGAGTGATAAATTTATTTCATCAATTACAGTTTCGCCATATCCTACAAAAGTAACAGTTAAAGTGTAAGGCCCACCGGTACGGGCATTTGGAATGGTAAAACTCCCATTTGCTCTGGAGGTTATAATATATTTAGTTCCAGAGGGTAAATGCAGAGCAATAATATTTGCTCCGGGCAATGTCATACTTTTTTCGTCATATACCATCCCTGTTATAGATGCCGTAGTCACCTGTGCTATCAAATGCAAATTGCATAAGATTAACATCATAATAATAGATGGGATGATTTTTTTGATCATAGATTTCATTCTTTTGGTTATTTTAGTTTATGGCACCAAAAGTAGAAGCGGCGTGTAAAATGGATATTAAACCCAGCTTAAGAATTTATGAAATTTGCTTGGTAATACAAAAGCCGGGCGCTTCATCGCTCACCCGGCTATAAAAAACCTAAACTTGCTGAATAATTCACAACTAACTATCAAAACACTACTATTTATAAACCAAAACAAATTTACACTTGCCATATTAGCCAGACGTTAGGATAATATTAATTATAACAGAAATTATTTACACTCCAAAAAATTTACCTTTTACGTAAGTTAATGACTATCTATACAATAAATTTAACATGTTATAGATTTTGATAATATTAAAATAATATTGCCTAAATGTTCACGAAACATTGGGGATGTATTTTTGAGCAGAGTAAAAATCGAACCCAATTAAGGTTTTTAGGATGTATAATAATCAATATTTCCATAGTTTTTTTTTGTTATTCTCCTTCTTTACTGTGGTTCAACCAGAATTATAGAGTTGTAAAGTTATTGGTCGTTTAAACAAAGAAATTTTTATGAGCAACCCGTATAAAATACTAATTGTAGATGATGAGCCAGATATTCTGGAGTTTTTAAGCTATAATCTGCGTAAGGAAGGTTTCCAGATATTTATTGCCTCGAATGGGAAAAATGCCATTGAACAGGCCAAGGAAATTGTCCCTCATTTAATCCTTCTGGATGTGATGATGCCTGAAATGGATGGTATTGAGACATGCGAAAAAATGCGTGAAATACCTGAAATTAAAAATATGTTAATTGCTTTTTTGACTGCGCGAGCCGAAGATTATTCGCAAATTGCAGGTTTTGAGGCTGGTGGTGATGATTATATCTCAAAGCCTATAAGACCAAAGGTATTGATTAGTAGGATAAATGCTTTATTGAAGCGTTATGGCAATGTGATAGAAGTGGAAGACGACAAAACAGAAAAAACATTTAAAATTTTCGGCAATGTTTCAATAGATTTCGAGAAATATATGGTAACTGTGGATGGGAAACCAATGTATCTTCCCAAAAAGGAATTCACCTTATTACAATTATTAACTTCCCGCCCATCAAAGGTATTCACTCGCGAAGAAATATTCGACCATTTATGGGGCGATGATATTTATGTGGGAGATCGCACCATCGATGTATATATCCGTAAGTTGCGGGAAAAGCTTGGGGATAGAAAAATAAAAACAATTAAAG
The DNA here is from genome assembly GCA_038213375.1 of Bacteroidales bacterium. Classification (GTDB taxonomy): domain Bacteria; phylum Bacteroidota; class Bacteroidia; order Bacteroidales; family JAAUTT01; genus JAAUTT01. The sequence goes on along the minus strand of JBBQTB010000009.1, from coordinate 2,780 downwards.
GCGTCGGATACAAATTTGTTTAAATTTATTTTTTTCTTAATGTTTAGTTTTTACTGATTGTCAATTTAATTAGTTTTAATCCAGTACTTTAAAAAAAATTTTCAGTAGAAAATGAAGTGTTTTGGTTACTAAAAACTGCACATATAATTGGGTTAACTATACTCCGGGAGCCCATAAATCTTGAATTTGTTACCTGTTTTTGTCTCATCTTTTGCGCATCATTGTTTGAATGACTTTCAAATTCATTCCGGTCTTCACTTAAATGCAATTCCCCCTTGTTCATTGTCAAATTCTGATTTTTTTAACAATTATGCTAATTAATTACCGTATGCACATTTGTTGAATTAACTTTGAATTCAAAATATATTAGGAATAAACAAATAAATTATGAAAAAACTTCATCTGACTATGTTAAAGTCTTTGATAATAACAGTTATATGTACAATAACATCTTTTGAAGGTTCTGCTCAAACTCCGGCGCCAACCATTCCCAATTTTATATTTTACAACTTCGATAAAACCCCGTTCACTAATGGTAATGTAACAGTTGGTAAAGATATACTATTTATATTTTTTGATGTTACCTGCGATCATTGCCAACATACCATTAAAGCATTAAATTCTCGAATCGGTGAATTTGAAAAAACATCTGTATACCTGATTACATTATATGACAAAGTTATAGTCAGTAGTTTTTTAAATCAATACGGTAAAAATTTATTAAAGGCAAAAAATGTAACAATTTTGCAAGATTTGAACAACCAATTTATTACACAATTTGGACCCAGAAAATACCCTTCTGTTTTTCTATATTCCGCTGACAAGAAATTAATACTTTATGACGATGAGGATCAAACTCTTGAAAGATTTTTTAAACTAATGAATGCTTTAAAAAAGTAATTTCAGTCTAAACCTTGATTTTTCAGCTTTCACCCTTCAGGTACAGGCGTAAAAGACCTAAAAAAACATTAATAAATTTAAAGTGCAAAGTCAAATTAATAAAGGCTTTGCCAAAAGAATGAAAAAAAAAGTTCTCTTTCTTTCAGCCTGGTATCCTACAAAGATAGATTCAATGGCTGGTTTGTTTGTACAGCAACATGCTAAAGCCATTTCTGACAGCTGGGATGTTGCAGTATTGCATTGTCTGCCAGTGGATAATGGACAAAAAAAATACGAAATCGATGTTTCGCACGAGTTCAATCTGTTAACTATTAGGATATACTATAAAAAAATATATTGTAAAATTCCGGTATTTAAAGGGTTGGTTATGGCTTTTCGTTTTGCAAAGGCTTATATAATGGGATATCACCGCATTGTTGCTATGTTTGGTGTTCCGCAGTTATTGCATGTAAATATTCTTACAAGGGTTGGTGTTTTTGCACTTTATCTGAAAATTCTTTACGGGATACCTTACGTCATCACCGAACATTGGTCGAGATACCTGCCTGAAAGGAATGAGTACAAAGGTTTGTTGCGAAAGATAATTACACGTTGGGTGGTGCGGGAAAGTAATGCCATATCCACAGTGTCGCAGAAATTAAGAGCGTCAATGATTGTTTGTGGGATAAGACATCAAAATTTTCTTATCATAAACAACATGGTGGATTGCAATTTATTTCGGCCAAATTTAATTGCCAAGGCAAATGAGAAGAAATTATTCAGCCATATATCATGTTTTGATGATTACTCTAAAAATATTTCAGGAATACTGCGATCTATCAGAAAATTAGCTCAGCGAAGAGATGATTTTGTGTGTTTATTGGTAGGTGATGGAAAGGACAAAGAAAAAATTGAACAATCGGCAAACGATCTTGTTTTAAAAAATATTGTTCACTTTACAGGTATATTAGGAGGCGAGCAGCTTGTAGAAGTTTATAACAAATCGTTGTTTACGGTTTTGTTCAGCAATTTTGAAAATATGCCAGTGGTAATATCCGAATCGTTTGCCTGTGGTAAACCTGTAATAGCAACTAAAACGGGTGGCATACCAGAAATTGTTAGAGAAAAAAACGGAATACTTGTTTTACCAGGGAATGAACATAAGTTTGAAGAAGCGCTAGATTTTATGTTAGACAATGTAAATAGATTTGATGCCAATGAAATAAGAGAGTTTGCAGAAAAAACTTTCAGTAAGGATACTATCAATGATCAGCTATTATTACTTTACAGACAAACAGCAAAATAACGTTCATCACTTAAATTGGTATGTTAGCAAATTAATTGTTTATTCCCCTAAAAAGGGGATATTTCATAAACAATGGCTTGTTATATTTGTATTAAATAATTGGATAAACCTTTAAATTTAAAACCTTATGAAAAAACTATTATTTGTTAGTTTATTAGCTACTTCTATGGGTATTGTTTCCTCCTTCAGCCTTCAAGCCCAAACCTTTAAAAATGGTGATATGGTTGGAAATCTTGGCGTCGGTTTCGGTTGGTATGGATATGGTTATGGTGCAAAGTCTTTGCCTGCTTTTAGTGTTAGTCTTGAAAAAGGAATTAAAGAATTGGATTTTGGTACATTGTCTGTTGGTGGTATTGTTGGTTATAAACATGCCACGTATGCATGGTCATCCTCATATGATTTTTCATGGACTGATTATATCGTTGCCGCAAGAGGTGCAGTTCATGCTGATCTTTTAAAAGTTGACAAATTAGATACTTATGGTGGTGTGGCTGTCGGTTTGAGGTTTCAAAGTTATAAATATTATGATTTTTATAACAAATCGGCATCTACTTCTACTGCACACCCATTGTTTGCATTTTATGTTGGTGGTCGA
>JBBQTB010000008.1:0-148407 GCA_038213375.1 Bacteroidales bacterium | reverse complement strand
GCAAGAGAGGTTATGAAGCTTTATTGACGTATTACGAAAAAGTTGCCCCACATCTTAATGAACCGCTGTATACGAGACCCGCACGTACAGTGGTGGGAGAGGCTCTCCCCGTCAGTTACTGACGGGGCAGTCTACTCGATTGGCGTGTCGTTGTTTTTATTTTCTTTTCTCTACGTATTTAAAGTTCTTATGTCCGTCCTGTACTTCAATCAACTTAACATTATTAATCGAAATAGCTTTTCTATAATGAATAAATCTTGACATATCACCGATTATCAAAGAGTCCTGAAGAAAAACTCTATCAAAATAGTAAATAGTCCGTTTATTACTGTTTTCAGTAAATCGAATTTCAATCGACGGACTATTTTTCAATTCAAATGGATTGTTGTCCTTATCCACACATTTTATAAATTCAATCGGATTCGCAGGATATTCTACAATATCTCCTGCTGGTCCAAGAGTGTTTACAATCTTTAATTTTGTAGAATCAATTCCCTGAAATTGTGCTCTAAAATTTTCAACAGGGATATAATAAGTCTTACAACTAATAAATCCTAAAAATATTAGAAATGAAAAGCCTGCTTTTATCAATCTTGTATTAATCAAACCTAATTTTTGATATTATTTATCTTAATCATGTTGTCGTTAACTAATTTAGTAAATTCTTCCTCGGACAATTTTAAATCGTCCCAATTATAAAGGTCATAATGTTTAACTTTCTCATTATCCAAAGAAACTTTGTAAGCATATGAAATCTTTCTCATATTCTCTGGTGAAGCACATAATTTCTTATGTCTAATTTTTTTGTTAATTCTAAAACCTTTGTCAATCAAATGAATTTTATTGTCCAATATTTTAATCGAAATCGTATCATTCGATTGATTAAATCGCTCTAAGTTGTCAAGATTAATCGATATTTGTCGCAATTCAGCATATGAGCCAGAGTACCAATGATTAAAAAGCTCGTATCTTATAAAATTATTATTATCCAAAGTCATAACAATATCAAGGTGTCCAGGGAAGAATTTGGAACCTATCCTTGAAGTATAATTTTCTTGTCCGAATCCGTTTAGATTCAGGATTATCAAAAATATGTATATAAAAAAATGTTTCATGGTTCGTAGTGTCTTTTTACAATGCACGCCAACATCAAAATAACAACACCTGTTGTTATCACTATTATACAATAACTTATTTATGATTTTAACTATAATTTGACTGGGTATAATCTTCATTTTAAACAATCATCATGTGTTTGATTAATAATGTTATATAAAATTATAAAATCTCAAACTATGTCCGCTCAGCATATTATTCACTTATTTTGTATAGATATTTCTCCGATCTCAAGATCATCGAATGTCTTACAAGTGCCGGGGTAGCCCATATCCCTGATTCCATCTGGTTCCGGGATAATAGTTCAAATTTTCGCCCTGCTTTTATTGCGAGTATCTCGCCTTTAACCGAGAATAGCCAGATTGTTCCGCTTTCATATACCGGAGATGCATTGTAATTTGCTTTCAGACGCTGCGACCAAATATCTTCACCATTCGAGGCATCAATACACATAAGGACATTCTTCGAATTCACGGTATAAATAAGTCCGTCTTTTATTAAAGGGGTCAGCATCTGGGTGTGGGCTGCGTCATCCCGTTTTTTCCAAAGAATATTTGTTCCCGTAATATCTCCTTGCCCATCGGGATTTACGGCAACGATCTCAGCAAAAATGAATCCTGCGGTATCCACCATAGAACCAGTATAAAAATATACCTTTCCGTTTTCGGCAATAGGCATAGGAACTGTCGATTCAGCGCCTCTTACCACACTCCAGATTTCTTTTCCTGAAAGAGGGTCATAAGCACAGCAAACGGCCGAGCCATTTGAGATTAACATATCTCTGCCATTAACATTCACTATGATTGGTGTTACATAAGCCTTTTTTCCTATCTCGGGTAATGGCTCGTATGGCTTATCCGGACGATCAGTTTTCCAAACTGTCTTTCCGTTTGATTTATCAAGTGCAATCAAAAATCTTACATCAACTCCTTCATAATGAAGAATCAGTAGATTTTTATACAAGATAGGGGATGATCCGGGCCCCTGAACATGATTACATTTAAGGTCGGTACGTTTCCAGACGATGGATCCGTCTGAAGTCTTGATACAGGCTGTTCCCAAGCTTCCGTAATGAACATATACAAAACTATCTGCTATACATGGGGTAGGGCTGGCATACGTATTTATGGAATGTTTACCAATGATGTTTTCAGGTGAAAATACGTTGATATCGTACAATACTTTTCCGGTATTAAAATCTACACAAACTGCGTACAATTCCTTTCCATCCATACTGGCAGTGGTTACCCATATTTGATTACCGTAAACAACCGGCGAAGAATAGCCTTTATCATGGATTTCGGTTTTCCACTTGATATTGGAATCACTCCATGTCAAAGGTATATTGTCTGTTTCTGAAATGCTGTTTAGGCTGTTGCCTCTAAAATGAGTCCAGTTACCATCTTGAGAATAAACTTGTTCAGGCAGGAGAATCAAAAATAAAGAGAAAAAGCAGATATGAGCAAAGGCATTTTTTATCATTGAGGTTAGTATTTGTAAAGTCCACACTATAGTTTAAATATATAAAAATTTTAAGGGTAATGAACAAAGCGGAGGAAAGTAATTAATTTTTAAGTGTTTCTCAATTATGATATAGGCTCTACGGTTGGGAGATTTTGTAATTGCTTTTCTATTTTTATGAAAAGCTCATCTATTTTAATAGGTTTTGAAAGATAATCGTTAAATCCCATTTCGATACATTTGCTTTGTTCTTCAAGTAAAGCAAAGGCTGTTTGGGCAATCACGGGCAGGTTTGGGCGAATCTTCTTAATTCCTTGCATTGATTCGTATCCATCCATTATTGGCATTTGAATATCCATTAATACCAATTCTATACCTATATTCTCATTTACTTTATTTAATGCATCAAGTCCATTAACAGCTCTTATTATTATTGCTCCTGACCTTTTCAACGCAATCTGTAACACCTTGAAATTTAAATCCTCATCCTCAGCAATTAAAAACTTTTTTCCAGTCCAGTTATTTGATCTGTTTAAGACTTGGCTTACAATGGTGGTGTTTTTTTGATCGGTTATCATTGAAGTATTTGGAATTGTAAGATAAAATATGGAGCCTTCTCCTTCTTTTGATTCTAACCAGAGATTTCCTTTCAGAAGATAAGAGAGATTTTTTGAGATTGCAAGTCCCAACCCGGTTCCCCTCAAATTACGATCAGCCGATTCTAATTTACCAAACCTCCTGAAAATTTGATCAGTTTTGTCCACAGGAATACCAATACCTGTGTCTTTTACATAAAATAAAACATTTTGATTGTCATAGCTATATCCAAATTCCACATAGCCTTTGTCAGTAAATTTGATGGCATTATCAAGAAGATTGGATAAAATTTGTTTTAAACGGTAAGGATCGGTATCCAAACATATGTTTTTACCACGGTCTGGTATGGTCAAGATTAAATTAATGTTGAATTTTTTGAGTTTCTTTCGCGTTTCTTCAAATAATTTGAATATCTCATCTAAGATTGGATCTACATAAGTGAGACATTTTTGAATACTAAGTTGCTTTGCTTCAATTTTCGAAATATCAATAATGTCGTTTATTAAATGCATAAGTGATTGTCCACTTGACTGAATATAGCTTACATACTCATCATGTTGGGTTTTAGGAATATTTGGATCTTTAAGGAAATTCGAAAATGAAATAATGGCATTCATCGGTGTTCGAATCTCATGCGACATGTTTGAAAGGAATGCAGATTTGAGCTGATCTGATTCTTCAGCAAATTTTCGGTCTGTTATTTCTTTTTGAAGCTGCTGAGTGCGTTGTTTTACAAGTTCTTCCAGATGGTTGCGGTATCTTTCCAATTCTTCATCGGTACGTTTCTTGTGAGTGATGTCGCGGGCAATGACCATAGCGGCCGATTGATTTTCATATGAAATACGTCCAACACTCATTGACATTGGAACCCGATGTCCATCCTTATGTAAAAACTCTGTTTCGTAAACCCAAGGCAATTCTTCGCCTTGCATTCTTCGTCGGTAGTATTCTTGTAACCTATTAATTTCTTGAGAAGAAACATAATTTTCTAAACCTTTACCAATCACTTCTTCGGGTAAGTAACCCATCACATGAATCACTCTTGAATTTACGAACTTGATCGTATTATCTTGAAAAACAATAATAATATCACTTGCAAGGTGAATGAGATTTTTGTACTTGTCCTCACTTTCCTTGAGTTTTTGTGCATGAAGATTTTTTTCATTGATAATTTCTTTAAAATCCTGAAATAGAATATAAAGCGAATTGAAAACTTCAACGAATGAGCCATTACTATCGGGAATCAAATTTGGAGCGATAAATGATTCGTCCCATGTCATTCGACCTGTAACTTCTAAAATTTTGTAAATCTGTTCCTCCTGATGTTTTTTTAATTCACTTAGCTCCTGATGTTGGTCATGTATAAGCTGAACAAGCTCGGAATGAGTGCCAGGAATAACTAGTTCTTTTTTTTCCATTGACTGACATTCATCAGATACTTTGGAAATTAGATTCTTTTTATAGGTTGAAACCTGAGAAAATGCTTTTTCAATTGAACTTGTATACTTCCAATGGATGAAATTATCATAATTAACTATATGTAAGCATTTTAAAATTAATTGAATTAAGTTAGAGGATACCAACCTCACTATGTGTGATCGATGTTTAAATCGATTTTCGTAGAATGAAGTGCGCTTTAGGGCTTTCAACGTAAGACCCTTTAACATTTTTATGTTAAGAATACTATAAAATTTATTAGCGAAGTCATTGAATGTTAATTCAAGTAAAATGTCTTCGAGTATTGCATATGTGCAGTCTATATCAGAAAGTTTTGCAAAACCTTCGCATCGACTATACAGAATATTTCCATCGATTACACTAATGGTTGCTTTGTATGAACTATCGGGGGCAACATAAGTCCATTTGTCCCTTGTAAGTATTTTTAAATTAATGTTGTTAATGAAGAAATGTTGTGGGGTCTCCTGCCAAAGTTCAATAAATCTGGCATGCGCAGCTGTTTCGCTTGATAAATAAATATTGCCTGGTTTTTGAAATATAATTTTGTTGAAATTATTTCGAAGATTGAATAATCCTTCGTCGAATGTCCTGAAAAAGAAAAATTTTAAATTTGGAATTAGTTTACTAATTATTTGGACAAAACTGGTTACTAATAGATTTGTTCCAACCAATGTAATACTGTCAATTGAATCATCAGAACTCACTTTCCGAAATACCAAATGCCGCGAGAGAATTGACGCTCCGTTTACTTCTGCCATATCCCAAATTATGTGCGAATGTTTTCCGGGGAAGGCTTCCTGTAATCGTTGACGAACTTTATTGCCCGCAGAAATCTGTTCTTTTATTGAATTTTCATCAAGGTATCCGGCTGATTGAATTGAGATGACACCATCACCCAGGTAGATAAAACGAAAAGAATACATGCCGTTTGCACTTGTATAGCACAAATCGTTTGTATAAATGTTATCATCTAAATTTTCGATGTCAAGCCTCATAAATAGTCAGCTGAGTAAGCACTTTTTTGCAGGTCAAATTTAGGAAATTAGTAATGTAAAAAACAAAAGTCAGCCCGAAAGCTGACTTTTTATAACAATAAACAGATGCGGCAAATTATTTTTTGTATTCTGCAAGATAAATCTCAACTTGTTTGAAAACATTATCAGCGGTAAAACCTAGTTTTTCATCAAGCACTTTAAACGGAGCTGAAAAACCGAAGCTTTCCATTCCAAAAACTTTTCCAAATGGGCCAACCAAACCTTTAAGCGTGACGGGTAAGCCTGCTGTTAAGCCAAATGTTGGAACAGATTCTGGTAAAACCGTTTTTTGATATGCGGGTGATTGGCTTCGAAACAATCCCTCGGAAATAGCAGAAACTATTCGTATTTTCAAACCTTTTTCGTTTGTAAGTTTTTCTGCACCTGCCAACAAAGTAGCTACTTCCGACCCATTGGCAACCAAAATTACATCGGGAGTGCCAATGCAATCTTTAGCAATGTAGGCTCCTTTTGTTGCTTCAATTGCATCCTTATAACGGGTAGAGCCTGCTTTTACAGGAATGTCATTGATGTTTTGACGAGATAAGATCAGGGCAGTGGGAGAATCGAGGTTTTCCAGAGCCATTTTCCATGCAATGGTAGTTTCATTGGCATCGGCTGGCCTTAGTACCAGCGTGCTGTTCTTACCATGATGGTTCTTAAGCTGTTCCATCAAACGTAATTGAGCTTCCTGTTCCACAGGTTGATGGGTTGGACCATCTTCACCAACACGGAATGCATCATGTGTCCAAATGTATTTTACAGGCAATTGCATGAGCGCTGCCAGGCGAAGTGCTGGTTTCATGTAATCGGAGAAAACAAAAAATGTGGCACAGGCAGCAATAACACCACCATGCAAAACCATACCATTGGTAATGGCCGCCATGGTAAGCTCACTTACACCAGCCTGTAAAAAGGATCCTGTGAAGTCGCCTTTGCGGAAAGCTTTGGTGTATTTGAGGAAACCATCGGTTTTGTCGCTGTTTGATAAATCGGCTGACGCAACAATCATGTTTTCGACGTTCTGGGCTAAATAGCCAAGAACTGCTGCCGACGCAGCACGTGTAGCAATGTTTTCTTTTTGGATAATTTCAGTGTAATCAATCGCTGGTGCTTTGCCTGAAAGGAATGTCTTTAATTTAGCTGCCAATTTTGGATTTCCAATTTCCCATTCTGTAAATGCCTTTTTCTTTTCAGTAGCCTGTTTTATTTTTTGTTCTTTTATTTTGGTGTAGTATTCAGCTACATCGGTAAATATCTGGAATGGATTTTCAGTGTCTCCGCCAAGGTTTTTTATAGAATTTTCGAAGCTGGCTCCTGCTTCACCAAGTGGCATACCATGGGTTGCCACTTTGCGTTCGAAGCTAATGAAGTCCTTATCTTGGGCGCCTTTTCCCATTATGGTTTTACCGATAATCAATATGGGTTTCCCGGTAACGGAATTAGCTTTATAAAGAGCGTCGCGAATGGCGTTAGCGTTGTTGCCATCGATAGTTAAAACTTCCCACCCCCAGGCTTTGTATTTCATTTCAGTGTCTTCGATGGTAACTTCCCAGGTTTCAGTTGATAATTGGATGTCGTTCGAATCGTAAAACATGATAAAATTATCTAAACCCAACGTCCCGGCAATACGTCCGGCAGCTTGCGATATTTCTTCCTGCACTCCGCCGTCGGAGATGTATGAATAGATTTTATGGTTCATCCAGTTGCCAAAACGGGCAGCCAGGAATTTAGCGGCAATGGCTGCGCCTATTCCCATTGCATGCCCCTGTCCAAGAGGTCCGGATGTATTTTCAATTCCGCGTGTAATATCTATTTCGGGATGGCCTGGTGTCGGGCTTCCCCATTGGCGGAAATTCTTTAATTCTTCGAGACTGAAATTGCCGGTAAGGGTCAATTGCGAATATAGCATTGGAGACATGTGGCCCGGATCAAGGAAAAAACGATCACGGAAAGGCCATACCATATCTGATGGATCGTAATTTAAAAATTCGGTGTATAAAATATTGATATAATCGGCACCGCCCATGGCACCACCAGGATGACCACTTTTGGCTTTCTCTACCATAGCCGCCGAAAGGATACGTATATTATCAGCGGAACGATTTACTAAGTTGTTATTCATTATATAATTTGTTAAAATATTATTGTTGATTAAAGTCATAAAAATACGGTTTCGATTTTAATTGACCAAATGCAAAAGTGAAGAAAGGAGTAAAGAGGTAAAAGGAGAGCCGGAACAAGGAATCTCATTAAGTTGATTTTATAATCCTTCATTTCTATTTGCAAAACATTGGTGTTTCCTATACCTTTGCGCCTCTGAAATAAATAAGTAAAGGAACTGATTATGGGTCTTCAATGTGGAATAGTGGGTTTGCCGAATGTGGGAAAATCCACCCTGTTTAATTGTTTATCGAATGCCAGAGCGCAAGCTGCAAATTTTCCATTTTGTACTATCGAGCCAAACATTGGGGTAATTACAGTACCCGACGAAAGGTTGATAAAACTTGCGGAAATAGACAAGCCTAAAAGTGTAATCCCAACCACTGTGGAGATTGTAGATATTGCCGGCTTAGTAAAAGGAGCCAGTAAAGGAGAAGGGTTGGGAAATAAATTTTTGGCAAATATCCGCGAAACGGATGCTATTATTCACGTTTTGCGCTGTTTTGACGATGATAATGTAACTCATGTTGATGGTTCGATTGATCCGGTTCGCGACAAGGAAATTATTGATACTGAACTTCAGTTAAAGGACCTTGAAACGGTGGAAAACCGATTTGCTAAAACACAAAAACAGGCTGTGGCAGGTGGAGATAAATCGGCTAAACGTTTGCTGGAGATACTACTTCAATACAAGGAAGCTCTGATTCAAGGAAAATCGGCTCGTACAGTGGTGCTTGATAATAAGGACGATCAAAAATTGGCTCATGATTTATTTCTACTCACCGATAAGCCTGTAATGTACGTGTGTAATGTGGATGAAGCAAGCGCTGTAAAAGGAAACAAATATGTTGACATGATTCGCGAAGCTTTGAAAGACGAAAATGCTGAGATGCTCGTTGTTACAGCTAAGACTGAATCGGAAATTGCCGAACTCGAAACGTTTGAGGAACGTCAGATGTTTCTTGAAGAGGCAGGATTGCATGAATCGGGTGTGGCCCGGTTAATAAAAGCAGCTTATCATCTGTTAAAACTTCAAACATATTTTACCACCGGCGCTGACGAAAGCCGTGCATGGACATTTATTCACGGAACTAAAGCGCCTCAAGCCGCAGGTATCATCCATTCCGATTTCGAGAAGGGATTTATCCGTGCCGAGGTAATTAAATATGTCGATTACGTAAAATACGGTTCAGAATCAACCTGCAGAGATGCTGGTAAAATATTCATCGAAGGAAAGGAATATGTGGTTCAGGATGGTGACATTATGCATTTTAGGTTTAATGTGTAAGATGAAATGAGAAGTTAGGAGAAGAACAAATGAGGAAATTTGAACATTTGAAATTGATGAATAACTTTCGATCTTCAAATAACGATCCGCGTAAAATCAAAATTTTAAAAAAATGAAAAAAACATCGATTATACTGTTAATTATTATGCTTTCGACTAACATAATTCTTTCGCAGTCGAGTACACGTATACCTCCGGAAAAACCAAAACTCATTGTAGGAATTATTATCGAACAAATGCGCCACGATTATATTAATCGCTATTGGGACAAATTTGGTGAAGGAGGATTTAAACGTCTTCTGAATGAGGGTACCTATTGTAAAAATGCCAATTTCAACTATTTGTTTACTCAAACAGCCGTGGGACACGCGACCATCGTAACCGGCACAACCCCTTCATATCATGGCATTGTTTCCGAAGAATGGTACGTTCGGTTAAAAGACAAAGTAATAAACTGTGTTCTCGACGACAAAGAAAAAACTATCGGAGGCTCATACGAGGCCGGACGAATGTCGCCCAGACAGTTGCTCACCACCACCATTGGCGACGAAATCCGTCTTGCAAGTTTTGGTAAATCGAAAGTGATCGCCATTTCGCTTCAGGGAAAGTCGGCGATATTGTCTGCGGGACAAACTGCAAACGCTGCCTACTGGTTCGATGACGAAAGTGGAAAATGGGTTTCTAGTTCATATTACATGAAAGAATTACCCACTTGGGCTACCAGTTTTAATGAGAAGAAATTTGCCGATATTTATATGACACGTAGCTGGGAAACAAAATTTCCTTTGGCGGAGTACGTCAATCGCTGTTTGCCCGATGATAATAAGTATGAAATAGGAATTGAAGGGAAAAGAACATTCCCATACAACCTGGCTCAAATGGGAAGCATCGATAAAAATAAAAAGAAATTCAGCTTGTTACGATATACTCCCTTTGGGAATACTTACACCAAGGATTTTGCAATTCAAGCGATTGTGAGCGATAGTTTGGGTAAGGATGATTATACGGATATGTTAATGGTTTCTTTTTCAGCGACCGAATTTATTGGTCAAAATTTCGGTCCCGAATCCGTAGAGATGATGGATGCATTTATTAAATTAGATGAGGATCTCGAGCATTTTCTAAATTTTCTCGATCAGGAGATTGGCAAACAAAACATTTTAGTTTACCTGACATCGGATCATGGTGCAGCCCAGAATCCTGATTATTTAGCTGACAAAGGCATTCCGGTGGGGTATTTTAGCCAGAACGCAGCGCTATCCTTGTTAAAGAGCTATCTAAATGCAATTTATGGACGTGGCGACTGGGTGAAAAGCTATTATGCACAGCAACTATTCCTTAACCGCGATTTAATTGAGGATTCGAAGCTTAACCTAGCCGATTTTCAGCAAAAAGTAGCACAATTTCTCTTGCAATTTACCGGTGTTGCAAATACTGTAACAGCTACAACCTTGCAAACCGCCTATTTCCCTGATGGTGTTTACTCGAAAATCCAAAAAAGCTATAATCAGAAACGTTCAGGTGATGTGTTGATTAACCTTGATCCGGGATGGATTGAAAAAAATGGCACCACTACATCCCACAATTCATCCTATGCTTACGATGCACAGGTGCCTCTTATCTGGTATGGGTGGAAAGTTAAACGTGCCACTATTAACGAAATTGTGGATATGACAGATATTGCACCTACCATCAGTTATTTTCTAAATATATCCAGTCCGAATGCAGCTGTAGGGAAACCTATCATTGGTTTGGTGGGGCAGTAATGGGAGTATTTATTTAAATGTTTAATTATTTTACTTATTTTCAATAATCTGAGAACATGGTACAGGCTGTAATTTAGCCTTCAAAAGACGGATATGGTTTGTATTTTAATACAGCCTCTCTGGAAGGGATTACCAGCTTTGGCTTTACTCTCAATGAAGTAAAGAATAACGTTAGTGGGGTGCTCGCAGAAATGGTTGAAGTATATGCTGAAAAAAACGAATCCTTGAAAGAAGCCTTGCAAAGGGTGCACTTCAATGAGCTCAAATTCAAATTCAGCTTTGATTTACGGTATTATTTTGAGCATTATAGTTACTTTTATCTTTCGGAATTTGCAAAGAAAATTCGTATTAACCTATCGCTGCTAAGACAATATAAAAAAGGACTGGCTTTTTCTGGAGAGAAACAATTTGATACAATCATTAAATGGCTTCATCTTATTGGAAAAGAGCTGGAAGCGGTAATATAAATATCTCAACCCGGTAAGACAAAGGAATTATTAGAATAACGGAGGAGCTATATATTACCAATGATATTTTTAGCTCCTCCGCTTGCTTTCAGCAAGCAGTCTAATAGTGTGAGAGACTCCACACCATTACATTAAGTGAGGTAAAGTTCTACTTGCATACACCTGTTAACCAAGTTAATTATTCTTTAATTTTTCTTCTTCAGTTATTGCTTTTTGTTCATCAGCAAGTTTTTTCTGCTTCTCGACAAGTATCTGTTGCTCTTCCGCACTAGCTTTTTGTTCATCGGCAAGTTTTTTTCGGTGTTCAGCCAAAATTCTTTTTTCTTCTTTAGCAGCTTTAATATCTTTTTCTCCTGCCTCTTGTTCATTAGAAAAGCTCATTGGTGGCTTTGTCTTTTCTTCTTTACGTTCTAATGTTGTCTTTTGACTCTTAACACTTGCTTTTGGTTCGACAACTTGCTTCGCTTGAGAAAAAGCCAGAGGAATCACTAAGATCAAAAACAAAGGAATGACAGCAATCTTTCTTAAAAATCCTGCTTTAGTACTTTTATTATTTTTCATCATAATTAATCGTTTTTTAGTTAATGAATAATCAAAATTACTGGCCAGGTATGTAGAATTATTCCGGAATACATAATTTATTAATACTTGTTGATAATCAATTAAATCATGAGATGCCAGCACATTATCATCTGCTAAATACTCATGATTTAATTGAATTGCATTTCTGAAAAACCAAATGAAAGGGTTAAACCAGAGAATGATCTTAACCAACTCAACTATAAGTATATCGACTGAATGATATTGAATACAATGAGTTTTTTCATGAATAATTAATTCTTTCTCTATTCTGCCATTTTCATAATCCATGCGATTTATGAATATGTTTCTAAAAAAAGAATAAGGTAGTGTCTGATTATCAATTAGAACCAATTGAACAGTTTTATTATCCACTTTCGTACTTGTTCTTATAAGTCTTAGGATTTTATAAATATTGCCAACAAATCGGAATAATAAAATGGATGAAATTATAGTATAAAAAATTATCAGTGTATTATGAATTGTCAAAAAGTGAGAAGACTTAATAGTAGCCATTTCTTCATGAATAAAACGTGTTGATTCAGCTGTAAACCCATGAATACTAGTATTAACAGACAAACATAATCCTATTCGAATGTTTATGAACGGAATTATCATGCTAAATAGCAACGAGAAGAGCAAATAGTACCTATTGAAATTAAACGATTTTATGTTTCGAAGTAATATATGATAAAAACCAAACAATACAATCAAACATATGGATGATTTGGCTACAAATTCAATCATTTTGCCTATTTTTTGTTTTGTATTTGCTTATCAATTAGTTGTTGTAAATCCTTAAGATCCTTCTCACTTAAATGAGTTTCAGTTGTAAAAAAAGATGCAAATTGAGACGCAGAGTTATTAAAGAATTCTTTAATCATTGAATTAACCTGCTTCGAGAAATATTCTGTTTTCTTAACTAAAGGAAAATACTCCCGATTGCTCCCATGCTGATTATATCCAACAAATCGTTTATCAATCATTCGCTTTAAAAGCGTTGCTATGGTGGTTGTAGCTGGTTTGGGCCGGGTATATTCATCGAGTATGTTCTTCATGTAACCCTTCTCAAGTTTCCAAAGGTACTTCATTACTTGTTCCTCGGCGTTTGTCAATTTCATGCTCTATACTTTAAAATTATACTCTACAAATGTAGAGTATAATTTTAAAGTAACAAAATATTTTACTAATTATTTTTCACTTAACCTTAAGGTAATATTTAACTTCCAGATTTACACCGAAAAACAATAGTAAGGATAAATAAAACTTAAATAGATTTTGATATGTTTTTTGAATCATAGTTTATTTTATTAATCTGAGGTACGATGGTGCAAAATAAAATAATTTAAAGGGTTTTCTTAATCTGTATTTACCATCCAAATAGAAAAGACATTGATGTAATTCCAGAAGGAAAGTATGTATTCTTCCGGAATCTCAAGGCGCAGAAGTGCAGTCCGGTAACAGTCGAGCCATGTCAATCTTGCTTCATAGGTTATTTTAAAAGGGGCGTGTCTATTTATTAGCATAGGTTTACCGCGGTTTTGATTAAAATAAGCCGGCCCTCCGCAGATTTGAATAAAAAAATCCGCCGAATGTTGTTTTATAGCTTCAAAAGCTTCATTATTGGCGGGGAATAGATTTCGAATCGTACTTTCCCGCATTAAATCATAATGATCACTAACCAGTTTGCGCATTCCTTCTTCCTTTAAAAAAATGAGAATTTCCGGATTTGGCATTTTTACTTCCGGTCGTTCGCCAAACTCGTATGTATTTATTGATAATTCCATGATGTAAAAACAATTATTAGTTTAAATTAGGTTCTACTTTACGAACTTAAATAAGCACTGAAAGTGCGATATAGACCAGCCAGCTGCGAAGCGTCGGGTTAATTGGATCAAGCACTTAAAGTTAATAATATTTCGACCTTTCAGGCCTAAATTTATTATCGGTTATTTTACCCAGCCCGTTAGGCTGGGCTGATATATTTTGCCCTTACAGGGCTTATAAATTGAAAATAAATCATAAACAACTTCGTAAAGTAGAACTAAGAAAGAAATAAAATTAACACGCACATAATAATGTGTGAATATTGTAATCTTTATTAAGAATTGTGTAACTCTTTAAATACAATTTAACTTTACTTGCCGCCAAAAATTAATCATTAAAAACAGGTAAATTTAATTGAAACTTTATACCATTTATTCACTTAAACCTGAACTTAATAACAGATTATAAACGACGGAACACAATGAGAAAAATTACTTTATAAAATTGAAATATAAAGATACAACGGAACTGGAAATTTCATCCTTATTAGAAGTTATTTATCAGAAATACGGTTACGATTTCAGGCAGTATTCCGAATCCCACATCAGACGAAGGATTATGAACAAAATGAGGATGTCGGGACTAGAGAATATTTCTCAAATGCAATCGAAGGTTCTGTATGATGAAACATTCACTTTCAGTCTATTACAAGATCTTTCAATAACGGTTACCGAAATGTTTCGTGACCCGGGCTTTTACAGATCAGTGAGGGCAAAAGTTATACCCGTTTTAAAAACTTATTCTTTTATAAAAATATGGCACGCTGGCTGTTCCACAGGCGAAGAAGCGTATTCAATGTCGATTATTTTACAGGAGGAGGGCTTGTATGACAGAACTACGATATATGCCACAGATTTTAATCAACAAGCGCTGAACTACGCGAAACAAGGAATTTTTTCCAACAAAATGATGAAAGAATACACTTCCAATTATCAATTGTCGGGAGGTAAGGAATCTTTTTCGAATTATTATATTTCCGATGATGATAACGTTATCATGAATCAATCACTAAAAAAAAATATTGTTTGGGCAAATCATAATTTGGTAACTGATAGTGTATTTGCCGAGGTACATTTGATATTATGCAGAAATGTGCTTATTTATTTTGATAGAAATTTACAAAATGAAGTACAAAAACTTTTTTATGACAGCTTGATTGATGGTGGAATTTTATGTTTGGGTTCAAAAGAGGGTTTACGGTTTTCTAATTTTCATGATGAATACACTGAGTTGGATAAACAACAACGAATATTTAAAAAAAAATATTAAAAATGTAACGTCTAAAACGGATGGCAATTAAGGTTTACCTCCCTCTTAATTCGCATTATAAATGAATCAATAATGGTACATCGCCTTCACTAAGATGAGTTATTAAAACTAATACCCTTACCAGAATAATAATAAAGACAATGGATTATGAAGCAATTGTAATAGGGGTTTCTTCCGGCGGAATGAATGCGATGAAAACCATGTTTTCTCTTTTACCAAAGGAATTTAACATTCCAATTATTATTGTGCAACATTTAAGTGCGAATTCTGAAAACCTTTGGATAAGACTTTTAAATGATAAAAGCAATCTCGAAATAAAAGAAGCCGATGAAAAGGAAAAAATTGAACATGGAAAAATTTACATTGCTCCACCTAATTATCATTTGCTTCTCGAAAAAAATAAAACATTTTCTCTATCCATAGATGAACGTGTAAATTTTGCAAGACCATCCATTGATGTTCTTTTTGAATCGGCTGCCGAAGCCTATAAAAACAAATTGATTGGAGTGATACTAACGGGCTCAAATAGTGATGGGACAAAGGGCTTGAAACTAATAAAAGAATACGGTGGTTTAACAATTGTTCAGGATCCGTCCACCGCAGAATCCAGCTGCATGCCAGCTTCAGCAATTGCAGCTATGCAGGTGGATTATATTTTATCCCTTGAAGGAATAATCGATTTATTAATAAAATTAACACAACTCCAACTTTACAAATAATAAAATGGAAATTACATTTAGTAGAAAAATATTATTAGGATTTATTGCTTGTGTTTTGATCCTTTTCGGAGTTGCAATTTTTACTTTTAAAAATAGCGAGAAATTTGTAGCTTCAAATGCGTTGATAAATCATACCAACCAGGTATTGTATGAATTTGAGCAAATATTAGTTGCTTCCATTGATGGTGAAACAGGCATACGGGGGTTTGTTATAACAGGCGATGATAATTTTCTGGAACCCTATTTAAATGCCAATGCAAAAGGATTTGAACATCTTAATAAAGTAAAGGAATTAACAAAAGATAATCTTAATCAGCAAAAGAATATTGAGGAACTTCAGAAGGAATTTAAAAAGCAAAATAGTTTTTTTAACAGATGCATAGAACTTCGAAAAAAGGATTTTGCAATAGCCAAAGAATTTGTAGCTTCGGGTGAAGGAAAACGAATAGAAGATAGGATAAGAGAAATAATTGATAGGGCACAGGGAATAGAACATCCATTAATTGCCGAACGAAAAAAAACCAGTGATAGCGATGCCGGAACTTTTAATGTTGTTTTTGCCATCCTATTATTGATCATTGTTGTTATTCTTATTATTGTATACAATATAGTTACTACAAATTTAAGAGCACTGGAAAGAGCCGAAGCGGAAACCGTAAGTAAAAACTGGCTACTTACCGGTAACTCGAAGCTTAGCGAAAAATTAATAGGAGTACAGCGAATAGAAGAGCTGGCAACCAATTCAATTAGTTTTTTATGCACATACCTAAAAGCAAATATAGGTGCTGTTTACATCTTTAATGATAAAGACAATACACTGGTGCTTCGCGGTCAATATGCCTTTGCGTCTCCTAAAGAAGTGAAAGAAAAATTTACAATAAATGAAGGGTTAATAGGACAAGCGGCGCGAGAACAGAAACCAATTTCTTTAACAGATATAACCGAAGAACACATACGAATAACCTCATCTGTTCTGAATGCCAAACCAAAACATTTGCTTATTACTCCTTTTTTGTTTGAAGGTAAAACATTGGGTGTAATAGAAATTGGCAGTCTAACTAACTTCAGCAAAACACAAACGGAATTTATCAATGTTTCTATGGACATTATTGCCATTAGCGTAAACTCAGCTATTGACAGAAAACAGATATTGGAATTGCTTGAAGAAACACAAATTCAGAGTGAAGAGAAAGAAAAACGAGCTGCAGAGTTAGCCATTGCGAACAATGAACTAGCATACCAAAACGACGAGAAGGAAAAACGGGCGGCAGAGTTGAGAATAGCGATCAAAGAGCTAGCCTTTCAAAACGATTAGAAAGAAAAACGAGCATCGGAGTTGGGTATTGCCAATAAAGAACTAGCATATCAAAATGATGAGAAAGAAAACCGGGCAGCAGAATTAAAAGTAGCCAACAAAGAGCTTGCCTTTCAAAACGATGAAAAAGAAAGACGAGCATCGGAGTTGGGTATTGCGAATAAAGAATTAGCTTATCAAAATGATGAGAAAGAAAACCGCGCAGCAGAACTAAGAATAGCCAACAAAGAACTGGCCTTTCAAAACGCTGAGAAAGAAAAACGAGCAACGGAGTTGGGCATTGCCAATAACGAACTTGCCTCTCAAGCCGAAGAACTTCAAACTCAGCAGGAAGAGTTGAAGCATATGAATGAAGAACTGGAAGAACAGACCCAAAATCTGAAACAACAGCAGGAGGAATTACAAATGTCCAATGAGGAACTGGAAGAACAAACTCAGGCATTGAAAATGAAAAATGAAGAAGTAGAAACCGCAAAAAACGACATTGAAAAGAAGACAAAACAACTGGAAATAAGCAGCAGGTATAAATCGGAATTTCTTTCAAACATGTCACATGAGCTAAGAACACCGCTTAATAGTTTGCTTATCCTATCAAAAGATTTAGCTGAGAACAGAAAGAAAAACCTGGATAGCATACAGATAGAAAGTGCAGAAATTATTTATAAAAGTGGGAACGATCTGCTTGTATTAATTAACGAAGTTCTTGACCTCTCCAAAATTGAAGCAGGTAAAATGTCAATAAATATTGAAAGCATATCATTGAGAAAATTTGCAGATGAGCTCATTCGCAATTTTAAACATCACGCCGAACAAAAAGGGTTGATATTGACTTGCAAATTAAACAAAGAATTGCCCGAATCTATCCGTACCGATTTACAACGTTTAAATCAGATATTGAAAAATCTTTTATCCAATGCCATAAAATTCACCGAAAAAGGAAGTGTAAGTATACTTATTGACCGCTTTACAGAAAGCACATTGGTTATTTCCGTTACCGATACAGGCCTTGGAATACTTCAGGAAAAACAAATGTCAATATTTGAAGCTTTTCAACAGGCTGATGGCGGAACTTCACGAAAGTATGGGGGCACGGGTTTAGGTCTCTCTATATCACGTCAACTTGCAAAATTATTAGGAGCTGAAATTAAAGTGAACAGTACGATAAATGAAGGTTCCACTTTTTCAGTGATTATTCCAATTGAAATAGAATATGAGCAGGAATCTACCAGAACCGATACTAAAGAATCATCTGTTTATAAACCTCTTTCGGTAAATGCTGCCAAATATCTTAATTATCCCACCATTGAAGATGACAGAAATACTATTACCAAGGATGATAAAGTTGTTCTTATTGTTGAAGACGATCTGAAATTTGCTTCAATACTTTTAAAACAAGCCAACAAAAAAGGATTCAAATGTTTGTCGGCTGCCACCGGAGAAGATTGTTTATTTCTTGCTTCAAAACACAAACCGCAAGCGATCATTCTTGATATGGGGCTGCCAGGTATTAAGGGACATCAGGTATTGACCGAATTAAAAGCAAATCCAACCATAAGACATATTCCGGTACATATTATTTCGGCAAAGGAACGTTCGCTGGAATCGATTAAAGAAGGAGCTGTGGAGTATCTGATGAAACCTATAAATAAAAAAGAACTGGAGGATGCATTTAACAGAATTGAAAATTTTGTAAGCAGAAAAATAAAAAACCTGCTCATCATCGAAGATAATGAAACTTCCAGAAAAGCAATGCGTATACTCATCGGCAATGGTGATGTAAAATGTTTTGAAGCAGGTAACGGCAAGGATGCACTGACAATATACCGGGAAAATCATATTGATTGTATGATACTGGATCTTGGCTTGCCGGACATGAATGGTTTTGAACTTATCCATAAGCTAAAGAATATAAAAGACATTAACATACCTCCTATTATTGTTTACACTGGCAAGGAGCTTACGAAAGAAGAAAACAATGAACTTCAGAATTATGCAGAAAGCATTATAATAAAAGGTGTAAAATCGGAAGAACGATTACTGGATGAAACCGCTCTTTTCCTGCACAGAACGATAAGTAATTTACCGAAATCAAAACAATTGATTATATCTAATTTGTACGATAAAGAAGCTTTATTCCACATGAAAAAAATATTATTGGTAGATGATGATATGAGAAACGTATTTGCATTATCAAAAATATTAAATGAACGCGGAATGGAAATAATAAAAGCAGATAATGGAAAAAATGCGTTGGATATGTTGGATCTGCATTCCGATATTGACCTGGTATTGATGGATATTATGATGCCCGAAATGGACGGTTACGAAGCAATGAGAAAAATACGATCTCAGAGAAGGTTAAAGGACCTACCTGTAATTGCACTCACAGCAAAAGCCATGAAAGACGATAAACAAAACTGCATCGATGCCGGCGCTAACGATTATATCACTAAGCCAATTGATATAGAACGTTTGCTATCTTTGATGCGAGTATGGTTAAGTAATTAATAAAATAGGAAATGCCTGACAAAAAAAAATTGGATGAGTTATTTATTACCCGCAAAGAACTTGCTTTTCAAAAAGAAGAGAATATAAAACTGGCAGCGGAATTAATCATTGCTCGTCAGGAACTTGCTTTTCAAAAAGAAGAGAAAGGAAAACGAGCAGCAGAATTAGGCATTGCTAACATTGAACTTGCTTTTCAGGACAAAGAGAAAGGCAAACGGGCAGGAGAATTAATCATTGCTAATGTAGAACTTGCTTTTCAAGACGAAGAGAAAGAAAAACGGGCAGGAGAATTAATCATTGCTAACAAAGAACTGGTCTTTCAAGACGAAGAGAAGGAAAAACGGGCAGGCGAATTAATCATTGCTAACAAAGAACTGGCATTTCAAGACGAAGAGAAGGAAAAACGGGCCGCTGAATTAAGCATTGCTAATATAGAACTTGTTTTTCAGAACGAAGAGAAAGAAAAACGGGCAGCGGAATTAATCATTGCTAACAAAGAACTGGTCTTTCAAAACGATGAGAAGGAAAAACGGGCAGCGGAGTTAATCATTGCCAATAAAGAGCTGGTTTTTCAAAATGATGAGAAGGAAAAACGGGCAGCGGAGTTAAGCATTGCTAATAAAGAACTGGTCTTTCAAAACGATGAGAAGGAAAAACGGGCAGCGGAATTAAGTATTGCTAACAAAGAACTTGCTTTTCAAAATGCAGAGAAGGAAAAACGGGCAGCGGAGTTAAGCCTTGCTAACAAAGAACTTGCTTTTCAAAACGAAGAGAAGGAAAAACGGGCAGCGGAGTTAAGCCTTGCTAACAAGGAACTTGCATTTCAAAACGAAGAGAAGGAAAAACGAGCAGCGGAGTTAAGCCTCGCTAACAAGGAACTTGCATTTCAAAACCAGGAAGTTGAAGCTGCAAAAAACGACATTGAACAGAAAACAAAACAACTGGAAATAAGCAGCAAGTATAAGTCGGAATTTCTTGCAAACATGTCGCATGAATTAAGAACCCCACTTAATAGTTTGCTTATCCTGTCAAAAGATTTATCTGAAAACAGAAAGAAAAACCTTGACAGCATCCAGGTAGAAAGCGCAGAAATAATTTATAAAAGTGGTCATGACCTGCTTGTATTAATTAATGAAGTTCTTGACCTTTCAAAGATTGAAGCAGGGAAAATGTCAATAAATATTGAAAGCATATCACTAAGCAATTTTACATACGAGCTCATTCGCGATTTTAAACATCATGCTGAACAAAAAGGATTGACCCTAACTTGCAAATTGGATAAAGAATTGCCCGGATTTATCCACACTGATCCACAGCGTTTGAATCAGATAATGAAAAATCTTTTATCTAACGCCATAAAGTTTACAGAAGAGGGAAGTGTAAGTATACGTATCGACCGATATACAGATAGTATGGTGAATATTTCCGTTACCGATACAGGTATTGGAATACCGGAAGACAAACAAATGGCCATATTTGAAGCTTTTCAACAAGCTGATGGAGGAACCTCGCGAAAATATGGCGGTACGGGTTTAGGACTTTCTATTTCACGCGAACTCGCAAAATTATTAGGAGCTCAAATTAAGTTAAAAAGTAAATTAAATGAAGGATCAACATTTTCTCTAATTATACCTCTTGAATTGCAAGTGGAACAGGAAACTGTTAGCACAATTAAAGAACATGATTTATATAAACCTCTCTCTGTAAACAATACCCAATATCTTAATTATCCCTCTATTAAAGATGACAGAGATACCATAATCAAGAATGATAAAGTTGTACTCATTATTGAAGACGATCTGAAATTTGCTTCAATACTTTTAAAGCAAGCCAACAAAAAAGGATTCAAATGTTTGTCGGCTGCCACCGGAGAAGATGGTTTATTGCTTGCTTCAAAACATATACCGCTAGCGATCATTCTTGATATGGGTCTGCCAGGCATAAAAGGGCATCAGGTATTGATTGAATTAAAAGCAAATCCATCCATCAAGCATATACCGGTGCATATTATTTCGGTAAATGAAAGTTCGTCTGGAACAATCCGGGAAGGAGCGGTAGAGTATCTGATGAAACCGATTGAGAAAAAAGATCTGGAAGATGTATTTAACAGAATTGAAAATTTTGTTAGCAGAAAAATAAAAAACCTGCTTATCATAGAAGACAATGAAAATTCCAGAAAAGCCATACGCATCCTCATTGGAAATAGTGATGTAAATTGTTTTGAAGCAGAAACAGGCAATGATGCCCTGGCAATATGCCAGAAAAATCATATCGATTGTATTATATTAGATATTGGTTTGCCAGATATGAACGGTTTCGAACTTATTAATAAACTGGATAATATTAAAGGTTATAACATTCCGCCTATAATTGTTTACACCGGTAAGGAGCTTACAAAAGAAGAAAATAAGGTACTTCAGAAATATGCGGAGTGCATAATTATAAAAGGTATAAAATCGGAAGAAAGATTGCTGGATGAAACGGCTGTTTTTTTTAACCGAACCATTAATAATTTACCTAAAGCAAAACAACCAGTGATAAGTAATCCTTACGGTAATGAAGTTATTTTTGAGGCGAAAAAAATATTATTGGTAGATGATAATGTGCCGAATGTTTTTGCATTGTCCACCATATTAAAAGAGCGTGGAATGGAAATAATAAAAGCCGATAATGGAAAAAATGCATTAGAGATGCTGGATATGCATCCTGACATTGATCTGGTATTGATGGATATTATGATGCCGGAAATGGATGGTTACGAAGCAATGAAACGTATTCGCGCTCAGAGCAGGTTCAAGAGTCTGCCTGTAATTGCCCTCACAGCTAAAGCCATGAAAGATGATAAACAAAAATGCATCGATGCGGGGGCCAATGATTACATTACTAAGCCTATTGATGTTGATCGATTGCTATCATTGATGCGTGTATGGTTAAGTAATTAAACAACAACTATAATTTATATTGAAAATGGACGTGAATGGTCTTGTCAAAATTTTAATGGTAGACGATCGGGCAGAAAATTTGTTTGCCTTAGAAGTAATTCTTTCCAATGAAAATTATTTATGTGTGAAAGCAAGTTCAGGCATGGAAGCATTAAAAATTCTTCGCCGCGAACAAGGTTTTGCCATGATATTAATGGATGTGCAAATGCCTGTAATGGATGGATTTGAAACAGTAGAATTAATTCGCCAAATTGAAAAACTCAAACATGTTCCGATTATTTTTTTAACTGCAAGTATGGACACTTCTGTAAATATTTTCAAAGGATATCAGGCAGGTGGAGTCGACTATATGATTAAACCACTTTCTCCGGAAATATTGAAAGCAAAAGTGGCTGTTTTTGTAGATCTGTATAAGAAAAACCATGAATTATTAGTTCAAAAGGAAAAACTGAAAGCTCTTAATAATGATCTTACTGCCCAAAAATCACTTACCAAATATTCTCTTAGTCTAATTGAAGCAAGCCACGACCCATTATTTGCCATTAGCCCTGAAGGAAAAATCACTGATATTAATAATGCGTCGATAAAAGTAACCGGAGTATCACGCGAGAAATTAATTGGAGCTGATTTCTTTGATTATTTCACCGAACCCGAAATGGCACAGAAAGTATACCAGGAAGTGTTCGCAAAAGGATCTGTTTCCGATTTACCACTTACCATTCGCCATATAGAAGGCAAGTTGACCGATGTATTATTCAACGGATCGGTATATAAAGATGGCAAAAGAAATGTGTTGGGCGTAGTGATTGTGGCCAGAGATGTTACTGCCCAAAAAAGAATTGCAACAGAATTGACTGAGGCAAAAGTATTTGCCGAGTTGGCCACTTTAATTGCCGAAGAAGCAAAAAGTAAAGCCGAAAGTGCTACATTCATAGCAGAGAATGCAATGAAAGCAAAACAGCAATTTTTGTCGAACATGAGTCATGAAATTCGCACACCTATGAATGCGATTATCGGATTTACAAAAGTGGTGTTGAAAACAGATTTATCGATTAAACAAAAAGAATATTTAACCGCTATAAAAATGAGTGGCAATACTTTAATCGTGCTCATTAACGACATCCTCGATTTGGCAAAAGTAGATGCAGGGAAAATGACATTTGAGAAAACACCTTTCAAAATGGCCTTATCCATATCTGCGATGCTCCATTTGTTTGAGACGAAAATCCAGGAAAAAAATTTAGAATTGGTTAAAGAATATGACTGTGAAATTCCGGAGGTTTTGATTGGAGATCCAGTTCGACTGCATCAAATTATTTTGAATTTAGTGAGTAATGCCGTAAAGTTTACTTCTAAAGGAAAAATTACAGTAAGCGTTCATTTAATAAGCGAAGATGAAGAGAAAGTGTCTATTGAATTTGCCGTTACCGATACCGGAATTGGGATAGACGAAACTAAAATAGGAAAGATTTTTGACAACTTTCAGCAGGCAACTAGTGATACCTCGAGATTGTTTGGAGGAACAGGATTAGGCCTTGCCATAGTTAAACAATTAGTAGAACAGCAAGGTGGAAGCATTAGAGTAAAAAGCAAATTAGACGAGGGATCCACTTTTAGTATCATTTTAAGTTTCCCAAAAACAAACGACGAAGCAGTATTAGAAACAGAAATTGAGAACTTGATCACGGATATTAAAAATATCAAAGTTTTGGTTGCCGAAGACATTCCACTCAATCAATTATTGATGAAAACACTGTTGGACGATTTTGGGTTTGAACGTGAAATCGCCGACAATGGAAAAATTGCTATCGAAAAGCTACAAAATAATCAGTATGATATTATTTTGATGGACTTACAGATGCCCGAAATGAATGGTTTTGAAGCTACAGAATACATTCGTAATACAATGAAATCTAAAATCCCCATCATCGCTTTAACAGCCGACGTTACCACAGTTGATTTAGCAAAATGCAAAGCTGTTGGCATGAATGATTATATCTCAAAACCTGTTGACGAAAAAATTTTATATAGTAAAATAATTGAATTGCTAAAAAAACCTTTGCTAGTAAAAGATACAACTAATAATGCGGAAAAAGAGATGTTGTCCGCTGCGCCGGCAGGCAAATCAAAACGTGTTAATTTAACTTATTTAAACAATTGCACAAAATCTAATCCGGCATTAATGATGGAGATAATTACCCTTTATTTGGATCAAACCCCACCTCTGGTTTTAACAATGAAAAAAAGTTTGCACGATAAAGATTGGGATTTATTGTCCTCGGCAGTGCATAAAATGATCCCCTCATTTTCGATCGTGGGACTGCACAAGGATTATGAAGATATGGCTAAAAAAGTTCAGGAATATGCACGCACACGGCAACATCTTGAACAAATACAAGAATTGGTTTTAAAGCTTGAAAACGTTTGCTATCAAGCTTGCGAAGAATTAAAAGAAGAATTTAATTCGCTTAAGATACAATTGGTGTAGCGGTAAAGTATATGAAACAATCATGTTTTTAATTATAGCTGAACTAAGAACAACCTTATAACCCTATTACCCATTTAATTGGTTAATAAATAAGGTAATAAGGTTGAATAAATCAAATATGGAATATTCTTCTAATGTAAAAAACTACTATATTTTTAATACTTTAAACCAGGTCTAATGCCTGTTGAAGATCGGCCTTAATATCTTCAATATTTTCAATACCAACAGATATTCTAAGCACACCCGGAATAACGCCGGAACTTATCTGGTCCTTTTCCGAAAGCTGCTGATGGGTAGTGGATGCAGGGTGAATAATGAGTGTTTTTGCATCGCCAACATTCGCAAGGTGACTAATTAATTTCACATTGTTAATGACTTTATCGGCAGCCTCTTTTCCTGCTTTTACCTTAAATGAAAGCACACCACCAAATCCATGTTTCAGATATTTTTTTGCCAAGTCATGGTAGGGACTATTCGGCAATCCCGGGTAATATACCTTTTCAACCTTAGGCTGTTTTTCGAGCCATTGTGCAAGTTCAAGAGCATTGTCTACATGGCGTTGCACCCTTAGAGATAAGGTTTCGAGACCTTGAATTAGTAAAAAAGCATTAAATGGACTTAATGACGATCCATAATCGCGCAAACCTTCTACACGGGCCCGGATAATAAAAGCTATGTTTCCGAAAGGGCCCGGGCTACCGAAAACATTCCAAAATATAAGACCATGATACCCTTCGGAAGGCTCCGTGAATTGAGGAAATTTACCATTGGCCCAATTGAAATTGCCTGCATCCACAATTACGCCTCCAATGCTGGTTCCATGTCCACCAATCCATTTTGTGGCCGACTCCACCACAATGTTGGCGCCATGCTCGATAGGACGAAATAAATATCCTGCGGCACCAAACGTATTATCAACCACTAAAGGAATGGAATGTTTTTTGGCTATTGCAGCTATTGCATCAAAATCAGGGATATTAAACTTTGGGTTACCAATGGTTTCGAGGTAAATAGCTTTTGTTTTATCGTCAATCAATTTTTCAAAATCAGAAGGAGCATCTCCATCAACAAATTTAACTTGTATGCCTAAACGTTTGAATTGTACTTTAAACTGATTATAGGTTCCTCCATACAGGTAAGAAGTTGACACAAAATTATCCCCGTTGCCAAGGATGTTGGTTAATGCTATAAACTGGGCGGCCTGACCTGATGCAGTTGCCAGAGCTGCTACCCCTCCTTCGAGAGCCGCGATACGCTTTTCAAACACATCGGTTGTGGGGTTCATCAAACGAGTATAGATGTTTCCAAACTCTTGTAAACCAAAAAGTTTTGCTGCGTGTTCGGAGCTATCAAAAACGTATGACGTAGTTTGAT
Organism: Bacteroidales bacterium; assembly: GCA_038213375.1. Taxonomy (GTDB): domain Bacteria; phylum Bacteroidota; class Bacteroidia; order Bacteroidales; family JAAUTT01; genus JAAUTT01. The sequence goes on along the minus strand of JBBQTB010000008.1, from coordinate 122,037 downwards.
AAATAGGTACAGCCCTCGATTTGGTTGTTGGATCTACTTCCTGACCTGCGTGTAACTGCAAAGTTTCAAAACGGTAATTTGATGCTGACATAAATTAGGTTTTTAATGGAATTGGGTTTTCAATTGATATTGACATTTTCGCTTTGTCAAAATTCGGTATTATAACTTGAAATGAAAATACCATACAATTGGTATATTGCATACCATTTTTTAGGTATATTTCAAGGAATTTATAGGTGGACTCACACCATCATCTTTTTGCCAGTGAATTTATTAGCATAAAAATTCCAAAATCTCATAAATTTGGGATTGCCTTTTTAAATTGAATTTGGCTTTGGATGGATTAGTTCCAATTTTAATGGTGAATCCATATTCAGGTATTACATTGAATAAATCTTCGTCCGTTTTATCATCGCCAATAGCCATAATGAAATCGTATTTTTTTTTATTTAGAAATTCGAGAGCTGCCGTACCCTTATCATAAAGTACACTTTTAATTTCCAGCACCTTATTCCCTTCCAGCACCTGAAGTTTTGAGTCGGTCTTTAAAATTTCCGTCAAATCGTCCTTTAGTTCATTAATACGTATGGAAGCAATTCCTTCATCGGCATTTCGGTAATGCCAAGCTATTGAGGCATGTTTTTCTTCAATCATCGATCCATTGCAACGGTCAACATACTCATTCATAATAGGTAAAAATTTTTCTTTCCAGGCCAGATCTACGGAGTTTTTTGTTATCCAATCCTTTTTGGGATTTTTTACAAAATAGCCATGCTCGGCAACAAGTGTCACATCAAGACCTTCAAACTGCCTTTCAAGAAATTCACATTCCCTGCCACTGATAATGATTACTTTATTTCTTGTGTCGTCAATCAGTTTTTTAATGGTGTTTCCCGCCCTTTCGTTCAAAATTGCCATATCCGGATATTTTGATAATGGTATTAAGGTGCCGTCATAATCAATAAATATCACTCGTTTACCAGTTTTACAATACGTTGATCGTATATCGGTTAAAGCATGAGGTTCTAAAAAATTCACTTTCATTTGTTTTTGTTTGTCTGTAACATCTTCTGCCTGATTAAAAAAATCGGTCGCCCATGTAAAAACATTGTAACGACTTAGCCGGTTCTGCATTTTATGTATTTTTTGCTCCTTTTCCTTTTGAGGGAGGCCAAGCGCTTTGTCTATAGCATCAGCTGTTTCTTCCACATCGGTTGGATTAATTATAATAGCTTCGTTAAGCTCCACCGCGGCGCCAGCCATCTCGCTTAAAACCAGCATTCCATTGTTTTCTTTTTGACACGCCACATATTCCTTTGCAACCAGATTCATTCCATCGCGCAGCGGAGTTATTAATCCTACGTCACTTATATCATAAAGAGCTATAAGTTCCTCAAATGACAGTGATTTATACTGATATATTAATGGTCTCCAGGCCAAGTTACTATAGTTTCCATTTATCCGGCCAACGGTGGCTTCAATTTCCTTTTTTATATCCCGATACCGATCAATATTGTCTCTTGACGGAACCACGACCATATTAAAAACAGACTTTTGATGCCATTTTGGGTATTTTTCCAGAAAACGCTCATAAGCGAGCAGCCGATATAAGAAACCTTTGGTGTAATCCAACCGATCTACCGAAAAAATTAGCTTTTTACCCTTTAATTGCTTCTTTAATCGTTCCTTTTCTTTAAGCACCTTTGGTAAAGAACAAGCCTCGTGAAACTTATCAAAATCGATACCAATCGGGAATGCATCTACCTTACATATCCTATCCTCTACGTAGATGTAATTTTGATTTATTTCGCAACCAAGTGTCCTTTTAACAGATTTGATAAAATGCTGAGTATAGTCATTGGTATGAAATCCAATTAGGTCGGCCCCTATAATTCCTTTCAGGATTGACTCGCGCCATGTACGGGGCAGATGCCGGAAAAGTTCCGAGGAAGGAAATGGAATATGAAGGAAAAAACCAATCTTGGCATCAGGAAAATAACTTCGTATAAGTGAAGGTAAATGAAACAATTGGTAATCGTGTACCCAAATGAAATCGCCTGGTTTGATTACATCTTTGAGTGTATCGGCAAAAATTTGATTCGCTTTAGCATACGACTCATAATAAGTTGGATTGTAGACGGTAAGCGATGGAAAATAATGAAACAGAGGCCAGATAGTATCGTTGCAAAATCCCCCATAATACTCATCGTTTATTTGATCGGGAATTTCCACAGGAAGAAGATCAAATTTTGGGTTGATATTTTCCTTCCCAAGCTGTTTTTCACCAGTACCAATCCAAAGTATTTTCGAGTCACTACCAGAACTAATATTCATCTTTTCTGATAGCGAAAGAATGGCCGAAACTAAACCTCCGGCATTTTGGACCGCTATATTAACATTTCCCTTTTTCACAAGCTTAAACGGTAATCGGTAGGCAATAATTACCAGCCTGTTATAACTCAGTTCGCTAAAAGTTTTCATGGTTTACAAAAAAATGGGTTTATCAATCTTCATGGATAATTTATAAATGGCGTTTACCAATCCCACATGGCTATATGTTTGTGGAAAATTACCCCATTGTCCGAAGTTTTCGTCGGCATCCTCACTAAATAAGCCTAAATGATTGGAACACTTCAGAAGTTTTTCAATTATTTCTTGTGCCTTGTCTAGCCGTCCTGTGGCTGCAAGCGTCTCGGCATACCAAAAACCGCAAATTAGAAATGAAGTTTCAGCCTTTCCTAAATCGTCACGGGTGTATCTAAAAAATAAATTATCGTCTCTGAACAACTCCTTTTCGTGTGCTTTTAAATGGTTCATAGCTATATCGCTTCCCGGGTTAAGGTAACTCATAAGTATCAGTTGCAAATTACTTGCGTCCAGATGTTCATTACCTACTGCCTGAGTATAAGCCAGTTTTGTTGGACTGTAGCATTTTTCGATAAATAGAATCGATTGTCTGGTTAGTGATTCCGCCTTTCTTATTAATCTATCACTATCAATAAACCTGCCAATTTTGGCAGCAGCCCTGCACCCTGCCCAATGAAACAAATATGTGTAACAATGAAATTGATTTGTTGTTCCGAATTCCCAAAGTCCTGAGTCAGGAATGTCCATATATTCTTCTATACGATCGAGAAGCCATTCGGTAATGAATTCGGTTTTTTTCCGATCAATATAATTCAGACGTTTATCAATAAATAATGGCAATAAACTAATCAGAATCTGACCATATACATCGTTCTGAACCTGATCAATGGCGTTATTTCCTGTTCTAACAGGCTTGTTATGCTGATATCCGTCAAGAAGCAATATTTTTTCGTTAGGAACCCTATCGCCAAGAATGGTATACAAGGGCTTTATTTGTTGCTTTTCATTCATTATAATATTTTGAATAAATTGAAAGTAACTCTCCAATTCTTCAAAGTGCCCGATATTATTAAAAGCGTTTAGAGTATAATATGTATCACGCATCCAGCAGTAACGGTAATCCCAAGTACGCTGCGAGCCGTTAAATTCGGGTAAACTGGTTGTTCCGGAAGCTATCACAGCTCCTGTATCTTCGTATTGATGAAGCTTTAACACTAATGCAGAACGAATTACCTCATCCTGATAAATATTAGGAACGGAAGTAGCCTTTACCCAATCGGTCCAATACTTTTTAGTTTTAGTAAGAAACGACTCAGTAGTTTCAGCCAGCGGCGCTTCCAGAGGTACGCCATAACTAAATACAGCATATTTTGTTTCGGTTAGAACAAACGATTTTTTACTTAAAATATAACCTAAAGGTATGTCGGTGGTAAGGCGAACCTGCGTATTAAAATTCAAAAAACGAATATGATTGCTGCCCCCCACAGTTTCAGGTATCATTGAGCCATAATCGCCCACGGGACGGCATACTACTGAGATAAAAGGATTGCCTTCGAGCAGTTCTATTTTTCGGAATAGCATTAACGGCTTAAAATAACGTTCGTATTGATAAAAACGAGGTGCAAAATCAACCACTCGAAACCTGCCTTCAGCCATCTCAAATTCAGTGGCTAATATATTGGTATTCTTGATATAGTACTGTTTGGATTTATAATCGTCCGTAGCAGGAGAAATACTGAATTCTCCACCCTTTTCATGATCAAGAAGTGATCCAAATAAAAAACTACTGTCAAACCTTGGTAAACATAACCAGTTTACGTTTGCCTTTGTATCAATATAACCAAGATAAGAACAATTTCCTATGACTCCAAAATCGTATTTATTAACTTTTTTTGTAACCATTGCACTAGTTTTTTAGGTGAACTTCTGTGCAGGGAAATAAATTTCCCCATCTGTTTTGGTATAACTATCAGTTGATTACGTAATATAATATTGCCTTATCAGGGATTGATTTATCAATTATCCCGCCCCATGAATTAAGAGTAAATTTAACACAAATAATTGTAAAGTACCAATTACCAAGTACTAAGATTTTTATTTAAACTCGCAAAGCGATACGATATACTCTTTACTTCCGTCGTTTACCCACGCATCCAGCTGGGAAGGATCTTTCAGTTGCTGACCGCGCAACCGTGGCACCACCATATATCCGCATTGGACATCAGAAAGCCCGCTCATATCCCCCCAAAGTTTTTCTATCTGGGCAACAGGATAAATGTCTTCCTGGCCATGACCCCACCGATATTTAACATCCTTTATTGTAACATACGACGGCATACGGCGGGCGATCCGTCGCACAGCTTCTGCCAGTTCATCTTCGCCGGCTACTTCAAGGCTTTTACGGGTAAGGCCGAATATTTCGAGAAGCTTATCTATGTTTATCCAGCAGGTAAGTGTGCTGTAATAACTGAGTCCTAATTCGTCTTCCTCATGTGGTTGTGCCAGGCCTTCGAGCAATCGCACTTTACCATTGATACGAGCCAGTCCACCCCCACGATCATCAATTCTTCGGGGTAGGACTTCGAAAGTTAGCGCATTGCCTGATTTGATGTGGTAGTTTAATGCCTCGGGCAGAACATCGGCTCCTAGTGTGTCGATATTATGAAGCATAATATGCTCAAGTTTCTGGTTGTTTTTAAGCAGTTTTACCAATGATCCGTTGCGCAGCATGTTTGGAATTTCATACCAGTGACCAAGCGGACTAAGTCGTTGAGCTGAAGTATTGTCAAAATAATCAGTACTCTCACCTTTGCTTTTTGCCCAATTAATGAGAGAAGCACGAACAGATTCACGAACTTTTTGTTTGTTTTCATCGAGTTGTTCCTGAGGCATCTCCTCCCAAAGAAATCGTAAATCGCGTTCCATTGGGATAAATCGCTGTCCTATTGACTTTCCGGGTGAAAGGTAAATTTTTTCCTGATAACCGTAATTTAATGTTGCATTAAGTTCCTTTTCAATGGGATGATGCGTTAGATAGCTGGTGGCAATGATAAAAGGGATGTGTCCGTTATACTTGTTATTGGTAAGTTGTGTTTTCGACAAATGTATTTCAAGAAAAGAGCGATGTTTGCCGTTTATCTCCACAAAAGGATTAATTGCCTTTATTACACCTGCGCCTTTCGTCCATCGGCTGCCAACTCCGGCTGCCAAACACATTACTGCCACATGGCCTGCAGCAATGGAAGATGCTCCGGTGCCATCATCGTCGGAGATATTGCTTAATACAGTAATGTCATCTGAAGAAATGTCTTCAATGATAGTTTCAGCAGGGAGACGATTTCGTGAAAGACCGATGCGTCCTTTAAAAAGATCCTGCCTTATTTGTTCATGCTGAATAAAATCGAAACCATTTACTTTCTTAATAAATTCAGTCTCTTCGTTTTGTTGTAATTTTTCAACCGATTCTGCCGTTGAAGAAAACTTGAACAAATTACCTACAATCGACCTCAAAAGAGGAAATGCAGCGTCGCTACCAGATGTTTTACCGGTTATTTTGTCAATTTCAATTTTCCTTATTTCGGGAAGCTTTTCAGGATTTTGCCGAACCAGCAAAGGGATGTGCATGGCATAATATTCGTCGGGCATCAACGCTTCATTTTTTGTAAGCAAAGCTGCAAATGAACCATGATGATTAATGTTGAAGTTATAAACCACAGGTGTCATGGCGAAAGGAAGACTATCGGAAAGCTCATTTTTAGTTTTACAAAGTATTTGCAAAGTCTTGTCTTTGGCTTCGGCATGAATGGAAGGATTTACAAACATACCCATACCTCCACCCGACATACCTCCAAGCATTAGAAAACCCCAATAATTATCACCAAAAGCTTTCTTCGCTTTATCGATCAGCACTTCTGTAAAATGGGTAGTTGCCCAAGGTATGATTGTTTTTATTGGACCGGTAAAATTTTGCGACGTAAATGAGGCGAGTTTTTGAATGTCGCTATCTTTTAATAATTCCAGTATTTCGTCATAAATGGAATTGGCTTTTTGCCGGGCGTAACATTCCTTTTGATTTCGCAACAAGTATTTCTCTGTTACCATTTCGAGGATCGGCCCAACATTAGAGGCCATTCCTCCATGCATAAGCACAAGCGATGAGGTTAATTTTTTTTCGAAATCGGGATGAAGATTTTCTCCATCCAATACCCGATGTCTGGGCAACAAGCATCCGCGGCTAATAGAAAACTCAGGATCGCCTTCGCTTGCTAAAGCTCCTTCAATGGATTTGATGCCCGTCCAGATACCACCTGAATCCTGCCATCCACCACCGGAACCTCCCAGCCATTCGCCAAGTATGGCACGCGAAGCAATAAGTCTTCGTTCCTGCTCCGTGAGGGCGCCTTCAATGGATTGCGTTTGCTGTGTAGCCCTCATCAATGCGCTAATCATTGATGCCAATAAATTAGTTGAAACCGCCAAACGCGAGCCTTTTGGTATATCGTTCACCTTTGTAACAAGCTCAATGCCCATGCCAGGAGAAATAATCCGACCCAGAATGTCTTCTATTTTATGAGTTGTCCCTTCGAAAGAGGAAGGAATAAATCCGGATGAAACGATCGCGGCTTTTAAAAGACCCAAATAATCGTTGCCAAAATTAAATAGATCAGACAAGTCGGTAATGTCTTTTGTATCCTTTAAATCCAAGGAAGTTAACCGTATAACAGGTTCATTGATCACTCTCACATACGATTCAAGGGGAGGTTTGATATCATTATCACGTCCATATACACCCAAATCAATTGAAACATTAATTACTCTGGCTCCTTCAGGATAATCCATTCCGAGAAAGAAAATATCCGACCAACAGCTGTGCGTCAAATCCATACGTACCGAAGTTTTTTCCTGTAGAACGGGAAAAAGCATCGAGCCCTCTGGTCGGTGAAGCATTTTTGGATGGATCTTCAGAGGATGTTCATCATAATGACCAACACGAAACATCCATTGATTGCCGCGATTTAAACGAACGCTCTTCCGAACCTGATCGGCCAGAATCTGAAATGTAAGATGATGATAACTCTCGGCCAGACAACTGAAAATATTTGAATTGGGCCCGTGATCATGCATTTCATTGAGAAAAATACTGATTGCTTTTTCGAAATTCCGTTTTAACAAGTTTTCGAATCCATCGGCAGGGATTCGCCCGATAGCCGGAATAGATGGAGATTCCATTAAAAAGAACCGATATCCAGCATACAAGAATATGCTGGCTCGCACACGCTCATATAAGTTTTGCGTGGTTTTTCGAAATTCGTCGAGTTCTTTAAACGATGAGATAAGCTGCTTTGCCGGTAACCCTTTACATAATTCATGAAATGAACGATTCCGGATCTCGGGCTCATGCGATATGATGGTTTTTATGAAATGGTTCATGATTACAGGTTACGGGTTATTTGATTATCATTTGTCATAAAGTCCTCATGCCTCTTGCCTCACGTCACAAGTCACATGCCTCTTGCCTCTTGCCTCTTGCCTCTATTTAAAATTTCTTTTATCAGATTCAGCCATTATTTGAATGATAGAAGAAAGCACCTCATCCTTTACTTTGCCAGCCAATCCAAGTGCCAGCTGAGCTTGCAACAATCCTAATTTTTTACTTGTATCGTAACGGTTGCCTTTCATTTCCAAAGCAAGGTATTTGTCTGTTTTTGCCAGTTCTTCCTGAACAGGTGTTAACAGTATGCTTTTTCCATCAGGATTATCACGAATTCTTTCTTCCAGTAAATCAAAAATAGTAGGCTTAAAGATGTGCATCCCAAAAAAACAAAGGTAATAACCAGCCCGAAGGCCGGGAGTTTGAAGCTCCAGTTCTGCCTGACTTACCGATGGCTTTTCGATAATCCGTTCTATTTGATAGACACCATTATAATTCAACACCGATTTCCCGGTAAGGGTTCCGTACCTGCTAATCAAGTGTTCAATGGTAGGATTCACGGCCGAAGCCGAGCAATCTTCGCGATTAGCCAAATCAATTAATTGCTGGGCACAACGTTTGCCGGGCAAATCAGAAACATACAGATAATCACCTAGAAGCAGTAGAAAAGTTTCGTTATGGACAAATTCTTTCGCCTGATATACGGCATCGCCATACCCTTGTGGTTTTTCCTGAACTTTGAAGCTGATGCGATCAAGCAAATTTTTAATGCTGGTTGCCTGAAATTGTGCCCAATCGCTGTACTTATATGCTTTCAACAAGGTGTTATGAAGGGATCGAAAGCTTTCCACATATCGTTCGGCATCGCCGGGAGCGCATATCACGCAAATCTCTTCAATTCCACTTGAAAAAGCTTCTTCGGCTATAATTTGTATAATGGGTTTGTTAATTCCATCAGTATCCAGAACAGGTAACATAGCCTTCTGAACGGTATCGGCAACCGGGTAAAGTCTTTCTCCTCTGGCGGCGGCGGTGATCACTGCTTTTTTGATTTGCATGAATTGCTATTTTTATGATGATCAAATATAGGAAAAAAGTTGGAAGGGGAGGTAGGAGCTAAAAGTTGGGATAGTAGAATAAGGAATAAGGAGTTTTAGAAATTTAAACTCTGGCAGCATCTTTGGACTTACCAGTTTAGGCTACTTATCATAGTTGGGAAAAGTTTCACACGCTGGCTCAGTTTCCAATAATTGCGTTCTCATCAATTGTTATGAATTAGATTTCATCCTCTAAAAACCTATGAATCTTTTTACATTTGTGCATTCAACTAAATTAAATAAATACATCATGAAAAAAAATTTCTATGTGTCACTGTTTTTGGCGGCATTAATTCTGGTTAATTGCAGTCCCAAAAATGAAACTAAAGTTCGCGAAGTATGGACAAAAGATCAGGCCAATGCATGGTATCCGCAATGGGGTTGGCTGCGTGGCTGCGATTTCATTCCTAGTACTGCCATTAACCAATTGGAAATGTGGCAAGCCGAAACCTTCGATACGGTCACCATCAACCGCGAACTCGGTTGGGCCGAATCCATTGGTTTGAATGTCATGCGAGTTTATCTTCATCATTTGGCATGGCAAAACGACACAGCCGGTTTTAAAAACCGTATGAACCAATACCTCACCATTGCCAATAAACATGGCATTTCTACTGTGTTCTGTATTTTCGACGATTGTTGGAATCCAACCTATAAGGCAGGCACACAACCCGCTCCTAAAATCGGCATTCACAATTCAGGTTGGGTACGCGACCCGGGCGATCTGATTCATACCGATAGTGCCATTATTACAGTACTGGAGCGTTATGTAAAAGACGTTCTTACCACATTTTCGTCCGACAAACGTATTGTTCTTTGGGATTTGTATAACGAACCAGGCAATTCAAACTATGGTAACAAATCGTTGCCATTATTAAAGAAAGTGTTTCAATGGGGTCGTGAGGTTAATCCATCTCAGCCACTTTCTGCTGGTGTTTGGAGCTTAAATCTTGGTGAATTAAATAAATTTCAGGTTGAGAATTCCGATGTTATTACCTATCATAATTATCAGAATGACACACTGCACCAACAATGTATTGATACATTAAAAAGGATAGGTAAGCCGCTGATTTGCACCGAATATATGGCTCGTAAACACCGTAGCCGGTTCGATAATATCATGCCAATGCTGAAAAAGGAAAACATTGCTGCCATCAACTGGGGATTGGTGTCCGGCAAAACAAACACAAAATATGCCTGGGACGAACCAACACCTGATGGTTCTGATCCAAAACTATGGTTTCACGAGATTTTCCATACCAACGGAACTCCATACAAACAGGAAGAAGTTGACTTGATTAAGAGTTTGACGGGGAAGAAATAACAAAAGGTAGTAGAAAAGAAAAAACACTTCAAGATAGGCACAGCGTGATGCTGCGCCTATCTTTTTGAACTTTCCGACTCATTCAATTGCGGCTGGAGGCCATAATAATTAAGCATATCAAGACACCTTGCTTACCCTGATTCATCTGCTTGACGGCACTTGGTGTTTTTTATTTCAGCTTAAAGACTACAGAATCCTTTGTATAACGCAACCCGCTATATACATTTATTTTAAAAAACATACGCTTCCAATAACGGTGAGTTGAAGTTCCTTCGTATCATTTTTATTTGTTGGTTTTTATCAAAGATAACGATGAATGATTAATTTTGATATGTTCTGGTTATTCATTTTTTAAAAGTAATCGTAAAATCATTAATTTCACCTTCAATTATTACCAAAGGATTACATAGCCGCGTATTGATCGCATTTGTAGCTACTTAGTTATTAATAAAATAAAAATAGTTTAAAAATATACCATGTCTACACGAAGAAATTTTATAAAAATCACCGGTTTAGCCTCAACAGCTATTAGTTTTGGCATTCCTTCACTCGGGAATCATTCAATCACCACTTTTAACTCCATGCGTCCGGTTGTAAGCAAACGCAGATTTAATAGTAAAGCTGTTGAAGATACTATTCTGGAAATAAAAAAAGTGATGGCTGACGAAGAGTTGGCATGGATGTTCGAGAATTGTTTTCCTAATACGCTGGATACAACGGTAACTTACGAGGAGAAAAATGGTAAGCCTTATACATACGTCATTACCGGAGATATCGATGCCATGTGGTTGCGCGATTCGTCGGCACAGGTTTGGCCTTATCTGACTCTTGCTAACAGCGACATAAAATTGAAAAATCTATTGAAAGGGGTAATAAATAAACAGGCTGAATTTGTATTGCTCGATCCCTATGCCAACGCTTTTTACAACGATCCTGAAAAGAAAAGCGAATGGGTCGGAGATCATACCACCATGAAACCTGGTGTGCATGAACGCAAATGGGAAATCGACTCGCTTTGTTACGTCATTCGGTTGGCTTACGGATATTGGAAAAATACCGGCGATGCATCAGCCTTTGATAGCAGCTGGCAACAGGCTATGAAGCTTATTGTTAATACCTTTAAAGAGCAACAACGAAAAACCAATAAAGGTCCGTATAAATTTCAACGTGATGCGGCAAACCCAACTGATTCCCAGTTTGGAGGAGGGTATGGCAATCCTACGGTGAAGAACGGTTTGATTCATTCCATGTTCCGCCCTTCCGACGATTCTACATTTTATCCCTACCTGGTTTCGTCGAATATGTTTGCGGTTGTTTCACTTCGCCATCTAAGCGAAATATTTGGTAAGACATTGAGTGATGCAACATTTTCTGTTGAATGTGCGAATTTAGCCGATGAAGTGGATGGTGCTTTGAAGCATTATGCAATGGTAGAACACCCATTAGCCGGGAAGATTTACCCTCTGGAAATTGATGGATTTGGAAACGCTTTGTGCATGGACGATGCCAATGTACCTAACATCCTGTCATTGCCATATCTGGGTTATTGCACGAAAGAGGATTCTGTTTATAAGAACTCACGCAAGTTTTCGCTTAGCCACAATAATCCATGGTTTAATGAGGGTAAGTTTGCGAAAGGAATTGGGGGTCCTCATGTAGGGGAGGGTAAAATATGGCCTCTTGGACTTGTAATGCAAGCTTTAACAAGCAACAATGACGATGAAATCATCTATTGTTTAACAACACTTAAGAACACTCATGCCGGAACGGGCTTTATTCATGAATCGTTTCATATAGATAATCCAAAAGATTTTTCAAGAAGCTGGTTTGCATGGGCGAATACTATTTTCGGAGAATTAATATTACATCTTTATAAGGAGAAACCGGAACTTTTGAAACGAAAATTAAGCTAATTTATACCTGCTAAAAAATAATGGTATTTTTTACTCCAAGCTCATGGGCAGCATGCTGAGCGAGGGTATGATTTAACCAATTAGGTTGATGAGCATCGGACCCAAGTATAAATTTGTGAATTCCAACAAAAGGTTTGTAGTATTTACGCCAATCGAACCGCCACACATAACGGTTGTTTATTTCTATATAACAGTTTACAGATATTTTGTTTAGATCTGTATCGAGAGCCTGTGGGTGAGCTATAATAACAGGCTTACCTGTTGACAAAAGCTTCTCTGCACCCTGATAATCGCGAGTTTGGTTATAGCAATGATAAACAAAATAATCAAAAGGATATTCTATTGCCTGGTCAACCCAATTGCTTCCATCAACCTCGGTTCCAAGCAAAAATCCATATTTCATCACTTCATTGCGATAATCTTCAAATCGGCTGCCTGTTAAATAGTCGAAATGATCACTTATTCCGATAATTTTAGCATGTTTTACTTCGGCAATCAGGGAAACCGTTTGTTGCGGAACCACAGCTCCATCACCGGTCGAAAAAATCGTATGTATATGTAAGTCTTGGTCTAACATTTTGTAACAAACTGATTATTTTAAACCGCAATGATACGAAAAAGAAGTGAAGGAATTTGAGGATATAAAGAAGTGGAAATGTGAAATACGGGCTTTATGATGCAATCAACTTTTTCTTGTTTTTACAAATTCCACATAATTACCTGTTAAAATAAGTTGCAAATTATTTATAGGGCGATTATACAAATACATCCAGCAAGTCCTTTCTATTGAATCTTTCCCGGTTACATTATTTATCGTTCTTAGGTATTCTTTGCCTTCATAGGCATCAAGTAGTGAAAAACAATCTTCTTTATTTTGTAATTCTACAATCAAACCTTGTACATAATCAGATGTCTCATTATCATAAATAGCAGCTGGATAATCTGATATGAGGTAAAGATAGCCGGGAATTGAACCATGACAAATAACCTCAGAGTTCTTGGCCAACCACTTTGACATCCTGCCGGATATTTCGGGCAAAAGCGTGCCATAAATAAAAAGATATTTGGTCGATTCCATTAGCTTTGAAAATTGAGTTTAACATGGAAGTTGTTAATAAACAATGTTTCGAATGGATAGTTGCATTATATTTCACCAAAAAAGATAGAATAATAATATTTAATTTATATTTGCAGTAATTAAATACCGAAATAAGTATATGTCGAAAATATTCAATTTGTCTGATGCTGCATCCATTGCAATTCATGCGATGGTTCTGGTTGCTAAGTCGGGCTCGTCAATTAACGTCATTAAAATAGCCGAAGCAACTAGTACCTCCAAACATCATGTGGCAAAGGTAATGCAGCGTTTGGGGAAGGATAACTTTGTATCATCTCAACGCGGTCCTACCGGTGGTTTCTTCCTTAAAAAGAATGCCAGCGAAATTACTTTTCTCGATATTTACGAATCAATTGAAGGTAAAGTTGAGATTGAAAAATGCGTTTTTAAGACTCCTGTTTGCCCTTTCGATAAGTGCATTATGAATAATATCTCAAATAAGATGTCGGAAGAATTTATTCAGTACCTCAAAGGACAAACCCTCAGTATGTACCTTTAAATAAAGAAGAAAGATAAGTAAATAATACTTAAATAAGGTTTGATTTAAAATATATATTAAGCAATGAAATACTTAAATAGTTGAATAAAAGGATATAAAATATGAAGCGGGAAATTATTAAAATAGACGAAGACAAATGCAATGGATGCGGTGCTTGTGTGCCAAATTGCCATGAGGGGGCATTGCAAATTATTGATGGAAAAGCTGTTTTGATTAGCGATTTAATGTGTGATGGATTAGGAGCGTGTCTGGGACACTGTCCCGAAGGTGCATTGGAAATAATAGAACGGGAAGCGGAAGCATACGATGAATTAAAAGTAATGGAAGAAATGATTCAAAAAGGGAAAAATGTGGTTACTGCCCATTTGAAACATCTAAAAGAACATGGAGAATTTGGATATTTGAAAGAAGGTGTGACGTTTCTGAATCAACATAAAGAAAAAGCCTCATTCGACGTTTTGTCTGTGATTGATGAGGTTCATCAAACTCAGGCAGGATCACAGCATAAAAAAGCTGAGACAAAACCGATTCATTCACTTGGAATTCCTATTGCTCAGCATCATTCAGCAGGTGGTTGCCCTGGATCACAAACCAGGTCATTTGCCCCTGTGGCTATGCAACAAGCATCTGGCGCTGATTTACCTTCAGCACTAACACAATGGCCGGTTCAAATGCATTTAATCAACCCTTTGGCGACACACTTTCAGGGAGCCGATTTATTAATCGCAGCCGATTGTGTCGCTTTTTCGCTGGGTAATTTTCACAACAAATTCCTTCAAGGCAAAAAGCTTGCCATCGCTTGTCCGAAATTAGATTCGAACAAGGACATTTATCTTGATAAAATGATCCACTTAATCGACGACTCGAAGGTTAACACCATTACGGTAATGATTATGGAAGTACCTTGCTGCGGAGGACTTCTGCAACTAGTATTGAATGCATCAAAAGCAGCCAGCCGAAAAGTTCCTGTAAAAGCTATCACTGTTGGCATTCAAGGCGATATATTGTTGGAAGAGTGGGTGAAATAAAAATGTATGTATAAAGGTGAAATTAATAATGCAAAATGTGTTAGCAGTTATAAGGGAATATTATTTTCTTCTAACTCCTGACTTATCAACTAAAACTTCAAAATAATGGAACAAGTAATAAACAAAGGCGAAAAATTTCAGGTAGCTGAATCAGTGTCGTATTCGGCTCAGGCTGTAGTAAGTAAAGCAGTATTGAAAAAGGAGACCGGAAATGTTACCCTGTTTGCTTTTGAAAAGGGAGAAGGGCTTTCGGAGCATACAGCTCCATTTGATGCCATGGTTCATATCCTCGATGGAACCTCAGAAATAAAAATTGGTGGAAAGCTACATGTCCTTATTGCAGGGGAAGCTATTATTATGCCTGCCAATATACCTCATGCTTTAAAAGCCATCGAGCGGTTTAAAATGATGTTAATTATGATCAAAGAAAAGTAAGATGTTTTTTCAAAACCGCATTGAGGAAGAAAAAACAATAGTATCAAAAATGATAAAACTTTATTGCCTAAAAAAACATGGCAATAAAGTTTTATGCACATCCTGCATTGAAATACAACAATACGCTTTGCATCGACTTGACAAATGCAGATTTGCAAATGATAAGCCTGTATGCGCCAAATGTCCTTCGCAATGCTACAAACTTGATAAACGCGAACAAGTTCGCTCAATTATGTGTTTTTCAGGGCCTTTAATGATGCTACATCATCCTTTGTATGCGCTTATGCATATTTATCGTGCAATATTTAGTAATTGAAGTGAATAATCTGTCCATTCTGAAATACTGGTAACCAAAAATTAATTAACGGTATTGATATGCACGCATATTTTTTGTATCATTGAGAATAATTCCAAACTCATCGTAGTAATGAAAAAGCTTTTAGAGGCGTTTATACCATCTGATCGATGGAAAATACCTGCAATATTGATCCTTGGAATATTTACCGGGCTTTTTCTCTATTCGTTCTATATCTCAAAGGCATGGTCATATTTGTCGGACTCTCCCAAAACATGCCTCAACTGCCATGTAATGACACCTCAATATGCAACATGGTTTCATAGCTCACATCGCGAAGTAACAAATTGCAACGATTGCCATGTTCCACAGGACAATTTCTTCAGGCATTGGAGTTTTAAAGCCAAGGATGGACTTAGGCATGCCACTATTTTCACACTTCACTCTGAACCTCAGGTAATTCACATAAAAACTGCGGGAATACAGGTGGTTCAGGCAAATTGTGTACGTTGCCATAATAAACTATTTGAACCTCAGAAGAAAATTGCCGGAGAATTTCAACATGCTGAAGAACGGTTATGCTGGGAATGTCACCGTGAAACACCTCACGGAAGAGTATCCAGTCTTTCGAGCGTTCCCTTTGCCCGAGTACCTTTGCCTGAAAGCCCTGTGCCTGATTGGATTAAAAAATTATTGGATAGTAGCCATTAAACAACTAACAAACAACAAAAATCATGAACATCACCAAAACAATTAAAAGCAAACCTTGGTTAGGATGGGTTTTATTCCTTGTAACAGTGTTTTTAGTTTTTTTATTGGGACTGCTGGCATCATCTATTGTTGAAAGACGTGCCGAAGCAGTTTTTGTTTCTACACCCAAAGTGAAAATTGCTGAATACGAGCCGCGCAATCAGGTATGGGGACAAAATTACCCTGTGGAATACCAGAGCTACCTTCGCACTGCCGACACTACTTTTCGAAGTAAGTACAATGGAAATGGCACTATCGATATGCTTGTCGAAGATCCAAGAATGGTGATTTTGTGGGCCGGCTATGCATTCTCGAAAGAATACAAACAAGGCCGCGGGCATTATTATGCGGTAAAGGATGTTCGTGAAACATTACGAACCGGTGCGCCGAAAGATGCACATGATGGCCCTCAGCCCGCAACTTGCTGGACATGCAAGAGTCCGGATGTGCCGCGATTAATGAGCCAGATGGGTCCTGCAGAATTTTATAAAGGCAAATGGGCTGCCCGTGGATCTGAAATTGTGAACCACATAGGCTGTGCTGATTGTCACGATCCGAAAACTATGAATCTCCGCATTTCCCGTCCGGCTCTTGTGGAAGCTTTTACCCGAATGGGCAAAGACATCACACAGGCTTCTCATCAGGAAATGCGCTCACTGGTATGTGCACAGTGCCATGTGGAATATTATTTTAAAGGGGAGGGCAAGTATCTTACATTTCCATGGGACAAAGGCCTCACAGCTGATAGTATCGAAAAATATTACGATCAGACTGGATTTTCCGATTGGACACATCAACTGAGCAAAACGCCCATGCTTAAGGCTCAGCATCCCGATTACGAAGTTTTTACAACCGGCATTCATTCGCAACGCGGTGTTTCGTGTGCCGATTGCCACATGCCTTACATGAGCGAAGGCGGACAGAAGTTTACAGACCATCGTATTCAAAGTCCGTTGAACAACATGGCTAACTCTTGCCAGGTTTGTCATCGCCAAAGCGAAGAAGTTTTGAGAAAGAATGTATATGACCGACAGGACAAAGTGTTTGAAATCAGAAACAAACTTGAAGTAGCGTTGGTTCGTGCACATTACGAAGCAAAAACAGCTTGGGACAAAGGCGCTTCCGAAATGGAAATGCAGCCTGTTTTGATGCTCATTCGTCATGCTCAATGGCGTTGGGATTACACAGCAGCCAGCCATGGTGCTTCCTTCCATTCACCTACCGAAACATCTCGAAATATTGCCAATGGAATAAATCAGGTGCAAGAGGCAAGAGTTCTTCTGTCACGCATCCTCGTGAAACATGGGGTTGAAGGCGAAGTCCCTTATCCTGATATCTCCACAAAAGAAAAAGCGCAAATACTTATTGGATTGGATATACCCAAGCTCAACGAGGCTAAGCAGGATTTTCTAAAGAACATCATACCGAAATGGGACCAAGAGGCTAAAGAAAGGGAGGCTAAATATAACTGACATTCAAGTTGAAGGTGTTTAAAAGGAGCGTAGTCAGGAGGCTACGCCGAATAAAAGGACTTTTTTATTAATCAAAATGTACCTCGAATTGTTCAACCTTATGCTTCTCTTTCAATCCATGATTATGTTGGTTAAAACTGCCAGTATCAAAATTGCAAACAAGAGCTTCTATAATGTTCGCCTATTCTCAATACTTCCGCCATTATGATAAAAGTGATCCTTGGTAACTATATTGAATTTGCTCCAAATCTTTCCTATCATTTCATTTTGTCGCCAATCGTCATGATGCCATGAAGAAAGAATAAATTTTGCTTTAGTTTCCGAAAGCAAGTTGAATAAAAGTTCTTCGTCTTATTCTGTCCAGCCATTATAATAGTCAACGTATCTGCCGTAGTATGGTGTGTCGCAATAAATAATGTCGTTCTCTGTGGCAAGTGGAATGATGTCTGCAAAAGATTTATTAAGAAATATCCAGTTTGGTTCAGGCTGTATGATTTGCGAAACTGTCGAAACTTGATTTGTAATTTTCGTAGTATATGCTTGTTGGAATCTATCGGGCTTTTTGCAAAATGGAATGTTCCAATTTCCTTTGCTTCCAAATCTCATCATTCCATTAAAACCTGCACGGGAAAGAAAAATGAAATCATACGGCGAAAATTCTCCACTGTTGAACCTGACCTAACTTTTAAATAATGTTCGTAACCTTTATTATCGGCTTTACTTAAAAGTTCTCCTTCTTGTTCAAGATACTGTTTCATTAAAGGTGCTGTAATTTTTTTTTGTTGAAACACCTTTATAAAAATTTATGATATGCGGATTTGTATCGTTAAGAATTGCATTTTTATACCCTGAATTAAATGCCACAACACCAGTTCCCAAGAATGGTTCTATCCATTTGCCATTAACTTTCGGGGCAAGTTCCATAATCCAAGGAACTAACTTGGCTTTTATACCTTGGCTTTTTATGGGTGGTACGATTACTTTCATTTAGTGGTTTTTTGGTTAATTCTTTTTTTGAGGTGCTAATGAAAATTTGTTAATTTATCTTTGAGCAACTTTGTGCATGCTTTGTGAAACTTTGTGTTATAGCTATTTCACAAAGGACTCAAAGAACCACTAAGTTTCACAAAGATTAAAATAAT
The DNA here is from genome assembly GCA_038213375.1 of Bacteroidales bacterium. Classification (GTDB taxonomy): domain Bacteria; phylum Bacteroidota; class Bacteroidia; order Bacteroidales; family JAAUTT01; genus JAAUTT01. Next base: position 103,167 of record JBBQTB010000008.1, on the reverse strand, counting down.
GAGTCAACTCTAAAAAGTCCTTTTGACACGAATTACACGAATTACACAAATTTAACGTGTTATTATTCAGCAGTATATGAAACTATAAATACTACGAATTACCAAAAACATCGTTTTTGGAGTGGACTCAATAATCGAATGACTGAAAACGAATTATCTAATAAAATTATAGGTTGTGCAATAGAATTACACAGTCAACTTGGGGCCAGACTTATTAGAGTCTGCTTACCAGGAATGTTTATTTTATGAACTAAAGATTTCAGGGCTTGAAGTTCAAAACGAAAAACCTATGCCTATAGTATATAAGGATATTAAGCTTGATCATGGTTACAGAATTGATTTACTAGTTGAGAATAAAGTTGTAATTGAGATTAAAACAGTAGAATTTTTAAATGAGGTACATACCGCTCAGATCCTTACGTATTTAAAATTAGGCAATTATATGCACTAAGGGGCTTAATGGTTTAAATGATACGTCTCTTGCATCGGTTGCCAACCTATATGCAGGTTCAGCTGCTTGTCTTTTAGCTGTTGGGCTTGTTGCCTGATAGCTGTAGTATGGTCGGCTATTTCTTTTTGCTTCTAGAGTGGTGGAACTGGAATATTGAGATTTTTGTACTCTTCACTATTAATATTTGGTTGTCCGGTGGAACGCTGAATAGCTTTAGTCCAAAGCTTGTAAATTGATGATTGTGTAAAAGCAAAAACATAATCAGGCACTGCGATAGTTGAATCCATTTTGAACCGTATCATATATCCAACAAAAAAACTATTTATACCCTAAGGTTGGTTCTTTCACTTAAAAGCGTTTTAAGTGGTTTTGTAGGATATTTTGAATTGCTAATTGTTTTCAGATATAAAAACCATAGGGGGTCAAATCTATCACCTGATATCTCTCGCAAAGACGATGTAAAAATTCTTTTTGCTAACGTATTCTCTGTTAATTCAGGCAAAGTAATACCCAACTCTTTAAGCAAATAATCATCAATGCTTGCCAATAGTTTTTCGGCTTGGGCTTCATTTTTTTGTTTTTGCTCAATTACTTTGGCTGTAATCAGTAAAATACGTTTGTCTTCAATAATTGGAATAGAAAGTAAAGCAGGATAATCTAATGCTGGGCGAGTTCCGCCAGTGCTTCTGCGGCTTGCAAGTTTCTCACCAATATCGGAATTTAGAAATGCTGCAAGTGTTTCGCTAATTTCTTTGCTTCCTGTTTTAACAACACAAACTTGCTGATTTATATTTCCTTCAAAACATTCGGGTACCACCGAAGCAACCGCCATACGCCCAACTCCTGTAATTTTAATCAGTAAATCGCCTGCTAAAACCTGACTACGTTTCAACATTCCGTTATGAGTTTCCTCGTTTATATACTTGCAATCGTCGAACTCTAAAACGCCATTTCTTAACTTTTTGGGTTCTTTTGCTAAGACCTTTTTTTCGAGTTCGAGTAATTCGGGGACGTAATAAAATGGGTCGAGCCGTTTTTCAATTTTGCTTCGTTGCAAAATGAAAACACGGTTTTTATTTAGAGCTGGTGAAATAGTAAAGCTGCTCATTATTTCTTAGGCTTCTTGGGGTTCAACTTTTTAGCAGTAGTTTCTATTTGTTTAACAAAGTGTTTTTCTGCCTCGGAGAGTTCATTTTTTGTAAGTTCTTTATATTTTTCGTATTCGGCATTGGCTTTTTTAAGTGCTTGCTGGTGGCTTATGGTTCCGGCATGTTGCAGAATATTGTTTCCGGTCATTTTCACAAAATCGTCTAAACGCTGTATCCAGTCTTTCATGTACATTGGTTGGCGGTTAAGGGCTTGCAATTCGGCCAATTCTAAATAGGCTGTTACCATTCGGTTGAGTAGGTTTAACTCATCTTCGTTTAAATAGTTTTTTGCTATTTCTGTTTCCTGTTTGGTGGGTTTGTTTCCCTTAATATGGGTAAGCCCGAGATTTTCTTTTTTTGCATCAATTCGATGGTATATAATTTCGGCAGCGGTGTGACCGTGTGCCGCCCAATGCATTTTATTTTGTACTGTTTGAAAAAACAGGATAGACATTTCTAATTTTGGGTCGTAATCGATACTGGTAGCGTAAATGTCCAATACTTTTCGCCAAAATATTTTTTCGGACGAACGTATATCGCGAATACGCGCCAATAATTCTTCGAAATAATTGCCTCCACCTGCTTGTTTGAGCAATTCGTCGTTCATTGCAAACCCTTTTACAATATATTCACGAAGGCGGGCTGTAGCCCATTGGCGAAACTTGGTTCCCTGATGGCTTTTTACACGGTAACCAACTGAAATAATAACATCGAGATTATAAAACTTGGTTGGACGGTCGGAATTTGCAATGTGCAATATTTGCACATTACTTTTTTCGTCTAATTCCTGTTCTTCAAAAATATTATTTATATGCTTGGTAATTACCGTTCGGTCTTTCCCGAAAAGTTCGCTCATTTTTGCCTGAGTAAGCCAAACAGTTTCGTTTTCTAAACGGGTTTCTATTTTAGTATTGCCGTTTTCGGTTTGGTAAATAATAATGGTAGAATTTTCCATAACCTATACTTCTGTTTTATTTATGTGGGCAATAAACTTAGAAAGCTCTTTGCCTATTTCAATTAGCTCGTTGTTGTTGGTGCTGCGCCCTGTTGCATCGTAGCCAATATCCTCGGCAATTGCCATAAAAATAGGGTAATCGTCTAAAGTATTTTGTTTGGCTAAGAAATACTTTTCGGTCAGTTCTTCTTTCAGTAAATTCACTTTGTCGGTAAAGGCAGATTGTATTGCCGATTTATCGACTTGAACGGCATCTGTTATTTCTTTTTTGCTTGCCTTTGGGTTTTGCTTTTTGGCGTCGTCTTCCAGTTTTTTAATGGCAGTTGCCTTTTCCTTTTCCCATTTCTCGACTGTGAGAATGTATTTATTGTCGGTTTTTATATCCTCTTTTAATTTGGCTTTTTGGTTTGCTATTTTTTCAGTCTGTTTTTCAGACTGCTTACGCAAGAACAAAACAGAGCTTTTAACACCCGCACTATTAGCACTAAAAGCGGTTTGAGGCATTGAAACAACGGCAACAATGCGATACATTTCCTCTAAATTGTCTCGCACATATTGCATGCTGCTATTGGTTAAAATACCGTCGGGTATTACAACCGCCAAATAGCCAGTTTCGGTTAAGAACTTGTGACATTGTTCCAAAAATAGAACTTCAGTAGATTGAGAATCTCTTAAAGATTCTTTTAAAGCTTTTACAGCTAACCAATCTTCTTCTTTCTTTCCTAATTGGTATTGGTGCAAATATGCTTTTTCTGTTTGCTTAATACTACTTCCGAAAGATGGGTTGGTAATAATGAAATCGAACGAATTGTATTTAAATTCTTTGTTTCGTGATTTAACTTGCATTTCCTCGTCGCTCAAAAGTCCGTCTGATGCAATTACGTTGGTGTGTCCGTCGTCGTGAATAATCATATTCATTTTGGCGGTACGTGCAATCTGTTCGTTAATCTCGATACCAAACAAATTCTTTTCGGCGAAATCGTGCCAATGTTTGTAATGGTCTTTTTCGTTTTTGATTGGGTCGTAAAACTCGTTGGCTTGTTCACGAACTTTATCAAGCGCATAAAGCAAAAAGCCTCCACTTCCGCAACTTGTGTCGAGTACTCTTGATTTATGATTAATTGGAACACAATCGACAATAAATTTTACGATTGGACGAGGTGTAAAATACTGCCCGAAGTCGCCACGAAAGTAACTGCCCATGAAAGTTTCAAAGGCTTTACCTTTGCTATCGAGGTCAGTTTTATTGAGGTTAATCCTTTGAAAATACTTTACAATAGTTAGCGTTTCTTGTGAAGAAAGAGCAATGCCGTCTTTGAAAACTTCAGGAGCTTCCTTCTCGCCAATTGCATAAATCTTTTTGATACGGTCTGTAATTTCTTCCTTTTTACATTCGACTAATATGAAAGGGCTTTCGCAATTATCATCAGAATGAACAATAATATCGGCTTCCTTTGTTTCAGAACCCATCTGAACAGAAACAAATTGCTTAATCCTGTTTGCAGGATAACCATAAATTAAAACTAAACTCAAAAACGTTTCTGCCTGAACTTTTTCTTCGGGGTTGTTGAAATTGCGCTTTTTGTTTTGATGAATATATGTTATGAAATTTCTGTCTTCGTCAAACCGAATTAGACCTTTTTCAATACCTGTGTCAAATAAATTCATTCTGTTTCTGTATAGTAATTAATTAAGTCGCTAATTTAAGGTTATAATCATCAATATCGCAATGGTGTGTCAGCAAAATTGCAGCTCTTTTGCGAGCCTTTGGTTTGAGCGTTGGCTCGTATGTGCTTGCAAATGTGCTGCAATGTGCGTTGGGTTTATCAAGTAGAGCTTTTTCCTTTTCAAATCAAGGTGAAAGTATGGTTCGGAGCGGTTTTGTAACCTTGCGTAAACATTAATGTAAATCTAAAAAGTGAGTACTTAATGCCAGAAAGTATTCATTTAATTAAACTTCAAACCTAACCTCACTCCTACAGATTTATACTTTCCATTTTCAAACGACCCAAAGACACTAATATTTCCAATGAGATAAATCTGACCGACGCCATAACCAAGTTCAACATAATTTTTTAACGCTGGTGTGTTAAGGTAATTCAGATACAGGTTTTCGTTCCATATCGTGTTTGATATTAAAGGAAGTCGCTTCAGCAGCAGCAAATCGGTTTGATATTGGATGTGTCCTTCAATATAATTTTTCGAAGTGCTGTATCTATAGAAATCAAGTAGTTGAAAGGAATTTTCAAAATCTGTAAACTGAACCGCCATAAACTGTGTATTGAAATGCTTGAACTCAGAGAATTGAATATCTTTTACACTAATGAAAACCCCACTTTCCAGTCGGTATTGTAAGGCACTTCCACTCGAAGTTTCGATGTGTTGATTCAAACTCCCTGAAAATAAATTATAGGATGAGTTGCTGCCAAGGATCCCAATCAATCCGCCTTTGTAGTTCACATTGAAGGTTGGATATTTAGACCGGATCATTTTTTTACGATGATTTTCTATTTTATAGTAATATTCCGGTGTGTAACTTAAGCCGGCATTCACCGAAAAACTTTTATAATTCGAATTTTGTGACTGAAGGAAAACGTCGTTGTTCGGAACATTTGAAGTATAATCTCTTTTGTTCCTGAAGAAAAACGAATAATCGCTGGTATTTTTCAGGAATCGGGTTTGCATATAGGTTGCCGATGTTGAAAGTTGTAATCCGTTTGCCAGGTCAATTTGGTTGCCAACAGTAACATGTCGTTTTTCGAATAGTTTCATATAATTATACCTTAAGAATAGCGACGCAATAGTATTTATCCTGTCATTTATTCCTGAGGTTTGATTAAAATCGGAACTGACAGTGCCTCCATCAATTGAAAATTCACCGTTTTTAAAAGGTGCATAAAGGTATTTCCCCGTAACCACTCCCATGAATGTTTTACGATTGAAGGCATAGTAACCGACAGGTTTAATTGAAAAACTATGAATACTATCGATGCGTGTGTTACAATTAAATGATTGCCCATAAACCCAACCGTCCACTGTATTGAATGCAAGGTATTTTGGAGCTACCAAACCGCTATAGCTTATGTTTGTTTTTAAATGTTTCAAGTACTTCGATGAGCCAAAAAATAAGTTCTTTATTGGCTCCGGTAATTTCTTTTTTGTTGATTTTTTTATAGTATCGTTTTTGGCCTTGGGTTGAGTATTGATGATCACCGAATCCTTGACGTGGAAACTTTTAACCTCTTCGACGGTCAATGGAACAGGTCGCATAGTATTCCAAAAGGAAGTGTCGCGCCTAGATGCTAATGAATCTACTTCAATCTTAACATCAGAACGCCTATCTTTTATTTCGAGCGATTTTATAGTATCTCGTTTGTTTTTCTTCTCTTCCTCACGGGTTGCTTTTACCACTTTTCGCAAATCGCGCTTTGTAAAATCCTTCTTAGTAAGCAATTTTTGCGTTTTGTTGTTCTCTTCCTCTGCACCAGAAGGCCGATCCGGCAATTTGGCAACCACAGGCCCTTTCAACCGCTCATTGATTTGCAGATTTGTGAATTTAACGGTAGATATGTAATTGTATCGTCCTTTAATACCTAACATTGAAGCTTCAACACGGAAAGTATGACTTATTGGTAGCCAGGCATTGTCAATTACCGGCGAATAAATTTGTTTGATATCAATAGAGCCCCAGAATTGCTCGTTACGAAGATCAACGGAATGCAAGCACCAGTATTGTTCAACTATGTAGATGTACCCGGAAAATAACTTCTGGCTTTTGCGACGGGGAATCACTTTAATTTTATCCACCAGATAGTCGCCTTCCTTGCTAAAGCCTTCGTAAGAGAATAGGTAATGGGAAAAAGATTTTGGCGAAATAGGAGATATTTGTTCAAGTATTTCAGGTTGATAAAAACTTGTTTTTATGAACTCAACAGGGGTTACGGGTTGATTACTGTTTTCAGGGAAAGTCGATCGTAACGATTTAACTTTTTGTTTGTATTTATTCGGTGCATCAAAAGTTATTTCATTCATCGATTCATCAAGATATGCATAACCTGTTTTAATTTTAATCTCTTTCCCGTTTTTATCCGAAAATGTCATCTTTTTCGCCAACAATCGTGGCATTTTATCCAGAATCATGGTGCCTTTCATGTACAATTCCGATTGATAATGTTTGACCTGATTGAGGTGATAGGGCGCCCATGCAATTACCCGTCGCATAATGGCATAAGCAGGATCTTCCGAATTTTGTGTAATAGTTACTTCTTTTATCTGATAACTCTCGGTAATCATCGCAATATCGATTGTTTGCAATGAACTACCAACAGAAACTTCCTTTCTCACCTGCTTGTAACCAAGCGATCGGAAAAGGATAGTGTAAGTGCCTGATTTCAGATTGATCTCAAATCTGCCATTTGCATTCGAACTGGCACCCGTTTTTAGGTTTTCAATATAAATAGTTGCAAACGGAATCGGCTCTTTCTTTTCATCGGTAATAATTCCCCTGATTCCCTGGCTATAAGTTGCAACAAATAGATTTGCTAAGATTGAAAAAAATAACAGGTGTCTCATAGGGTAAATTGCTATATTATTTCATTAGGACGATTAACAAACGTAAATGTTACAATAATTTGTTTAAGGATAATCGAAAAAATCTAACCTTCCAAATGCACATCCTCATTCATTAATCTATTCTTAATACAATGTCGTTGACTTAAGGTTTTAACCGCCCAACCCACCTTAAAAAGGAGGGCTAACTTGAGCCGTGCTAGTCACAAGTTGTTGCCCCTTTTGAAGGGGTTGGGGTTAATTTTGATTAAGTCAACGACGTTGATAAACTATTATTTACAACTTATTCTACACTTTTTTCAGCTTCCATTTTCCTTTGCGGAAAATAATGAACCCGGTAATTGCTAACATGGTTTCGGCAATAACAATTGCGATGTAAACCCCTTTTTCACCGACACCCAAATGAATTGCAAGCAAATAAGCCAGCGGAATTTCAAGCCCCCAAAAACAGAATAGGTTAATATAGGTGGGAGTATATGTATCTCCAGCCCCGTTAATAGATTGTACCATCACCATTCCTAATCCGTAAAATATAAATCCGTAACTGATCATTCGCAAACAAACCGCTCCCTTTTCGATAACCAAGGCGTTGGTAGAAAATAGCTTTATAAACACGTGTGGGAAAGAGATAAGGAAAACACCGGCAATTCCCATAACAATAATATTTGCGATGCTTGTAATCCAGGCGGCCCGTTCGGCGCGCTCAGGTTTTCCGGCACCAAGATTCTGTCCTACAAGTGTTGATGCCGCGTTGCTCAGACCCCACGATGGAAGAAGTGAGAATATAACAATTCGAATGGCTATAGTGTAACCGGCCACAACTTCGCTCCCGAAGACGGATAACGTTCTTACCATAAATACCCAGCTGGTGGTGGCTATAAGGTTTTGCATCGTTCCTCCAAGTGAGAGTTTAAAAATTTGCCGAAGCACTTTCCATTTTATCTTTATATGTGATAATAATAGTTTTATCCCTCTTTTGCCTGAGAATAAAAGATATATTTGGTAAATTACCGCTAATCCCCTGCCAGTGCTAGTAGCGATGGCAGCGCCTTTTATGCCAAGTGCAGGAAATGGCCCCAGACCAAAGATGAGGCATGGGTCAAGAATCATATTCAATATGTTGGCATACCAAAGCACTCTCATGGCAATGGCTGCATCACCGGCACTGCGAAAAGCGGCATTAATGATGAAAAGCAGCAATATAACGATGTTTCCACTAAGCATAATGGCCGTAAACATGTGGTTATCGATAATTAACTTCTCCGATGCTCCCATCAGTCGTAGCAATTGTTCGGAAAAAAATAATCCTGGAATAGCTAAAACCAAGGCTATAAATATACCTGCTATTATTGCCTGCGAGGCGGCAACAGAAGCTCCCTCTCTGTTATTCTCGCCTATGCGTCTTGAAATAATGGCAGTAGTACCAGCGCTTAACCCAAAGCCAATGGCGTATATAATGGTCATCATCGATTCAGTAAGTCCAACTGTCGCGATTGCATCGGAACCGAGCCGGGATACAAAAAATATATCGACAATAGCGAAAAGCGATTCCATCATCATCTCAAGAACCATAGGAACGGCAAGCAGAAATATCGATTTGTTAAGGCCAATTTTGGTGTAGTCCTGTTCGCTGCCTTTTATGGCTGCAAACATTTCGCCCAATAGATTCATTGCCTTTGATTGTGTTAATTTAATTGATCCGGCAATTGAAAGCTTATTTTTTAAATATTTTCGTAACATATGAAAGTGTGATTAAACAAAAAAACCCGGTTTTGCTAATGCAAACCGGGTTTATATGGTGAGAAAAACTCTCTGTTTATAAAATAAGAAAAACCCGGTAGTAATCAAAAAAACCAACAATAACCATAGACACTGCGAGAGGTGCCGTGTTTGCTGTTGGTTGGTATAAACTGCTACTGATTTTCATTTCTGTTGTTGTTGTATTGGACAAAACTATAAAATATTATTGAGTGTTCAAATTTTTTAATTGCTTGTAATGATGTTTTCTCAAAAATAATATCGAATGAATAATCCGGTATCGGTTGTAAAATAGTTACTTTTTAATTCTTTATCAGAAATAGTAGATTTTAGTGAAGCATATTTCAACCCAAGTTCACCACCAAAAGCAAAATTTTCACCCAAATAGTATTCACATCCTAAAGCAGGGCCTATTGTAAAACGAGTAGTGAAACTAGTTGGATTACCTCCAGCTGCACCATATATAAGACTGGAACCGCCAATATTCCATTTAATAGAAGCATATTCAATTCGTACTCCACCATAAATGTTTAACTTATTATGTTGAATCATTTTAAAGGCTCCTAAACCAAAATATACACCATGGTTTTTTTTACTATTTGTTTTATCGTTATTAAATCTAAATCCGAACTCAGGTTCAAACCTGAAAGAACTCCATGGACTAATAGTGAAAATCAATTTATTTGCTGGTGCATAATTCACATCGGTGAGGTCATATAATTTAAATTGTTCGATATGTAAGCCTATTCCAAATGGTTTAATTAAAGCGACTTTTTCAGTTTGAGCCATAAGAAGACCTAAATTGAGTTGTAAAATAGCTCCAAATAAAATAAATCTGATTATTTTCATTGTGTTTTTTTGCGAATAGCCCCAGCATAAATGCCAGGGCTATTAATAACTTAATTCCGTAATAATTGATTCTTTATCCTAATAAAACTTTGCGCGATTGTCAACGATTTTGGCGAGCTTACGAAGTGCATTATAACTGTCGTAGCTGGCACGGGTTTGAAAAGTATATCCCATACGTTGTTTGGATTCTGCATAGTTCTTGCTCGCAGGAGCATTGGTTATATTTGAAACATACACCACATAAACACCATTGTTGCCATTTATAGGTTCCGATATTTTGCTCTTACCAAAAGAGGTACCAGCTGCAATAACTTTAGGCTCTATGCCAGAACTAGGCAGGGAGTAAGTTGAAAAAGAAATGCCATTGGCCACTTCAACCGGAGTGTTTAATTTTAGACCGAGATCCTGAATGTTTGACACTCCGGATTTTGCTTTATTGATTTGTTCAGCAAGCTTTTCGGCCTTTTTTTCTTTGCGAACCTGTAATTCAACATCTGCTTTTACTTGTTCAATTGGTGCAGCGCCTTTTTTGCGAACAGCCGTAAGGGCAGCAACAACGTAACGATCACCCAGATCAATTGGTTCGGAAACGGTTAACTTGTCCGATGAATACATCCAACGAAGAACCGCACGTGGTTGCTCCAATCCGGGAATTGCTTTGTCTGTTTCCGCAATGTTGGTGGCAAGCTTTTTGGCAAGATTTTGTTTGGTGATTGCTGCATTAAATTGTTCGTAAGTCCTGTTTGAAGCAGCGAATTTATTGGCATCTGCATACACTTTGTTGAAAGTTGGCTGGCTTGGTTCGATTTTACGTTCAATTATAGCAACTTTTACCTTTTTAATGTCTTTACCTTTTTCTAAAACCTGAAGAATGTGATACCCAAACCGGGTTTCTACCACTTTTGTTTCACCTTTTTTTCCTTCAAAAGCAGCATCGCTAAATGGTTTTACCATGAGGCCTTCCTGAAACCATCCTAAATCGCCGCCCTTTTCCGCATTGCTTTTGTCATCAGAGAAACTCCTGGCCAATAGTGCAAAATCAGCACCTTTATCCAGCAAATTTTTAATACTGTCGGCAGTAACCTTTGCTTTCGTTGCAGCTTCTTTGGTCTGAGCTTTTGCGGATATCAGGATATGACGGGCTTTTACTGAGTCAGGCAAATTAACCACTTTGTAAAGACGTGCTAATTTATATGAACCATTGTCCAAATATGGACCGTAAACTTCGCCAATCGACGACCTAAACATAAAATTATCAAGCGAATCGGGCAGTTGACCCGGTTTATAGCTTTTATCATTGTAAGGCACATCTGAGTTTCCGTTTACAAATTGCTCCACTTCAGTAGTTGAATTAAAATCAGGTTTCACCTTGGTTATCCAGTCTTGGGCAGCATTAATATCCGTTTTAGACGGTATTACATCAAACGATACATATTCTATATCCCGGGAAGCAGATTGGTCGAAAAGAAATTTGTGATCGTTGTAATATTTTTTTAGGTCTGATGAAGTAATTTTTACCGCAGTATCGGATATAGTGTTGTATCGAAGCGAAATATAATTAAAATCCGTCTTTTTATTATTTTCAATAAAATCATTTTTTGCCAGAAAGGTAGGAGCAGATAATCCTTTACGAATCAGATTAGTATATTTGTTATTGATACGATCGTTTTTTATCTGTTCTTCGATATATAACCAAAACATTTTCTGTTTCCCTGTCTGATCCTGATCCATATTTTTTAAAAAGGCTAATAAATTGGATTTGTTGAACTCGCCTGTTTGTGGATTGGTAAAAATCTGCCGAACAATTTGATGAGGGTTGGCTCCCTGAACAAGATCAAAAAGTTCGTCGGAAGTGACCGTTAGTCCAAGTTTATCATATTCTTTTCCCATCACCATGTCGTTGGAAATTTGCTGCCAGGCTTGTTCGCGTATACCATCAAGTGTTTTTTCGTCCACGTTTCCCTGTCCGGAATTCATTTTATGTATTTCTGTCAACTCATTAATTTTTTGTTCCATTTGTTGGATTGGTATGGTTGTGCCAGCTATTTCTCCAACATCCTGTTTATTGCTTCTAAATATTGACTTTCTTGAATCAAGAAAATCGCCTAATATAAATGCTAATAAGGACAGGCCAATTACGCTGGCAATAATTATACCTTTGCTTCTAATCTTCTGTAATGTTGCCATTGATAATGTGTTTTTACTTTAAAAATTAAGCCACGAATATAAGAATTAAAACTATTTGTTTTTCCAACACCTTATTTTTTTGCAAGAAATAAGCTTTCTAATCAATAATTACCTTAAGATACACAAGTTCTATCCGTGTGTGTGAAACTTTTAAAATTTTAATGGTAAATCTGTCAATTTTAATTATTTCGTTGGGCTTGGGCATATTGTGGTAATGGAACAGAATATATCCGGCAAGAGTACTATAGTCTTCCGATTCAGCTATTTTTAAACCGAATGTTGCATTCAGGTACTCAATTTCCAGACGACTTGAAAATACATATTCATTCGGTTTGATTTGTTTTTCAATCAAATTATCGGTATCGTGCTCGTCCTCAATTTCTCCAAATATCTTCTCCATAATATCTTCGAGTGTAACCATACCCGAAGTCCCTCCATACTCATCAACCACTACGGCAATACTCCGATGATGATGTATAAAATCATGAAGAAGTTTATTTGCCGGCATTGTTTCGGGAACAAAAGTTATGGGAGATAGCTTTTCCTGAATGGATAAAGGCTGCTTAAACAGCTCATTTGAACTTATAAACCCTTCTATATTATCAATTGAATCGCGGTAAACAATTATTTTGGAATAGCCTGAAGCGATGAATTTTTTTTTCAATTCATCAATGCTGCCATCAATATCAATAGATTCTAATTCTGTGCGGGGAATCATGCAGTCGCGGATGCGGACTTTCGAAAAAACAAGTGCATTCTGAAAAATTTTTAGCTCTTGCAACTGTTTGTTTTGCAATTCAAATTGTTGTTGCGAATCCGAAGATATAAGCTTGCCTATATTTCGTATAAAAACATTGGCATTTGGATCTTTGCTTTTTTTCGGAGGCCATATTATGTTCGGCAGTTCCGCTATGGCGACAATCGTTTGAGAAAATGGGTAAAAAAGAACATAAAACATCAAAAGAGGGAAATAGAATATTTTAAGTTGTTTATTTGGATTTACCGTAAAGATCGTTTGGGCAGCAAGTTCAGTGATGAGCACGATAACAAAAAGAACAATGCAAAGAATAATTATTAAGGATAAAAAGACGTTTTGTAATAATCCTTCATTATATAAATGGTAAAAATTATATAGACAAACCACTGCAAAAATAAGAGAAATATAGAAGCCAATCATCAGGGCAGCGCCAAAAACACGGTTATTTTTCACAAAGAGATGTATAATTCGTGATGAAAAATTACCACTTTTTGTTTCCAGATCGATGCGAAGTTTGTTGCTGGAAACAAAGGCCATTTCCATCCCTGAAAAAAAGGTAGCAAACAATAAACATAAGATAAATAACCAGAATGAAATCATAGCCCGAAAGTTACTACTTTTAGTTTGTTTTTGATATAACAATTATCATTTCACCATCATTCATAGTTTTTTACCTTTACCCACGTAACTGTTAATCCTATTACGAATGTTGGTATTTAAATTTGGGGGGGCTTCCGTAAAAAGCTCAGGGGGCATTCTTAACCTTGCACATATAATTGAATCGTTTGGAAAAGAAGACATTGCCATTGTGATTTCCGCATTTGGAAAAACAACTAATGCTTTGGAAGAAATCCTCCATTTGGCCTTAAAAAAGAAGAACTACGATGAAGAATTCGCTATACTTAAGGATTATCATTTAGGCATTCTGGGTGAATTATTTCAAAAAACCAGACATCAGGTTTTTGATGATGTCCGCAAGGAGTTTGATCAGCTCAATACTTTGCTTCAAAAGGAAGACAACGGATCATACGACAGAGAATATGATCAGGTAATTTCCTTAGGCGAGATATTGTCGACCAAAATTGTCAGCGCTTTTCTTAACGAGCGAGGTACTAAAAACCAATGGGTCGATATCCGTAAACATTTGAAGACCGATTCTACCTATCGCGAGGCCAAAGTGGATTGGGAAACTTCTACTAAACTTATTAGAAAAACATTTACGTTTTCCAACACCAAATTTTACCTCACGCAGGGATTTATTGGTTTTGATGAAAATAACCTTACCACAACCCTGGGACGTGAGGGCTCCGATTATACCGCTTCTATTCTGGCATATATACTTGATGCCGAAAAGGTAATTATTTGGAAAGATGTACCCGGGGTTCTGAACGCCGATCCAAAATATTTCGATAATACCGTTCGGATTGGGCAATTGTCGTATCTCGATGCCATTGAACTCACATATTATGGCGCCAGTGTTATTCACCCAAAAACTATCAAGCCATTGCAGAATAAGAACATCAACCTTCTCGTAAAATCGTTTGTTTATCCCAACGATCCTGGAACCATTATTGGTGATGTTCAATATGAATCTCTTATACCGTCTTTTATTTTTAAGATGGATCAGGCTCTGATCAGTATTTCACCAAAAGATTTTTCATTTATAGCTGAGTCAAATCTGAAGGATATTTTTACCATTTTCTCAAAGCATGTTGTAAATATCAACCTGATGCAGAATTCAGCAGTCAGTTTCCAGGTATGCATCAACAACAAACCTGACCATATTGCCGAGTTGGTAAAGGATTTGGAACAGCTTTATAATGTAAGTCTCGAATCTGGATTGGAGTTGATTACTATTCGCTACTACGATACGCAAACCATTGATCGCGTAATGGTGAACAAAGAATTGGTTCTTGAGCAGAAAAGCAAACGAACGATTCAGTTGGTAGTTAAGGATTTGGGATGAAGGATTATTTCTTCCATTTGTCACGGCCGAAACGTTCGGTGAGTAATGTTAAAATCTCATTGGCCGACGATTCGATAGGCTTATTGGTAATATCGAATACGGTAAAACCGGCACGGGCAAATATCGTTTCGGCATATTCCAGCTCCATCCTTACCTTACGAGGCTCGATATAGTCAGTTTCGAGAGCCATTTTAAGATTTTTCATTCGATTACCACGTTGTGCGATAAGATATTGTACGGAAATAGTTAAACCAAAAACGCGTTCTTTATCTATTTTAAACAATGTTTCGGGCGGAGGAATACCTGGAATCAGGGGCACATTAGCCACCTTCCAGCCAAACATGGCGAGGTATACACTCAATGGTGTTTTTCCGGTACGGGAAACGCCAGTTAACACTATATCAGCATTGTTAATACGTTCGGCATTCTGGCCGTCGTCATGCTTTAAAGTGAATTCAATGGCTTCAACCCGCTGAAAATAATCGATGTGCGACAAACGATAAAGGCCAGGTTTACTAATTGGTTTTATTTGAAGTAAATCGGAAAGGTAATCGGACAAATTACCGGCAAGATCAAAATGTGTCACTTCATTTTCGTTGCAGGCACTAATAAGCAATTTACGCATCTCCGGATCGACCATGGTATGAACGATAACTCCTTTAGTTCTCAATACCTGCGTTATCACCTCATCTATTTTTTCAGACGATACAACATTAGGTGAGATAATAACAGGTACTTTATTGTTTGGAAATTGAATTAGAATGGATTGAACAACAGCATCCCCGGCAAGGCCTTTTCCACCAGAGACTATATAGATTGGAGGTTGCGATAGGTTAACTTCGTTTGAATTCATATGCTTTTCGTTACTTATTACCAAGTGAATATGTGTAAACAAAATCGTCCATCACATAGCCATTTCCAATATCATTGACTACATCTTCTGAACGAATAAAACCATTTCGTTCATAGGCCTTCATGGCTAGCAGGTTTTTCTTATTCACTGTAAGATAAACATTTTTGAATTCATTCTGTTCGGCATAATCAACAACAAATTTCAATGCTTTTTGACCTATACCTTTTCCATGTCTACCCAACAGAACATATAATTTGTTCAGTTTGATATTTTTTTCATCATCTTCGGAAAAAGATAGAAAACCCACCGGTTCATGATCCTCTTCCAAAATGTTCCAATTAACACCACCCAATATTTCCTTTTCAATTACAGGTTGCGAATACATCATATGAAGCATATAATTAATCTGCTCTACAGTAATGATTCCGGGATAATATTCCATCCAGATGTCTTGCGCAAGTTTCCGTAGTAAATCAATATCTGCCAAAGATGCTTTTCGAATTTGAAACATAGCTTCACTTTTTTTGAATATTTCAAAGATAAGGAAGGATTCTAATAAAATAAGGTACCGCAATCGAGAGTATCTCCTACTTTCAATGCGTGGATGGTGAGCGGCTGTATATGAAGTGTTTGCTCTTTTAATTCTTCCGGGGTGCCAATAAGTGATTCGAATGTTCCATAATGATATGGAATAACATGCTGAACCTTTAATAATTGAATGGCAAATGCTGCCTCCTTGGGTCCCATGGTGTATCTTCCACCAATAGGAAGTATTGCGATTTGAGGATGATACAATTCACCAATTAAAGCCATATCCGAAAATATACCAGTATCCCCTGCAAGGTATACTCGCACGCCATCGGAAAACTGAAGCACGAAACCTACCGAAGGATGTGTATACCCTATGGTATCATTGTCTATCATGATATGACCCAAATGCTGGGCCGGAACCATGGTAATGGTAACATCTTTAACAAGAATGGTTCCTCCAATATTCATTGGCTCAATCAGTTCTTTGTTTATAAAATGTTCATATAGAAAAAAGCGCACAATACTGTTAGCTATCACAGAAGCCCTGGACTTTTCAATAATTTTAGGCATGAATTTATCAAAATGATCCTCATGACCATGCGTGGCGACAACCATGTCGATTACATTCTGTGTTCTCAAATGTACAGGGATAAATTCATTCCCGGTTAACCATGGGTCGACCAGGATGACGCGATTTTCGGGAGTCGTAATCTTCAACGTGGCGTGTCCTAAAAGTTATATCTGGGTATGGGGCATGGGGACAGATTTTTAACAAATTTAAAAAATAAAAGGTATATTACCCATATGATTTTAAGTGTAGAAACTACTATTATTATTATCTTTGACAAAACAACTAACCTCTAATTGCAATGAACTACAAACAAATCATTGTCATTTTGTGCTATATTTTCTTACTCCAAAATGCACATTCTCAAAAGTTAAATTTTCTTGAAAACGTTTATCAATATATTGAGGATCCCGGCAAATTTACCTTGAATCAGGAAGTAGGACATGTCCCACTCGTACCCTTCAAATCAATATCTGATGCACTAAATAATGACTGGAGCAAATCGGACGGATTCCTTTCTTTAAATGGTCTTTGGAAATTTAAATGGTCGGAAAATCCAGATGCATCACCCAAAGATTTTTATACTGAAAAATTTAATGATTCCAAGTGGGACAGCCTTAAAGTCCCGGGTAACTGGGAAATGCAAGGATACGGAGATCCCGTGTTCCGTAATGTTTCTCAACCTTTTCATGCCAACCCACCCTTCATACCCCACGATTATAACCCTGTAGGATCCTACCGCAGGACAGTTATGATACCACCGGCATGGAAAGAAAAAGAAGTATTCCTGCGTTTAGAGGCAGCTACTTCAGCATCCTTCATTTGGGTAAATGGTCAGGAAGTTGGCTTTAACGAGGGCGCCAACGAACCTGCTGAATATGATGTTACAAAATATCTGAAACCCGGCAAAAATCTGATAGCCGTAAATGTTTATAAATATTCGGCTGGCACCTATCTCGAAGACCAGGATTTCTGGAGGTTGGCTGGAATTTTTCGGGATGTGTATTTATTCGCCACACCAAAAGTACATTTGCGTGATTTTTATGTAACTACTGACCTTGATAAAGACTACCGTGATGCAACCATCACCATTGCTGCCGATATTGCAAATTATTCAACCCCTAATCAATCCGGATACTCGGTTCGTGGAACCTTATTTGACAGCAACCATCAACCGGTAATTCAAAACATGGTTTCGAAACCGGTAAAAGTGGATAGTCAAAAAACACAAACCGTCAATATTTCCTCAGCAATAACCAATCCTGCAAAATGGTCCAGCGAAAAGCCAAATCTGTATCATCTGACGCTTGAGTTAATTAATACTGAAGGAAAAACCATAGAAATTCTTTCAAGCCGCATCGGTTTTAAAAAAGTGGAAGTGAAACACCAAGCCCTCTATGTTAACGGAGTTCCCGTGAAACTAAACGGAACCAACAGTCACATGCAACACCCCGACCTTGGTCATGCCATGGATATTGAAACCATAATAAAGGATTTTACATTGATGAAGCAGTTCAATATCAATTGTGTACGGACGTGCCACTACCCACCTACCATCGATTACCTTAACCTGGCCGATGAAATGGGAATGTTTATTGTTGACGAAACTGGTGATGAATCTCATGCAACAGAATATGTTTCTGAGCGTCCTGAGTGGCGTGATGCTTATGTTGATCGCGTTCAGGGAATGGTGCTCCGTGACAGGAATCATCCTTCCATTATCTTCTGGAGTGCCGGAAACGAAAGTGGCATTGGAAACAACATCTGTGAAGTAATCAAAGAAGGCAAAAGGCTCGATCCAACCCGTATATTCATGTATGGAGGCAACACCGACGATGTAGCCTGGAAAAATGAAGTTCCCTGCGAAGACATTATTGGCCCCCGCTATCCAACTCCTTATGAATTAAAAACACGAATTGCCGAGGTTCCTGAAAGCCAAGATCCCCGTCCTTCATTCATGGATGAATACATCTCTGTCGAAGGCAATGGTTGTGGTGGTCTCGACGAATACTGGGATGTAATTTATAATTACCCACGCTGCATCGGTGGTGCATTGTGGGACTGGGTCAGCCCCGGAATTCGCGAGAAAATTCAACTGCTTACCGATGCATCCAATCATCATATTAATACTGCTATCAAAGGACGCGGAAAGCTGGTGCCTGGCAAAACAGGCAACGCTGTCGAATTATCGGGATACGATCAGTGGGTGGACGTATATCGCGATCCTGCGCTTGACATTACCGGAAAAGAACTCACTTTGTCGCTTTGGGTATATCCGCGCCAATGGAATACAGATGGCACTTTTATCACTAAAGGCAGCTACCAGTTTGGACTTCGCCAGCAGGTAAAAGATTCCCTTCAATTTTATGTTACCGATGCAAACCGGACATCTATCTCAGTGTCTGTTCCCCAAAATTGGGAAAACAACTGGCATCACCTGGCTGGGATTTATGACAGCAAAACGCTTTCTATCTATGTGGACGGGAAACTTGCAGGCAGTAAACCATTTACAGGTACCATCACCAACAAACCTTTCCCTGTAAATATTGGAAGAAACGCCGAAATCGAGGGTCAGGAATATGCCGGAAGAACTAGCAATGCACGTTTCGACCAAGTTGGAATCTTCAATAAAGCAATGACAATCGAACAACTGATGAATCCCTCGACGACAATCAGGAAAGAAGCACAACTATGGCTCGATTTCGATGAAGTTAAGGATAACGGTACATTTTTCAGTATGGGCATCGGAGGGCGCACTTATGGACTCATCTGGCCCGACAGAACACCTCAGCCAGAGCTTTGGCAGGTAAAAAAATCCGCCCAGCCAGTAGATGTAAAGTTAATAAATCCCGAAACCGGATCCGTTGAAATATGGAACCGTTATCATTTTACAAACATCAACGAACTAAAAGCGATATGGCAATTACAGGCCAACGGTAAAGTCATACAGCAGGGGGATTTAAAATTATCCCTCGAACCACTTCAAAAACAAACGATAACAATTCCTTTCCAGAAACCGGAACTTCAGGCTGAAACAGAATATCGCCTGTTGGTAAGTTTCAGCCTGAAGAAACCGCAGTCGTGGGCTCCGGAAGGTTTTGAAGTCGCGTGGAACCAGTTGGAACTGCCTTGGAAAAAACCCGGTGAGATTGCTCAAAACCTAATATCCCCCGAAGTTTCATTTGCTGAAGACATTAAAACCATCGTTGTTGCCGGAAAACTTTTTAGCTATGTTTTTGACAAATCAAACGGCAAATTGACATCGATGACTTTTATGGGAAAAGAGTTGATTAATGATGGTCCCAAATTGAATGTTTGGCGTGCACCGTTAGCTAATGAGCTTGACCAGTGGGCGGTATGGCAATCACATTTAACCTATCGCAAACCGGGCATGGGCGAAGATCCTGCCAACAATTGGCGATCACTCGGGCTCGACCATTTAACGTATACCCTTGACAAATTATCCGTTTCGAAAACTGTCGACAATAAAATAAAACTGGTTGTGAAAGACCATGCTGAAGGAATTAATTATGGCACTGCTTTCGACAACGAGTTTATCTATACCATCGATGGAAATGGCGAAATCGTAATGGAACACACCATTATTCCTCAGGGATTAATGCCTGCCTGGTTACCAAGGATAGGGGTTCAATGGAATATCAGCAAAGATCTGAGTCAGGTTTCGTGGTATGGTCGTGGACCTTACGAAAACTATCCTGACCGTAAAACCGGAGCCAAAATAGGGGTCTACAATTTCTCAATTCAGGAGATGACTGAGAAATACCTTATTCCTCAGGATTACGGACTACGCACCGACAACCGTTGGGTTCAGCTAGAATCTGTTGATGGGATAGGGCTCAAATTCAAAGGAAACGACCAATTTAATTTCAGTGCCCAACCCTTCAGTACCGACAACATGACGCGTGCCAGGTATCATTACCAGATCCTGCCATTTGAGGGCACCACCTTCAATTTCGACTATGCTACCAGTGGCGTTGGATGTACAGCAATTTCGGTACTGAACCAATACCGCGTATTGCCCCGTGTGTATCATTTTACAGCACAGGTCATACCATATAAGAAATAAATAAGAGCGTCAGGAAAAAGGAAATGATTCAAGATTTTTTTGATACTAAACTAGAATCCTGGTTCCTGGTTCCTTATTCGTATTATTCACGAATCCTTTCTGACACATTTGCCGGAATATATTGTCCCGCAACCGAGAACTCAGTACCGGCGTCAATCTTAACATCCACAAAGGTACCTACAAGCGCTTGCTCCCCCGAGGTAATGCGAACATTTATCTTTCCTTCTGACAGACCGGAAAGGTAAAGACCCTTGCGATCGAATCCGGTAACCAGAACACGAATTGTTTTGCCTACCAAGCGCTGGTTATATGCGCCGGAATGCTTTTCGAGTTCCTTTGTAAGCATATGCAACCGTTGTTTTTTAATGTCATGCGGAATATTATCAATCCATCTGGAACTCACAGCCCCGGGTCTGGGAGAATATTGAGCTATGTAAGCCATATTGAATTGAAACTCTTCAAATGCCTCAACCGTATGCTGAAACTGCTCGTCGGTTTCGCCTGTAAAGCCAACAATGATATCAGTAAATATCGTGGCCGAAGGCAACTTAGCACGAATGTATTGCACAATATTGCGGTACTCTGCCACTTTGTGATTGCGGTTCATGTGTATTAACACTTTATCATCACCACTTTGTAACGGCAAATGAATTTGCTTGGCTAACACGGTATAATTGGCTACCACATCAATTACTTCCATTGTCATATCACGGGGATGAGGCGATGTGAAATAGGTTAAAAACCCGGCTCCATGGCTGCGACCCAATTCGCCAATCTCCCGAAGCAACTGAGGAAATGATATCTCGGAACCTTTCTTGTCCAAGCCATACGAGTTTACATTTTGTCCAAGCAGAGTGATGGATTTATAACCACATTCCACCAAAGCTCGAACTTCAGCAATAATTTCGTTTGAGTCGCGTGACACTTCACGGCCACGTGTATATGGTACCGCACAGAAGGTACAAAATTTGTCGCAACCGTTTTGGATGGGAACAAAAGCTTCGAAGGTTGAGGAATACTGTGGCTGAACATTCCATACCTGATGTGCACCGTTCTCCGTATTAAAAGAGTATTGCTGATTTCGTAATCCCATGGGTGTAACAATGCCGTTCTGACTAATAAGTTCGGGTAATTGAGCCAACTCGCTCATCGGAAAAACCATGTCGAATAGCTTCAGGAATTTCTCCTTATCGGAAGGAAGAATACAACCCGACACAAAGGTAAGCACCGGTTTTCGGGCTTTCATTTTATTCCATTTGTGAATACGCGAGTATACCTTATTGATGGCTCCCTGGCGAACCGAACAGGCAACTATTCCCAGAATGGAAGCTTCGTCTTCGTTATCAGTGCGGGAAAGACCCATATCGTTCAGCACAGTGATAACCTTTTCGCTGTCCGACAGATTCATTTGACAACCTAAAGTAATGATATGATAATGCATTGGAATAAGATTAAAAGTGTTTCTCAACAATAACCCATTAAAAAGGAGTTATAAATTAAGTAGTGCACCATTTATTAGCTCTTTGTAAATGGTTTTTTTAATAAATAGTTACTAATCGAGTATTTCCATCAATAACCATTTAGAAACAAAAATGTTTTGAATCAACCATTTAACTTCGTATGCTCGTAACTTAGCCGGAGGCGATATTGAGCGTAGAGAATAACCAGTGGAATTGTTGGTTCGCATAGTTTAATCACCAACAATTTCCCTTGCAAATTTGGAGAAATAATACTATTGGTATTTTTTATTACCTTCATAGTATGTTTGTTTAATAATTCTTTTATGAAAAATTTATTGATTCTTTTAGCCCTTTTTAATGCTGGTAGTATTTATTCGCAAACCATGAATGATTTAAAAGGATGGAGAGATGCAGAATGGGGTATGTCAGCAGACACAATTAAGATCTTGTTTGCCAAAGAAAATATAATAGAAAATAAAGCCAAACAAGTGGCACAACTTTTTAATCTTTTAAAAATTGAAGAATATAACATTAGTGGTTATAATTATGAAGTTAATTTTTTCTTTACTGGGAACACATACAAATTGAGTCAAATTACTTTGACCAGAAAATTGGGATTTTCTGAGATAACCTCATTAGAATCACTTTTAATTGAAAAATATGGAAACCCAATTTTTAAAGTAGAACATCCTTATTTATGTAAATGGAATTTCCCGAGTACATTTATTGAAATTGATTTTGTTGAAGATAAAAGTAAAGCGATCATAACATATAAGCAATCTAAATAAATCCATCTTTCAAAAATAGATCAGTAAACCCTTATTTTTTTAACCCCTTAATAGAAAATTTGAAGATCCGCACTATTGGATATAAAAATTTGTTTCACTTCATTTTAAAAAAGCATTTGATGTTAAATTGTTATTTTGTTAAAAATGAGTATTTTTGCATAAATAAGATACAGAATGTCAGACGATTTTAAAGAAAAATATATCAATCCGTTTACGGATTATGGCTTTAAAAGACTTTTTGGAGAGGAGCCAAGTAAGGAATTGTTACTTGACTTTTTGAATGAGCTTTTGGTAGCTGAACAAGGTCGAATTAAAACGTTGACATATTTAAAAAGTGACAGACTTGGCACAAGCGAAGATGATAGAAAAGCAATTTTTGATTTGTATTGCGAAAATGAAAAAGGAGAGAAATTTATCGTAGAGCTACAAAAAACTAAGCAAAAGTTTTTCAAAGATAGGACGGTGTATTATTCAACTTTTCCAATTCGAGAACAAGCACAACGAGGCAGTGATTGGAATTTTGAGTTAAAAGCGGTTTATACTATTGCCATATTAGACTTCGCATTCGACGAGGATAAGCATCAGAAGGACAAGTATCGATATAATGTCAAGCTTTCCGATATTGAAACTCACAAAGTTTTTTATGACAAATTGACTTTTGTGTACTTGGAAATGCCCAAGTTTACTAAAACCATTAAGGAACTGAATACACGATTTGATAAATGGATGTATATTATTCGTAACCTTAACAAGCTTGACCGTATACCGGAGGAATTGAAAGAAAGTATATTCGAAAGATTATTTGAAGTAGCAGAAATAGCCAAATTTACGCCGGAAGAAGTCCGTTCGTATGAGGATAGTTTGAAATCATACAGGGATTTAAAAAACTCTATTGATACAGCAAGAGAAGAAGGTAAGATTGAAGGTAAAATTGAAATGGTTAAAGAAATGATAAATAGTGGGGAGCCATTGGATAAAATAATTATTTATTCTGGCTTAACAAAAGAACAAATAGAGAAAATAAAAAACGAAGTGTAACGCCTGAAATAGCAATTAAGAAATTCCGTGGTTCACTAGTATCATCATACGCAACAATTTAACTCATTTTAATAGTCGTTTATAAAAATAATTGCATAAAAAATCACTACTGATTCAATTTTTCATGCCTCATCAAAAAAAAGAACATCCAAAAGAGAAGTCCAGATTACACCCACGAAACAAACATCGCGAGCGTTATGACTTTAAACAATTGATTGATAGTTGTCCGAAATTAGCTCCATTTGTTGCAATGAATAGTTATGAGGACGAATCCATTGATTTTTTTAATCCTGAAGCGGTGAAAATGCTAAACAAAGCATTATTAATGCACTATTACAACATCGATCAATGGAACATTCCTCCAAATTATTTATGTCCACCCATTCCCGGGAGAGCAGATTATATTCATCACATAGCAGATTTATTGGGCATCAGTAACCATGGTAAAATACCAACAGGTACTAAAATAAGGGTTTTGGACATTGGTGTAGGCGCTAATTGTGTTTATCCAATTATTGGAAACAAGGAATACGGCTGGTCGTTTATTGGTACCGATATCGATCGAATTGCCATTGAATCGGCAAACACTATCGTTGAATTGAATCCCTTTTTAAAAGGAAAGGTTGAAGTACAACTGCAAAATAATCCCAAACACATTTTTTATGGAATCATTCAAAAGGACGAACTCATTGATTTGAGTATTTGTAATCCTCCTTTTCATGTTTCATTAGCGGAAGCACAATCCAGCACACTTCGTAAATTAAGCAATTTAACTCATAAAAAAATATTCAGACCAATCCAAAACTTTGGAGGTCAGAACAGTGAATTGTGGTGCGAGGGAGGCGAAGAAAGGTTTGTACGGGATATGATTCAACAAAGTAAGACATTCTCCGATTCCTGCTTTTGGTTCTCCTCACTTATTTCAAAGCAATCCAATCTCAAACCAATTTACGAGGCACTTAAAAAAGCGGAAGCTGTGGAAGTGAAAACCATTCCAATGGGTCAGGGAACTAAAACAAGCCGAATCGTCGCATGGACATTTCTCACGTTGGAACAACAGAATAAATGGATAAATACGAGATGGAATGAAATGCTCTAAATCCATAATTACCTCCACAATCTAAACAAGAGCTTGCTTTAATTATGTTTAATTTAGAACAATATTTACCCATATGGCATATTAATACATCCATTTGGTCGATTTAGTTGTTCTACTTTTGAAATAGTTTTTAGAAGTTAAGGTTTTACAGATTAATAAAGGAAAGTCAAAAATCTGGTTTTGATATGCAAAATGATAAAAAAAGTATGTTAAATAAACAATCTTTTGCAGTTTTGATCCAATTTAATAATTAACAGGAAACAAAAACATCATGCGAACGTTTTTTCAAAGTCTTCTTTTCACCCTCATGTTGCCAGTTTTTGGTCTAGCACAAACACAATCAGAGGTGATTCACCTCTGGAAAAATGGCGCCCCGGGTTTTGAGAACCGGAAAGACTATCCGGAACTTGCCAAGGATTGGTGGGTGCATAGTATTAATAATCCATCCATTACCGTATTCATGCCTCCTAAGGAAAAAATCCTTGGTTGCGCTGTGTTGGTAGCCCCTGGCGGTGGATTTCGCGATCTGGTATTTAATGCTGAAGGCAAGCAGGCTGCTGAATTTCTCAATACCCTCGGTGTTACGGTATTTGTTTTGAAATACCGTCTGCCAAACGAGGAGAATTCGCCTTACAATATGGATCATGTTCGCCAGGATGCCTACCGGGCCATTAGATTGGTACGAAACCGGTCAAGCGAATTTCACTTCGACCCAAACCGCATTGGTATGCTTGGATTTTCAGCAGGCGGAGCAGTGGTGATGATGGTTTCTTTCGACAAAGGCGATGGCGATCCCAAGGCACCCGATCCGATAGACCGCGTCAATGGTCGGCCGAATTTTCAAATGATGGTTTATCCGGGAGGCAAACCGCCAGAGAAGATTCCTGCTGATACACCTCCAGCTTTCCTCATATGTGCCAATGACGACGAGTATGGCTGCGATGAAGTGACGATGGATCTTCTCCAAAAATTCCGTAGAGCTAAAGTGCCTGTTGAAGCCATCTTTCTGGCCCAGGGTAAACATGGGTTCAATATGGGCGACCGATCGACTTTTGCGGCAGTAAAAAATTGGCCGTATAGAATGGCTGATTGGCTTAATGACAGCGGCTTCCTTAAACCAATCGATATAACAATCCCTGAGAAACCTGCTTCTCATTAAAATCATGCAAAACAGACTAATCTGCAACTTTTTTTATTTGAAATGCAGCCAGGTATTAAATCTGCAATAAAAACATAGTAGGTTTGAAAACGCAAAACGATTTGTTACCATGCACCATTTAAAGTATTTGTTATTCCTGCTTCTTCTTTTTCCCTTTCATTTAGCGGAAGCACAACATGCATCTGCAAGTAAGCCCTTTTCTCCGGCACAAAAATTCTTTTGTCTAAAACCCATTGGTAAGAAGGTTATATGGGCAATAAACATAAATGACACAGATATTTTACAGCGATTACAGCAATACATCAGTAAAAATAATCCTCATGTCGATACTGAACGAACGGAATTTCACCAACTGATTCTTGGTTTAAGGGATCAAGCCTTAAAAAATCCGTATCCTCTTTCAGCCGAAGTTTATAATTCAGCCATTGGCAATTACAATAACATCTGCCAAATACTCGATTATCTGAATCGGCAAAACATACCGCCCTCGTTTCTTAAAATTTCGGAAAATTTCTATTTGCAACAAATTCGTGAAAATGAAAAAACATTCCGATTTGATGAGTTAGCTTATTCATTCCACAAGAATTACAACAGGTACAAACTGGTAAAAACGGGTGCACAACCTGTTCAAGATAATGAAGCCTTCATGCTGACTACTCACAATCAACTCGAAAAAATATTAACTCAAATCAATCCCCGTTTTGCGTTGCTTTCCATCAAAAAACAGATAAAATATCAAAAACAGGTTCAGCTCATCAACCCGTGGATTGAATCTTTCAGAAAAGGAATTACCTACAATGCGTCCCGCGAAACATTTATCATAGACGATGATTTGTTTTTGCTGATCCCCGAATAATTATAACGCAATAGATTAATATCATTAAATAAGCTTACTTTAACATTATCTGATGTTTAACTTTCGAATTTTATACTCCATTTTCTTAATATCAAGCATTTCAGCATCGGTGTCTGGTCAGAAATCGGTGAAAGCAACCCACATTACAATATCCCCAAAAATCGATGGATTACTTAACGATGAAGCTTGGAAAAACATTACCCCTATTACGGAATTTATTCAGCGCGAACCACAAACCAATCAACCTGTTTCCGAACCAACCGAGGTCTATGTCGCATACGACGAAAATTTCATATATATTGGAATGCACTGTTATGGCGATCCGAAAGGAATAACTGCCAAAGAAATGGGGCGTGATGTCAGTCTTGGAGACGATGACCGTGTACAAGTCATTTTCGACACTTTTCTGGACAAGCGAAACGGTTACTGGTTTCAAATTGGACCACGGGGATCGATAGGCGATGCCATTGTAAGTGAAAATGGAGGAACACTGAACAAAAATTGGGATGGTATATGGGAAGGCCGTGCCCGGATTCATGATAAAGGCTGGGATGCAGAACTTGCCATTCCATTTAAAACTCTTAACTTTAAAAAAGGTCAAACTACCTGGGGGATGAAAATTATTCGAAATATTAAGCGCAAACAGGAAGCATCGTATTGGCCGATTGCTAATTTGAATACTTATCGTTTCCAGATTTCTGACGCAGGTTTACTTGAAGGTTTGGAAAATATCACACAGGGCATTGGATTAGATGCTGTACCTTATGGCCTGTTAGGATTGATAACTAAAAAAGGAAATAATCCAAAATATAAGGCCAATGGCGGATTAGATTTGTTTTACCAAATATCACCGGGAATAAAAAGTGCTCTAACCATCAATACCGATTTTGCACAAACCGAGGTGGATACGCGCCAAATCAATCTCACCCGCTTCAGCTTGTTATTCCCCGAGAAACGAGACTTCTTTCTTGATGGTGCCAACTACTTCCATTTTGGGATTGAGGGCGATGATTCAAATCCATACTCTCAGCACATTATGACATTTTTTTCGCGTCGAATGGGACTCGATTCACTGGGCACACCCATCCCAATTAACTGGGGAACCAAAATTACCGGTCAGGCCGGAAAACTAAACCTCGGAATGCAATACATCAACGATGACCGCAGCTCTGGCAATAACGATTTTGCCGTTGCCCGCGTGTCATATAATCTTGGACAACAATCGTCTGTGGGTGTTATTGGTACTTATGGGAATGCTGTGTCAAAAGGAGAAAATTTCACCACTGGATTTGATGCTCATTTGGTTACATCAAAATTTCTTGAAAATAAAAATCTTTCAGTTACCATGTTTGGAGTTAAATCGAATACACAGAATCTAAATGGAAAGGACCTCTCATACGGTGCAGCACTCTCCTACCCTAACGATTTGATTTCATTTCTGGCAGGATTCCATGAGATTCAGGATAATTTTGTGGCAGGTATTGGCTTTGTTCCAAGAGCAGGTATACGCGAAAGCTACGGAAACTTAACCCTAGGACCCCGTCCTGGAAAGTGGGGTATACTGCAGGTATTTATCGGTTTAGGCATCGATCACATCACCGATGTTCGTAATAAATTACTAACACAATCAATCAATTTCAAGCCTATCACTGTCCATTTTAATTCGGGCGACGAAATCAGTCTCACATCAACATCACAGTATGAATATCTGAATAAAAGCTTTACCATGTATTCTGTTTATAGTGTACCCTTGGGAACATATCGTTTTTGGCGACATAATATTGATTTGGTAAGTGCCCGCCGGCGTATTTTTTGGAGCTCTCTTCATTACGGTTTTGGCAATTTTTACAATGGAACCCGGAAAGACATAACCGGAGCATTTGGTTATAAAATAGCTGTACCTGTATATGTTGGAGTGGAAGCATCGCAAAACATGGTATCATTGCCTGAAGTAAGCTTTACTGCTGAGATATATCGTTTAAATGTTAACTTTCTGTTTAGTCCCAATATTACCCTGTATAATTTTGCCCAGTATGATAATTTATCGAAAAGTATGGGATGGCAATCACGTTTTCGGTGGATAGTAAAACCCGGAAAAGAAATAATTCTTGTATGGAATTCGCTTGCAACCGATCCGTTCGAAAGATTTACCATCACCGAAGGTTCGTTAAACTTTAAGTTGAAATATTTGTATAGGTTTTAAGTTCACAAGTGTTGATGACAGAGAGCCACTTAAAAACAAATCTATTTATAGAAAGGCCTTCGAAAATCTTTTTGGGGACAAGGCGTTTATTAGTCAAACTCTAAATTTACCGAACTGCGGGGGTCAAATCAGGTTAATTTCAGTGCCAATATCATAGAAAATTCGGCAATAGTAATATATTTGTGTATGAAATTTCATAGACAATGACTAAAAATTTATTTGACCTAAGCGGGAAAGTAGCTCTGATTACTGGCGCCACACAGGGAATTGGCTTTTCCATTGCCAAAGGATTGTCAGATCATGGCGCCACAATCGCCATTAGCGCCCGCAATCCAGTTAAGCTTGAAGAAGCGCTGGGCAAATTCCAAAGGATTGGAATAGAAGCCTACGGCTACCTATTTGATGTTACGGATATTGAAGAAATCGACATAGCCATTAAAGCCATGGAATATGAACTTGGAAAAATTGATATTCTAGTAAATAACGCTGGCATTATTAATCGGGCGGCATTGGAAAATTACCCTGAAGACGACTGGAATGATGTAATAAATACTAACCTTAATAGCATGTATAAAGTCAGTAAACATGTGGTTCATGGAATGATAGAGCAACAATCTGGAAAAATCATCAACATATGCTCCCTGATGAGCGAGGTTGCACGCAACGCAACTGCTGCTTATACAGCAGCTAAAGGTGGTGTTAAAATGCTTACCAAAGCAATGGCTGCAGAATGGGCTAAACACAACATTCAGGTAAATGGCATTGGGCCGGGTTATTTTGAAACCGAATTGACCAATGCTTTACAAAAAGACGAAAAATTTAACAGCTGGTTAATCGAACGCACTCCGGCGGGACGATGGGGAAAGCCCGAAGAATTAATAGGGGCGGCTGTATTTCTTGCTTCGGAGGCTTCCAATTTTGTAAACGGCCAGATTGTTTATGTTGATGGAGGCATTCTAGCCACCATCTGACAATAAAATCCGGAAACAAAATTGAAAATTCCTTAATTCACTAACTACTTAACATTCTATGAAATCATATCGAAAAGTAATAGCCTATTCGCTAATTGTTGCAATGGGTGGACTATTGTTTGGATTAGATACCGCTGTAATTTCGGGAGCTGAAAAAGCCATCCAGCAATTGTTTCATCTTACTAATTGGTGGCATGGCTTTACTGTTGCTATCGCTTTAATAGGAACTGTATTTGGTGCTCTCGCGGCCGGGAAGCCTTCCGAAATCTTTGGTCGAAAAAAGGCATTGATATTCATCGCTGTGCTTTATGGATTATCCGCATTGGGCTGTGCGTTTGCTCCAAGCTGGCTGATTCTAGTAATTGCGCGGTTTCTTGGAGGTGTTGGCATTGGTGCATCGTCTGTTATTGGACCAATGTATATTGCAGAGATTGCACCGGCTCATCTCAGAGGCCGATTGGTGGCTCTTTTCCAGCTTAATATAGTATTGGGTATTCTTATCGCATTCCTTTCCAATTATCTGCTGGCCGATTCCGGAGACCAAGCCTGGAGATGGATGCTTGGTGTGGTGGCGTTTCCTTCGTTCATCTTCTTTGGGTTGTTATTTTTAATACCCGATAGTCCCCGATGGCTTGTTAAACATGGAAGTATTGAAAAAGCCCGAAATGTGCTTCTCCTATGTGGTCGTGCAAACGCCGAGTCTGAAATTGCTGAGATTGAAGAATCGCTGACAATACATTCCACCACTTCGTCCGAAAAACTCTTCACACGAAAGTATTTACGTCCAATTATTTATGCGGTATTACTGGCTGCATTTAACCAACTTTCTGGCATTAACGCCATCATGTATTATGCTCCACGAATCTTTGAAATGACAGGCTTAGGGGCAAATGCATCCATGTTACAGTCTGTAATGATTGGTTTAACAAATTTAATTTTTACCATTCTTGCTATGTTTATCATTGATAAATTCGGACGCCGAACATTGTTACTCATTGGTTCAGTTGGGATGATTGTTTTTATGGGACTCGTCGCCAGAGCCTTTTATACGCATGATTTTGGCGGTGGCGCTGTTATGTGGTATCTGGTAGGGTACATTGCCTTCTTTGGCTTTTCGCAGGGCGCCGTAATCTGGGTATTTATTTCGGAGATTTTCCCTAATGCAGTACGTGGTAAAGGGCAAGCACTTGGCAGTTTTACACATTGGTTTGGTGCTGCTATAATTTCATGGACATTTCCGGTTGCTGCAAATAACCCTGCCATAGGCGGTGGTCACTCTTTTATGTTCTTTAGCGTTATGATGCTATTGCATTTAGTTTTTGTCTGGAAATTCCTTCCCGAAACCAAAGGCAAATCATTGGAGCAAATACAAAAGAGTTTGGGAATTGAATGAACTACTAAAAAAGCTATAAATGACAAATCTGAAACAAATGAATTTTCGTCCTCTTTTTTTAACCATGATAAGAGTAGCCGTGGGATGGCACTTTTTGTACGAAGGATTATCAAAGATTTTACAGGGTAACTGGACCTCCATGGGGTATCTGCTAAACTCCACAGGTTTTTTAGCCGGTTTTTACCATTGGATGGCAAGTTCGCCTTCATTTCTCAAGGTAATTGACATTCTAAACATGTATGGACTTCTACTGATTGGAGTTGGACTATTTATTGGAATATTTATCCGATTTGCTGCCTTTGCAGGCACTTTGCTTTTAACTATGTACTATTTTGCTTACCCTCCATTCGGCAATGCGCTGATGAATGCGAGCGAAGGGCATCTATTCATCGTTGATAAAATATTTATTGAAACGTTGGTATTACTTTTTCTGGTATTCTCTAAGAAAAATGGCTATGGAATTGATAACCTGATATATTTATTCAGCAAAACAAAAAAAGAACACGTTTCAGAAATCGAAAAAAATGGTTCATCCACACGACGTGAGGCACTGAAAAACCTTGCGACCCTTCCAGTATTAGGTATAATGGGTTGGGGCGCATTCCGAAATCACGAAAAGTATGATGTTGATGTGACTTCAGGCGCAACTATACAGATAAAACAAACAGCTCTGAATGAATTGAAAGGCGAACTCCCAAAAGGAAAAATCGGAAAACACGAGATTAGCCGTTTGATCATGGGTGGCAACCTGATTGGTGGTTGGGCGCATTCCCGCGATTTAATTTATGTTCCATCCCTATTCAAAGCATATAATACCGAAAAGAAAGTATATGAGACATTGATTTTGGCAGAAAAAGCGGGCATCAATACTATCAATATTGGCTTTCCTTCCAATCCTCTAATAGCCAAATACAAGAAAATAACCGGAAGTAAAATCAAAGTGATATCGCAGATAGGCCCTGATATGGAAAAAAATGATTATTATGTAAATATCAATAAAGCAATAGATTACGGTGTAGATATTTTACAGATCCAGGGTAACTGGTGCGATTGGCTGGTACGAGACAAAAAGATAGATGTCATCTATAAAATGATGGCTAAAATTCAGAATTTGGGTTATACCGCAGGTTTAGCAGCACATTCAATCGAATCGTTGATTACATGTGAAGAAAACGGAATCATCCCTGACTACTATATGAAAACCATGCACCACGATCAATATTGGTCAGCGCATCCCCGCGAAAACCGCTTCCCGTTTGAAGTGGATGGTAAAGAATATCTGGATCATAATAGGTTTCATAACAATATGTTTTGCTTATTTCCCGAGCGGACTATTGAATTTGTTAATAGGGTGAAGGTTCCGGTAATGGGATTTAAAGTACTGGCAGCAGGAGCTATTGAACCAGAAGATGGTTTTAAATGGGCTTTTGATAATGGCGCCGACTTTATTTGTGTTGGAATGTTCGACTTTCAAATTGTGAATGATGTAAACATAACATTAGACACGTTGAAAAACCTAAAACGCTCACGTCTTTGGTATGGATAAAATGTCAGATAACACAACAATTAGTCAAATACGGCATTCAATCGAAATGAGCATTTTCAGAAGCTCTTAAAAGATTAAATCCCTAAAATTTGGTCGAAAGCCAATAACTAAAATATCGTCAACCTGCTCGTAACCACCTTTCCATCGATTAATGCGTTCAAGTAATAATCGTTGCTGTTCTTCCATTGGGTACTGATTTATTGTCAGTAATAAATGTCTGAAACGCCGGTATTTAAATTTTTTCCCTTCAGGTCCACCAAATTGGTCAGCATACCCATCGGAAAATAAATAAATCACGTCATCCTCCTGCAATACAATCTGCTTGTTTTCAAATGTCTGAATTTCTTCCGTAAGATCATCAAGTCCAACGGAAAACCTTGCCCCTCTAATTTCAGTTATATTATTCTCACGAATCAAATAAATAGGATTCACCGCTCCCGAAAACTCCAGCACTCTGGATTCTTTGTCAATTACACAAAAGGCGATATCCATTCCGTCCTTTAGGGTAACGCTATCCACATCTTTAAAAATCTCCTCAAACTCTCTATTCAGAATATTTAATATATGCGAAGGATCATCAATATATTGGTTATGTGTTATTTTACGAAACAATTCAAACCCAATAATGGACATGAACGCACCTGGAACACCATGGCCGGTGCAATCGACAGCTGCAACATATATCTTTTTACCCCGTTCACTAATCCAGAAAAAATCTCCACTTACAATATCTTTTGGCTGATGTAATACAAAAGAGTCGGGTAGAATTCTCTTGAAGAGTTTTTCAGAAGGCATCAATGCTTCCTGAATCCTTTTTGCATAATTGATACTGTCAGTTATGTTTCTGTTTTTTATTGCTAACTGTTCTTTCTGTCGTTCAATTTCAATTGATGCAATTTCTTTCTCCTTTAGTATATGATTGGTTTGTCGCAAGTTAAAGGTGCGGTAGCGGTAAATTACCAGAATAAATCCAATAAGAATAAAGATATAAACGTAATATGCCTGAGTCTTCATCCAAAAAGGAGAATCAACACTTATGATGATGGACACACCTTTTTCGTTCCAAATCAAATCATTGTTTGACCCTTTTATTTTTAAGGTATAATCACCAGGTTTAAGATTCGAAAAAGTTGCAGAGTGTTTGGTTCCAATACTAATCCAATCACTTTCGTTATCAGAATAAAACTTATAGGCATAATTATTTTTAGTAGGCACTGTAAAATCAAGAGCTGAAAAGTTAACTGTAAAAACGTTTGATCGAAACGGAATAACTATTTTTTCCGAAAAAGGATTTGGCTTTTCCACTTTTCCGAACTCCGTTATTATTTCAATAGATGTCATTACTACAGGTGGAACTATCTTATTATCAAACAACGAGTCGGGAGAAAATATATTTAGACCGGAAACTCCTCCAAAGAAAAGTTCACCCTTTTCATTCTGACTGGCAGAATTGAAATTAAACTCAAAGTCCTGTAAACCATCAAACACGTCAAAATTACGAATTTGAAATGTTTTGGTATTTATTGAATTAATACCTCTGTTTGTGCTAACCCAAACATTCTCCCTTTTGTCAATTTCTATTCCATAAATAAGATTATCCGATAAACCTTCCTTTATTGTAATGATTTTTAAAGTTTTATTTTTGGGATTAAATCTATTTAACCCAGAGGCAGTGCCTATCCATAAATTACCTTTAACATCAAACTGCATACAATAAACCGTTGAACTACTGAATAAAAACTTTTCAGTTGATCCTGATTCGAAATGAGTAAATTTTTCAGTTGATATATTCAAATAATCCAACCCATTATCGGTTCCTATCCAAATATTGCCAATACCATCCGGTTTTAAACAATAAACGGTATTATTACATAATGTTTTTTTGTTATCCGGATTATTTAAAAAAGGAAATAAAATCCTTCTTTCCATGTCAAATTTAAACAGACCGTGCGTTGTTCCAATCCAATATTTGCCGTTTTTGTCTTTAACAATCGTATTTATCCTGTTCTGCAAAAGACCTTCACAACCTGAAATATTCTCTTCGCAAAGATTTTTATAATCATTTTTCAAAGGATCATAATCAATAATACCATTATTAGTTCCAATCCAGAATTTTTCGGGAGAAATTTTATATATAAAATGAATTACATTGTCATCGTCTATCCCTTTTTTTTGAAAATCAACGACCTTGTTATGTAATGTTTTATAGTTAAAAATATTGATTCCTTTTCCCCAAGTCCCTATCCAAACAATATCATTACCATCATTGTATATTGCACCAATATCGTCATTAGAGAAGCTATAAGGTGCATTTTCCGATGACCGGTATACCTTAAATTTTGGCTTAAGATTTCCTACCTTAATTAATCCCTTAAATGTACCAAGCCATAAAACTCCCGAACGATCTTCAACTATGGAAAGTACAGAAACCTTAAAGGAATCCGAACTTTTCATTGTTACCGTTTGAAAAGTGCCTGTTTCTTTGTCAAAATAATAAAGTCCATTTGAAGTACCCACCAATAGTTTTCCGAGCTTGTCCTGAAATAAAACATTAATACGGTTAGTATTACCTAATTGTGTGGAGTTTGGATCGGGATAAAACCGATGAAACTCTTTCTTTTCCGGGTCAAAAGAGTTCAAGCCATTGGCTGTACCAATCCATAAAATACCTTTTTTATCAACATCTATTGCACGAACCTCGTTATGACTTAAGCTATTTACATTATAATCCAAAGAAATGTATCGTTTAAACAACTCTAAATCCCGATCAAAAATATTTAGTCCATCTTTTGTTCCAACCCATAACCGTCCCTTTTTATCCTCACAAACTGGAAATGGAATGTTACCTGCAATAAAATGAAAAACATCATGATAATGAATAAACTTTCGGAATGTCTGAGTTTTAGGATCAAATAAATCGAGAGATTTTAGGGTTTTTACCCATATGCAGTTTTTTGAGTCTATAAAAATATTAAGGACTAAATTGTCAGATAAAGAATTACTTTTAAGAGGATCATGAGAATAACATTTGAACTGAGAATTTTTTACATCAAAGCAATTTAAACCTTTGTTCGTTGCAATCCACAAAACCCCGTTTTTATCTTCTTTTATCGCATTAATATAATTATTTGACAGAGAGCTGGTTTCAAAAGGCTCATGCCTGTAATTTACAAATTCATACCCATCATATCTATTTAAACCATCCTCGGTGCCCACCCAAATAAACCCTCTGGAATCTTGTAAAATGGCATTAATTTTAGACTGAGACAGACCTTCCGTAACGGTAAAAAGCCGAGTTTCAGGAAAAGTAATCTGACCTGTAAGTAAACAGTAGGATTGTAATCCGATAATAGTAAGAAAGAAAAAAAGTTGCTTCATATCACCATCTCTCTTGCTAATTTAAGGTTTATAAACCAGATTTACAATTGCTCTAACCTTCGTACCCTGTATTTTTCAATTCAATTGCGTCTTCGCCTTTGCTTATGCCTTGATAATTAAGAGTAGTCGACCTAATTTTTTTTTTGGAGAAATAACAATTCGTTTAAAATAAAAAAGCGACTCAATTAAAATTGAGTCGCTGAATTATCTGTCAATATAAATTATATTTTCTTTGAACGTACTGCAATATTTTCTAACATTTCAGTAGTTATTGACTTGGGTCTTTCGAGAGAATACCCCAATGCCCTGTCCCATATAATATTGGCACAAATTCCAATAGACCTGCCAATCCCAAACAATACAGTATAAAAATCGTACTCCCTAACTCCATAATACCATTGAATTGCGCCAGAGTGAGCATCGACATTTGGCCAGGGGTTCTTTGCCTTACCCTGTTCTAATAATATTGGCGGAACTATTCGGTAAAGCATGTCTACATACTTTATAATTGTCTCATCCCCAATATGTTTAAGTGCAAATTGGTGCTGTAATAAATAACGTGGGTCGGTTTTACGTAATACGGCATGTCCAAATCCAGGGATAACCTGTCCCGACTTAAGTGTATCCCAAACAAATTTTTTCATTTCCTCCTCAGAAGGCACCCTTCCTCCCATTTTTTCCATTACATCAAGCAACCATTTTAATACCTCTTGATTAGCCAAACCATGCAAAGGGCCAGCTAAACCATTGATCATTGCCGAAATACATAAATAAATATCTGAAAGGGAACTACCTACCAAGTGACCTGTGTGAGCGCTTACATTTCCACTTTCGTGATCGGCATGCAAAATAAAGTGCATGCGCGACACATCATCGTAAGGTTTAGCAATACCCATCATAAAAGCAAAGTTTGCACCAAAATCCAGGAATGGATTACTTTCAATAAATTTTCCATTCCGATATATTTTTGCATAAATATAAGTAGCGATTTCAGGAAGTTTAGCCAATAAGTTTAATGAATCTTCGTACATGGGATTCCAATAGTCCTGCTTGCGCATCCCTTGTTCATATTTTTTGGCAAAAAGACTTTCACGACTCATAGTAAGAATTGCAGACGAAAACATAGCCATAGGATGGCTGTTTGATGGAAATGCATCGATAACGTCATATACATATCGTGGTAATATGCGACGTTTTGAGAGTTCGTCAATTAATTCCTGAACTTCGGTTTGAGTGGGTAAATCACCTGTAAGCAGCAAATATAAACAACCTTCAACATAAGGAAATTCGGCGCCTGGTGCCTTTGGTAACTTTTCGAAAACCTCCGGGAGAGTGTACCCCCTATATCGAATACCCTCAGCAGGATCAAGATTTGAAATATCCGTTACTAAACATTGTATGTCGCGCATCCCTCCAACAATCTGACTTATGGTAACCTGATCCACAACCACATCGCCATGTTCATCTAATAATCGTTGAGTACGGGGTCGCCAGTTTTCAATTTTTTCGTACAATTTATCTTTCAGGTTCGACATATCTCTTATTATTAAATTTTTACGGAGTAATGTTTAATGACTAACTTCATGTACCAATATAACAATAAAAAAGATGATTTTGTGCGAATATAAAAATAAAAAAAGGGGCAGTTTTTTATACTGCCCCTTTTAAATGCAAAATTATATTTATTTCTTATAGCCATAGATAGCCAAATCACCAAGTTCTTCCTCAATACGAAGAAGTTGATTATACTTAGCCATACGATCCGAACGACTTAGAGAACCTGTTTTTATCTGTCCCGAATTTGTTGCAACAGCAATATCTGCAATTGTTGAATCTTCGGTTTCGCCGGAACGGTGTGAAGTTACAGAAGTATATCCTGCGCGATGAGCCATTTCAATCGCATCAAGGGTTTCGGTAAGAGTTCCTATTTGATTGACTTTAATAAGGATTGAATTTGCACAACCTGTTTCGATACCTTTTCGCAGGTATTCAACATTTGTTACGAACAGATCGTCGCCAACAAGCTGGATTTTTGAACCAATTAAATCTGTTAAAATTTTCCATCCGGCCCAGTCATTTTCAGAACAACCGTCTTCGATGGAATCAATTGGGTATTTAGATGCCAGTTCTTTGAGATATTCTGCCTGTTGTTGTGAATTACGTTTAACCCCTTTAACGCCTTCAAATTTAGTATAATCATAAATACCATCTTTGAAGAATTCGCTTGCAGCACAATCCAATCCAATCATAACGTCCACACCTGGTTTATAACCTGCTTTTTCGATTGCAGCAATAATGCTATCCAGAGCTTCTTCGGTACCACCAGCAAAATTTGGAGCAAACCCACCTTCATCTCCCACAGCAGTGCTTAAGTTTTTAGCCTTCAAAATAGATTTTAATGCATGAAAAATCTCTGCACCTGCACGAAGCCCCTCACGAAACGACTTAGCGCCAACCGGACGAATCATGAATTCCTGGAAAGCAATTGGAGCATCAGAATGCGAACCACCATTAATAATGTTCATCATCGGAACAGGCAATGTTTTCGCATTAGTTCCACCAATGTAACGATATAATGGCAATCCGTGATGATCCGCTGCGGCTTTTGCAACAGCAAGAGAAACACCCAAAATAGCATTTGCACCAAGATTGCTTTTTGTTTTAGTCCCATCAAGTGCAATCATACAACGATCGATTGCTACCTGATCAACAGCATTCATACCAATAATTTCTTTAGCAATTACTTCGTTTACATTGTAAACAGCTTTCAAAACTCCTTTTCCAAGGTAGCGCCCTTTGTCACCATCACGAAGCTCAATAGCCTCATTTTCTCCTGTTGAAGCACCTGAAGGAACAGCTGCACGACCCTGAGCACCGCTTGCAAGAACAACTTCAACTTCAACTGTTGGATTGCCACGTGAATCTAAAATTTCACGGGCATGTACACTTATAATTTCACCCATAATGCTTATTGTTAATTAGATTAAACTTAAAAAAGGGATAAAGTTTACACCATATCCCTTTCGTATTGCAGATTGATTTTTTATTTATTTTCTGACGTAGAATCTTCAGTTTTGCTTTTACTTTCCAAAACCTCCTTAACAGCAGGTTTTGCAGCAATGGCTTCGACTGGTTTTTTCTTAGCTGCACCACGTCTGCTTTTCTTAGCAGCTTTTGCTTTACCTGCAGCAGTACCTAGCATATTTTCATTATAGTCGACCAATTCGATAATACACATATCTGCATTATCACCATGACGAAACCCTGTTTTCAAAATACGTGTATAACCGCCAGGTCTGTTCATAATTTTTGGTGACACCTCCCTGAATAATTCAGTTACCGCACTTTTTTCCTGCAAATAACTAAATACTATACGACGGGAATGTGTGGTATCTTCTTTTGACTTTGTCAAAAGCGGTTCAATATATACTCTCAATGCTTTAGCTTTTGCAATGGTAGTGGATATTCTTTTTTGAATAATCAACGACGAAGCCATATTTGAAAGTAATGCTTTGCGGTGGGTACTGGTTCTACCCAGATGATTCCCCGATTTTAAATGTCTCATTTCTGTTAATCCTTGTCTAATTTATACTTAATAATATCCATCCCGAATGAAAGATTCATCGAATCAAGAAGAGCATCAAGTTCAGTAAGTGATTTTTTACCAAAATTTCGGAATTTGAGTAAATCATTTTTATTAAATTTTACCAGATCTCCTAAAGTTTCCACTTCAGCAGCTTTAAGGCAATTTAATGCACGTACGGAAAGATCAAGATCTACAAGCTTTTGCTTAAGCATCTGACGCATATGGAGAACCTCCTCGTCAAATTCTTCATTTGCATATTTTTCTTCAGAGTCAAGAGTAATCTTCTCATCGGAAAATAACATGAAATGGTAAATTAAAATTTTAGCGGCTTCTTTTAGCGCTTCCTTTGGATGGATAGAACCGTCTGTTTTGATGTCAATAACTAATTTCTCGTAGTCGGTTTTTTGTTCAACACGATAATTCTCAACACTATATTTAACATTTTTAATTGGTGTATGAATTGAATCAACAGCAATTACACCAAATTCGGTATCAACCGGACGATTTTCTTCAGAAGGAACATAACCACGACCTTTACGGACCGTCATTTCCAATTGAAGTTTTACCGAAGGTTCCATATGGCAG
Source organism: Bacteroidales bacterium (assembly GCA_038213375.1). Classification (GTDB taxonomy): domain Bacteria; phylum Bacteroidota; class Bacteroidia; order Bacteroidales; family JAAUTT01; genus JAAUTT01. The sequence goes on along the minus strand of JBBQTB010000008.1, from coordinate 62,426 downwards.
ATAATCAGCTCTGGATTTAATACCTTAAAGTTACTAAAGAACCTGTTAAGGTCTCCTGCCTTAAATTCATTTTGACCACCAATAGTAATGCTAATTTTCTCACCATCAGTATCATCGATCTGTTTCTTAAACCGAATCTGTTTGAGGTTAAGAATTATTTCGGTTACGTCTTCTACAACGCCAGTAATGGTTGAGAACTCATGATCAACACCTTCAATACGAATAGTGGTGATAGCATACCCTTCAAGCGACGATAGTAGAATACGTCTCAGGGCATTACCAACTGTTATAGCATACCCGGGTTCTAATGGCCGAAACTCAAATTTACCTTGAAATTCGTCAGCTTCAAGCATCACAACCTTATCAGGTTTTTGGAACGCTAATATTGCCATAAAAGATTAGTATTATTTATTTAGAATATAATTCAACAATCAATTGCTCTTTAATATTTTCTGGAATATCCCCACGTTCCGGGACATTAAGAAATTTACCATTCATTGAATCGGCATCCCATTCAAGCCATGAATAACGGCTTTTTCTTGTGGAGCTTAAAGATTCAGTTATCACTTCCATCGATTTACATTTCTCACGCACTCCAACCAATTCACCTGGTTTTACGCTGTAAGAAGGAATGTTTAAAACATGCCCGTTTACAACAATATGACGATGACTAACTAATTGACGTGCACCAGCCCGTGTTGGAGCAATTCCTAAACGGTACACAACATTATCCAAACGCGACTCAAGCAATTGAAGCAATACTTCGCCGGTTACGCCTTTATTGCGTTGTGCCTTATCAAAAAGATTTTCAAATTGACGTTCCAAAACGCCATAGGTGTACTTTGCTTTTTGCTTCTCCATTAATTGTGTACCATATTCGGAAGTTTTTTTCCGTTTTTTGGTTAAACCATGCTGTCCTGGAGGATAGTTCTTTTTTTCGAATGTTTTATCAGCACCGAATATCGGTTCACCGAATTTCCTCGCGATTCTGGTTTTTGGTCCTGTATATCTAGCCATTTGTTTTTATTGCTTTTTTATTTTTAAAAATCAATTGAGAACTAATTCATCAATCAGAAATCTAAAATCTAAAATTGTTATACTCTTCTTCTTTTTGCTGGTCTACATCCATTATGAGGCATTGGGGTAATATCAACGATCTCAGTAACTTCAATACCATTACTATTAATGGTTCTAATAGCAGACTCACGTCCGGCACCAGGACCTTTTACATATACCTTTACTTTGCGCAAACCTAAATCGTAGGCAACTTTTGCACAATCAGATGCTGCCATTTGTGCAGCATAAGGAGTATTCTTTTTAGATCCCTTGAATCCCATTTTACCAGCAGAGGCCCAGGAAATTACCTGACCTGTGATGTTAGTCATGGATACTATAATATTATTGAAGGAAGCGTGAACATGAGCCTGTCCGATTGGCTCCACTTTAACAACTTTTTTCTTTGCTGTTCCTGTCTTTTTTGCCATAATCTATTTACTCTTATTTAGTCGCCTTCTTTTTGTTTGCTATAGTTTTTTTCTTACCTTTTCTTGTACGAGCATTGTTTTTAGTACGCTGACCTCTTACAGGTAATCCGAGACGGTGACGAACACCTCTGTAACAACCAATATCCATCAATCGTTTGATACTAAGTTGTACTGAAGAACGAAGTTCGCCTTCTACTTTAAATTCACCATTGATAATTGCACGGATCTTAGCTAATTGATCATCGTTCCAATCTGATACTTTGATATTTCTATCAATACCAGCCTCGGTTAGAATTTTATTAGCGGAGCTCTTACCAATGCCAAAAATGTAGGTTAATCCTATCTCTCCTCTTTTATTTTTGGGTAAATCTACACCAGCTATTCTTGCCATATGTTATTAATAAATTTTAAATAATTAACCCTGACGCATTTTAAACTTAGGATTCTTTTTACAGATCACGTACAAGCGCCCTTTTCTTCTTACGATTTTGCAATCTTCAGACCTCTTTTTTATTGAAGCTCTTACTTTCATTGTTTCTTTTTATTTATACCTGAATGTAATTCTACCTTTTGTTAAATCATAGGGAGACATTTCAACCTTCACTTTATCACCGGGAAGAATTTTAATATAATTCATTCTCATTTTCCCTGAAATATGAGCTGTTATCACATGCCCATTTTCGAGCTCTACCCGGAACATGGCGTTTGATAATGCCTCTATTATAGTTCCATCTTGTTCAATAGACGGTTGTTTTGACATTTACTCTATTTTATGTTCAATACTGCTTCAATTTCTTGAAAACTTGATAAAAAAAGTGGCGAACCTTCCCTGACAGCAACTGGTAACTCAAAATGAGCAGAAGGCATACGATCAGCTGTTCTAACAGTCCAACCGTCTTTTTCCTGAACAATACCCTTTACGCCCATATTAATCATCGGTTCAATGCATATGGTAAGGTTTTTGGGAAGTTTCATTCCCGATCCCTTTTTTCCGTAATTTGCTACTTCTGGTCTCTCATGAAGTTTTTTACCTAACCCATGGCCAACCATTTCACGAACTACTGAATATCCATTGGTTTCAGCATGTTGTTGCACTGCAAAGCTAATATCACCAATACGGTTACCCGTAATTGCTTTCTCGGCTCCAATGAAAAGACATTCTTTAGTTACCCGAAGTAATTTTTTAACGTCTTCCGAAATATTACCCACAGCAAATGTATAAGCACAATCACCATAGTAACCATTCAATATTACACCGCAATCAACCGAAATAATATCCCCTTCTGCCAATTCGATATTAGAAGGAATTCCATGTACAACTTCAGAATTAATAGAGGTGCACAAAGTGTTCGGGAAACCGCTATATCCAAGAAATCCAGGTATTCCTTTGTGTGATCTGATATATTCTTCAGCCACACGATCAAGCATTTTTGTGGTTATTCCTGGTTGAATTAATTTAGCTATTTCGGCTAGAACATCTGTAACCAGCCGATTACTAAGCTTCATTATTTCAATTTCCTCATCCGTTTTGCAAAGATTCATCAAAGAACGTAATTTTTCGGATCATTAAGATCCATATCTACCTTTTATTCGTCCGGTTTTCATCAAGCCATCATAGTGACGCATCAATAAATGGCTTTCTATCTGTTGTAAAGTATCAAGAACAACCCCAACCATAATCAACAAAGTAGTGCCCCCATAAAAATGGGCAAACTGAGTGCTGATTCCAAAATTCATTGCAAATGCAGGTAAGATAGCCACAAGAGCAAGAAACATTGAACCCGGTAATGTTATTCGTGACATAATATCATCTAAAAATTCCACAGTTTTCTTTCCAGGTTTTACACCGGGTATAAAACCCCCGTTTTTCTTCATATCCTCTGCCATCTGCGTTGGATTAATCGTAATAGCCGTGTAAAAATATGTAAATAATATGATAAGTACAGCAAAAGTTAAATTATACCAAACACCTGAAAAATTAGCAAACGCAGCCCCAAATCCTTTCATGGTATCAGAACTGGCATATTGTGAAACCGTAATTGGAATAAACATTAACGCTTGTGCAAAAATAATTGGCATAACCCCAGCTGCATTCACTTTCAAAGGAATATATTGTCTAACCCCTCCATATTGCTTATTTCCCACAATCCGTTTTGCATATTGCACTGGTATTTTTCTAGTCCCTTGAACCAAAAGAATAGTCACAAGAACAACAAAAAATAACATTACAATTTCAACTAAAAAAGCAACTAAACCACCGCCTTGACGCTCAATACGAGCAACCAATTCTGTGCTAAAAGCAAAAGGCAATCTAGCAATGATACCGATCATAATGATAAGTGAAATACCATTTCCAATACCCTTTTCAGTAATTCTTTCGCCTAGCCACATAACGAATATTGTACCGCAGGCTAAAATTATGACAGATGAAACTTGAAAAAGAGCGCCTTTCAGTATAAATGCGCCTTCAGGTATTTGTGCATGAAGATTTGCTACATAACTTGGTGCCTGCAAAACAAGTATACCTAAGGTAAGATAACGAGTGAGCTGATTTATTTTTCTCCGTCCACTTTCGCCTTCACGTTGCAAACGTTGAAAATAAGGTATTGCTATTGTAAGCAATTGTATAACAATAGATGCAGAGATATAAGGCATGATTCCCAAGGCAAAAATAGAAGCATGAGAAAAAGCTCCTCCGGAAAACATATCTAATAATCCAAGTACTCCTTCTGACGTTTGTTTTTTAAGTCCTGCCAGTTGAGTAGGGTCAATTCCTGGTAAAGTAACAAACGACCCCAACCGGTAAATAAGAAGGATAAGCAGGGTGTAGAGTATTCTAGCCCTGAGATCCTCAATTTTGTAGATATTCTTTAATGTTTCAATAAAGGCCTTCATCAAACTATAGTATTATAGCGGTTCCTTGTAATGCTTCAATGGCTTCTTTAGCTGACTTAGAAAAAGCATTTGCTTTTACTTCTAATTTTGCAGATAATTTACCATGTCCTAAAATTTTAACTAATTTATTCTTCGGAGCAAGACCTGCATCAATTAAAGTCTGCACATCAATACTGGTAATTCCCGTTTTTTGAGTTAATTCCTCCAGAGTTTGAAGGTTTATGCCCTTATATTCGGTTCTGTTAATATTTTTAAATCCAAATTTCGGTAAACGACGCTGTATAGGCATCTGTCCACCTTCAAAACCTAACTTATGCGAGAATCCGGATACTGATTTTTGTCCTTTATTTCCACGAGTAGATGTTCCTCCTCTACCGCTTCCTTGCCCGCGTCCCTTACGTTTCCCCTGATGCCTGGTGGCTCCGGTGGCTGGTTTTAAATTACTTAAATCCATAATCCTGATATTGTTATACTGTTTTTAAATATTTTCAACTAATACTAAATGTTGAACTTTCGCAACCATTCCCAGAATTGCAGGAGTTGCTTCCTTGTCAACGCAGCTATTAACTTTTCCTAAACCAAGAGCTTTAACTGTTTCTCTTTGGCGTTTGGTATGTCCGCTTAACCCTCTGGTTAGTTTAATTTTTATCTTAGCCATGACCCGTTATCCATTAAATACTTTGTTCATACTAATACCTCTTTGTTGAGCAACCGTAAAAGCATCGCGCATTAGAGTTAATGCTTCAAAAGTAGCTTTCACCAAATTATGAGGATTTGATGATCCTTTAGATTTTGCTAAAACATCATGTATTCCAACGCTCTCTAAAACTGCACGCATAGCGCCACCGGCTTTAACTCCTGTTCCACTTGATGCTGGTTTTAAAAATACCTCCGCACCACCAAATTTAGCATATTGCTCATGAGGAATTGTCCGTTTATAGACAGGAACTTTTATAAGATTTTTTTTTGCATCTTCTATTCCTTTGGAAATAGCGGTAGTTACTTCACTTGCTTTTCCCAAACCATAACCCACAATACCATTTTCGTTACCAACAACAACAATTGCTGAAAAACTAAATGTACGACCACCCTTAGTAACCTTCGTTACACGCTGAATACTAACGAGTCTGTCTTTTAGCTCTATATCTGTTGTTTTTACTTTTCGTATACTGTTTGTCATAGTTGCTAAAATTTAAGGCCACCTTCTCTGGCGGCATCTGCTAATGATTTAACTCTTCCGTGATATAAGTACCCTCCTCTGTCGAAAACTACAGTAGTTATACCTTTTTCCAGCGCTTTTGTTGCAATTAATTTCCCAACAAGTTTAGCTTGTTCAATTTTTGGTATATCCTTCTGTTCAGCTATTTCTTTAACTCTTGAAGAAACAGCACAAAGCGTTGTACCTGCCAGATCGTCGATTAATTGGACAAATATGCCCTTGTTACTTCTGAATATCGACATTCTGGGCGTTTCATTTGTTCCGGAAATCACTTTCCGTATTCTTTTTCTAATTCTTATTCTTCTTTCCTGCTTAGATAAAGCCATAGCTCAAATGATTAACTTATTTTGCACCAGCAGACTTACCTGCTTTTCTACGTAATTGTTCACCTACAAATTTAATACCTTTACCTTTATATGGCTCCGGAACACGCAATGAACGTATTTTTGCTGCTACCTGACCAATTAATTGTTTATCGTGACTGGTAAGGGTAATAATTGGATTTGCACGTTTATCGGTTACTGTTGCAACTTTAATTTCCGAAGGAAGTTGCATCACTAAATCATGCGAATATCCCAAAGACATTTCAAGTATTTGTCCTTTTGCTTCAGCGCGATAACCTACCCCTACCAATTCTTGTTTAATTGTATAACCGGTAGAAACACCAATAACCATGTTGTTGATAAGAGACCGGTATAAACCATGCAATGCACGATGGCGTCTCTGCTCAGTTGGACGTACAACTTCAACTATATTATTTGTAATAGAAACAGTTATTTCAGGATCCACTTTTTGAGTTAATTCTCCAAGAGGGCCTTTAACTGTTATAATATTATTTTTACCTACAGATACGGTAACCTTCGCAGGCAGAGTAATGGGTAATTTTCCAATCCTTGACATTGATAATCCTCCAAATATTTAATATACGTAGCAAACTACTTCACCACCGATACTACGAACACGAGCTTCTTTATCGGTCATTAATCCTTGTGAAGTTGACATTATAGCAATTCCCAAACCATTCAAAACACGAGGAAGTTCTTCTTTTCCAACATATTTACGTAAACCAGGAGTGCTAATACTCTTGATTATTCTAATGGCTGGTATTTTTGTTTCAGGATGGTACTTCAAAGCAATTTTAATTTTACCCTGCGGACCTTCGTCTTCGAACTTATAGTTCAAAATATAACCTTTCTCGAACAGTATTTTGGTGATCCCCTTTTTCATGTTCGAGGCCGGAATTTCTACCACTTTATGTTTTGCTTTTATGCCGTTCCGGATCCGGGTTAATAAATCTGCAATTGGATCTGTCATTATTCAGATTGTTAAATTTTATTATTCTTTATATATTACCAGCTGGCTTTTTTAACTCCTGGTATCAATCCATTAGAGGCCATTTCGCGAAAAGTAATACGACTTATTCCGAATTGACGTATATAACCTTTTGGTCGGCCAGTAATTAAGCATCGGTTGTGCAAACGTACCGGACAAGAATTTTTAGGCAATAAACTAAGAGCCTGATAATTTCCTTCCTTTTTCAGTTGCGCACGTTTTGCAGCATATTTCGCTACCAATTTTGCACGTTTCACTTCTCGTGCTTTCATTGATTCTTTGGCCATAATTACTTTTTATTTGATTTAAAAGGTATACCGTATTCACGCAATAATGAAAATCCTTCTTCGTCAGTCTTAGCAGTTGTTACAAACGAAATCTCCATTCCAAGAATTTTAGTAATCTTATCGATGTCAATTTCCGGAAAGATAATCTGTTCTGTAATACCTAATGTATAGTTACCACGACCATCCATTTTATTACTAATCCCTTTAAAGTCGCGGATACGAGGCAATGAAGCGTTGATTAAACGTTCAAGAAATTCGTACATACGTTCCTGACGGAGTGTAATTTTTACACCAATTGGACTAGCCTTACGTAATTTAAAATTGGATATATCCTTTTTTGATAAAGTAGCAATTGCTTTTTGTCCAGTTATAGTTGTCATTTCATTTATTGCCGTCTCAACCATTTTCTTGTCGGCCACTGCTGCGCCTATTCCTTGATTGATAACAATTTTTTCTAATTTAGGTACTTGCATCACTGACTTGTACTTAAATTCCTTCATCAAAGCAGGAACAACTACCTCTTTGTATTTCGTCTTGAGATTTGGAATGTAGCTCATCACTTAATTTCCTCCCCTGATTTTTTTGAATAACGCACCAATTGTTTATTGTCATTCAATTTACGACCTATTCTGGTAGGTTTTCCCGAAGCCGGATCAATCAAATTCAAATTTGAAATGTGAACCGCTGCTTCTTTTTTAACAATACCACCTTGTTGTGTCTTTGCGTTAGGTTTGGTATGTTTTGATACCATGTTAATACCTTCGACGATGGCTCTGCTCTTTTTTACAAGAACTTCAAGTACTCGTCCTTGCTGGCCTTTATTGTCGCCTGCATTAACGAAAACCATGTCGCCCTTTTTAATATGTAATTTCATGCCCATTATTGAAATTCAATTATATTATAATACCTCCGGAGCAAGTGAAATAATCTTCATGAAATTCTCACGAAGTTCTCTGGCTACCGGACCAAAGATACGTGTTCCCCGAATTTCTTCTGCTTGGTTTAAAAGCACAACTGCATTGTCGTCAAACCGAATATAGGATCCGTCTACACGACGAATTTCTTTTTTAGTTCGAACAACTACAGCCTTGCTTACAGTACCCTTTTTTACTTCACCTGAAGGCAGGGCACTTTTAATTGCTACTACAATTTTATCACCAACTGATGCATATCTTTTACGAGTACCCCCAAGTACTTTAATACACATTACTTCTTTGGCACCGCTGTTGTCGGCTACTGATAATCTGCTTTCCTGTTGTATCATGATTATTTCACCTTTTCAATTATTTCTACAAGTCTCCAGTTTTTATTCTTACTTAAAGGCCTGGTTTCCATTACACGAACGGTATCACCAATACTGCATGTATTTGCCTCATCATGAGCATAGAACTTAGAGGTTTTATTCACAAATTTATGATAAATCGGATGTTTAACTTTCCGTTTTACAGCAATAACTATGGTTTTATCCATCTTATTGCTTACAACTACGCCTTCACGTACCTTTCTTAATTTTCTATTTTCCATGGGTTCAACCAGCATTACTTTTGATCGGTTAAGGATTTTTGACGTAAAATGGTCATCAATCTTGCAATATCTTTACGAAGATGCGTAATTTTCAAAGGATTATCGAGAGGCGAAACAACATGGTTCAATTTCATACGAACCATCGTACTTTTTTCCGCATCAATTCTTTCCTGAATTTCTTTACTTTTTAATTCTCTAATTTCTGCCGTTTTCATTGTTACAGTATTTTATTCAGCGTAATCACGTCTTACGATAAATTTAGTTTTTATTGGAAGCTTTTGCGCAGCCAAACGAAGTGCTTCTTTAGCTATTTCAAAAGAAACTCCTTCTGCTTCTATGATAATACGACCAGGTGTTACTGGTGCCACAAAACCTTCAGGTGCACCTTTACCTTTACCCATACGTACTTCGGCTGGTTTTTTTGTTATAGGCTTATCCGGAAATATTCTAATCCAAATTTGTCCTTCACGTTTCATATGCCTTGTAACAGCCTGACGTGCTGCTTCAATTTGACGGCCAGTTACCCATGCATTTTCTAAGGCTTTTATTGCGAATGACCCAAACGAAAGTTCATGCCCGCGTTGAGCAAACCCCTTCATCCGTCCTTTTTGTTGCCTTCTGTATTTCGTTTTCTTCGGTTGTAACATTCTTCCTAAGCTTAAAATTGTATACCTAAAGTATTATTTTCTTTTCTTTTTAAAGCCTTGACCTTTGCCACCAGGTTTATTATTATTGCTATTATTGTTGCTATTGTTACCACTAGCAGGCATTTGTCCAACGTTTGGTGCCAGGTCACGCCGACCATAAACTTCACCATTGCAAATCCAGACTTTGATACCAATTTGCCCTACTTTAGTAAGAGCTTCTCCTAGTGCATAATCAATGTCGGCACGAAAAGTATGTAATGGAATACGACCTTCTTTATACATTTCAGATCTGGCCATTTCTGCACCGCCCAAACGACCTGATGCAATTACTTTGATACCCTCTGCACCCATTCGAATAGTGGAAGCAATAGCCATTTTGATGGCACGACGATAAGAAATCTTACCTTCTACCTGGCGCGCAATGTTATTAGCCACAATCACTGCATCCAGTTCAGGACGTTTTACTTCGAAGATATTGATCTGAACCTCTTTACTTGTAATCTTCTTTAATTCTTCTTTTAGCTTATCCACTTCTTGTCCACCTTTTCCGATAATAATACCGGGGCGTGCAGTATTTACTGTGACAGTAATAAGTTTTAAAGTTCTTTCTATAATTATCTTAGAAACACTGGCTTTAGCTAAACGTGCACTAAGGTATTGTCGTATTTTATGATCTTCTACCAGTTTACTGGCAAAATTTCTTCCACCGTACCAATTAGAATCCCATCCTCTGATGATTCCGAGCCTGTTTGATATTGGATTAACTTTGTTTCCCATTACAAATTATTTTGTTTGAGTTGCACTACTATTTGCACTATCTAAAATCACCGTAACATGATTTGATCTCTTACGAATGCGATAAGCTCGTCCTTGTGGTGCGGTTTTCATGCGTTTAACCATTGTTCCACCATCAACGAAGACTTCCTTAACAAAGAGATTACTATCTTCAACTCTTGTGCCTTCGTTTTTTGCCTGCCAATTCGCTATTGCGGAAAGAAGGAGCTTTTCAATACCTCCGGCTGCTTCTTTATTTGAATACTTGAGAATATCAAGAGCTCTGTTAACCTCAACACCACGAATCATATCGACAACATAACGCATCTTACGAGGTGATGAGGGACATTTACGAAGAACAGCAAAATACTTGTTCTTTCTTTCTTCTTTAAGCCTATTGGCAAATTCTCTTTTTCTAGCCCCCATATTGTATTATATTTTTGTCGGGTTTTTTGCTTATTTTGAATCTTTTCTGTTTCCGGAATGGCCACGGAATGTACGGGTCGGGGAAAATTCTCCTAATTTATGTCCTACCATATTTTCAGTTACATAAACCGGAATAAACTTATTCCCGTTATGCACCGCTACGGTATGGCCTACAAAATCGGGTGAAATCATCGAACGCCTTGCCCATGTTTTAACAACGGTCTTTTTGTTGTTTTGATTCAGGTCGAGAACTTTCTTCTCCAGCTTAAAATCGATGAATGGACCTTTTTTTAATGATCGACTCATATTCAGTTAATTATTACTTTTATTTTTTTCTTTTTTCAATAATATACTTATTCGAATCCTTCTTTTTAGCTCTGGTCTTAAAGCCCTTTGCTGGTAACCCCTTACGTGAACGTGGGTGACCACCTGAGGCACGACCTTCACCACCACCCATTGGATGATCAACAGGATTCATGGCAACACCACGTGTTCTGGGACGACGACCAAACCAACGGCTACGTCCCGCTTTACCTGATTTTTCAATAGAATGGTCAGGATTTGAAACTGAACCTATTGTTGCTTTACAATTTACTAACACCATTCGGCTCTCACCGGAAGGCAACTTAATAATTGCAAATTTTCCTTCGCGGGATAACAACTGAGCATAAGAACCTGCACTGCGAGCTAATATTCCTCCTTGACCCGGACGTAATTCGATGTTATGAATGATAGTACCAAGCGGGATGTCAGACATAGCTAAAGTATTTCCAACTTCCGGAGCAATATTTTTTCCGGATTGCACTGTTTGTCCAACTTTAAGACCGTGAGGAGCAATGATGTATCGCTTTTCACCATCAGTATATTCGACTAAGGAAATACGCCCTGTTCTGTTAGGATCGTACTCTATTGTTTTCACAACAGCTGGAATACCATCTTTATCTCTTAAAAAATCTATTACACGGTACATTTTTTTGTGTCCGCCTCCGAGATACCTCATGGTCATTTTACCGGAATGATTACGTCCACCTGATCTTTTTAAAGGTTCAAGTAACGATTTTTCGGGAACCGCACAAGTAATCTCGTCGAATGTACTTATTATCTTATGTCTTTGGCCTGGTGTAACAGGCTTTAATTTTCTTACTGCCATGACAATTTAGATGTTGCTATAAAAATCAATCTTTTCTCCTGCTCCCAAGGTAATCATTGCTTTTTTATATGAGTTCTTTTGACCACTGATCACTCCTGATTTCGTAAAACGGGATTTTATTTTTCCAGCATACTTAATCGTATTCACAGCGGCAACAGTAACACCATACAATTCCTCAATAGCTTTTTTAATCTCAAGTTTATTAGCTCGAGGGTCTACCATAAACCCATATTGATTAAGCTTTTCTCCAAGAGTTGTAAGCTTCTCAGTTACAATAGGTCTGATTAAAATTTCCGTTGACATTATTCGTTAATTTTATAAGTCGTTTTTTTGTAAGGCGTTGATCGTGCTCTCCATGAATACTAAAACTGAAGCATTCATGATATCGTATGTATTTATATCTGAGAGAATTACGACCTTTTTGCCCTCTAAATTGCGAGATGACAAATATAGACTTTTATTTTGTTCAGATAGAATGTAAAGCGTTTTTTTCGCATTTATTTTCAAATTTTTATCAACCTGAACAAATTCCTTGGTTTTAGGAGTCTCAAAAGTGAAATCTTCAACAACTACGATATTATTGTTGCTTGCTTTATGAGCTAACGCGGATAAACGAGCGAGTTGTTTTACTTTCTTATTGAGCTTAAAGCTATAATCTCTGGGTTGAGGACCAAATACACGTCCACCACCAACAAATAAAGGAGATTTAATACTGCCGGCACGAGCCCCGCCAGTTCCTTTTTGTTTCTTAATTTTCTTTGTACTATATGCGACTTCCCAACGTTCTTTCGATTTGTGGGTACCTTGACGCTTGTTTGCCAGATATTGTTTTACGTCGAGATAAATAGCATGATCGTTTGCATCGATTCCAAAAATCGAATCTTCGAGAACTACTTTCCGCCCTGTTTCCTGGCCTGCTTTATTTAAAACTGCTACTTCCATTAGTACTCGATAAGTAAATATGAACCTTTTGATCCTGGAACAGATCCTTTCACTAAAAGAAGATTGTTTTCAGGGACAACTTTTATAACCTGCAGGTTTTGTACTTTAACCTGATCTCCACCCATTCGTCCGGCCATACGTTGACCTTTGAATACTCTGGATGGGAAAGATGATGCACCCATTGAACCCGGAGCACGAAGCCTGTTGTGCTGACCATGTGTTTGCCCGCCAACACCGCTAAAACCATGTCTTTTAACTACACCCTGAAAACCTTTTCCAATGGTAATTCCAACGATGTCAACAAATGTTTGATCCTTTAAAAGATCAAGGGTTAAAACATCTCCCAGTTTAACTTCCGGGTTAACATTTTCAATCTCAACAATTTTGCGTTTAGGCGCTGTATTGGCCTTTTTAAAATGGCCAAGTTCAGGTTTGTTGCTGGATTTTTCCTTTTTGTCGTCAAATGCAATTTGTAAAGCACTATATCCATCTATCTCAACTGTCTTAACCTGTGTTACCACATTTGGTCCAGCTTCGATTACAGTTACGGCTATGTTCTTTCCGTCTTCGGAAAAGATTGAGGTCATCCCAATCTTCCTCCCAATTAATCCTGACATAATTTTTTAATTTTTTTGGTTCCTATCAGACCTTAATTTCAACTTCTACGCCACTGGGCAACTCTAATTTCATCAGAGCATCAATGGTCTTGGGGGTGGAACTGTAAATATCCATCAACCTTTTGTATGAAGAAAGCTCAAATTGCTCTCTCGATTTTTTATTAACAAAAGGGGAACGAAGTACAGTAAACACCTTCTTATGGGTAGGCAGTGGAATCGGTCCGCTCACCACTGCGCCCGTAGACTTTACTGTCTTAACGATTTTTTCGGCTGATTTGTCAACCAAATTATGATCGTAAGACTTGAGCTTTATTCTAATTTTTTGACTCATTGTATATATGTTATATTAAATAACTTCAGCTTTACCTTTTGCCTTGGCAATAACTTCCTTGGCAAGGTTATCAGAAACTGGTGCGTAATGCGAGAATTCCATCGTAGAAGTGGCACGGCCTGAAGATATGGTACGTAACACTGTTACATATCCAAATTGCTCAGAAAGCGGCACTTTTGCTTTAACCACGCGTGAACCTGCTTTAGAGTCCATCCCTTCAATCTGACCACGACGTTTGTTAAAGTCTCCAATCACATCACCCATGTAATCCTCAGGAGTAACAACTTCAACAGACATAATTGGCTCAAGAAGAATTGGTTTTGCTTTTCGGCAAGCTTCGCGGAAAGCTTGTTTTGCACAAATTTCAAATGAAAGAGCATCCGAGTCAACTGCATGGTAAGAACCATCAAGTAATTCAACTTTAATGCTATCAACCTGATATCCGGCAAGTACACCATTTTGAAGTGATTCCTTGAAACCCTTCTCAACAGCAGGTATATATTCGCGGGGTACATTACCACCCTTAACTAAATCAACAAATTGTAAACCTTTAACACCTATGTCAGCTGGAGATATGCGAACTACAATATCAGCAAACTTACCACGACCACCTGATTGTTTTTTGAATACTTCACGGTGTTCGATAGTTGCAGTGATTGCTTCTTTATAAGCAACCTGAGGTGCACCCTGATTGCATTCTACCTTGAATTCGCGACGTAAACGGTCAACAATAATTTCAAGGTGAAGCTCACCCATTCCGCTAATAACCACCTGGCCACTATCCGGATCTGTTTTAACCTGAAATGTAGGATCTTCTTCGGAAAGTTTGGCGAGTGCCATACCTAGTTTATCAACATCGGCCTGAGTTTTTGGCTCTACAGCTACACCGATTACCGGTAATGGGAAAGTCATCGCTTCAAGTATAATAGGATGGTCTACATCACAGAAAGTATCGCCTGTGCGTAATTCCTTAATACCAACTACGGCACAAATATCACCAGCGCCACAACTCTCTATCGGGTTCTGTTTATTTGCATGCATTTGGAATAACCTTGAGATACGTTCCTTTTTGCCGGTTCTTGAATTCATCAAATATGAGCCCGCATCAAGTTTTCCTGAATATATCCGAAGGAAAGCCAAACGACCTACATATGGATCGGTTGCAATCTTAAAAGCCAACGCAGTAACAGGTTCTTTTTCGTCTGGCTGCCTTATAACAGGCTCGTCAGTATTTGGGTTAATCCCTTCGATCTGACCTTTATCCAGCGGACTTGCCAAATAGGCACAAGCTGCATCAAGAAGACTTTGAACACCCTTATTTTTGAAAGCAGATCCACAAAGTACGGGTACAATAACCATGCTTATGGTTGCTTTACGTACAGCATTATTAATTTGATCAATAGTAATCGACTTAGGATCTTCGAAAAATTTCTCTAATAATGTATCGTCAGTTTCAGCTATTGCCTCAATCATTTTATTGCGCCATTCAGTAGCTTCATCAACCATATTGGCTGGAACTTCACCTGTAATAAACGTAGAACCGAGCTTAGCATCTTCAGTCCAGGTAATCGATTTGAATTCAATCAGGTCAATAACTCCTGAAAATTTTTCCTCAGCGCCAATAGGTATCTGAAGAGGAACAGGATTAGAACCTAATTTTTCACGAATTTCACTAACAACACCATAAAAATCAGCGCCCGAACGATCCATTTTATTAACAAAAGCCAACCGCGGAACACCATATTTATTTGCCTGACGCCAAACAGTTTCACTCTGAGGTTCAACTCCTCCAACTGCACAGAAGAGCGCAACTGCGCCATCAAGTACACGTAGGGATCGTTCCACTTCAACGGTAAAGTCGACATGGCCAGGAGTGTCAATGATATTAATTTTATATTCTTCGTTTTTGTATTTCCAAAAAGCTGTAGTGGCTGCGGACGTAATTGTTATCCCTCTCTCCTGCTCCTGAACCATCCAGTCCATTGTTGCAGTACCATCATGCACTTCACCAATCTTATAGTTAATGCCTGTATAAAAAAGAATACGTTCCGTTGTGGTAGTTTTACCAGCATCGATATGGGCCATAATGCCTATATTCCTTTGTCTACTTAAATCCTTGCTCATTATTACTCTCTCTGCTAATCAATCAAAAAAACAACTATTCACTATATTACTTATACTTATACCAACAATCAATTAAAACCGGAAATGAGCAAATGCTTTATTGGCTTCAGCCATTTTATGCATATCTTCTTTTCTTTTATAAGCACCACCTTCTTCATTAAATGCAGCTAAAATTTCAGAAGCAAGTTTATCGCTCATCGATTTTCCGCTACGTTTACGGGCATATAAAATCAGGTTTTTCATACTAAGAGAAACCTTACGGTCCGAACGAACCTCAATTGGAACCTGAAAAGTAGCCCCACCTACACGACGGCTCTTCACTTCAACCATTGGAGTGATATTCTCCAACGCTTTTTTCCAAACATCAAGAGGAGTCTTCTCAGTATCCTTCAAACGGGTTTGAACGATAGCCATTGCTTCGTAGAAAACACCGTATGCTACGCTTTTCTTTCCTGAATACATCAGATTATTTACAAACCTGGTTACCTGAACGTCAGTAAATTTAGGATCAGGCAATATGATTCTTTTTTTTGGTTTTGCTTTACGCATGGTTTGTTACCCTTTTATTATTATTTCTTTTTTGTTGCTGCAACTGCACCTGGTTTAGGCCTCTTTGCTCCATATTTGGAACGGCTTCGTTTTCTGCCATCTACTCCTGAAGCATCGAGTGCGCCACGAATTAAATGATAACGAACACCTGGAAGGTCTTTTACCCTACCTCCACGAATTAAAACAATGGAGTGTTCCTGAAGATTGTGCCCTTCACCAGGGATGTAGGCATTTACTTCCTTTCCGTTTGTAAGACGTACCCTTGCCACTTTACGCATGGCCGAGTTTGGTTTCTTAGGAGTAGTGGTGTAAACACGCACACATACCCCGCGCCTTTGAGGACAGGAATCCAATGCCGGAGCTTTGCTCTTTTCGTTAAGTTTGGTTCTTCCTTTCCTTACTAACTGTTGAATTGTAGGCATAAAGACGATATCTGTTTAATTTTAAACTCTTTTAAAAATTGGTTCGCAAAGGTATTTTTTATTTTTTAAAAAACAACATTTATTTTGCGAAAAACAATTGATTTTCTTTCTAACTAGTTTTGAGGAATCTTTCAAATTTGACTCCGCTTATGTTTTCGAGAAAAGGCCACAAAGTTAATACAATAAAAATGACTCTAAAACATTTTTCACCCCTTTTCTCCTATGCTTTCAGACATATTGCTATGAAGCCTTGATTTTTCGTTGACAGAATGGTTCATATTCAATCTCAATTTTACTTATATATAATAGTTATAAATAAGTAAAACTAAACGCTTCAATAGCGTAACAAATTATAACAATCTGGTTTACTTGTATTTAATGGCAATAAAAGTAACACCTTCCAAACCTCCTAATTCTCTTGCATCTTTTAAAAAAATCACTACTTTTGGTCATCTACTTAACAAATAACTAACATTCATATTATAATTACTTAATTTAATATTTACTGTTTATGAAACCTTACACTACAGAACAAATTAAGAATTTTGCGCTGCTGGGGAACTCAGGTTCCGGGAAAACTACCCTCGCCGAGGCTATGCTTTTTGAAGGAAAAGTTATTGAACGGCGAGGGGAAGTAGAAAATAAAAATACTGTGTCCGATTATTCCGATATTGAGCACGAAAACAGAAGTTCGGTTTTTCCAACAGTGCTATACGCCGAATTCAATGATAAAAAATTAAATTTTATTGATTGCCCTGGCGCCGATGATTTTTGCAATGGCGTAGTGGCAGCACTTACAGTTACCGACACCGCCTTAATGGTAATTAATGCACAAAATGGCATTGAAGTAGGAACTGAAATTCAAAACCGGCATGTTGAAGATGCAAAAAGAGGAATGGTTTTGGCAATTAACCAGCTCGACCATGACAAGGCAAATTTTGATCAATGTATTGAACGCGCTAAAGAACGAATCAGCAAAAATATCGTTATTATACAATACCCTGTTAATGAAGGTACAGGATTTAATACCTTTATTGATGTATTATTAATGAAACAATATAAATACCTGGAGGGAGGCAAAATTGAAATTACCGAAGTTCCTGCAAACCAAAAAGAAAGAGCGGACGAATTGCGGGCTGAATTAATCGAAAAAGCTGCCGAAAATGATGAAAAACTGATGGAGATTTTCTTCGAAAAAGGATCTCTAACAGAAGACGAAATGCGAAAAGGAATAACCATGGGTTTGGTAAACTCGGGAATAGTACCAGTTGTTTGTATCTCAGCAAAAAAAAATATTGGCGTTGCCCGTATGATGGAATTTTTGACACGGGTTCTCCCTGGGCCGGCAGATATGCCAGCCCCAATCGATATTAACGGAATAATAGTTAAATGTGAAGTCAAAGCATCTCCTTCGGCATTTGTTTTCAAATCGTCAGTCGAACAACACATTGGCGAAATCAATTACTTTAAAGTGATGTCTGGCGAATTCACTGAAGGCATGGATATTATCAATGCTTCTACCCAGGCAAAAGAACGTGTTTCTCAAATATTTGCAGTTGCTGGAAAAAATCGAGTTAAAATACCTAAAATTACTGCTGGGGATATTGGCGCTACAGTGAAAATAAAAGGTACAAAAAGCAACCACACACTCACTGTTCCTGGTTCACAAATAAAGTTCAACAAAATACCTTTTCCCAATCCAAAATTCAGAACAGCTATTAAAGCTATTAATGAAACTGATGAAGAAAAACTTGGTGAAGCTCTTCAACGAATATCTATGGAAGATCCAACCATCATCGTAGAATATTCAAAAGAACTAAAACAAACGTTAATTCATGGTCAGGGCGAATATCATTTAAATATTGTAAAATGGCACCTCGATCATATATATAAAATTCCAACTGAATTCATTACCCCTAAAATTCAGTATAGAGAAACCATTACTAAAACTGCGTTGGCAGACTACCGCCATAAAAAACAATCAGGAGGAGCCGGCCAGTTTGGTGAGGTACATATGATAATTGAACCATACATTGAGGGTGCCCCCGAACCTACAGTTTTTAAAATAAACGGTAAAGAAATAAAGCTCAACCTCAGGGATAGGGACGAACAACTTATGCCATGGGGTGGAAAGTTGGTATTCTATAATTGTATTGTAGGAGGAAGTATTGATGCTCGTTTTCTTCCGGCAATTCTAAAAGGGATTATGGAGAAAATGGAAGAGGGTCCTCTCACAGGTTCCTATGCCCGCGATATTAAGGTGTATGTTTACGACGGTAAAATGCATCCTGTAGATTCCAATGAAATTTCGTTCCGGTTAGCTGGCAGAAATGCCTTTAGAGAAGCATTTAAAAATGCCGGGCCAAAAATAATGGAACCTATTTACAATGTAGATGTTTTGGTACCAGCCGACCGCATGGGTGATGTGATGAGTGACCTGCAAACCCGCCGGGCAGTTGTTCAGGGCATGAGCAGTGAAAGAGGTTTCGAAAAAATCACTGCAAAAGTTCCATTGGCTGAGATGAATAAATATTCCACTTCGTTAAGTTCTTTAACACAGGGTCGTGCCATATATAACATGAAATTCTTGGAATATGCGCAGGTTCCTGGCGAAATACAGAATGAATTGCTCAAAGCTTATGATTTAGAGCAAAAAGAAGATTAATACTTAATTAACGTCAGTTTAATATAAGAAATTTGTTTGCTTTTTAGAACAACACACTGGCATATCTTGTATTGACTCAACTCCTTTAAAAGCATGTTATATTCGTAGGGAACACACAACCGGGTATTCAAAGGTTTAGCTAACAAAGACCCATCGAACTGACGTTAATTATAGCAACTTACAAGAAACGGCTGCTCATTTTGAGTGGCTGTTTTTTTTAATGATATATAGCAGCATTTTTTTCCAAAAGAATTGCTTATTTCACAACTTTTCAAATGCATATCGTATTTATAAACCTGAAGTAACAATTTTATATGAGTAAACTAATCAGATTTTCAGCACTTTTGCTAGTAATTTTGTGCCTATCAAAAGGCAAGTCAGAGGCTCAAGTTAAGAGCACTTTGGATACCGTTCAGTCGGGTTTGTATGATATGGGGAAGATGTGGACATTCGACTTTCCTCCAATTGATTATTTTAAAAGTACTTACAACTTCTCTCCCGACCAGAAATGGTTTGACGAAGCCCGCCTATCAGCCCTGCGTTTCGGAAACGGTTGTTCAGCTTCATTTGTTTCATCCGATGGTTTGGTAATGACAAATCATCACTGCGCACGTGCTTCCGGAACAAGTGTACAAAAACCGGGTGAAAATTTTAACGAAAACGGATTTTATGCTGTAAAATCGGAAGATGAACGATTGATAAACGGCTTATTTGTTGATCAATTAATAAAAATGGATGACATTACCAATCGTGTTGTTGCTGCTATGACAAAAGCCGAAAACGCTACGGGCAAAGTAACCCTGCGTTCCAAAGAGTTTGAAAACATCATTCAGGAATATAAAGGAAAAAGTGATTGGAAAGACCTTGAAATTCAACCCGTGACATTCTATAATGGTGGTAAATATGCCTTGTACGGGTTCAAAAGATATAAGGATGTTCGTTTGGTTTTTATGCCTGAAATGCATCTGGGCTTTTTTGGTGGCGATTATGATAACTTTACTTATCCGCGCTACGACTTGGATTGTAGCTTTTTTCGCGTTTACGACGAAAATGGAAAACCCATGAAAACACCGCATTATTTTAAATTTAACCAAAAAGAGGTGTCAGAAGGCGAACCTGTTTTCATCATTGGTAATCCCGGCAGCACACGTCGTTTATCTACCATTTCTGACTTGGAATTCAATCGTGATGTGGTGTTTCCGATGCAGCTGAACCTATTCCGCAACCGTTCGAAGTTGTTACAGGAATATAATAAAACAGCAAAAAATGACAGTATTATCAATGTTATTTTCGGACTTGAAAATTCATTCAAAGCACGCCGCGGAGAATTAGCCGGGTTAGAAGATCCCTACCTGATGGCCAGAAAAGCGGCTTTTGAAAAAAATTTCAAATCTGATGTCTTGAAGAAACCCAGTTTGGCAAGCCAGGTAGTTATTTGGGACAATATTGCTAAGGATAATCAGGAGGCACAAAGTCTTTATTCTGAAACCTCCACATTCTCAGCTAATCCGAGGTTAGCCGGCGATTTGATAGCTTTTGCCAATGCGCTTGTTTCTTATTCAATTACGTTAAAAACCGATGTCGTTCAGGCTGATTTAGTAAAAAAACAGTTTTCGCGATTTAAACCGGTAAAAGTGGCAGAAATTGAAGAAGGATACATGGCTACCTATTTTCAGGAAGCATCGGTTTTGCTTGGAAAAAATGATCCTTATATCATTAAGGCACTAAATGGGCAAACTCCAAAAGAAGCCGCTGCACGACTTATGAAAGCGACACGTTTGAACGATCCTAAAGTTCGTGCTGATTTACTTGCTAAGGACACTTCATTCATCAATAATTTTAGCGATCCTCTTTTGGATTTGGCCCGTATTGCTATGCCACGTGGGGTTGTTTCCTCTGCAAAATACAGAGCAATTCAGGACAGACTTTCGGCATACCGCAGCCAACTAGGCCGAATGCTTTTTGATATTTATGGAACTGCAATCCCCCCCGATGCAACCTTTAGTTTACGCATCAGCGATGGTATAGTAAAAGGATACGAATACAACGGAACTATGGCACCCTCAAAAACTACCTTTTACGGACTTTATGACCGATACTATTCATTTAACAAGCAATATCCATGGTATTTGCCAAAAAAATGGCAAAACCCTCCTGCAGAATTATTGCCAATACCATTAGATTTTGTAACAACTAACGACATAATTGGAGGAAACTCCGGGAGTCCTATGATAAATAAAAACCTTGAAGTGATTGGTTTGGTTTTCGATGGAAATATGGAAAGCTTACCGGGAGGTTTTATCTTTATCCCCGATGCTAACCGTTCCGTGGGCGTTACTTCCATTGGGATGCTTGGTGCGTTGGAATATATTTACAAAGCCAAACGGCTGAGAAATGAATTGTTGGGGAAGTAATTCGTATACTTACAAAAAACAAAAAGGCACTCTAGGGTGCCTTTTTCGAACTTTTTCAAATGAGGATGATCAATTTTGATAGACTCCCTTTTGAGCTTACCTTTAATTTCCGAGTAAAAAGATATTATTTATTTCTATAGAGGATAAAGCCCGGTTATAAATTCGCAATTCGGCTATATTCCCTGGAAGATATGAATAATCGTTATGGTTTGGGCCCATAAGTCCATATCTGCCAATAAAAAGATCCTGACCTTCATTATTTATAATACCGGTAGCAGGTGTTGAACTCATCAAATTATTATTTAAGTAAATTTTAATAAAAGATCCATCGTAGGTGCCCACAATATGATACCACACACCCGGAATATATGAATTGGGAGGAGTTACCGCATATCTAAGTGTGTCATTCAATGCAATATCAAAACCAATTTTAGGTGATAAATATAAAGCTCCGGTTACTCCAAGGTGATACTGGTAAACGGCTTTAGTCCATGTAGGATATGGTTTATCGATGATGGGATCATTTCCGCTTCCATAAAAGTTTACTGGTTTGTACCAAACCGATACAGACATTTGTGTTGATGGATTTAGCGATGCGGAGTTAGGAACACGCACATAGGAATTAACACCATTAAACTTGTAAACAGAGGTGTTATTATACATATTACCAGATGATTCCGTTGAAAAACTTCCAAATTGGATGCCATTATTTTGATTTGCAGTGGTATCCCTAAAATTTCCATTCAGGTGATAGTAAGCAACAAGTCCATTGTATATCGGATCAATGCTAAGAATAATACATTTGGCTTTAAAATTATCCCATGTAGTTGCAGTAATCGTATCAGTTCCTGAAGCAATGGCAGTAACTGTGCCTAAAGAGTTTACAGTTACTACAGAGGGATTGCTCGTTCGCCAAATGACGTTTTTGCAGGTAGCATTGGCTGGCAGTAAATTGGCTAGCAGGTTCGTTTTACAGTTGATTCCCAAAACTATGTACTGTTTAGAGATAGAAATACCCGTAGTTGGAACGATCACACTAACTGCACATGAAGTGGAAAAACTGCCATCAATTGAAGTGGCTGTGACGGTTGCAGTTCCAACAGCCAGACCTAGTATTACGCCAGTGGAATTCACAAAAACGATGGATGAATTACTTGATTTCCATGTAATTATTTTATTGGTTGCATTCGAAGGACTCACTTGGATACTTATTGAATCCTTAGTATTTATTGCCAATGTAATACTGTCTTTGGAAGGGTTCATTCCGGTAACGGCAATAGAATTATCCTTTTTACACGAAAAAAAAACAAAACATATCGATAAAATAAAAAAAATTAAGGCAAATACATTTTTTTTCATAAAAAAGTAATTAAGTAACAAAATGATTGGATAACCCAAAGTTATCAGATTAATAAAAAAATTGATATGTACTAAAAAAATCGTCCTAATGATTATAATTATTTATCAACCATTGATTTAGGATAGTGTTTGTTAAATTTCCTTCAATTTGATCATCAAATATACTTTTTTTTATCAGTTTACATTTATTTCCAGTTTATTTTCTACTCCATATAGCAAAATAAGGTAATCATTTCTTCTTTAACAAGGTTGACTTATCTAACAAGCCCGGGATATATGGTTTTTAAAATAACTGTATTAGGTATAGGCGTTCAGGTAACTCAATGTCTGATACCTTTATGCGATGGAGATCAGAGAAATATTTAAAGGTGTGAACTCTATTAAATTCAACCAAAGGTTCAGTACTGATAGTGATTATTGTTTTTACATAACGGGTATTAAATGGGATTATGGATATAAAAGTAAGAAGTGCAGGAACATGAACTCATCAATAACCAATTCAAACCCGCGTTTCATTCTCATGTTAAATCCTTTATGAGGTTTTGGTCAAGTACGGAAAATCCAATTCTCCAGAATGGGTAATTTAATAAGCAAAATACCTTCAATTTGTCTGATAACATCCAGAACATTTTGTTTGTCGTTAATTATAATAGGATATCCTTGCTCCTGTAAATGGTTGATTACTTACAGTTCAGGGATTAGAAGGTAAACAGTAAGTTCGGTATAAAACATGGCTTCGATCGGATTATCATAATTTAAAGATGTAACCATCCTCATAAATATTGACTTACTAAAATTATTGCCCATAAAAAAGACGACTAATAGCGTCTTTTTTTGTTAGAACGTTTAATTCGGCAAGAACAGTTTTTCAATCTAATTGCTTCTGTCATATCTAATTTTTTGAGACTGCTAGCATTGAATCGTCAAAATAAACGCTAATTTACATTGCGGGGTTTTAGTCAAACTTACCCATTAACTTACAAAATATTACGGATGGGTGTTGGAAAAGTCTTTCTTTATCAGAAAACCAAAATAAAATAGTCCCGTTAAAACACCAAAGCCCGGCAACTCCCCAGTTACCAGGCTCTAATGTTATTCTTTTTCTTTAGCATTGGTAATGGTAATGGTAATGGTAACAAATGCTTCCAAAACTAGTCCGACGTTGCAAATGCAAACGCCGAACGATTCACTGCAAGCTAAGGCTATCGGGCGTTGGTGGACTGATACGGCAAAACGATTTATTTCAATTTACTGAACCTGATAGTGATAATCATACGTTTTTACAATATTACCATCCTGATCTTTTACCTGCTTCAAGCGGCCAAAAGTATCGTACTCATAGAATGTACTTACACCATTTTGATCGGTTTGTGAGGTCATTCCCAATAAAGGGGTATAGGTATAGGAAGTCATTTGGGTATCGGTTGGGTATAAACGTAGTTCGTCAATATCCCCTGAACCCCCAAAATTAATTTGTTCGATTCCTGTAATACGGTGCTCAAAAAAAGTCCAGCCATTGATGGTGACCCCTTTTACAGGATATCCTGTCATGGTACCTGAAATATTTTATGCCGAAGTATTCTTTGTCCAATACGTGAGTATGTATACTAAACCTAAATTTACATTCATGCTTATATTACCATTGCTGATGGTATAATATCTTTTGCCTGTGATTGACACCCCTTTGATTGTAATGGATGATCCCAGATTCCAGCCACCAGTCTCAGTATCCTCAAAGCTTGTATAGGCTACATTTGCTAAATCAGCATTTTTAACCACTGCGGTTGGATGTTGACCACTATCATCCCATAGAATTGAAGAATAGGCATCGTTTATTTTATGATATTGTGTAGGTTGAGCTTTATTAGAATAACTATCAAAATAAATCTCGGATTTGTATGAGGAATGATATACCAAAGTTGAGTTATTTTGAAGAGAAGAAGTTGTAGTATCTGTTGATGGGCTGCTAAGGTTCGAGATTAAAATATTATCAGGAACCACTACATTTTTACTTAATATTTTATATTTAGTGTCAGCAAGAAAACTCAGTGTTTTTTAAAAATTTGGATTTTCTGACGAATTAATTTTGCCAGTTGATATTAAAAAAAAGTTTTTTGGTTTTTTTGAGTAAATATTGTTTAATGTTTTACTAAAAACGTTAGAATATAGGCATAAAATTATTTTTTTGGCATACTTCTTCATTTTTTATATACTTAACTAACAAGTGATTAAAAATTAGGCCGCTTGCTTTTGGTCTTCCAGAAGCTTCTTGCCTATGCGTTTCAAATTATATGCGCACACGGCCAAACCAACGTATCTTTTAAAATGATTGAACCCTCGATCGGGACATCTATCCAGTCCACTATGTTCTAATTCATTGATGTTTGACTCGATGGCACTGTGTTTCATTCTCAAGCGTACGAAGCCTTTATCGGTTTCTTCTGCTTCTTGGGCTATGTTGCGCTTCCCCTTTTTAGGCATTACAAGTTTGGTGACGTGATCTTTGAGCAAGAACCAATTGTCACTGTGCCAGAACCCTTTATCAAAGCTCCAACTGCCGACCTTGTGTTTTTTAAATATTTTGTCGGCCACCTTTAATATAATTTCAGAGTCTGCCTGCTTGTCCATCACCAGGTAATCCACTATCAGGTTATATTGGTCGGTTGTAATGGCCACTTTTTTGCCTAATTCAACGTTGGGATGGAGTTTCCCTTTGGTGATCCACTCGGTGTACTCTTCAAATATGGAAAACATTTTTTCCTCCTGGGGGATACGCTCTCCCTTTATCAAGCGCCTATCAACTAAATCGATATGCTTTAGCAACAAGATTGAAAATCGCTCCAAGTTGATTAATTGAAACAAATCGGCGTTATCCACCATTGGCAGTTCGTTTTGTGCTTGCGCTATTTTGTCAGCTAACATCCGTGTTTTTTGAAGGTATTGTTGTGCTGCCTGTTTTACTCGTTTCTCTTTGTCTTTCCCGCCACTATTGGCTTTGCCAAGGACGCGCATCATGCTTTTTGTTTCAGAATACCAGTTATTTAGCTTGCGCCAACCTTGAATGTCGGGGTATTTATTTAAAAAGAAGGATACTGTGTCAAGGCATTTTCGGGCACAATCCCACAAAAGATTGTAGTCGGTAGGGAAATGGACGTTGCTTTCCACCACAAAGCTATCGGTCTTTAAGCGTAATACTTCCGCCTCTTTTTTTTTAAACACATCATGTCCAAATTCAACTATGATGGCGTTGAGCTTTTTTACCATTTCGTCATTTAGCAGACCAACATTGTCAATTATATTTTGGTAGCCTATCTCACATGGTAAATGGCCAAACCCTTTTTCTATGCCCATGATTAGACGCAGGTTTTTATGGTTGTTGGCCAAATCATGCAAGCGATCGTAACTGATACCCAGACACAAACGAAATTGAGCCAACACAAATACCTGCCACAAATTCATTCCAAGCCTTCCGGTTTTGGCTTTGCCTTTTACCAAGTACTCTTCTAATATACAGAATATCCGATTGTTATATTCTGGTGTGAGGTATATTTTTTGTAAGGCAACTAAAAAAGGCGAAATGGAATCTCTGCTCTTTATGTTAATTTTTACTTCCGAGATAGGGATGGTTCCAATCACTAATTGCTGCTCGAATCTCTTTCTCATAATTGAATCTCTTTGAGGTTTGGTACACAACCAAGACAACCTTGTTGGGTTAACAGGTTGAATATCTACATTTATAACGAATAAACCAAATTATTAAGAGTAAATATTCAAGAAAGTTATTAACAATAATTAATTGGACTTTAATTGTTTATAGGTTTACTTGCAGACACTATTTAGCATTAATGAATGTTGTTGTTCACTTGTAAGATTAATGCCTTTGTTAATTATTGCAAGGTGGCAATAATTGTATGTTGAGATTCATGAGTGTCTGTTTCCGCAAGACCAGCAATTAAAAATTTACTGGAATAATCGTATAGCAAAACTAGCTCTGTTCCAAGCCGCATTGCAAATGCAGCTAATTGCTCCGAACATTTAGCCGAGCTTAGGGGAGGATTTCTTTCAGAAAAATATTGCTGCACTTTAAATGCATAAAATTAGCTAGTTAGGTGGATTTTATGTTTATTGTTACTGATAAAATTTAATCATATTCCATATTTTCGCTATAGACAGAGATAATCTGATTCTTATCATCAAACTTGAAAAGAAATTGTGTGCTTTTATTAAATGCAGTAATTTTATTATAACCAAATTTGGCATTCCCTTGGTTAGCGATTAGTTCAACAATTAAACAATTATCATAAACTTTAGAGAAGTATAAAGTAAAACCGCTTGTCTCGTTTGATTTAATTTGTTTTCTAATCAAATCTGAATGAAAGGGCTTAAATCTTCTGACATTATCAATGCTATCAAGTTTAAAAACAAATTTATTCCGTTCTTGATTTTCGCTTATTAAATTCTCCCAAAAAGTTGTCACATCAATATAAACAATCGTATCTGATACGTAAACACTTCTTCCAGCGCTTTTAATTTCATCAAGATTTAAAATGTAATTGTATGTTGCCTGATATTTAAGAAATTCCATTTTGTCAACATCTTGAGATTGACAATTATTAATGGCTATTAGAAGCAAAACAAAGAATAATCTACTCATATCTAGAATTTTATATTTTTCCCACAAAGAGGAGGAGGAATACCTAACATAATACTGGAATTTGAATCATAATCAAATGGAAGATAGCTTGGACTTCCTGTTGGTGTAAAATAAGTACCTTTATACATCATCCTTTGACCATAGTTTCCACCTTGGTGATTTAACTGTTGACGCACTATATTAAGCCTATCTACAACTTGACCTGTAGCAGAACCTGCAGGCAGATGGTCAGATAAACCTCCTCCGACTATAGAGTGCGAAATTTCATGCATAAAAGTCATTCCCCAACCCAATGTTCTATTATCAACATTATTCGATCCGTTAATAAATCCATTAATTTGATCTGGATTCAACTTAATTAAATTTCCTCCAACTATGGCGTTAGATCTGCCAGTTGTGATTTGTGCATATGATGTATTATTATTGCCAATTGCATCAGCCATAATACTTCTCGCTTCTTGACTACCAACTTCGATAGTATTTCCGTCTTTGCCTTTAGTTGCAGAAATAATTGCATTACCATCTTTATCTTTTTGATATAAAAGTTGACCTGATGAACTCACAGTATAATTTAACCCTGTTTGAGCACTTAAATCAGAAGTTATTTTGTCAAGAAAATTTGTACTGTTTTTCTGGTCATACTTTTGGATTGATGCAACATTAATAGAATCACCATTAACATCAATGTTTAGAATTGGATTATCTGCACCATATTGATAAGGAGATAATGTATAATATTTTTCCGCGAAGGCATCTTGCGTGTGGAATCGTCCGATTTGCGGGTCATAAAACCTAGCCCCGTAATCATATAGCCCTAACGACAACCCGCCCAGTGTTTCGTCTTGTAACTCCTTCCCGTTATAAAGGTATTTGTTTGCCCCTGCACGGTTTTTATTTCAGCTAATCAGTGCTTTACACACTTTTCAAAGAACATTCATTGTTTCATACACAGTTTAAAGATATAGTTTTTTTTCTTTCATTTGAACTTTTCATTTGAAAGAAAAAAGTTCAGGGTCTGCGGGGGTTTTGGGATGGGACGATAAAATAAAAACGGTGCATAATAGCCAGTAAACGCCATACCTACGGGATTTTTGGGGATCCCTTCACCACGGCGTTTACTTTTTCATTATGCGCCATTTTAGACTGCTCCGGCCGATAGTTTTTGGGGTAATTGCCAGCTTTTTCAATTGAAAGAAGTTTTTAAATAAATAAAAATTCAATTGAAAGAAAAGATAATAAACGTGTTACGTGTATTTTTATCCTTCGTCACGGGTGAAGGGACGGGTGGAAAAAGGTTGTTGTAAAGATGAAGTAAACCAGGCCGTTCAGCCGTGATGAAGGTGCAGGGGTTTGGGGGCGATTAGAGCCACCAATCAAAAAAGCTTTTTTAAAAACTGTCACAGCTAAAAAACAATGTGTAAAAAGTGGGTAACTGTGAGTTGCTGTGAGCCGTAAGCGAGTGTGGCCGGGGGCTTGCAAAAGGATGTTTGAAGGATTGAAAACAGTTTTGCAAGTCCCGCACGCGGCAAGGGGGCCAATACAAAATTTTAAGTAAAAAGTTACTCTCCAGGCCCTGCAGCCCCGGCCACCCGTAGGCGAGCCAAACATGGGCAGCTTCCGGGCTGTAAGCTTTGCCCCAAAGTAACTGTTATGATGTACAAAGCTCACGGCAATGCTTACAGAACGGGGGGTGCTGCCATAAGCAAAAAGTGGCGGACAGCATAAAGGCATGACAGCCTTGCCATGTAAGCAATTGTATGTTTTAAAGTAACTCCGGGGCAACCCGTGAGGGCGGTACAGCTTATTTTTATACCAAAAAACAATGATGCCATAAAAATGGGCTGTGCCGGGCTGGCGTGGCTTTTGCCCGATGCTTTTTGCTTATACCGCTTTTCCGACGTGCGTAATAGGGGATTGTCAGTATGTATGGGGCTTACATGCGGATAAACCCTCGTTGCCTCCCGGTTATAGGGTACGCAGTGGGTGGAACTGGTTCAAAGCGTCCTGTAAGTCGTCGAGCTGGTTGACCTGGTATCGTTCTGTACTGCTTACGTATCGATGTCCGGCCATGTATTGGGTTGTTCTCAGGTTTTTTGTTTTTAACCATATCGTTATCACGCTTTGCCGTATCTGCCGGGCGTTGATAAGTTTCGGGTTTAACTTTCTCAGTCCGTACAGCAGGTGCAAAAAGCTGTTCTTAATGATGTCCGATCCGTGCATGCTGATAAATAGCTGGGTTTGGGCTTTCTCCTTATTGATGCTGTCGGGCTTTCTCCCTGTGCCGTAAATACCTTTCCCTTTGAGTATCTCAGGGCGTGTTATGGTTATATATTCCTGTAAATCTAACATCTGTAAGGATTCTAATTTCAATGTCCTTGGGTTGCTGTGCTTGCCCCCGGGTATCTCTATTTTTCCGGCGGTAAGTTTTACATGGCTTACTTCGAGCTTTTCAAGTTCTTCCCTTGTGACTGCCTGGTATACTAAAATCCCTATAATAACCTTGTTGCGTTGGCTTCTAAGGTCTGTTATCTGATAGTTTTCATAAATGGTGGCCAGTTCCTCGATGGTTAAAAGGTTTGAAGGTACTGTATGTTGTTTGTTCTTGATAAATAAGCCTGTGGCCGGGTTTTTTTGTGCTTTGCCTTGGTATAATAGGTAATCGTAATATTTACGGATGGCAGATAATTTACGGTTTAAAAGGGTTTTGCTATCACTTTGGGTGGTGCAGTGGTCGATGTAAGAGAGTAAGTCATTATAAGTTACTTCTGTTATTGGGGTTTGCTGTCCGGTTGCCCAGGCTAAAAATGAGGCGGTGTAATTAGTGTCTGCCCTTATCGTGTCTTTGGCATAGTTCCGTTTCTGAAGGTAGGTTGTAAAGTCGCTGGTTTCTTCTTTATATGCTTTACGCTCCCCCTTGTATTTACTCGTGTTCATGGGATATATGGGTATAAATTTGGGTAGATTCGAGGCTACCATGTCCTAAAAATTGCTTTATCTTTTCCAGTTCCATACCGGATTGCAACAAATGGGTGGCTATGGAGTGCCTTAAACTGTGTAAACCTGCATCTTTATCAATACCAGCTTTTTCTTTTAACTGGCGTAAGCGTTCCATCATGGTTTCGCCTATGGTGCGTGTCCCGTATTGGGTCAAGAAAAGGGCGTGGGATGGTTTCTTTAACAGCATTGGCCTTGCATATTCGATGTAATCTTTTAAGTACTCCCTTACCCCTGATGTCATTGGGACGTAGCGTTCTTTATAGTTTTTGCCTTTACGGACGTATAACAGGTTTCTATCTAAAAGGACGTCTTTCACATCCAGGCTTAGGCCTTCGCTCCTTCGTAGGCCACAGCCATAATAAACGGCTAAAATGGCTTTGTCCCTCAGTCCTAATGTATCGCTCCCGGTGGCTTCGTAAAGGGCTGTGATTTCTGATTTGGTAAAGATTTCCCTGATGTTTTGCAGCTTGCCTGTTATTTTCATGCTTACATCAAAGCTTTCGTTCCCGCTCTCCCTCAGGTATCTTGCGAACTTCCGTAAATTGGCCAAATGGGTACGCAATGAGTTTTTACTTAGCCTTCCTCCCTTTCTCTTGTTCTGTCGCTGTAATAAGTAGTCAAAGTATTTAGTGATGGTTGGCCTTGTAATGCTTGCTATTTCGGTGATTCCCTGAGATTCTAACCAGTATAAAAACTCTTGTAATTTGGTTGGCCCATTCTTTAATGTGCCGGGTTCGAAGTTTAAAAGCCTTAACCAGTCTGCAAAAGCTCTTTGTAATCTCCTA
The DNA here is from genome assembly GCA_038213375.1 of Bacteroidales bacterium. Lineage (GTDB taxonomy): Bacteria > Bacteroidota > Bacteroidia > Bacteroidales > JAAUTT01 > JAAUTT01. Next base: position 30,829 of record JBBQTB010000008.1, on the reverse strand, counting down.
AATTCTATCGTTATGGGTTCTTTCAAAATAGGGGGGTCTTGCTCTTCCCCTGTTATACTTGTTATACTGTTATACTTCATGGTATCTTTTTGTTTTATTGTTGATTAACTTAACACCTCCCTCATGTTATACTTCTGTTACGCTTGTGTTATACTTGCTTTTCTTTAAGTTTTTGTAAGATTTCGTCCAGGATATTAATACCGTTTTTGAGTTTCTCGTATTCGTCCCAGGCTGTTATTTCGTATTCAAAGCCGTATTTACGGTTTCCCCCGTTGCGGCCAATATATCCACGGCTTTCCAGTTCCCGCAAATAGCGGTTTATCCTCATGGGGTTCATCCTAAATTGCTCCCGTATTTCTTTGGAGTAAAAGGACTGTACTTTCTTTGCTGATAGATTGTTTTTTAACCTTTCAAAGAAGTCCCGTAGTTCTCCGTTCAGCTCGTCAGACTTTCGTAAAAGGGTCTCTTTTACTAAAAAGTTGGCGCATTCTATATCTTCAATGGCGGTTTCTATGTAAGGTTTGCCGCTTTGGTCGGTCTTTATCTCGCGTTGGTACTGGTTATAAAAGGTGATGATTTCTATTAGTTTAAGATAGTGGATGTTGGTACGGAGCTTTTTAAACACGCATTGCGGTATTTCAAGCTGGGGGGCGTAAGGGTTGATGACCTTTATTTTCCGGAGCAGCCGTTGTGAGTTCCTTAACAGTTGCTTTGCTTTCTCTTGTTCGGTTTCGTTGATCAGCCCGGCTTGTTGTCTGCGCTGGTAACCCATTACCTCGTTCAGATGGCTTTGGGATTCGTCGATGATGAGCAAAAATGAGCGGTTGGCGTTGTCCTCATAAATGCTTTCCTGTGTGGTTGCACCACTTACACAGATAGGGCCTTCCACGGTCAACAGTTTTTGTACGTTGTTGCCTTTTGCATCTTTGTCAGTGGTGAGCTTGGTAATGCTCTGTTTGCTCATAAATTCTCTTAGTGGTAGGAAGGCGTTGTAAACGCCTTCTAAGTCTTCAATCAGTAGTACTTTATGTTTCCAAAAACCTTTGGCTGAGTAATAGAGCGTGTTCTCGGTCAGGCTGGTTATTGTCCTTAGGCTTTCTTCTGGTAAACATTCACTCACACGGGTTTGCAGGTAGGTTTTACCGCTGCCGGACTTGCCAAAGATAATGGCGTGTAACGGTTCATCCATTAATCTACTCAGGTACAGAAAAAAGAGTAAAAGGCCGTTCTTTTGTTCTCCCACTAAACCGCCTTTTTCAATGGCTTTGAGGGTATTTCGTACAAGTTGTTTCCCTTTGAGGAAGTTCATGGCTTCCCGTTCTTCTTCTTTGGTCATCTGGTAAACTTTAGGCTGTAGGGCTTTGCGCTCGTCCTCGGTAAGTTTTAAACGGTATCCGGCCAGATGGCCGGATAGTTCCCTGAGCGTGTTTTTTACAAGGGTGCTGCTGGTTTCCAGTTCCTCGGCCACTCCCTTTATAAAGCGTTGTAGCTGTGCATTGCTGTATAGGTTTACATCGTCCTGGTAGTATTTAAAGTTGTCGGCGGTTTGTTCTACTAACAGGTTTACTTTGAGCCTGTGCAGGTTGTCTTTTTCGATACCTCCCCAGATGGTAAAGCGTAGTTCGGGGGTATCGTAAATTAACTTGCTTGGGTTACTGGTGTTTAAGAATTGAGACGCAACATGTTGCGTCTGTACTGGCTTTTCTTTTTCAGTTAAAAGAAAAAAGTTTTTACGTTCGATGATCAGGTGGGCAAAGAGTTCCGGCTCGTGGCCAATGGATAGGCTGTTGATGTCTTCGCCTTCCGGGGTTTCAATGTAACTTATCTTTATATCTGGCCTTAATGCTTGTAATTTCTGGGCTGTCCTGTTTATGGCTTCTTTCCCTGCCTTGTCTCCATCAAAAAACAGGATGATTTCGTCCAGTTCATTTAACCCTTTAATGGCTTCTTCTATTTCGTTTGTTAGTCCGTTTACTCCGAACAAAGCCAATACCTCGCATTTTTCACCATTCACTATTAACTTTTCACTGTTCACTAATAAAGTGGCACAGTCGATGATGCACTCTGTAAGTATCAGCTTTTTGGTTTCGGGTTTCGGGTAACATGGGTAAATTCCCTGGTGGTGGCCGTTTAAATAAAAGTGCTTCCCGTTGGTTACTGAGCCTGTCGAAGTATCGGCTTCGGCTGGGGCAATGATGGAACGGCCGTACATATCGGTGACCTGTCCTTTTTCGTTTTTGGTGAAGAACACTACACAGTAATTGAACTTGGGGACAATGATGTTTTGCTGGTTCTGCTTTACAATGCCAAGTTTCAAGCCGCTTTGTTGCATGGCGCTGTTCCATCCCTTGCCTAGTTCCCGGCCTATGTAACCGATTTCAAGTTTATCGGCATCGAGTTTGCGGCTTTGGATGTATGCCCTAGCTTGTTCGGTTCGTTTGTAGCTGGCTTTGGTGTCGAGTGCTATTTTGCTCATCACGGCAAGGCGGGGCAGTTCCTTTGTTGGTTCAAAGCTTGCCAGTTCTTCCGGGGGTGTTGGTTTTGGCTCCTTCCCTTTTGGGGAAGGTTGGGATGGGGTTCCTATCATTTCCTGTGCTTTTAAAATGGCTTCGTGCTTGGTGCATTTTTCTTTTAGCTGGATAAATTCGATGGTATCGCCGCTTACGCCACAACCAAAGCAATGGAAGGTGTTTGTTTTTGGGTAAACGGTAAAGCTCGCTGTCTTTTCTTCATGGAAGGGGCAACAGGTTTTATGATGCCTGTCGGTCTTAATGTTATAGTGATTTAGTACATATTCTATTGATAGACGGGCTTTAATGTCTTTGATTTCCATAGCAAAAATTTTTATCCGCTAATATTTGGCACAAATGTATAATATCTATTTCAATTCTAAAAATATTTATGATTTTTTTATCCCATTTATTAGCGGTATTTTTGCACAAACGTCTAATTAAAGCGGTTTTAGTACCATATATATTACAATAACATGGACAGCTTTGGTAAAAAACTAAGAGAATGCAGGGACGCCAAAGGGCTTTCACAAAGTGAACTGGCAAGGCAACTTGACACACACCATTCCATTATAGGTAAATATGAACGGGATGAAGTAAAGCCTTCTATCGATGTGGTCAAAAAAATAGCCGGGTTGCTTGCTACTACAGTTGGTTACTTATTAAGCGAAACCGAACAGGAAAATCTATTGAAAGACCCTGCAATGCTAAAAAGATTGAATGACATTGAAAAAATGGATAGCGAAGATAAAAGCCATATCCTACATGTACTTGATGGCTTTATTAAATCCGTAAAGTTTAAAAATATCGCTGCACTTTAAAACTTAAAAACATGATACGCACTGTTGTAACAGCTAATAATAACACTTTAACCCTCGCTATTCCCGATAAGTATATAGGTAGGGAATTGGAAGTGATTGCTTTTGCCAAAGATGAGGGCATTGAAGAAAGTATAGTTTCTAAAAAGAAAGTCACATTTACCGTGTTGCACACAGATATTAAAAACTATAAGTTTAATCGTGATGAGGCAAACGAACGATAAGGTTTTTCTTGATACGAATATTATTGTTTATGCCCATACCGATGTTGAACCGGATAAACAGAAAATAGCCCAAGCAATTATTGCTGAAACACTAACCATAATAAGTACCCAAGTGCTTCAGGAATTAACCAATACGCTTGTGAAAAAATTCAAACATCCATGGGGGGATATCCCAAAAGTGCTTGCTGAAGCTGCTTCCAATAACTTGCTATATACCAACACAAGCCACACAATTCTTAAGGCCTGTAATATCGCAGAAAATTATAACTTCTCATTCTACGACAGCCTTATTATTGCCGCTGCTTTAGAAAATGATTGTAATATATTGTATTCAGAAGACATGCACCACGGCTAGGTTATAGAAAAAAAACTAAAAATTGTTAACCCATTTAAATAACAAAGCCCGGCCACTTCTCAGTAACCAGGCTTTTAAATCTCATTCTAATTTCTTGCTCCGCAATTGGCGTTACAAACGCCGAAGAAGAAAGGAACGCATTGCAAATGCGCTCCAGCGCTAGTGCCGAAAATCCGCGCTAGCGGGGGGATTACCATACAATCATCCAATAAATAATAATCTTCTCTTTCTCATTTATTGCAACACCCTTTGATATCCCATTCTTCCATTTATTAGGCATAAATCTTCCATCCGTTAACAATTTGTCTTCTAAATATTTTCCAGCTTTAGAATCTAGAACATAAATTACAAAATCTTTAGAAAGTTTACATAATGTTTGATCTGTTGAAAATTTATTGTCCCAAAAATTTGGTATTGGGAATAAAGAACCATAACAACTCCGATTGATCAAATGTTTTTCCTCATTTGACACTTTAACATTATAAAAATTATCTTTCGTGGCAAATCTATTTACTACTAACAAACAACTATCCATGGGATGATAGGTCGCAATTGCTTTATTTGCAAAAATGTTTATCAAATTATTGTTTACCAACTTATAAGTCAAAATTAGTTTTAGTTCACCTACTTCAGGAGATACACAATCTGTATATGCAATATAAGAAGAATCAAGCTCTTGTGGAAAATGTTTAACATAAGATTCATTAAAAAATGATTTTGTTTTGACATACTCCTTATTTATTTCTCCAATAATAGAATTCATGTCATGGTTTTTATTTTGAATCTGAGCATTTGTGCAAGAAACTATAAAAATATAATAAGCCATTATTACGTAAACCAATGTTTGTTTACCAGTTATCCTAGTATTTTGTAAATGTTTCATAGTTCAATAGTGTAGTATTCATTTAGACTAATTTTACTTTGTAAGAATAACCTTTTCTAAAGTCTTAATAATTTTTAAAACATCTGTAATCACTTTGTCATAATCTTTAGATTTATTATCGGATTGACCATAAGTATAAGTATGTTTATTAATAGTTGTTTCAAATCTCGATCCCAATTTAAAATCGCTATCAATTGTTCCTAAATGTTTAGACTTATCATCAATTTGGTTAAATTCTTTCTTTACATAAGTAAGTTTTGTATCCAATACCTTCACAACTTCCACTATTGGTTTGGCAGGATATCTTTCTTTTCCATCAGCGTCTGTATAATTCAGCGTTGTAGTTTTTTCGACTTGAGTTTTTTCTTTTTCAGCTTGTTTATACCCGTGGTTATCAGCAAAGCTTTTAGAATCTTCTATATACAAATAATCAGCCCCTTCGACAGCCTCTTTGCCAAACATATCATTGTTTCCAAGACGTACAACTTCTTTTTGAGATCTATCAGAACCATTATATACAATCTTATCTTCATGGTCATTTTTATGATATTCTAAATCACCAGTAACTTCATTTATGTACCAATCTTCCAGCATACCATCTGGATCAATGAACCGTAATGGATTGTCGTATGCATATCGATAAGGACTCCATTTACGATTAACTTCTGCCTTTGGATCCGGTCTGTGCCATCTCCCTATTTGCGGGTCATAGAACCGAGCCCCGTAATCATATAGCCCTAAATCCCCATCCGTCTGGAGTTCCTTCCCGTTATAGAGGTACTTATTCCGCTCTGTTTTCAGGTCGATACCTGTAAAGGCAAGCCCAAAAGGATAATAACTTGCTTCTTGTATTATCGCCAGAGACCCATTCCCGAGGGTATCAGCAAATACTACGCGGTTGTTGCCCAAGTGATCTTTTAGAAAATATTCGTTGCGGAAAGTGCCGTTCTTTAAGCGGGTTAACCTGCCTTCAGCAGTCATTACAAACCGGAGCTTTTCGGCGGTAACTTCCGTGCTATCTGTTTCGTAGATGATGCCTCCCACATAGTATTGGGCGTTCTTCTGTTTGCCTTTTTCAAAGAACTTTTTAATGTGCTTGCTGCCATTGGCATCGTAAATATACACGATGGAATCGGCATTGTCAAATATTATCTTGTTTGGTAAATTTAAGAAATTATACTCGACGCTTTTAATATTCTTGTCCTTATATTGCTTAATATTTCCATTGCCATCGTATACAAACGAGGTGTCGGCTGCACTGGTTTTATCGAAATACCCATACTCCTTAACACTTGCCTCGTCGGTAATATATTTCAATTGGTTACTATTGGGAGTATAGGTGTATTTGAGGTTATCCACCATGCCATATCGTACTGTCGTTTCATCTTTATAGCCACCGGTGCGTTGCAGGGCGGTTATGTTACCATTGGTATCGTATTTAATGCTGTCCTCGTTATAGCGATCCATGTACTCAGCCGGAAAAACGCCTGAGGTGTTGCATAGTCCATGTTTACTGGAGGAGAGACGATTGAGCTTGTCATAATTGAAGCCGTAGGCCTGATATTCGTAAGCACTTTCTACGCTATTAATACCTCTCCACTTCATGGCGCTGATGTTGCCGTTGTATTGCGGCGCTCCGTGTAAAGATCCTATCGTATCGTTATAGTATAATTTCAGGCTAAAAAGGTCGTTTTCGGCGGTGTTAAAGGTAGGGTTTATACCTGTGAGCCAGCCACGGATATTGTAGGAATAATCGATCTTCTGCCATTGACCAGACGTAGTGATGTTCAGTTTTTTGGCGACTGTTTGTCCAAGTTCGTTATAAACCATTTGTGAGGTGGTAACAGGGGTTTTCCCATTTACATTTTCAGTAGTAGATTTTAATCGCCCTGCGTGATCGTATTGAAATTTTTGCTCAATAGCCAGGGAGTTGGAGGCATCAAAATGAAGGCGCTGCAAAGTTTTTTCAACACCACCCCAGAAATGATATTGAGTGGTGGACAAGTCGGTTTGCCCAAACTGGTTGATGGTTTGCACCTGTGCTATGCGTCCATATTTGTCGTAATAGTTTACGGAGGTAATATATTTGCCGGAGCCCAGTATATTACTTCGGATACCTGTTACACGGCCTTTTACCTTGTCGGTTACATTGGTGGTATAACCGCTTTCACCGGTATAGGCAATGGCTAATTTAAGGGGATCGATAAAGCTGTAATTGTCGTAATACGTAAATGTCAGCGTATCAGATCCGGCACTATATTGGATGCCTGAACGGATGGGACGGTTGAGCACGTCGTAGGTGATAAATGATTTTTCATTCCGGGCTCGTTGCATCGAATCCTGGGTAAAGATCAACCTGTCGCGATTGTCGTATTCCATGGTTACGAGTCCGGCACCAGGGAGTTTTTTTACCGTCATACGGTTGCGGGCATCATACTGGTACTGATAGCAGAGGTTTTTGAGAACATCGCTTTTAAGGTCGGCTGCCCCATTGGCCTCAACGGCTTTTGGTGGGATTACAAAGCGAAGGAGCCCGAAATCGTCATACACGTAATATGTTTTAGCGCCTTCCTCACCGCTCTTTAGCACTACCTGGCCTTGTTTGTCCTTGTATTCGGAAGTACTATTGCCGTTCTCGTCGGTAACGGTGTTTTTGTAAAGCTCACTGGCGTTATAATGGTTCCCATATTTGCAGGCGTTGCCATTCACTTTCCAGAGGATCACTTCATCGGCAATGTTGGTTTCGTTGTCAAAGCCCGTAGCTTTTCCGACGGCCTTCCAGGCTTCGCCGGGGCCTAGCTGTTTGAGCACGCGGTTAAGGGGCGAGCTCTCGTAGGTAATATGGCTGAAAGGCTGTGCATCGGCAGTAATTGTTTCCGGAGGGGTGGTGTACCATATTTTCTGGTCGGCAATGGATGTGCTTTGATACTGTCCGTTACCATCTACAACATATGGGAGGTATTTTTCGATTTCCCGGCCAAATTCATCATAGGCAACGGGTAATACCATATCTTTTTTCATGGGAGAAGCGCCAATACCCACCGTTTGAATAGGTCGTCCAAGCCCATCGAAATACTGCACCTGCTGGCTGATGTCGTTCAAGGTTAGCTTGCTTATTTCGGATGTATCGGCAATTTCCTTACGAAGAGTGCGGGTAAAGATATAGTTGATGTCGCCACCACCGGTTGGGGTTAACGTAGGAGGAACATACATATCTTCAGCTATGATAAAGTCGGCATTGCCAGTTTCAAAATCGGGTGCCAGGGTGATAGACTCGCGGGCTTTCACTTCCCCTGTGATGGGACCGGTAAGGGTGACATTAGTATTTATCTGGGCCGAGACGGAGAGGAAAGCGAAAAGGGGAAGGCTCAAAGCCAAAAAAAACCTAAACACGAAGCCACGAGGACACGAAGGGAAAAATTTGGTTAAGTACAAAAAGTTTGTATTCAAATATCTTTCTTCGTGACTTTGTGTCTTCGTGCTTGTATATTTTACTTTTACAGAAGTTGCCATGCGTGTTGGTTATTTGGTTTGACCGGAATAATGGTAATCAATAGTCTTGAGTATTTTATCATCATCGTTTTTGATATACTGGAGCCGCCCCAAGGTGTCGTATTCATATTTGGTTACTACCCCGTTTTCATCTGTTTGGGAGGTCATGCCTACAAGGGAGTATGTATAAGTGGTGATGAGCGCCCCTTTGAGACTGTCGCTGGTTCGGAGCTTATTCAGTTCGTTGCGCAGGGCATCGACGTTCTGTGGATTGTTTAACACCGTGGAATCGACAAGGCCTTTTACATCGTCGTACGAAGCACCTACGATTTTGGCTACAGGATAGGTTTGGTGGTAGCCCCAGATGTAGCAATAAGATATCCCAGATTGATCAGCAAATTCGGTAAGATTTCCAAGTGAATTGTATTTGGTAAAATTCATTTCAACTTCATAGGTACCGTCAGTTTTAAGCTTTTTTACATTAATTGGTAAAAGATATCCATCACTAGTTTTCGTATAATTAACTATGGAACCCTGGATTATTTTTCCACTGTTTAAATGAGATTCAGATTTTAAGGGTGTATTAATATTTCTGGTAACTAAGTCTGTTATTGTACCTGAAGTAGTTTCATCATTCGACGTTTTGTCTTTTGGATATACTATATCTTCAGTTATCAGATCACCGTCACTTTTTTCAATTTTCTTCCGTGTGACCTGAATATGAGAAGTCCCATTATATTCAAAATAACTATTGCTGGTATTCGGATTGTTTCCGTTCACATCATAAATAGTTGTAGAAACTTTATCCATACGATTCCATCCGGTATATATTTTGTAAGACCCAAAATAAATCAAATGTACACCTGCAAACTCCTTATTTGCTATAGGAATATTAATTGCTATTAATCCATTAATTGTGTCTTTATTTATAACTGCATTATAATAGGTTTCATCCTTTAAAATTGTGTTATTAATATTGTATTCGGTTAAACTACTTTGTACACCCAAATTCAAATCTGAACTTGGACTAGGAGGAAATGGGAAATGATCTTCATTCACCTCTGAGATTTCTGATTTTCCTGTACTTTCATTGCCGATATAATATCCATATGTTTTAGTATCTGCAGATCCTAATATATTATATGGCTGATATCTAAATATTTTATACCCATTTGTTTTTCCCTTTACGTCTTTTTGAGTTTCTTTTACACATCCATAACCTATATGTGAACCTTGAGAAGAGCCTAAACAATTAATAGTTCCAGAACCAATCTCTAAATATTCATCATTTATTAAATATTCCGAATTAGCATTACCATCATGCACATAAATAAAATCAAAATTTGCAGAATGGTATTGTGGTTTGCCAAATAAAACGCCACTAGATAAAGCTAGCACCTGCGTATTGTCTCTATCGACATTTTTATAGTCAAAATCAGAGATCAAAGATTTCCCAAGATTATCTGTTGAAGTAATTTTTTTAATTCTCAATCCACCAAGAAATACTTTATCGGAGGTTGGGTCAATTGGAACTTCTCTATTATAATAGGCCCAACCAAATATATCAGTTTGACAGTTTGTGTCTTTTACAGCTTTTAATGTGTATGTTCCAGGATCTAAAGTAATTGAAATTGTCCTTGTGATAAAATTTGAACCATCAGGATTAAGCATTCCAATACTATTGTCAATAGTTGAACCATATCTATATATCCAGAATCCTCCATCACCTGTTATCCATTTTGCTGCAATAATTTCATTTCCAGTCGATCCATACAACCCTGCTGAATTTTCATGGTATAAATCGTAATTTACTTGGGCATTTGTATCTGAGCAATCGCATGGTTGTTTGGTACTTTTGTCCCAGCATGAAACTGAGAATTCAAATGCAAAGCTTGCACTTGTAGTGCTTGTCAAGGTAAAGGTCGCTTGATTAACTGAAGTTTGGCTATCCCCAGCAACATAAGCCTGATTTCCGGACTCAACAATTTTAGTAAGTACATCATTATTAACTGCGCCACAATCATGTTGTTCATATTCAAATGCTGAACTGCCACCTGTAGGATATTTAATCGACAATAAGGTTCCTAATCTCATATCAGGAAATCTAGGACTCCTATCTGCACCGGGAACTGTAAAAAATTTTCCAACAACATATACAGGAGTGTAAAAGTTGAAAGAAAAACCCAACATCTCATCTTTCGCGTTAACCATTCCTGAAAATGAAGATCGCAGGCTGGTATTGCCTACACTATTAAAATAACCCCAATGATCCTGAGCGGCTGATTCTTTATCAGGAGTTTCGCCATCATAAACAAATTCATAAGGCGGTTTCACTTGAACAGCATTGCAATCCAGCTCATATAATTTATTTAATTTTAGTCTTTTAAATTTATACTTAAGTGTTGAAGACACTCCTTGATTAAAACATCCGATATCAAAATCGTAGATTTTAACTGGTTTGAGAAGGTCAGAAGTATTGTAAATTTTAATTTTTCGTAACTTCTGAGGTGGTGGGTTTGTACTATAGGGTTCAAGATCGTCGCGAGCTTCGCTTTCAAAAATTATTTTGCCATTACTCCAATTAATTTCTGTTGGGAGGCAACCTTGCATCATTGTTGTAGAATTACCTGAATAAATTCTTTCTCCAACACCTTTTACTTCAACTTGTTTTCGCTCCCGGGCAGCTGATTTGTATTGGTAAGTCTCAGCCTTATAATTAAATGATATTAATTCTTTACCAGTCTGATCTTCGACTCTTGTTAAATACCATGATGAATTAAACGTAAAACTAGAAACTGCTATACTATTTTCAAAACTTGTAAAGGATTGCGATTCTACACTATTTGGTGCGGTTCCGAAAATATATCTTATACCGTCTTCATTAATAATTGTCCAGGAATAGTTGGTCCAATTTGGTATGATTTTTAAATCTTGGGTGGGATTAATATGTGGTATTCCATTTTGATCAAGTATAAATTTACCCGATCGCCCATTTATATTAAAAAAAAACTCATCCGGTTCGCCATCTAGCAAGGTACTTGAAGACGCTCCTATTAATCGAAACCAATAATTACCACTAATAAGTGTTGTAATTGGGTCAGGAATTTGATCTGAAATAGATGAGTTCATATAATAAAGTTCATCTGGTTTTCCTTTCACTGTCCGGGTTATAATCCCAGTTGAATTTAGTGCCCATCCTAATCCTACCCATGAAGCATTTTCTTCAACTTTAATACCAGAAGCATGATAGCTTAAAGAAATTGGAAATTTAAATTTTTTTGTTTCAATATTCCAAATAGGAATAGAAATATTTGTAGTACCATTGTAGTAACTAATTGGCCACTCGGCATATTTACCTAAAGATGCTGCATTGGGAGAAGGTGGTATAATATTTGGCAAACTAATATTCGTTTGTGCAAAAATTAGATGCCGCGAACAAACAAACAGTAACAAACACAATTTTAAAGTTTTCATAGTAGTCTTTAATTTTGTTCAGTTGTATTTTTCTTGATTATTTTGGTTATACTTTATTTTTTTTCATAAATCCATCATAATTATCTTTGAGACCATAAAAATCTTCTCTGATGAAGTAGTTTTCTATACTGTTCTAGCTTTTTGTTTTGCTCGATGGAATTACACCGTTAACTCCTCAACCTTCTGTAACAACTTGGCCTGTATCGCAGGCATTAATATCGTTTTGTTAAACTTCCTTCACTTTGGGAAGCAAGGCAGGTATACTTGCAGATGATGTCCATAGATTTATCATTTCGTTACAATCATTTTTTTTCTAGAGATCATTTTTCCATCCTCATCTGTCACAATCATCATATAAATCCCTGGCGAATCCTTAATCTCCACCTGGAGGATAAATACTTCGTCCGATTTATTTATAGGGTTTTTCAGCAATACGTTGCCTGAGGAATTACTAATAAGAAGAGCCAGGCTTTTGTGTTCGGGATTGGAAACCAGCACCCGGAATTCCCCGTCCGAGGGGTTTGGGTATGCGGTTAACCTGAGCTTTGGCTTTGTATCGTTATCTTTGTTATCGTCGTCCTTGCTTTTATCGCTATCACCGTCCACTGTGGCGCCAAATTCATGGGCGCCGATGTCAATGGCACGGCCTTTAATCCTGTATTTATAGGCTACATCGGTTTTAGGAAGATACAATGAGGATGTATCCGGTATCCCATAATCAATGCAGGGCGATCCTATGCTTAACCCATAGAAAGCCGTGTCGGCTCTGGTAAAATCAGGGTCCTTGTCGATGTTGTTAAAGTCTTCATCAATGGATGATGTTTTTCGCGAAAAGACACCCATTTTGTAACACCCCTTCTGGACATTGCAGTACCATAACCTCGGGTTGGACCCCTCAAATAGGTATCCCTGTTCTTCCTTGCTGCCCGATTGGTTGCCCCATAGAATGGTATTGATAAACCGTGAGGTTGATTTTTCAAGGTGTACGCCACCCCCGTTGATGATAGCATGGTTTTCGGCAATAGTGTTGTTGACCAGGGTTGAAGTATCGCCCAGCAGCGCTATACCGGCTCCGAATTTCGCTTTATTTTCCACCACTACGTTATTGGCAAAGAATGCTTTCATGTCCTGAACCAGAAGCCCGCCTCCAAATGAGTGAGCTTGGTTGTTAAGCACGATATTATTAGACATTTTCAGTTTGCAACTGACAAGGCATAAGGCGCCCCCATCGGTAAATGACCGGTTTCGTTCAAAACGACACCCTTCAATTTTCAACGATGAATGGCGAGCGTAAATCGCTCCGCCAGTTACGGCCTTGTTATTATGAAATGTACAATGTTCCAGTTCGATATAATGATAGGTATCGGCAAAAATTGCCCCTCCCCGGCAATTCTCAACCTTATCGCCAGTGGCATTACTGTACCCGATGCTGCACCATACAAACATGGATGTGTCCTTTTTAAGAGGTGTGCCATATAGTTTTACCCCCCGCCATCCGGAAGTTTCACTTTTCTTTAAGGTATCGGCAAAGGAGAAAGCAATGGGGGCATCTTTTTCCCCCAACGCATTAATAGAACCTCTCACCACCATGCTGAATGAGCCGCTGAAAAGGATTGTTGTGCCTGGCCTAATGATGAGTTTCTTGCCTGCCGCAACCGATATATTTCCATCTATGAGGTAAGGTGAATTACCTTTTGTCCACTCACCCGACACTTCGCCTTCGCGTAAATGGGTTTGGGCGATAACAGATTTGGACAGAAGGATGCTCGCCAGGACAAAAATCCCAAACAGGCATAAAAATGAATATTTCCGTGCCATTAACGTTTGTATTTAGTTGGTTATTTGCCTTGTTTTTCGAGCAGCGCTACTTTTTGTGCAAGCACCTCGTTTTGTTTTTTCAGTTCAATGAGGTACATAGTAAGTTCCTCAATTTTTTTGAGAAGCTTAGCCTGCATGTTGCCCACGTCCACCCCTTCCACATCTGCTTGTTTTGCAGTAGGAATGCCTTCGAGATGGCTGTGATGCTTTATGTACTGCTCCACCTCTGACAAGCTTTTTAGTTTGTACGTATTGCTGAAAACATAATCGGGCCAGGTATCGCTATGCCGCACTTTTATCTCCTCGGCAATTATTTTGCCTTTAACGGCCAGTTTGTAATCGGTGGGCACAATATTGGTACCAATGGCAAGGGTCTGGTTCACAATGGCATTTGCTGCAAAGGTAATATTGTTGTCAACAGCAATGCTTTGTGCACCGCTTAACTTAATAGTATTGGTATAGATGGCGTTGGAAGAAATAATTCCACTGGAAACAAAGTTTCCGTTTACCCTTAAACCTTTGGCAAATGTGGCCGTGTCGGCCAGAATTTCTGATGCCATCAGTTTTTGGGTAGTTTTAATGTTTCCTGCAACTTCCAGTTTTTCCACTGGAGCTAATACCCCCAATCCGGTTTTGCCTGAAACAAAAAGATTGTTGGAGACAGTAAGGTTCGCGAAAGCGCCCGACCCCGTGCGAAACCCATTGGTAATAATACTATCACTAAAGATGGTGTTGCTTACTTTGAGGTTACCTGCAATGTCGAGTTTTTGCGAAGGACTGGTAACCCCAATTCCCATTCTTCCCGTAACAATAATATTGTTGCTGGCAAGAATGTCACGGGTAACGGTAAGGTTCGCAATGGTAAGAGTGTCAGCTTCCATGCTGGAGGTAAACAGCCTTCCTTCAATTTTAACATTGCCTACCACATGAAGCTTTTGTTCAGGTTTGATGGTTCCGATTCCCACATTTCCCCATGGAAGCAGAATGTTTGTCCACTTTCTGTCGGAGTGATTCCAGGGATACTTTTTATCGTCCCACGATTGGTCTACATTACATTTGTACTTATTGATGTATTGGTTATAGAATCCAAAATCGTTCAAAGAGGTTTTGTCCCAGTCGTTTTGTTCATGCCATTGGGCTGAAGCATAACTATAAATCCCCAGAAAAGCGAAAAGAAGGCAAAGTTTTTTCATAATGGTTTGGTTAGTTGGTATTTGTTTTATTGCCAATGCTGCCTATACGTTTTTTGTAAACAATATTTTATGAAAACTTATACGGCAAAAATGTTAGAAGGTTATTATTTGTCACCTTTTTATTTGATACTTAAATATTGCAAATAATCCGCGACCCTATTCCACATTCCAAGCATCGCCTTTTGCTACATTAACTGGACTTGCTTTCAAGACAGTTATTTCCGACATACAACAATTCTGAAAACCAACTTGCTTCAAATGTTCATTAAGATGATACTTTCCCTTCAGGAAGAAAATACAAATATTCTTCTTATCGCTGATATTGAGTCCTCTCCAAAAAGTTAGCGTTTTAATATAGTAAGCTTCATTCATTCTCAAGCAAAATGTCTGAGTTAATAAAATTCAACATTCACATAAATTTTCAGAAGCATTTGCCCTTTTTGGAAACCATTTTAAAAAAAATACATCTTCGCTATTCTTTTTATTTTAATTTTATCAAAGTTTTTTAAACAAAGCAATCATTTACAAAACCCTGATAATTCATGGAAATTTTTAAAGCCCAGCATATTGAAAAAAAATATGGAGCGTTTAAAGCTTTAAGCGATGTTAGTTTAAGTGTTCCGCAAGGCTCAATATACGGCCTATTGGGCCCTAATGGCGCCGGAAAAACTACATTAATTCGTATTATCAACCAAATTTTTGCACCCGATAGTGGTGAATTATTCTTTCAAGGTCGGAAAATGGTTCCCGATGATGTTTTGAACATTGGATATTTGCCAGAGGAACGGGGACTTTATAAAAAAATGAAAGTAGGCGAACAGGCGATTTACCTTGCCCGGCTGAGAGGTCTTTCAAAAGCGGATGCACTGAAACGCCTGAAATATTGGTTCGAAAAATTCGAAATGCAAAGCTGGTGGGATAAAAAAGTGGAAGATCTTTCGAAAGGGATGGCACAAAAAGTCCAGTTTGTTGTAACAGTGCTGCATAACCCAAGCCTTCTGATATTTGACGAACCATTTAGCGGTTTCGATCCCATCAATGCCACATTGTTACGAGACGAAATATTGGCCCTTCGTGATAATGGATCAACCATTATTTTCTCGACACATAACATGAGTTCGGTTGAAGAGCTTTGTGACCATATTACGCTGATAAACAAATCGAGTTGTATCCTCGAAGGCGAGGTTGACGAAATAAAAAGACGTTTTAAATCAGATATTTATGAAGTCGGATTTAGTGGCGATTTCAACAAAGTTAAAGATGCCTTGAACTCGAAATTCGACGTTCTGGATCATAAATTGGTGAAAGATCTCAATTACGTGCGGGTAAAAATGTTGCATCAGCATCAGGATAATGAGCTTTTATCGCTTATACTCCCTCATGTTCATGTTACTTCCTTTACCGATGTTTACCCAAGCATGAACGAAATCTTCATTAATATGGTAGAATCATCCAACCAAAACCAATTGTAAAACACTTTATCCGAAAAATCTATGAACAAGATATGGCTTATCACACAACGCGAATTTATTACCCGTGTCAGAAAAAAGAGTTTTATTATCATGTCCATTTTAGGACCGCTTATATTTGCAGGATTCTTTGCGTTAACATTCATTTTTGCCTCGTCGAAGGATACGGAATTAAAGAAAATTGCGGTCATTGACAGCTCCGGAATGTTTATCAAAAAACTTCCCGACGGAAAATCTATTCAATTTGAATATCTTACAAATGTAAAAGTAGACGATTTTAAAAAACTCCTAAAGAAGTCAAATTATTACGGGCTTCTTTACATTTCTCCAATAGTTGCCTTTTCACCAAAAGCAGTTCAGTTTTATTCCTATCAACAACCAAGTTTGAGTATAACTCAGGAAATTTCAAATGGTATTGAGAAAGAGGTCCGGAATCAAAAACTGCTCTCTTATCATATCCAAAACCTCGATAATATTCTAAAATCGATTGAAACCAAGATAGATATATCTACCGTTAAACTTAGTGATACCGGCGAAGAAAAACAGAGCAGTACCGGTCTGGCAATGGGTGTTGCATACGTTGGATCGCTTTTGATTTACATGTTTATTCTAATGTTTGGTGTTCAGGTGATGCGTGGTGTGCTTGAAGAAAAAACAAACCGCATCGTAGAGGTAATCCTATCATCGGTAAAACCGTTTCAGTTAATGATGGGAAAGGTACTTGGCGTGGCTATGGCTGCAATCGTCCAGTTTCTGATATGGGTAGTTCTTTCGGTAGCCTTTTTCATGATTGTAAAAGCTGCCTTTTTGCCAGACATTACTCCTGCAATGGCAACCCAACCTCAAAACATTATGGGAGCGTCGAATGTAGTAGCTCAGGCACAACCACAAGCGTCTGCGATTAATCCTGAAATTGCAAATATTTTTTCCATGGCGGATTCCATCAATTTCTATGTATTAATTGGATCCTTTATCTTTTATTTTATAGGCGGATACCTTTTGTATGCTTCGTTATTTGCAGCTGTTGGTGCAGCTGTTGATAATGAAACCGACACCCAGCAATTTATGTTCCCTATTACCTTACCCTTAATTATTGGTATCCTGGCCATGGTAAGTGCATTTCAAAACCCGGAAAGCCCGGTAGCTTTTTGGTTTTCGATGATTCCGCTAACATCGCCCATTGTGATGATGGCCCGCATTCCGTTTGGTGTTCCATATACCGAGGTGGCCATTTCGATGGCTTTGCTTGTAGTAACATTTATCGGTGCCATATGGTTTGCAGGTAAAATCTACCGCACAGGTATTTTAATGTATGGAAAGAAAGTAACCGTAAAAGAAATGATCAAATGGCTGAAGTACAAAAATTGATATGAGTATGACCGACATGGAACTTATCGAATGTATTCGCAAAGGCGATGAACGAGCGTTCGAATTATTGTTCCGATCCTATTATAAAACACTTTGCTATTTTTCCCATAAAATAGTAAAAGATGCCATTATAGCAGAAGAAATTGTGCAGGACATCTTTTATTATATATGGGAAAAACATGGCACACTCGATTTGAACACCTCAGTAAAATCGTATCTTTTTAAATCGGCCCATAACAATTCGCTCAAATACTTACGACATCAAAAAATAGTGGTCGGTTATGAGGATAGAGTAAAGGCCACCCTTGAAGCATCATACGATTTGCAGGAAAATTATGCAGAAGTTGGCGAAATAATGTACATTATAAAGCAAACATTTGATCAGGTTCCAGATAGATCCCGCGAAATTTTTAATCTAAACCGTAACGAAGGACTTAAATACCAGGAAATTGCCGATCAATTGAATGTTTCCATTAAGACTGTAGAAGCACACATGACAAGTGTTTTAAAACTATTCAGAGAAAATTTAAAAGAGTATCTGCCAATAATATTGTTTTGTATTTTTTGTCAATTAAATGACTAAACACAAAGGCACGCAAAGTGAATACACAAAGTAACACAAAGGAGTATATTAAAGATGGTATAAAATGGGTTATATAAATCTAAGTGAACCTTCGTGAAACCCTTTGTTTACCTTTGTGGTAAATTTAAATTTTTCACTTAAATTATTAAACACAAAGGCACGCAAAGTGAATACACAAAGTAACACAAAGGAGTATATTAAAGATGGTATAAAACGGGTTATAATATAAATCTTAGTGTACATTCATGAAACCCTTTGTTTACCTTTGTGGTAAATTTAAATTTTTGTCAATTAATGATTAAACACAAAGACACACAAAGTTTAACCTCAAAGTAGTCCAAAGAAATTTCAAAAATGGATATAGAACCTATTTTTAAGAAAATACTGGATTGCTCCTTTAAAGTGCACTCCGAATTAGGTCCCGGTTTACTTGAAAGTGCTTATGAAGAATGCTTGTTTTATGAGCTTTTACAATTAGGATTGAAAGTAGAAAAACAAAAACCATTACCATTGGTGTATAAAGAAGTTCAACTTGATGCTGGTTACAGGGTCGATTTATTAGTTGAAAATATGGTTATTATAGAAATTAAGGCCATAGATCAATTGGCTGATATACATTTAGCTCAAATATTAACTTATTTGAAATTATCCAGGTGTAATCTCGGTTTATTGGTAAACTTCAATGTATGTCACTTAAAAGATGGTATAAAACGGGTTATACTATAAATCTTTATGAACCTTCGTGAAAATCTTTGTTTACCTTGGTGGTAAATTTAAATTTTTGTCAATTAAATGATTAAACACAAAGGCACACAAAGTGAATACACGAAGTAACACAAAGGAGTAATTTACGATGGTATAAAATGGGTTATATAAATCTAAGTGAACCTTCGTGAAACCCTTTGTTTACCTTGGTGGTAAATTTAAATTTTGTCACTTAAATGATTAAACACAAAGTTTCGCAAAGTGAATACACAAAGTAACACAAAGGAGTATATTAAAGATGGTATAAAACGGGTTATAATATAAATCTTAGTGTACCTTCATGAAACCCTTTGTTTACCTTTGTGGTAAATTTAAATTTTTGTCAATTAAATGATTAAACACAAAGTTTCGCAAAGTGAATACACAAAGTAACACAAAGGAGTATATTAAAGATGGTATAAAACGGGTTATAATATAAATCTTAGTGTACATTCATGAAACCCTTTGTTTACCTTTGTGGTAAATTTAAATTTTTGTCAATTAAATGATTAAACACAAAGGCACGCAAAGTGAATACACAAAGTAACACAAAGGAGTATATTAAAGATGGTATAAAACGGGTTATACTATAAATCTTAGTGTAACTTCGTGAAACCTTAGCGTACCTTAGTGGTAAAACCTTATATTTTAGAATAGGGTAAAACCTAACCTAAGAATCCTACCCGTAGGAGAAAGATATGAAAGAAGAAACAAACGATATGAAGTTGACATTGATTGCTAAGCATCTAAGCAATGAATTGAATGAGTTCGAGCAACAACAATTCAGCCTTTGGTTGGAGGAGTCGGCCGAAAACCGGAAAGAATTGGTTAATGCCGAAAAAATATGGCAAAATGCTGATTTTAATAATGCTGACCTTTTTAATACCGACAATGGCTGGAATAAAATGAACCATCGCATGCACAACAATACGATGGCCATTAGTCCAAACAAAAAAATATTTTCCATATGGATGAAGGTTGCTGCGTCCCTTATTATTTTAATAGGGATTACTTTTGTCATTCAGAAAATTGTTGGAACCAAAAGCTATACTGAAATTGTTGCCAATAATCACAAGATGATTAGTCCTATAATTTTACCCGATGGCAGCAAGGTATTTTTAAATGCCGGATCAACGTTGAAGTACCCGAAACTTTTTAGTGCTAAAACCCGACTTGTGGAACTTACCGGCGAAGCATTTTTCGAAGTTACACGTAATGAAAAAACTCCTTTCATTATTCAAACCCTTAAAGCCCGTGTAAAAGTTTTGGGCACCTCTTTCAACGTGGCGGCTTACCAGGAAACGGATAGCGTTCAAGTAGTTGTTGAAACCGGCACAGTGGAATTATCGTCAAAAACCGACAATGATATTATACGATTGATTCATGGCAATACAGGAGTTTACTATTCTAAAGCAAATAAATTTGTTAAATCGGAAGCGTCTGATGTCAATGCTATTGCCTGGAAAACGAACATCATCGTATTCCACGATGCCAATCTTACTTATGTAGCAAAAACATTAAACAAGGTATTTGGCCTATCCATTTCAATTGACGATGGCAATCTGAAAAAGTGCCGGTTAAATGCCGATTTCAAAAATCAGGATTTGGAACATATTCTCGAAGCCATAAAAACCACCTTAAACCTGGATGTTAAGAAAGCTAATAATGGCTACATCATAAGCGGACCCGGGTGCTGAAACATTTGATATGACAAAAGTTTGCAAGATATACCTGTTTCTTTTCATTCAGGTATGCCTTATCGGAATTTCGCATCATGACCTTAAAGCGCAAACTTCTGTACTTGAGAGGAGATATTCCTTTTCCTTTCAAAACATTCCACTTGAATCGGTTATTGACACACTTAGAAAAGCTGTTGAATATGGGTTTTCATATAACCCTGATATTCTTCCGAATTCATTAAAAATAAACCGCATTTTTCGCAACCAGCCCCTAAAATTTATTCTCGACAGTTTATTGCTTCCAAACAATCTTTGTTATAAGCAGGTTGGTAGTAATTTAGCTATCATCAAGCTTTTCAAAGAAGAAATTATTATTTCTAAAAAACTTGTAAAAACAGAGGATTCTGTTCGCTACATTCAGTTATCCGGGCAAATTACCGATCGTAAAAATAAAATGCCCGTCTCGTACGCATACGTTTTTTTAAAAAGCAAACCATTAGGAACCCTTTCTAATTCGGAAGGTCAGTTTATCATCAAGCTGCCATATGATAACTGGGAAGACTCTATTTACTTTTCTTGCATTGGGTACCAGGTAGAAGGAAAGAAAATAGCAACACTTGAATCTATGAATAATGTGATAAGCCTTTTACCTGTTGAGGTTCAAATAAAAGAAGTGATTGTAAGACCAGTAAAACCTGAAGAACTATTAAAAACAGCTCTGGAAAACATACCAAACAACTACAGCCGTAAGCCACAGCTTCTTACTGCGTTTTATAGGGAAACCATCCGGCAGAACCGTAATTATGTAGTCCTTTCCGAAGCGATATTGCAGATATATAAAGCTCAATACAACGGCTATTCCAACGATCAGGTAAAAATATTCAAAGGACGTAAAAGCCCCTTTGTTCAGAAGATGGACACTATTGTATTTAAATTCCAGGGTGGCATTTACACAAGTTTATTACTCGACATAGCAAAAAACCCAAGTACCTTTATTGCCAACGATTATTTCGATCTGTATAATTTCAAACTCGACGAAATTACTACCATTGAGGGGCGTTCGGCATACGTGATTTCATTCGATCAGAAGGAACAACTGCCCTATGCGCTATACAAAGGAAAAGTCTATATTGATGTAAAAACACTGGCTTTTGTTAGAGCCGACTTTATGCTCAGCCCCAAGGGTATTGACAAGGCCACATCGATGCTCGTGCGAAAATCGCCACCCAGCGTAAAAGTTAAACCATTAACGGCAACATATATTGTAAATTACACATTCCGCAACGGCACATGGTATTTAAATCACATCCGTGAAGAAGTGAAATTTAAGGTTCGCAAGCGATTTAACGTCTATAATATAACATTCCATTCCACTGCTGAAATGGTAATCACACAAACCGATACAGTTAATATTAAGCGTATGATCCGAAGCGAAACGGTTCGTGCTAACGATATATTTATTGAAAAAATTGGCCCCTACGATGAAAAATTCTGGGGAGAATACAATTTTATTAAACCTGACGAATCGCTGGAAGAAGCCCTTAAACGGATAAAAGAAATTGGAAGGAAGACATAAATTGGGGTTACTGTTTACGAGTTGCTGAATTTCATTATGCTCATTACACCGTACTTAATACTAAAAAAATGATTTTTGCTGTAATTGATTTAGGCACAAATACATTTAATCTGCTTATAGCCGAAGTGGATGAAAATTCCACATACAAAATTTTACTCAACATTAAGGAGGGCGTGAAACTTGGCGAAGGAGGCATCAATAAAAAATTCATTACCGAACCCGCATTTCAACGCGGAATCGATGCTGTTGGACGACACTTCGAGAGGATGAAACCATACCATATAGACCGTGTTTTGGCATTTGCCACCTCCGCCATACGTGATGCTGCCAACGGAATAGAATTTACCAACGAACTTAAAAAAAGGTTCAACGTCGAAATAAAAACCATATCAGGCGATAAGGAAGCCGAACTCATATACAAAGGAGTGAAGCAGACATTATCATTCCACGACAAACGTTTTATAATACTTGACATTGGTGGAGGAAGCAACGAGTTTATCATTGCCAGTGATGAAGGAATACTTTGGAAACGAAGCTTTAAATTGGGTATGGCAAGGCTGTTAGAAAAATTCCAACCCTCCAACCCTATCACAACCAAAGAAATATCTGATATTGAAAAATATCTTGACGAAGAACTACGGGATCTTTTTGTTCAGGTACACGAATTAAAACCCGAAATTTTTGTAGGCGCTTCCGGTTCGTTCGACAGTTTTGTGGCTTTGCTGATGGCAGAAGGTTTCCTCCACCATCAAAACGACGATTCCATTCACGCTGTTCCTTTAGAAATTTATGCAATGCTTCATCAGAAACTCATACATTCAACAAGTCTGCAACGCATGCAAATGCAAGGACTAGAACCCGTGCGGCGCGATATGATTGTTCTCGCAACCATCTTTGTTAACTTTGTGTTGAAAAAAACCGGCCTAACCATCATGTATCAATCGGGTTATTCGCTTAAAGAAGGGGCTGTATGGGAAATGGCAAAAGGGAGGTTGTGAAAATTAGCATTTTATAAATCGTAACATTGCCACATCTCGTTTGGATGGAAATATTTTGTCAAGAATTTTCGTAACCGGTAATAAAAACTTTTCTAAACGAATTGATAATTTGGTCAGAGGTTCTCCTTCTTTTCTGATTCTGGGATTTAATTTCTTTCTTATTAAGCCACATACCAAATAGCTTACCTGGATTTTTAAGAATGCAACCTCAATTAGTTCGAAGCCGCTTTTCAAAAAAACCGATGAATAATAGGAAACAGGCCTACCCAAATTGCTTTCATGGCCTTTTATAGTCCTTTCGATCCTTTCAAAAATAATAATTTCATTTTTCGCTACTTTACAAATATTTTGTATTAATTGAAACAATAATTTTTCATCGGTATTATGTTGCAATACAGTAGATGTAAATACAAGGTCGAAGGACGAATCCTTATAGGGAAGGTCTATACCATTTGTTTTTTGGACCTCTATATTTTTTCCTTTAAGTTGTTCTTGGGCCAATTCAACCATTTTATCGGAAATATCGACACCTGCAAGGTCCCTGCATCCCTTGTCATATAAATATTCAAGATTACCCCCAGGTCCAATTCCAATTTCAAGGATTTTTTTACTTTGAAAATCAATTTTGTCCAGAAACTTTAAAAATTCATTCCTTTTATAGCGGTAATAAGGCTCATCATCTCCCGCTATTAGTTTGGTGTCAGTCCTTAACGTAATATTTTCCGCAACTTTGTTCCAATAGTTTTCAACGTTATACATCGGATTGTAATTGTTTTAGTGTTATTAATTTGCTAAAGATCATATAAAATTGTTAGACGGGATTATAGGTCAGTTATCGTAATTGCTCTCCTTTTAAAAATTATATCGTAAAAAGTTAGCTCCCATATCGTTGACCACTTTACCTTCATTCTATTTTTCTTGTTTTCGAATTGACTGGAAGCCAAGCTTGGCCTTTTCGTAATCCGGTTCTTCTAATAACGTCCAAAATTTACCGGCAGGTCTCACGTGCCAGAATGTTTCCTTGTATGCTCCCCACGTCATGGAATCGTAATGAATAGCATTATAATGATACTGAATGGTATAATGTATTCCCTTTAGAAAAGTAATTAATAAAGTGGAATAAAGCGCAAACCCGATCCAAAATCGTTTCTCCCAAATCAACTGAATGGAAAGCGCCAGAGGAATAGCCATTAATGCATAGGAGTCGACAAATGCTCTAGCTCCAAAACTACCTCCATACCACCAACACCACCATGATAGAATCACATAAACATTCAGTACAAAAAAAACCGAGATTGCCCACGAAAACTCTTTTAAATGTTTAAAAAGCAATGGAATTCCTAAAACAGCAAAAATCATTATCGGGCTATATATTAACCATCCTTTTCGGAAACCAAACAAGCCTTCAAAAATATGAGGTCTGTTGAAAAAAAACCGTTCATCACCGTAAGAGAAAAACAACCAGTTACCAGTAATGTATTTCCAATAAATAAACTGAGGAACCCAAACCAAAAAAACACATAACATCAAAAGTAGCAATTTCGGGATATTTTGCCTATAAAGTCTGATCCGTTCAATTACTGCTTTACGTGAAACAAGATTATACAATACAAAAAACAAAATGACAAGGATATTTGATGGCCTAACAAGGCTGATGATTCCTATTAATAGACCTACCAAAAAGGTATTAGTAACGGAATATTTTTCATACCACCGCTGAGTAGCATAAATGAAAATGGCAATGAGCGCAAAACTATAGGCATGTGACATAGTGCCGTCAAACGAAGAATAATTAAAAAGATTGGTTCCCACAACAATAACCGCAAGGGTTATGGCCACAACCCATTGATTGAAATATCGTTCTAACACCTTTCGAAGAAAAAACAATCCTAACAAAAGGTAAAACACTCCGCTCATTACCAGAAAAAACTTATAGGGAATCGAATATCCTCCTGCATCGTAATGCAAAAACACTGCTGAAATATGTGCCATAAAGAAGAATGGCGCATATAACACGGACAATCCCATCGATGTTTTTATGCATTTCCCTCCGTTGGGTGCAGTTTCTGGCCAAAACACAAATTGATGGGGGCCTTTATAATTTACAGTAAACTTTAATGTAACATCTTTATAGATAAATGTTGCAGGTAAATAAGCATAATAAGAAATGACGTCCCATCCGATAACACCGTCTTTTTTATTCCACTGCTTAACATTAAAATCACACCACAAGACGCTAACAAGAATAAGAAAATTGACAATGCGTGGCGGTTTTAAAAATCGATTCATCGTTTTATTTCAATTTTAGGAGTCCGTACTTAAAAATTGTGAGCAAGATCCTTGCGCCATCCATGCTCCTTAGCTTCTTCCCTTCTCCTCTGTTTCTCGGAAAATATTGAACCGGCACTTCAGTTATATTATTCTTCTTCACACGCAATGCTTTAATTAGAAGTTCCGCCTCAAAACCAAAACGGTTTTCAAAAAGGGATAGCTTTTGGTAAAGGTTTTTATGGATAAGCTTATATCCGCAAGCCATATCCGTTAACCTTACATTAATGACAACAGAGGTAAGAAACGTGAAAAATTTATTGGCAAGATATCGTTTATAAGAATACAATGGTCTGCTAATACCCGGTAAATATCGTGACCCATTTACAAATTCAACACCAATTTGATGCATTGCTTCCAGCATAGAAGGAATATCGTTAGGTGACAACTCTGAATCAGCATCCTGAATCAGGAAAACATCGCCTTTTGAATTTGAAATACCGGTTCGTACTGCAGCCCCTTTGCCTCTGTTCACATCATGTTGAAATACTTTAACCCTAGGTTGTGAACCTGAATATTCGCTGACTACTTTAAAAGAATTGTCTGTGGAACAATCATCAACTACCACTATTTCAATTGACTCAATAAACGAAGGATACGAAACATTCACCACTTTATTTAATATTTCAATAACAGAATCTGCTTCGTTAAATAGAGGAACAATGATGGACAATTTCATAAAGGGGTTTTACTTTGATCTCTGGTTGAATTCAAAAATAGTAAAAACTTCGCCATCTTTGATTCCTCAACATATGGAAACTTTAATTTTAAGGTTTCCTTAGTATTATTTCCCGGAAAAAAGAAATCAGCCGCAGCATCAAGATAAACCAATTTGTCACTTAAATTCAGGAGCGTTGTATCGATACCAATAAATCCATTTACTTCATTAATGGAAAATGACGGACGAAATATCCTAAATTTTAAACTATGATTAAATTTTGAGAAAAGGGAAGAATTATTGATCATTTAAAAACATCTTACCCTCTAAAGATAAGAATATGAAACGAACTATTTAAATTTACATAACGAATTCTCCAGAGAATTCTTTTCGTGTTTAGAAATATGCGTATTAAAATTTATCCTAATGTTCTACAAGAAATTCCATTTTCTCCAATGGGTATTCAACTTCTTCTTCGAATTCAGGAGCTTGTAAAACGCAGTAACCTACCAAAGCAAATGACACAATTGAGAGTATTAGCCAAATCATTTGTCAATATATTAAGTTGTTTTGTCAAATAAAGAATAGCATGTGTCAAATGTAATATATAATTCACAATAACCAAATGTTTTTTTAACATGAAATGATGATATTAATCAATAAACAGGATAATTCTTATCACCTATAAATAGTGTTAAAAATCAAGTCGTAAGCATTACTTTCCGGCAAGCAGGTCGAAATTCATTAGAAAATACTAACTTCATGTTAAAATTTAAACCACATAGACAGATAGGATGCTATTTTGTTATGTGACTATGTGGTTAAGGTGTCGGTATTCTTCCTTACTTTTTCACAGAAGGCTTCTTATCCTTGTCTACAATTACATCGGTGCCTTTTTCGAGTGGAGTTTTTCCATAAACATATCCTTCCATATAATAGGATGGAATATCTCCATATGCCCCAATTGCCTCTTCATTAGAGATTAATACGATACTTCCTCCTTGAGTAGCGGCTTTTTTCTGAAGTCGAATAGTAGCGCTTTCCTGCGCAGCTTTCTTGCTCCGTGCCATTCCGGTAGATTTCGCTGTTATAAATGCTCGTTTATATAAACCACTTACGTCATTTTCCTTTCTGGTTATGAGAATGGATTCCCATTGTCCTTCCGCAATCATTTGCATGGCGGGTTTACTAAACACTTCAACTCGTCCGTTTCTGTAGATAATTTTTTCCAAATCTTTGCGCTGACCCCTTATAATCGAATCTGGCTTTGACTCGTAGCAATAAACAACAAAATTAGAACCCACTTGCTTCACATAAGCGGGAAATTTTCGGCCACCCAACTTCATTACCGTATCTGGGAGCACTTTATTTGCAATCGCTTTATTTGGACTCATCTTAGTGGTTTGTCCGAAAACATTACCCACTGCCAATATTAAAATAAATAAAATAACATTTCTCATCTTTGTACAATTAGTATTCATATTGGGTAAAAAGGACATTCCCACTCTTTTTCAAAATTAAAACTTTCCGGGGTCATTTAAAACAAATTTTCAAATACTATGCCAATAATCAGCCAAGCAACAATAAAGGATTTTAAATTTATTGATTTATAACAATTTGCATTTTAATGAAATTATACTATTACTTTGTGAGACTTTGCTTTTTAGCAAAACATTTACTTTTGATATTCGTGATCCTCAAAAGTAGAAAACTAAAACACGCCGCGAATGCACGAATGAATAAATAAACTGAAATTTTATTCGTGCATTCGTGGATATTTATTTATTTATTTATTTTGTAGCCTTGTGCTGCTTTATGAATTATTTTTGCAACCATAAAAAACTAAAACAAACAAGGTTCTAACACATGTATTTAATAATTGTATCATTACTAGTTTGGATTTTTGTCATCATTATTGGAGCATTTATGTTTCCAATAGCCATGATTATTTGGGCCGTAACATTTCCTTTTGATAAAAGGCTTAAACTTTTACATCTATTTTCTTCGTTCTGGGGTTCTATATACATATGGATGAACCCTTTATGGAAAACAACCTTTTATGGACGAGAAAAAATAAATCCCGATAGGACTTATGTAATGGTCTGCAATCACCAATCCTTGCTCGACATACTTGTATTGTATCAATTATTCTCCCATTACAAATGGGTTGCAAAAGCCGAACTGTTTAGAGTACCTGTTTTGGGATGGAATATGCGTATTAACCGCTACATTAAGGTAGACCGTAATAACAAAAGAAGTCATATTTATATGATGAAACAATGTGAAAGGACTTTGAAAAACGGGAGTTCAATCATGATTTTCCCGGAAGGTACCAGATCAATTGACGGGGCAATACATTCTTTTAAAGATGGGGCATTTAAATTGGCTAAAATGGGTAAAGTGGACATATTACCCATAATTCTTAATGGAACTGCTAATTCTCTGCCAAAAAGTGGGTTTATTATGAAAAATAGTCAAAATATTAGAATACAAATTCTGGATCCAATCCCCTACGCATCTTTTGCAGAACTTAATACCAAGGAAGTGGCTGAAAAAGTAAGGGAATACATGGTCGGGCATTTTGAAAAACTAAAATCAACCAATAAGTATCAAGTGACTAATATTGGCGCACATCAGAAATAAAAGAATAATTAATTTGGTATGCTCGGGTTTAGGAAAGATAGGGATAGCGATAGAATATCAATTTCACTCGAAACATTTGCTCTAAATAATTACTTTTAGCTTTCAAAAAAAACAAGTATGGAAGAACTAATTAGTTTGAAAACATTCAATACCCTTGAAGAAGCCACTGGTGTAGTTGAACTTCTTGAAAAAAGCAACATATTCATGAAGATAGAAAAAGAACAACTATTGGAAGATAGCGTTTTTGCAGGAAATACCCTTCTTAATCAGATTTGTATCAAAGTTAAACCCGAGAATTTAGAAACCGCCCAAAACCTTCTAAATGAACTGGAAGAGGTTAATATAGACAAGCTTGAACCCGATTATTACTTATTTGATTTCAGCGATGAAGAACTGATTGACATACTTCAAAAACCAGACGAATGGAGCATGAATGATCTTCATTGGGCTCAGGAAATTTTAATACAGCGTGGAAAAGAACCTGAAAAGTCGCAAATTGAAAAATGGAAGAAAAACCGCCTGGAATTTCTTGCCACACCAGACTTAATTACTCCACGACATGTAAAGTCGGCTTATTTCTTTTGTATTCTCGGGGGAATTATTGGAATTATGATGGGCCGACATATCAACTCTTATAAGAAAACGTTACCAAATGGCCAAAAGGTTTACAATTATAATCCGGAGTCCCGAAAAAAAGGAAAGGGCATTGCAATATTCGGTATTGTATGCCTTGTGGCCGAACTAATCCTATTGTTGATTTTTTTGGCAATATAATAGGAAAAGTAGGCAAACGCACACTACCTGGTGTTTATACCGATTTACAAAATCGGGGGTGTTCCAAGCGGCAATACTATTGCCGCTTTTCGCTTCGAACATTTAGCAGAGCGAGGGGTTATACCGTAAATTTGTCATTTATGCTTTTTATAAAACCACAACTCTCCAATCTTTTCTGCTTTTATAAATTTCTTTAAATTGTATACATTAAATCGAAGGGTATCTTTTAAAAAGGAAGTGTCAAATGCAGATGACGAAAGATGACCGTAAGTTCTTTCTTGTAAATTTTTTGTATGCGAATTTTCCACAGTATCATTTATTATAAGTATTCCACGAGAGTAATTACTCATGTATTCTTCTTTGTAAATGCATATTAACTGGTATTTAAAATTTAGCCTAGTATCCTTTGTAATCGTTTTTTTTACTGTTCTCCCATACCTCCATAATTTTTCAATAAATATTTCTTTAAAATAAAGATTATATTTTGTTTGTAACGAATCTGGTCTTGCTAATAGAACATACTCTTCAACAAATGCATGTCTCTTTTGAGAATCAGTAATATCAATACTATCACCTAGTGTATATGCAAGTTCATCCATACAAGATTGTAATTCGAAAGCAATTAAAATAAACAAATAATATTTCATAAGTACTTAATTTTCTACAGGATGAAAACCTTCATTATCATCATACCAACCTGTATAATCTATAGGGCCCACCTCAAAACTCCCATTTATAGGGTTTGGTACATTCTCTTGATTATCTAAAAAATCATGAACAAAAAATAAATCCATAAATGTCATTTTAGGGATTTTTTCAAAGCTACTAAAATCAACTCCTTTCGCTCTGGATATTGCATTTAAAACCATAGTATTACAACTTGAACTGAGCAATTTGTATTTCTCTCTTGCTGATAATGCTGATTGAATTTTTGCTTGGTGATCTTGCTCAGATGTCGCCTTAATTCTTAAAAAAGCATCATATTCAAATTGAATATCTTTATTACTTCCTGCCTTAGAATTTACTCGTAAAAAATCAGTAATAGATGAAAAATGCACCCTAAGTGTCATATCTTGCGTATTCCGGAAATAAAAGGACAGCCATTCCGGGAATTGGCGGACAATGATTCCGGGAATAAAAGGACAGTCATTCCGTTTTTGGGCGGACAGTCATTCCGGAAATAAAAGGACAGTGATTCCGGGAATAAAAGGACACTTTTCTTGTGGTAAATTAGGGGCTCAC